>NZ_JBEXYR010000006.1:32349-486782 GCF_040631005.1 Micromonospora sp. NPDC005707
CCGCTGACGCTGACGCTGACGCTGACGCTGACGCTGACGCTGACGCTGACGCTGACGCTGACGCTGACGCTGACGCTGACGCTGACGCTGACGCTGCACCGGCGACCGGAGTCGACGGCGGACGCGGAGGCCGGCGCCCGACGCGGACGCTGACGGCGCACCGGCGACCGGAGTCGACGGCGGACGCGGAGGCCGGCGCCCGACGCGGATGCTGACGGCGCACCGGCGACCGGAGTCGACGGCGGACGCGACGCCGACGCCCGACGCCGATGCCCGACGCCCGACGCAAGGCGCCGACGGCGGTGTGGCGGTTGGGGGGGCTGGTCAGCCGCGGAGGCGGAGGCCGCGGGGGGTGGCGCGGAAGCCGGCCGCCGTGAGCGCGTCGCGTAGCGGCGAGGAGTGCACGGCTTCGCCGTCGGCGCGTTCCACCGAGATCGCGCCGAGCGCGCCGGAGTGCACCGCGTCGGCGAGCGCCTTGCCGGCCGCGGCCAGCGTGTCGGTGTCGTCGGTGAAGGAGAGGATGGTCCGCCCGCCCCGCTCGACGTAGAGCACCAGGTCGCCGCCGACCAGCACGACCAGCGCCCCGGCTTTGCGCCCGGCCCGGTGACCGGTGGCCGGTGCCGCCCCGTCGCCGGAGTCGACGACCCGGTCGGGCCAGGGCAGGGCCGCGCCGTAGGGGTTGGCCGGGTCGGTGGCGGCGAGCACCACGGTGGGTCCGCCGCCGCGGGTCCGGTTGTCGTCGGCGGGGTCGGCCAGGGCGCGGATCCGGTCGACCGCCCCGGGCACGGCGAACTGGGCGGCGCCCAGCCCTTCGACGAAGTAGCCGCGCCGGGCTGCCCCGCGTTCCTCCAGTGCGGAGAGCACCGGGTAGACCGCCGTGAAGCCGCCGGTCACCTGCTCGGCCATGACCGCCCCCCGGGTGACCACGCCGTGCCGTTCGAGCAGCAGGTCGGCGAGGGCGGCGGCCCGCTTGGTGGGGTCGAGGTCGCGTTCGGGCAGCCGGGACCAGCGGCCGGCCACGGTGGGCGGGCCGCCGCGGCTGGGCAGCGCCACCCGGCCGGGGCGGCGGTAGCGGGTGCGCGGGGCGGTCGGCCGGCTCCGGTGCGCCCCGCCGCCGCCGAGCGCCGCCCGGAGCGGGGCCAGGGTGTCGTTGGTGAGGTGACCGGCCCAGACCAGGTCCCACACCGCGGCCGTCAGGGCGGTGTCGTCGGTGGAGCCGACCCGGTCGGACAGGGAGCGGAAGAACAGGGCCTGCCCGTCGGCGAGCGCGTCGAGCACGGCCTCGTGCAGCGGGGTGACGGCCAGCGCCTCGTCCGGCGGGGGGAGCAGCAGCGGCGCGACGTCCGCGTACGCGAGGGTGACCCAGCCGTCGCCGCCGGAGATCGCCCCGGACCCGGCCCAGACCACCTCGCCGCTGGCGCAGAGCTCGTCGAGCTGGGCGGGGGAGTAGTCGGCGATGCGGGCGGGCAGCACGAGACGTTCCAGCGCGGACGCCGGCACGGCCACGCCCTGCAACTGTTCGACGGTGGCGGCGACCGCCTCGACGCCGCGGGCCGAGGAGCCGACCTGCTGCCAGCGGGGCAGGAACGCGGCGAGTGCCCGGGGCGGCACCGGCTCGATCTCCCGGCGCAGCGCGGCGAGGGACCGGCGGCGCAGCAGCCGCAGCACCTCGGCGTCGCACCACTGGGTGCCGACGCTGTCCGGGGCGAACTCGCCGGAGACCACCCGCCCGGTGGCGGCGAGCCGGCGCAGCGCCTGCTCGACGACGAACACCCCGAGCCCGAAGCGGGCGGCACAGGTGGCCGCCGCGAACGGGCCGTGGGTGCGGGCGTAGCGGGCGACCAGGTCACCGAGCGGGTCGGCAACCGGCGCCAGGTAGGCCTCGGCCACCCCGACGGGCAGCGCCACGCCGAGGGCGTCGCGCAGCCGGGCGGCGTCCTCGACGATCACCCAGCGGTCCTCGCCGGCGATCCGCACGCGCAGCACCCGCCGGGCGGCCTCCAGCTCGCTCAGCCACCCGGCCGGTACGCCCCGCTCGGCCAGCTCGGCCTCGCTCAGGTCGCCGACCACCCGGAGCAGCTCGACCACGTCCTCGGCGTCGCGGGCGCGGCGCTGCTCGGTGCGCCAGCGCAGTTGCCGCTCGGTCTCGGCCAGCACCGCGGGGTCGAGCAGCTCCCGCAGGTCGACCCGGCCGAGCAGCTCGCCGAGCAGCCCCGAGTCGAGGGCCAGGGCGGCGGCCCGGCGCTCGGCCAGCGGCGCGTCGCCCTCGTAGAGGAACGCGCCCACGTAGCCGAAGAGCAGCGAGCGGGCGAACGGCGACGGCCGCTCGGACTCCACCTCGACCAGGCGGACCTTACGGGCGCCCAGGTCGCGCATCAGCTCGGCCAGTGCGGGCTGGTCGAAGACGTCCTGGAGGCATTCCCGGGCGGCCTCCAGGGTGACCGGGAAGTCGGCGTACTCGCGGGCCACGTCGAGGAGCTGGGCGGCGCGCTGGCGCTGCTGCCACAGCGGCTGGCGGCGGCGCGGGTCGCGGCGGGGCAGCAGCAGGGACCGGGCCGCGCACTCGCGGAACCGGGAGGCGAACAGCGCCGACGTGCCGACGGACTCCTCGACCAGCTGGGCGATCTCCTCGGGGTCGAAGACCACCACGTCGGCGCCGGGCGGCTCCTCGGCGGTGTCGGGCAGCCGGACCACGATGCCGTCGTCGGAGGGCATCACCTGGGCGTCCACCCCGTAGCGCTCGGCCAGCCGGCGGCCGATCGCGAGGGCCCACGGGCCGTTGACCCGGGCGCCGAGCACCGAGTGCACGGCGAGCCGCCAGTCGCCCAGCTCGTCGCGGAACCGCTCGACGACCACCGTGCGGTCGTCGGGCAGCGACCGGGTGGCCTCCTTCTGCTCGCGCAGGTAGGTCATCAGGTTGCCGGCGGCCCAGTCGTCCAGCCCGCCGGCGCGCAGCCCGGCCACGGCGTCGGTGTCGGACTGCCGCAGCAGCGCGCGGACCCGCGCGCCGATGGCCCGGCCCAGCTCGACGGGCCGGCCGAGCTGGTCGCCCTTCCAGAACGGCATCCGGGCGGCCTGCCCGGGCGCAGGGGAGACCAGCACCCGGTCGGGGGTGATCTCCTCGATCCGCCAGGACGACGAGCCGAGCAGGAAGACGTCGCCGACCCGGGACTCGTAGACCATCTCCTCGTCCAGCTCGCCCACGCGGGCGGCCCGCTCGGCGCCGGCCAGGAAGACCCCGAACAGGCCCCGGTCGGGGATGGTGCCGCCGCTGGTGACGGCGAGCCGCTGCGCGCCGGGCCGCCCGGTGAGCACGTCGGCGGCCCGGTCCCAGACCAGCCGGGGCCGCAGCTCGGCGAAGGCGGTCGACGGGTAGCGCCCGGAGAGCATGTCGAGTACCGCGTGCAGCGCCGAGTCGGGCAGCTCGGCGAAGGGCGCGGCCCGGCGGACCAGCACGGCCAGGTCGCCCAGCCGCCACGGCTCCAGGGCCACCATGGCCACGATCTGCTGGGCCAGCACGTCGAGCGGGTTGCGCGGGTAGTGCAGTTCCTCGATCGCGCCTGCGCCCATCCGCTCCGCGACGACCGTGCAGGAGAGCAGGTCGCCGCGGTGCTTCGGGAAGACCACGCCCCGGGAGACCGCGCCGACCTGGTGCCCGGCCCGGCCGACGCGCTGCAGGCCGGCGGCGACGCTCGGCGGGGCCTCGATCTGCACCACCAGGTCGACCGCGCCCATGTCGATGCCCAGCTCCAGGCTGGAGGTGGCCACCACGGCCGGGAGCTGCCCGGACTTGAGCGCCTCCTCGATGTGCTTGCGCTCCTCGCGCGAGACGCTGCCGTGGTGGGCGCGGGCGATCACCGGCGGCGCGCCGGCCGCCGCCCCGGACTGCGCCATCACCTCGGCCGGCTGCCGGGGCGCGCGCAGCGGCCCGACCGGCCCGCCGAACGCGTCCGCGCCCCGCCGCCGCGCCGGCCCGGCGCCGTCCCCCGGACCGTGTCCGCCCCCCGGACCGTTTCCGCCCCCCGGACCGTGTCCGGCCCCAAGACCGTCGCCGTCCCCCCGACCGTCTCCGGCCCCAAGACCCTGTCTGCCCCCAAGACCGTGTCCGGCTCCCGGACCGTCGCCGTCCCCAGGGCCGCCGTCGCCCGCCGCCGGGCCGGCGCCCCCGGCCAACAGCTCGGATACGCTCACCGGCTCCCCGCCCCGGGCCAGGCGACCGCCGTCCGGCGCGGCGGCCGCCTCCAGCTCCTCGGCGGCCAGCTCGTTGAGCCGGGCGCAGAGCCGCTCGGCGCTGCGCCGCGAGTTGGTGAAGACGATGGTCGACCGGTGCGACCGGATCAGCGAGAAGACCCGTTCCTCGACGGCCGGCCAGATCGACGCCCGGCGGGGACCGATGCCACCCAGCGCGTCCTCCGGCGGCTCCTGCTCGTCGAGGCGGGTCATGTCCTCCACCGGGACCTGGACACTGACCTCGATGGTCTTGCTGGTGGGCGGCTGCACCACGTCGACGGGGCGGGCCCCGCCGAGGAAGCGGGCGCAGACGTCGATCGGCCGGACGGTGGCGGAGAGCCCGATCCGCTGCGCCGGGGTCTCCAGCAGCGCGTCGAGGCGCTCCAGGGAGAGCGCCAGGTGGGCGCCGCGCTTCGTCCCGGCGACCGCGTGCACCTCGTCGACGATCACCGTGCGGACCCCGCGCAGCGAGTCGCGGGCGGCGGAGGTGAGCAGCAGGAACAGCGACTCGGGCGTGGTGATGAGGATGTCCGGTGGGGTCCGGGCGAAGGCGCGCCGCTCGTCGGCGGGGGTGTCGCCGGTGCGCATGCCCACGGTGATGTCGGGCGGGGCGAGGCCGAGCCGGGTGGCGGCCTGGCGGATGCCGATGAGCGGGGCGCGCAGGTTGCGCTCGACGTCGACGGCGAGTGCCTTGAGGGGGCTGACGTAGAGCACCCGGCAGCGTTGCCGCGTGTCGGCCGGCGGTGGCTCCTTGGCCAGCCGGTCGAGCGACCAGAGGAACGCCGCGAGGGTCTTGCCGGAACCGGTCGGGGCGACGACCAGCGCGTTGCGGTCGGCGGCGACCGACCGCCAGGCGCCCTCCTGGGCGGGGGTGGGCGCCGCGAAGGCCGCGGCGAACCACTCCCGGGTCGCCGCGCCGAACTCCGCCAGGACCGCCGCGCCCCGGGTCACCTCGTCCGCCACGCCCTCCATCCTGCCTCGACGGTGTGACAACCGGTCCTCGCCGTACGCTGATCTGTCCGGGACGGGGTCTTAAGCGACGGATGCGACGTTGGATGCGTTAAGTCTTACTTAACTGCTTGCTTGCAGCGCGCAACATAAAGTAACTTCACTCGCAACGCAGCGTGGGGTGGAGGGCTTGGATGACGGTGCAGGGGCGAGGGTCCGGGTCCGGCACCGACGTGCTCATCCGCAAGGTCGACAGTCACCTCGCCACCCTGCGCACCGGCCTGCACGGCCCCGAGCTGGAGCTGGCCGAGGACCTGGCCCGCTGCCTGCGCGAGCTGGTCGTCGCCACCGCCCACTCCAGCGCCGCCGACCGGGGGCTCGTCCGCGCCGCCGTGCACTACTTCGTCCTGCGGCGGGAGAGCCGCGGCAAGCTGCTGCCGGTGCGCTCCCTGGCCGCCGCCCAGCGGGTCGTCAACAAGGCGGTCCGCCAGCTCGGCCGCCCCGACCTGCTCGTGGAGACGCCCCGCCGGGACCGCTCCGCCCCCGACCCCGCCCTGCGCTGACCGGGGCGCCAGCCGCCGGGCCGGTTTCCCGAAAACCGCCCGGTCGGGCGGGAATGTGGCGTCTGATCGGTCGTGGCCGCAGCGTGCCTCGGCGCGCTGTCACCTCGACCGGGAGTGCGCGTGCTCGTCCTGCTGATCCTGCACCTGGTGGCGGCCCTGTCCGCCCCGCTGCTGGTCCGCCGGTGGGGCCCCCGCGCCTGCCTGCTGCTCGCGCTCGCCCCGGCCGCCACCTTCGGCTGGGCGGTGGCGCACACCGGGGCGGTCCGCGCGGGCGGGCCGGTCGTGGAGACGTACCCGTGGGTCCCGGAGCTCCAGCTCGACGTGGCGCTGCGGGTCACCACGCTGTCCTGGCTCATGCTGCTGCTGGTCGGCGGCGTCGGCGCGCTGGTGCTGGTCTATTCCGCCCGCTACTTCCATGCCGGCTCGGCGGGCCTGGCCCGGTTCGCGGCCGTCATGGTCGCCTTCGCCGGGGCGATGCTCGGCCTGGTCGTCTCGGACGACCTGTTGCTGCTCTACGTCTTCTGGGAGCTGACCACGGTCTTCTCCTACCTGCTGATCGGCCACAGCACCGAGCGCCGGTCCAGCCGGTGGGCCGCCGCCCAGGCGCTGACCGTCACCACCCTCGGCGGGCTCGCCATGCTGGTCGGCTTCCTGCTGCTCGGCCACCACGTCGGCAGCTACCGCTGGTCGGTGGTGACGGCCGCGCCGCTGCCCGGCGGCGGCTACCTGGTGGTCGCGGTGCTGCTCGTCCTCACCGGCGCCCTCGCGAAGTCCGCGGTCTTCCCGTTCACCTCGTGGCTGCCCGTGGCGATGGCGGCGCCCACCCCGGTCAGCGCCTACCTGCACGCGGCGGCCATGGTGAAGGCCGGGGTGTTCCTCATCGGGCTGCTCGGCCCGGCGCTCGCGCCGGCCGGGCCGTGGCGGCCGGTCACCGTGGTCGCCGGGCTCGTCACCCTGGTCGCCGGGGGCTGGGCCGCGCTGCGGCAGACCGACCTGAAGCTGCTGCTGGCGTACGGGACGGTCAGCCAGCTCGGCCTGCTCACCGTGGTGCTCGGCGTGGGCACCCCGAAGGCGGCCCTCGCCGGCGTCGCCATGCTGCTGGCGCACGCGCTGTTCAAGGCGGCGCTGTTCCTCGTCGTCGGCATCCTCGACCACAGCGCCGGCAGCCGGGACCTGCGCGACCTGTCCGGCGTGGGACGGAGCGCCCCGGTGCTCGCCACGGTCGCCACGCTGGCCGCCGCCTCGATGGCCGGCGTGCCGCCGCTGTTCGGCTTCGTGGCGAAGGAGGCGGTGCTCGGGGCGTTCACCGGGCGGCCGGTGGTGCTCGCCGTGCTGGTGGTCGGCAGCGCGCTGACCGTCGCGTACAGCATCCGGTTCCTCTGGGGCGCGTTCGCGTCAAGGCCGGGCGTGCCGGTCACCGACGTGGAGCGCCCGCCCGCCGCGATGCTCGTACCCCCGGCCCTGCTCGCCGTGGTCGGGTTCGCCGCCGGCCCGGCCGCCGGCTGGCTGGGCGGCCTGCTGCGCCCGTACGCGGAGCTGTTCGGCCCGGTCGAGGAGAAACTGGCGCTCTGGCACGGACCGACCGCGGCGCTCGGCCTGTCCGCCGTGGTGCTCGCCGGCGGGGTGGTGCTGCACCTGGTCCGCGGCCCGCTCGCGCCCGCGCTGACCCGGCTGCGCGCGCCGGTCGGCGGCAACCAGGGGTACGAGTGGATCACCCACCGGTTCGACCTGTTCGCCATCCAGGTCACCGGCGCGACCCAGCGCGGCGCCCTGCCGCAGTACCTCGGCACCGTGCTGGTCGTCCTGGTGCTGGTGCCGGGCGGCGCGATGCTGGCCACCCGGCCCTGGCGCACCGGGATCGCCGTCTGGGACAACCCGACGCAGCTCGTGGTCTGCGTGGTGATCGCGGTGGCGGCGCTGCTCGCCGTGGGCGCCCGGCGCCGGCTCACCGCCATGCTGCTGGTCGGCGTCACCGGCTACGGCACCGCGATGATGTTCGTCCTCTACGGCGCGCCCGACGTGGCACTGACCCAGTTCCTCGTGGAGACCGCCACCATCGCCGTGTTCGTGCTGGTGCTGCGCCGGCTGCCGGAACGCTTCTCGGCCCGCCCGCTGCGCCGCAGCCGCTGGGTACGCCGGGGCATCGGCGCGGCCGCCGGGCTGGTCATGGCGGGGCTGGCGCTGGCCGCGGCCGGCGCGCGGCGTGAGCCGTCGATCTCGGCGGCGTACCCCGACCTGGCGGTGGCGCAGGGCTACGGCCGCAACGTGGTCAACGTGACCCTTGTGGACATCCGGGCCTGGGACACCATGGGGGAGATCGCGGTGCTCGTGGTGACCGCGACCGGGGTGGCCAGCCTGATCTTCGAGCGCTCCCGCACCGGGCCCCGGCCGCGTCGCCTCCGCCCGGTCCGGTCGCTCCGGGAGCGGCGGACGGTCTGGCTGCGCGGCGGCGCGACCCTGCACGAGCGCCGCCGCTCGATCGTCTTCGAGGTGGTCACCCGGCTGATCTTCCACACGGTGCTGCTGTTCTCGCTGTTCCTGCTCTTCTCCGGGCACAACTCCCCGGGCGGCGGATTCTCCGGCGGCCTGGTGGCCGGCCTGGCGCTGACCGTCCGCTACCTGGCCGGCGGCCGGTACGAGCTGGCCGAGGCGGCGCCGGTCGGCGCCGGCACCGTGCTGGGCGCGGGCCTGGCCGTCTCGGTCGGTGGCGGCGCGCTCGGGCTGCTCCTCGCCGGCCAGGTGCTGGAGAGCGTGAAGGTCAATCTCTGGCTGCCGCTGGTCGGCCACTTCTACCTGGTCACGTCGCTGTTCTTCGACATCGGCGTCTATCTCATCGTGGTCGGGCTGATGCTGGACATCCTGCGCAGCCTCGGCGCCGAGGTGGACCGGCACGTCGAGGCGGCCGGCGAACCGGCCCGTGGGCTGGCCGTGCAGCGCGAGGGGGAGAGCTCGTGAGGGCGAGGAGTGAGCCGGTTCTGCGAGCCCTGCAGTCGCGAACAGGGGCGTCGCCGTGACCCGGGGCGCCGCCGGGCCGACCCTGGTGCTGGTGATCGCCGTCGGCGTGCTCGTGGCGGCCGGGGTCACCCTGCTGCTGGAGCGGAGCCTCACCCGGATCCTGCTCGGCGTCATCCTGCTCGGCAACGGGGTGAACCTGCTCATCCTGCTCGGCGGGCGGTCCGGGGCCGCGCCGCTGGTCGGCACCGCGCCGACCGCCGGGATGAGCGACGCGCTGCCGCAGGCCATGGTGCTCACCGCCATCGTGATCACGTTCGGGCTGACCGCGTTCCTGCTCGCCGTCGCCTACCGGAGCTGGTACCTGTCCGGCGACGACGAGGTGCAGGACGACCTGGAGGACCGGCAGGTCGTCCGGCTCGCCGAGCGCAACGAGGTGTCCACGGCGGACCTCGGCGGCGAGGGGCCGGGCAACGATCCGGAGCAGGTGGACCCGGAGCCGGCGCTGCGCCGCCTGCGCCGGCGGAGGGACGAGCGGTGAGCGGGCGGGCCCGCCGGGCGCGAACGGGGACCCGCCCGTGACCGCCCTGGTGCCGCTGCCGGTGGTGGTGCCGCTGCTCGGCGCGGCGCTCACCCTGATCCTCACCAACCGGCCGCGGTTGCAGCGGTCGGTCAGCGTCATCGGGCTGACCACGACCCTGCTGGTGGCGGTGGTGCTGCTGGTCGAGGCGTACCGGCACGGGCCGGTGGTGGTCCAGGTGGGCGGCTGGCCGCCGCCGGTCGGCATCGTGCTGGTCGCCGACCAGTTGGCCGCGCTCATGCTGGTGGTCTCGTCGGCGGTCACCCTCTGCGTGCTGCTCTACTCGATCGGCCAGGGGCGGGGCGAGTCCGGCGAGACCGCGCCGGTGAGCATCTACCACCCCACCTACCTGGTGCTGACCGCCGGCGTCACCAACGCCTTCCTGGCCGGGGACCTGTTCAACCTGTTCGTGGGCTTCGAGATCCTGCTGGCCGCGAGCTTCGTGCTGATCACCCTCGGCGGCACGGAGGTCCGGATCCGGACCGGCTCGACGTACGTGGTGGTCAGCGTCCTGTCGTCGATGATCTTCCTGGCCGCCGTGGGGCTCGTGTACGCGGCCACCGGCACCCTCAACATGGCGCAGCTCGCCGGCCGGCTGGACGCCCTGCCCTCCGGCGTTCGCCTGGCGTTGCAGCTCACCCTGCTGCTCGCCTTCGGCATCAAGGCGGCCGTGTTCCCGGTCTCCGCCTGGCTGCCGGACAGCTACCCGACCGCGCCCGCCCCGGTCACCGCGGTCTTCGCCGGCCTGCTCACCAAGGTCGGCGTGTACGCGATCATCCGCACCGAGACGTTGCTCTTCCCCGGCGGCCAGGTGTCCACCCTGCTCATGGTGGTGGCCGGGCTGACCATGGTGGTCGGCATCCTCGGCGCGGCGGCCCAGTCCGACATGAAGCGGATCTTCTCCTTCACCCTGGTCAGCCACATCGGCTACATGATCTTCGGGGTGGCGTTGAGCACCGTGGCGGGCCTGGCCGGGGCGATCTTCTACGTGGTGCACCACATCACCATCCAGACCACCCTCTTCCTGGTCGCCGGCCTGGTCGAGGAGCGCGCCGGCAGCACCGACCTGCGCCGGCTCGGCGGGCTGGCGCGGATCGCCCCGCTGCTCGCCGTGCTCTTCTTCGTCCCGGCCATGAACCTGGCCGGCATCCCGCCGTTCTCCGGGTTCCTCGGCAAGCTCGGCCTGCTCCAGGCCGGCGTGGCGGCCGGCGGGCCGCTGCCCGCCGTGGTCGTCGGTGCGGGCACGCTGACCAGCCTGCTCACCCTCTACGCCGCCTCCCGGGTGTGGAACATCGCGTTCTGGCGGGCGCCCCGGGTGGCCAGCGCCGGCCCGCCGGTCCGCCTGCCCGGGCTGATGGTCGGGGCCACCGCCGCCCTGGTGCTGCTCGGCCTGGTGCTCACGCTGGCCGCCGGGCCGCTGTTCCAGGTCACCGCGGACGCCGCGACCGACCTGCGCCAGCGCACCCCGTACGTCCGGGCGGTCCTGCCGTGACCGACAACGTGCCCCCGGGCCGGGCGGCCGGCGGCGGGGAACCGCCGGGTGGCCCGGACGACCTGGCGCCCGATGCCCCCGTGCCCGCCGTGGGCCGGGGCGGGCGGCGGCGCGACCAGGCCGTGGCGCTCGGCTGGCTGGTCGCCATCTGGGTGCTGCTCTGGGGCGACCTGTCCTGGGGCAACCTGCTCGCCGGCCTGCTGGTCGGCGCGGCCGTGCTGCTCTTCTTCCCGCTCCCGCCGGTCACCTTCGGCGGGCGGCTGCGCCCCGGCGCGCTGCTGGTCCTCGCGGTCACCTTCGTCAGCGAACTGATCACCGCGAGCCTGCACGTCGCCGCCGTCGCGCTGCGCCCCGGCTACGTCCCGCGCAGCGCGATCATCGCGGTGCCGCTGCGGGTGCGCACCGACCTCAACCTGGCGCTGACCGCCGAGGTGATCTCCCTGGTGCCGGGCACCCTGATCCTCGACGTGAACCGCGACCGCGGGGTGCTCTACGTGCACGTGCTCGACGTCCGCGGCCCGGAGGACCTGACCGCGAGCCGGGAGCGGGTCCTCGCCGTCGAGCGGCGCATCGTCCGCGCCGTCGGCTCCCCCGCGGAGGTACGCCAGCTCAGCCTCGAACCCGTCGATCGGAGGAACCATCCGTGACCGCGCTGCTCGCCCTCGCGCTGACCGTGCTGCTCTCGGTCACCGCGCTGCTCGCCCTGGCCCGGATCTACCGCGGCCCGTCCCTGCTCGACCGGGTCGTCGCCGCCGACCTGCTGCTCTCCGCCATGCTCGGCGCGGTGGGCGCGGAGGCGGCGGTGAACGGGCACGCCACCACCCTGCCCGTGCTCGTGGTGCTCTCCCTGCTCGGCTTCGTCGGCTCGGTGTCCCTGGTCCGCTTCGCGGTCCGGGAGGAAGTGTGAGCGCGAGGAGTGAGCCGGGGTTGCGAGCCCCGCAGTCGCGAACGGAAGGAGGCACAGCGTGAGCGCGGTCGCCGACTGGCTCGGTGGGGCGTGCCTGCTGGCCGGGGCGCTGCTCAGCCTGGTCGCCGGGATCGGTGTGCTGCGCTTCCCGGACGTGCTGGACCGGATGCACGCCGCCACCAAGCCGCAGGTGCTCGGCGTGCTGCTGCTCCTCGTCGGCCTCGCGCTGCGCCTGCGTACGCCGTCGGATCTCGGCATGATCGCGTTGGTGGCGGTCTTCCAGCTGGCCACCGCGCCGGTCTCCGCGCAGATGATCGGGCGGGCCGCCTACCGTTCCGGGCGGTTCGAACCGAAGCTGCTCGACGCCGACGAGCTGTCCGGTCGGTGAACCGGACAGCGGGGAGGCTTCCGGCACCCTCAGCGAACGTCCAGCCGCCGCCGATAAAATGGCGGCATGATCGACTCCTCTGCCCAGGAGGGCAGCAGTAGCCAGCCGGGTCGTGCCCGGCAACCTCTGGACCCGACGGCCCCGGGAGCCCTGACCCTCCCGTGCTGATCCTCGTCGGACTCGTCCTCATCATCGTGCTCACCGCCGCCACCGGTTACTTCGTGGCCCAGGAGTTCGGTTACGTCGCCGTGGACCGGGGCAAGCTCAAGCAGCTCGCCGACGGTGGCGACCGTGCCGCCGCCCGGGCCCTGGAGGTGACCGGCCGGCTCTCCTTCATGCTCTCCGGCGCCCAGCTCGGCATCACCGTGACCGCCCTGCTGGTCGGTTACGCCGCCGAGCCGTACCTGGGCGCCGGGCTGGCCGACCTGCTCGGCCTGGCCGGCGTCTCGGACGCGGTGGCGCTGCCGCTGTCGGTGGTGCTCGCCCTGCTCGTCGCCACCGTCGTGCAGATGGTGCTCGGCGAGCTGGCCCCGAAGAACCTGGCCATCGCCCGCGCCGAGCCCCTCGCCCGGGCACTCGCCCCGTCCACCCTCATGTACCTGCGGATCGCCGGACCGGTGATCACCCTCTTCGACCGGGCCGCCGTGCGGCTGCTCCGGCGGGTCGGCATCGAGCCGATCGAGGAGCTGCCCAGCGGGGCCACCCCGGAGGACCTGGAGCAGATCATCGCCGAGTCCCGGGAGGAGGGGCACCTCGACGCCGAGATGTCCGACCTGCTCGACCGGGGGCTCGACTTCCGGGAGCTCACCGCCGGGGAGGCCATGGTCCCCCGGGTCGACGTGCACACCGTACGGGCCGACGAGCCGGTCAGCCGGGTCGTCGAGCTGCTCGACACCGGCCACTCCCGGTTCCCGGTGAGCGGCGCCGAGGGCGTCGACGACCTGGTCGGCGTGATCGGCATCGCCGACGTGCTCGGGGTGCCGCCGGCCGAGCGGGCGACGACCCGGGTCGCCGCGGTGGCCGTACCCCCGTTGCTGGTGCCGGAGACGCTGCCGTTGCCGACGGTGCTGGACCGGCTCCGGGTCGGGCACCGCCAGCTCGCCTGCGTGGTCGACGAGTACGGCGGCTTCGCCGGCGTGATCACGCTGGAGGACCTCGCGGAGGAGCTGGTCGGGCCGATCCGCGACGAGGACGATCCGCCGGAGCGGGCCCCCGCCCGGCAGGAGGACGGCTCCTGGGTGGTGCCGGCCCGCTGGCGGATCGACGAGGTCGCCGACAGCACCGGCATCGCGCTGCCCGAGGCGCCCGAGTACGACACGCTCTCCGGCCTGGTCATGCGCGAGCTGGGCCGGGTGCCCGAGGTCGGCGACCGCCTGGAGATCGCGCTCGCCGTCGACGGCGACGAGCCGGACGAGCCGCGGGCCCTGGTCGAGGTGCTCGCCGTGGACCGGCACGTGGCCGACTCCGTCCGGCTCCGCACGACGGCCGGCGCACAGGGGGAGGAGGCGGCATGAGTCCCGGTTTCGCGCTCTTCTTCTCCGTGGTGCTCCTGGCGCTCAACGGCTTCTTCGTGGCGGCCGAGTTCGCGCTGGTGGCCGCCAAGCGGTACCGCCTGGAGCAGTCGGCGGCCGGCGGCGGCCGGGCGGCCCGCGCGGCGCTGGACGGCGTCCGCGAGCTGAGCCTCATGCTGGCCGGCGCCCAGCTCGGCATCACCCTGTGCACCCTGGGCCTCGGCGCGCTGGCCGAGCCGGCCATCGAGCACCTGCTCAGCCCGCTGCTGCACGCGGTCGGGCTGCCGGACGCGGTCAGCCACCTGGTCGGGCTGCTGTTCGCCCTGGCCCTGGTGACCTTCCTGCACCTGGTGGTCGGCGAGATGGCCCCGAAGTCCTGGGCGATCACCGACGCGGAGCGCTCAGCCATGCTGCTGGCGCTGCCGTTCCGGGCCTTCGCCCGGGTGGCCCGCCCGGTGCTGTCCGCGCTGAACGCCCTCGCGAACGCCGTGCTGCGGCTGGTCGGCGTACGCCAGCAGGACCAGCTCGCCCAGGTGCACGGCCCGGACGAGCTGCGCATCCTGCTGGAGCAGTCCCGCGAGCACGGGCTGCTCGGCGCCGAGCAGCACCAGCTGCTGACCAGCATGCTGGAGCTGCAGGGCACGCGGGTGGCGCAGGTGATGGAGCCGTTCGACCGCATCGTCACGGTGCGCCGGGACGACACCGCCGAGCGGATCGAGCACGTCTCCCGCGACAGCGGCCGGTCCCGGCTCGCCGTGGTCGACACCGGCGGCGAGGTCTGTGGTCTGGTCCACGTCCGCGAGGCGGTCCGCGCGGTCACCACCGGCCGGCCGGCGACCGCCGAGGAGCTGATGACCCCGGCGTTCACCCTGCCCGGCGAGGCGTCGGTCACCGAGGCGGTGGCGGCCATGCGGGGCCGGCAGGCCCAGCTGGCGCTGGTCCGCAACGGCGGCGGCCCGACCCGGCCGATCGGCTTCGTCGCGCTGGAGGACCTCCTCGAGGAGGTCATCGGCGAGTTCGACGACGAGACCGACCCGGTGCCGCGCGGCCGCCGCATGCGCTGACGCGGTTCTCCGACCGCTCCGGGTGCGTCTGTTGTCGCTCCAGCGACAACAGGCGCACCCACACCGTGCGCCGCGGGCGGCGCATGGGGGAGCGGGCGGTGGGAAAGCCCGCTGCATGCGGGTGACCGGGGTGTCGTCGGAGTCCGTGTGGACCGGGCTGTCGGTGAGCACCACGCTGCCCAACCCGAGCACCCGCCCCGGCCTGCGCCTCCCCGGCCGGGTCACCCTGTCCGCCGGCGGCGCCGACGTCGCCGTCCGGCACATCCGGCTCGGGCTGGTGGCGCAGGTCGAGCCGGAGGATCCTGACGCGCCCTACCGGCTGCTGCAGTACCACCAGGTGCCGATCGCCGGCCGGTTCGTGGTGCCGGCCGGTCGGCGGCGGGCGGTCGACTT
This sequence comes from Micromonospora sp. NPDC005707, assembly GCF_040631005.1. Lineage (NCBI taxonomy): Bacteria > Bacillati > Actinomycetota > Actinomycetes > Micromonosporales > Micromonosporaceae > Micromonospora > Micromonospora sp. NPDC005707. Next base: position 47,378 of record NZ_JBEXYR010000006.1, read on the forward strand.
CGCGATGCCGCTGCCCTGGGAGACCCCGGTGACCATGTTCGGCGGGGTGCCGCTGATGAGCCTGCGCACCGGGTTGCGTACCGAGGTGTCCGTCGACCCGGACCTGGACCAGGGCGCCATGGTGCCGGTCCTCGTCCACCCGCTGCCCACCCAGCAGCACATTCTCGCCGCGCTGGACACCCTGGGCTTCCTCATGCGGCAGGCCGGGCTCCAGCACGGGCGGTTGCCCGGGGTGGAGCAGGCGCTCCCGCTCCACCAGCGGCTGGGGTTCTGGGTGGCCCCCCTCTACGCCGGCCCGATCACCGAACTGGAGGTGATCTTCGTGACCAACGCGGCGGGGCTGGAGGTGCTGCTCTGGATGGACCGCCGGCTCTCCCTGGCCGGGGTGACCCACCAGAGCATCAGCCGGTTCCGGGTCTGGCACGCGGGCGCCGACCGGCGGGACTGGGTCGCCACCGTGGACGGCTGGCTGCGGCACGCCATCGACCGGCACGCGGCGGCCGCCGCCCCCGCCGACTGGTCCGCCATGATCCGCGAGTCCGCGCACGTCAGCCGCCCGCCGGACGAGCCGGTCGCCCCCGGCTACGGCCTCGGCGGCACGGCCGGCGGCGCGGGTGTGGGCGGCGGTGGAGGCAGCGACGGCACCTGAGGCCGGCCGCGGCCGGGGTGGGCCGCCCGGGGAGGCCGGGTCAGACCGAGGCGGTGGCGAGCTTCAGGCTGAAGCCGAGGAAGAGCACCGCGATGGCCGTGGTCCCGGTCGCCGCGAGCCGCCGCCGGCGGTGGAACTGGGCGGCCAGGAAGGTGCCGGTGAGGATCAGCGCGGTCAGGTAGAGCGCGCTGGTCACCTGCGCGATCAGGCCGAGCAGCAGGAACGACAGCGCCGGCCAGGCGTAGCCGGGGTCGACGAACTGGATGAAGAAGGAGATGAAGAAGAGGATCGCCTTGGGGTTGAGCAGGCTGATCACCAGCGCCCGCCGGAACGGGTCGCGCACCGCCGCCGGCTCCGCCGCGTCGATCAGCCGCGGCGCCGCGGGGTCGTTGCGGTCGCGCCAGCGCCGCCAGGCGCCGCGCAGCATGGTCAACCCCAACCACCCGAGGTACGCGGCGCCGGCGTACTTGATCACGAGGAAGAGCGCCGGGTACGCCCGGAGCAGCGACGCCACCCCGGCGGCGGAGAGGATCATCAGCACCGAGTCGCCGACGAACACGCCCCCGGCGGCCCGGTAGCCCGCCCCGACCCCGCGGCGGGCGGCCGTGGACAGCACGAAGAGCGAGTTCGGCCCGGGCAGCAGCACGATCGCCACGGTGCCCAGCACGTACGTCCAGATGTCGGTGATCCCCAGCACGCCGGTCATCATGACGCCACGGGTTCCGCGGGGCGAAGCCGTTCCCGCAGCGTGACCTGTGCGTTTGGCCACTCCGCGGCGAGCATCGAGTAGAGCGCGGAGTCCCGCCAGGTGCCGTCGGCGCGCCGCCGGTTGGACCGCAGCGTCCCCTCCCGGGTCGCGCCGAGCCGTTCGATGGCCCGCTGCGAGCGCTCGTTGAGCGAGCTGGTCTGCCAGGTGACCCGGACGGCGTCGAGCTCCTCGAAGGCCCGGGTGAGCAGCAGCAGCTTGGCCTCGGTGTTGATCCCGGTGCGCCACCAGGGCCGGCCGAGCTGGGTGTAGCCGATCTCCACGGTCCGCAGCTCCTCGTCGGGCTGGTAGTAGGAGGTGGTGCCGACCACCGCCCCGGTCACCGCGCAGCGCTGCACCCAGGGCATCCGCACCCCGCGCCGGTGGGCGTCCAGCGCGGCCCGGATCTGGGCGGCCGTCTCCGCGACGTTTCCCGGGCGGGGGCTGCCGACGTACCGCCAGACCTCCTCGTCGTCGAGGGCGGCGTACAGCTCCTCGGCGTGGGACTCGTCGAGCGGCTCCAGCACGACATGCTCGCCGCGCAGCACCACCGGCTCCAGCCAGGGCGACGGGGCCGCCCGCAGGTACGCCGGCACCGGCGCGGTCACCCCGGCGTCCGGCTCGGGCACGCCGGCGGTGAGCCGCAGCGGCACCACCCCCGCCCAGTACGGCAGGTCGTAGTCGGCCGGCTCGTCGCTCACCCCGGCGGCCCGGATCCGGACCGACACCTCGCGCAGCGGCAACGCCAGCACGGCCGTCTCCGCCAGTTCCCGGCGGTTCGGCGGCCGGCTGTCCGTGCTGCGCCCGGCGCCCAGCTTCTCCACGAGCGCGGTGAGCACCCGGGCCTTCTCCCGCTCGTCGGTGACCAGCCGGGCGGTGCCGTGCGCCACGAGCGACCGGTAGTTGGCGCTGTGGTGGAACTGGGAGCGGCCGAAGACCAGCCCGTCGAGGTGGGTGACCGCGACGCAGATCGCCAGCCCGTCCTCGCCCCGGGCGGCCAGCAGCGGGCGGCTGCCGGTGGAGCCGTGCACGTAGAGGGTGTCGTCGACCCGCACGACAAGGGTGGGCAGGACGCGCGGCTCGCCGTCCACCGTGAAACCGAGCGCGCAGTGGTACGCCTCGTCGAGCAGCGCGTGGGCGGTTTCCCGGTCGTAGTGCATCCGGTCGCGGGTGCGGGTGGCGGTCGTCCGTTCGGTCGCGGGGTACATGCGACATCCCACCTTCGTTCTAGTACAATCTCTGAACTGTGGCAGCACGTTATCAGATCAGCGGCTCCTCCTCGGCGGCGATTTCGGCGAGTGTGGAAACCGGCATCCGGGCCGGCGACCTGGCCCCGGGCGACGCCCTGCCCGCCGTCCGCGCCCTCGCCACCGAGCTGGGCGTCAGCCCGGCCACCGTCGCGAAGGCGTACCAGGAGCTGCGGCAGCGCGGCCTCGTCGCCACCGCCGGCCGGCACGGCACCCGGGTCCGCCCCCGCCCGCCGGTGGCGAGCCGCCGCTCCGCGCTGATGCCCCCGCCGCTGCCCGGCGCCCGCGACGTCTCCGCCGGCAATCCCGACAGCCGGCTGCTGCCGCCGCTCGGCCCGCACCTGGCCGCGCTCGCCGCCGAGTTCCACGCACCCGTCGGGTACGCGGCCAGCGCCGTCCTGCCCGAGCTGGCCGCCGCCGCCCGGGACCGGCTCGCCGCCGACGGGGTGCCGGCCGACGAGATCACCGTGACCGGCGGCGCGCTCGACGGCATCGAACGCCTGCTCACCGCCCACCTGCGCCCCGGCGACGCGGTGGCCGTCGAGGATCCCGGCTGGGCCAACCTGCTCGACCTGGTCGCCGCGCTCGGGCTGCGCGCCATCGGGGTGCCCGTGGACGACGAGGGCCCCACCGCGCCGGGGGTCGGTGCCGCGCTGGCCGCCGGCGCCCGCGCGCTGATCGTCACGAGCCGGGCCCAGAACCCCACCGGCGCCGCCGTCTCCGCCGGCCGGGCCGCCGAGCTGCGCACGCTCCTCGCCGGCCGCCCCGACCTGCTGCTGATCGAGGACGACCACGCCGCCGAGCTGGCCCGCGTACCCCTGCACCCGCTCGCCGGGGCGACCCCGGCGTGGGCCTTCGTCCGGTCGGTGAGCAAGCCCTACGGCCCCGACCTGCGGCTCGCGGTGCTCGCCGGCGACGAGGCCACCGTGGCCCGGGTGGCCGGCCGCGCCCGGGTGGGCGCCGGCTGGGTCTCCACCGTGCTGCAACGCCTGGTCCTGGCGCTCTGGCAGGATCCGGCCACCGCCGGCCTGGTGGGGCGCGCGGCGGAGAGCTACGAGCGGCGGCGCGACGGCCTGGTCGACGCCCTCGCGGCGCGCGGGCTCGCCGCGCACGGGCGGACCGGCATCAACGTCTGGGTGCCGGTGCCGGACGAGACGGTCGCGGTCACCGCCCTGCGGGACGCCGGCTGGTCGGTGGCCCCCGGCGCGCTGAACCGGATCGCCGCCGCGCCCGGCGTGCGGATCACCGTCAGCCGGCTCGACGAGGCCGACCTCGGCCCGCTCGCCGACGCCGTGGCCCGCGCGGTCCGGCCGGCGCCCGCCGGCTTCACCGCCTGAGCCGCGGCATGGCGGGGCCGCCGGCGGGTAACCGCGGCCGGGAGGTGTGGCATGGCTAGGAACGGATCCCGGACCGGTCTCTGGATCGGCGTGGCGGCGGTCGTGATCATCCTGGTGATCATCGCGATCGCGCTGGCCTCGCGCGGCGGTGGCGGCGGCTCCGGATACTGACGCGGGCCCCGGGCGCATCCGGCGTCGATGCCGAAACCGGTATATAAAGCTGGCATGGCCGAGACCGAGAACGCCCCCGGAGCCCAGGAGTTCATCCCGCCGCAGGCGGACACCATCGACGAGCTGCGCGCGGCCGCCACCGGCTGCCGGGGCTGCGAGCTCTACCGGGACGCCTCGCAGACGGTGTTCGGCCGCGGCGACGAGAGCGCCCGGGTGGTCCTCGTCGGTGAGCAGCCCGGCGACATGGAGGACCAGAAGGGGCTGCCGTTCGTCGGCCCGGCCGGCCGACTGCTGCGCAAGGCCGTGGACGACGCCGGCATCGACCCCGGCCACATCTACCTCACCAACGCCGTGAAGCACTTCCGCTTCGAACTGCGCGGCAAGCGGCGGATCCACCAGACGCCCGACCGGGTGCACATCACCGCCTGCCGGCCCTGGCTGGTCGCCGAGTTCGCCCGGCTGCACCCCGAGATCGTGGTGGTGCTCGGCGCCACCGCCGCCAAGGCCCTGCTCGGCCCGGCCTTCCGCGTGACGAAGCAACGCGGCGAGCTGCTGCCCTGGCCGGCCGCCGCCCAGCACCCGGAGGACTTCGCCCGGGTCCCGGTCGACAGCGCCGGCACGGTCGCCGACGCGCCGGAGGCCCGGCTGCTGGCCACCATCCACCCCTCCGCCGTGCTGCGCGCCGACAACCAGGACGTCGCCTACGACGGCCTCGTGAAGGACCTGAAGGTGGCCGCCCGCGCGCTGCGCTAGTCGCGCCCCTGCGAGGTGCAGAGGCAGACCCGGTTGCCGTCGGAGTCCGCGAGCACCCAGAAGTGCGGCGCCGCCGCGTCGCTGACCAGCGTCCCGCCCGCCGCGAGCGCGGCCTCGATGCGCGGCGCCACCTCCGCCGGGTCCACCCACACGTCGGGGTGCCAGCGCTGGCGGGGCTCCTCGCGGCCGGACTCCTGGAACCACACCGTGGGCAGCGCGCCGGCCGGATCGCGCAGCTCGTCGCCGAACCCGGGCCCGGCCAGGTGCTCGACGGCCAGCACCGCCCGCCAGAACGGCAGCACGGCGGCGAAGTCCGGGCTGTCCAGGGCGAGTTCGAGCCGGGACACACCGGTGTGCGCCGGCGACAGGCCGGCCTCCGCCGCGAGCGCGGAGATGGCCCGGGCCAGCCGGACGTCGCGGTCGGTGACGCCGCGCGCGTCGTGCGACCAGAGCCGCACGTCGACGTGGGTGTAGCGCAGATCCAGGTCGGGATGGTGGTCCCGCCGCTCGGCCTCCGCGCCGATGGCGTCCACCAGGGACAGCCCGGCGGCGAAGTCCGGCGTACGGATACGGGTGTGCAGGGCGCCGAGCAGATAGGTCCACCCGTCCAGGCCGGCGTCGGCGATCTGCGTTCCGGTCAGCGTGCTCATCCCGCCATGCTGGCGTATCCCGGGGGCGCTGGACCAGTGCCACGGCGCGCCGGCCGCCCGCTCCACGACCCGCCCGGCTTCGTCCCGGTCACCGGCGCCACCCGGTGGAGCTGAGCGCGGATCACCTCTGGGCAGCGCGGGTCGTCGGTGCCAGACTGGCCGCCATGGAGCAGCATCTCTACGAGCCCGTCCACCAGGAGTTCCGGGACCTGTGCCGGCAGTTCCTCGCCCGGGAGGCCGTGCCGCACCACGAGCGCTGGGAGGCCGACGGGATCGTCGACCGGGAGGTGTGGCGCAAGGCGGGCGCGGCCGGGCTGCTCGGCATGGACGTGGACCCCGAGCACGGCGGCGGCGGGCAGCGCGACTTCCGGTTCAACGCGGTGCTCGACGAGGAGATCGTCGCGGCCGGCTGCAGCGGGCTGGGCTTCGGGCTGCACAACGACGTGGTGGCCCCGTACCTGACCGAGCTGACCACCGACGACCAGCGCAAGCGCTGGCTCCCGGGCTTCTGCTCCGGCGACCTGGTCACCGCCATCGCGATGAGCGAGCCGGGCGCGGGCAGCGACCTGGCCGGCATCCGCACGAGCGCGGTCCGCGACGGCGACAGCTGGGTGCTCAACGGGCAGAAGACGTTCATCACCAACGGCGAGCTGTCCGACCTCGTGGTGGTCGTCGCCAAGACCGCCCCCGACCAGGGCGCGCACGGGGTGAGCCTGATCGTGGTGGAGACCGGCACGCCCGGCTTCGGCCGCGGCCGGCGGCTCGCCAAGGTCGGCCTGAAGGCCAACGACACCGCCGAGCTGTTCTTCGACGACTGCCGGGTGCCGGCGGAGAACCTGATCGGCACCGAGAACCACGGCTTCTACCACCTGATGGGCAACCTGCCCCGGGAGCGGCTGAGCATCGCGGTCGCCGCGGTGGCCGCGGCCGAGAAGCTGCTCGCGCTCACCCTCGACTACGCCCGCTCCCGGGAGGCGTTCGGCCGGCCGATCGGGCGGTTCCAGCACAACCGGTTCCTCCTGGCCGAGCTGGACACCGAGGTCACCATCGCGCGGACGTTCGTCAACCACTGCGTGGCCGAGTTCAACGCCGGCCGGCTCTCGGTGACCGACGCGGCGAAGGCCAAGTGGTGGACCACCGAGCTGCAGAACAGGGTCGCCGACCGCTGCGTGCAGCTGCACGGCGGCTACGGCTTCATGCTGGAGTACCCGGTGGCGAAGGCCTGGCTGGACAGCCGGGTGCAGACGATCTACGGCGGCACCACCGAGATCATGAAGGAGATCATCGGCCGGGGCCTCGGCCTCTAGCGAAACCGGGTGCCCGCGACCGGGTCGGGTGCGGGAGGATGGGTCACCCCTTACTCCCAGGAGCATCCGCCATGGCCACCGACCTGACCACGCCGGCCCCGAGCCGGCTCGACGTCGCCCCGATCCAGCGGCGCACCGTCCGGCTGCTCTTCCTCACCCAGATCATCGGCGGCATCGGCGTCACCATCGGCATCTCGGTCGGCGCGCTGCTCGCCGCCCGGGTCGCCGGCACCGCCCTGGCCGGCGTGGCGCAGAGCGCCGGGGTGGTCGGCGCCGCGCTGCTCGCCGTTCCGGTCACCCGGATCATGACGGCCCGGGGGCGGCGGCCGGGGCTCGTCACCGCGTACCTCGTCGGGGCGGTCGGGGGCGTGCTCGTGGTGGTCTCCACCGTGCTGCACCTGGTGCCGCTGCTCTTCGTCGGCATGCTGCTCTTCGGGGGCGGGACCGCGGCCAACCTCCAGGCCCGCTACACGGCCGTGGACCTGGCCGAGCCGGCCCGCCGGGGGCGCCAGCTCTCGCTGGTCGTCTGGGCCACCACCATCGGCGCGGTGGCGGCGCCGAACTTCGCCGCGCTCGCCGACGCCACCACCCGCGGCTGGGGCCTGCCGGCGCTGGCCGGCCCGTTCGCCTTCAGCGCCGCCGCGTTCGTGCTGGCCGCCGCCGTACTCGCGGTGTTGCTCCGGCCGGACCCGCTGCTCACCGCGCGCCGGCTGGCGGCGGCCGAGACCCCGGTCGGCCCGGGCGCCGCACCGGCGTCGTCGGCCCGGCGTCGCGCGGGCATGGTCGCGGCCTGGCGCACGGTACGCGGGCGGCCCGCCGCCCGCCTCGGCATCGCCGCCGTGGCCGTGGGCCACCTCGTGATGGTCGCCGTGATGTCGATGACCCCGGTACGCCTCGGCGAGTCGCACTCCGACGCGGACGTGCTGCGGGTGGTCGGCATCGTGCTCAGCCTGCACATCGCCGGCATGTACGCGCTCTCCCCGCTGGTCGGCTGGCTCACCGACCGGCTGGGCCGGCGCCCGGTGATCCTCGGCGGGGTGGCCCTGCTGCTGGCCGCCTGCGCGGTCGCCGGCACCGCCGGGCACCACACCCCGCTGCTCTCGGTGGGTCTGGCCCTGCTCGGGCTGGGCTGGTCGGGCACCATGGTGGCCGGCTCGACCCTGCTGTCGGAGTCGGTGCCCACCGCCGACCGGCCCGGCGTGCAGGGCCTGTCCGACCTGGTCATGGGCCTGGCCGGGGCGGGCGCGGCGGCGGCGAGCGGGTTTGTCATGCGGGCCGTGGGTTATCCGACCCTGACCCTGCTGGCGGCGATCGCGGTGGTGCCGCTGGTGGCGCTAGCGTTGCGTCCGGCGCCCGTCGGGGCGGCGGACGAACTCGGGCGTCCCTCGGACGAGGTGCCCGACGAGGAGGAGTGACACGTGCGGCTGACCGACTTCTGGGCGCGGCTGGCGGAGGCGTTCGGGCCGGGCTACGCGACCAGCATCGCCAGCGACCAGGTGCTGTCCCAGCTCGGCGGGCGGACCATCGAGCAGGCCCTGGCGGCGGGGGTGGAGACACACGTGGTGTGGCGCGCGGTCGTCGCCGCGTATCCCGACCGGGTGCCCGCGCGACTACGCTGAGCAGCCTTTTCGCCGGTTCCGCGTGTCGCTTGTCGAGTCGTACACCTGTTCGGCTATTGTCCACAGCGGGGTGCTCGTCCACAGCTCGCGGCCCGTCGGCTGGTTTTCTGTCGGACCCAGCGCCTAGCGTGTCCGCGTGACGCGAAGCTCAGGGAAGACGCCGGCGAAGGCAGGGGTGGCAACGATGGCGGCAGGGCCGGACCGGGAGAAGGCACTCGACCTTGCTCTCGCTCAGATCGACAAGCAGTTCGGCAAGGGTTCAGTGATGCGGCTGGGGGAGCGACCCGTCGTCCAGACGGCGGTCATCCCCACCAGTTCCATCGCGCTCGACGTGGCGCTGGGCGTGGGCGGCCTGCCCCGCGGCCGGGTCGTCGAGATCTACGGTCCCGAGTCCAGCGGTAAGACCACGGTGGCCCTGCACGCGGTGGCCAACGCGCAGCGGGCCGGCGGCATCGCCGCCTTCATCGACGCCGAGCACGCGCTCGACCCGGAATACGCGAAGGCCCTCGGCGTCGACACCGACGCCCTGCTGGTCTCCCAGCCGGACACCGGCGAGCAGGCGCTGGAGATCGCCGACATGCTGGTCCGCTCCGGCGCGATCGACATCATCGTGATCGACTCGGTCGCGGCCCTGGTGCCGCGCGCCGAGATCGAGGGCGAGATGGGCGACAGCCACGTGGGTCTGCAGGCCCGGCTCATGAGCCAGGCGCTCCGGAAGATCACCGGCGTGCTCAACAACACCGGCACCACGGCGATCTTCATCAACCAGCTCCGCGAGAAGATCGGCGTGATGTTCGGCAGCCCGGAGACCACTACCGGTGGTCGGGCGCTCAAGTTCTACGCCTCGGTCCGGCTCGACGTGCGCCGCATCGAGAGCCTCAAGGACGGCACCGACGTGGTCGGCAACCGCACCCGCGTCAAGGTCGTGAAGAACAAGGTCGCCGCGCCGTTCAAGCAGGCCGAGTTCGACATCATGTACGGCAAGGGCATCTCCCGCGAGGGCTCGCTGATCGACGTCGGCGTGGAGCAGGCGATCATCCGCAAGTCCGGCGCCTGGTACACCTACGACGGCGACCAGCTCGGCCAGGGCAAGGAGAAGGCCCGCGAGTTCCTCCGGGAGAACCCGGACGTGGCGGCCGAGATCGAGAAGAAGATCCTGGAGAAGCTCGGCGTCGGCACCGGCGCGGGCGACGCCGCCGGCGGCCCGGAGCTGCCGCCGGTCGACTTCTGATCCCCGGCTGACCCGTGGCAGGACGACGCGCCCGTACGGGGCGGGGCTGGGATGCCAGCCCGCCCCGCACGGGTGACGCCACCAGTCCACCCCGGCCGCGCCGTGGCCGCCGGGGCCGGTCCGAGGAGCCCGATGCCGGGGCGACCCCGGCGCCGCCCCGCGACGAGGCCGAGGTGGCCCGGGAGATCTGCCTTCGGCAGCTCGCGGTCCGGCCGCGCACCCGTGCCGAGCTGGCCGGCGCCCTGGCGAAGCGGGGCATCTCCGAGGAGGTCGCCGACCAGGTCCTCGACCGCTACGACGAGGTCGGCCTCGTCGACGACGCCGCCTTCGCCCGCGCCTGGGTGAGCAGTCGCCACAACGGTCGCGGGCTGGCCCGCCGGGCGCTCGCCAACGAGCTGCGCCAGCGCGGCGTCGACGGTGAGGTGGCCAGCGAGGCTCTCGACGAGCTCGACGAGGAGACCGAGGCGGAGACCGCCCGGGCCCTGGTGGAGCGGAAGCTGCGCGTGACCCGGGGCGCGCCCGACGCGGTGTTCCGTCGCCTGGTCGGCATGCTGGCCCGCAAGGGCTACCCGGCCGGCGTGGCCATCCGGGCCGTCAAGGACGCGCTGGCCGCGCAGAGCGCCGAGGCGGCCGAGTTCGCCGAGCACATCGACGCCGACGCCCTCGCCGACGCCGAGCACGACCTCGACCCGGCCTCCCGCCCCCTCGACTGACCCGCCCGCCCTGGTGATCATGAATTGGTGCCCGGCGCGGTGGCGTGTCGGCGCAACAACTTCATGATCGACTCCTGGGGAGGTGTGCGGCCGTGTTGAAGGCCTGTCTGAACGGGGGACGGGGCAGGCGGGAGCACCCCGCCGTGCCGGTAACGCCGGACGAGTTGGCTGCCGAGGCGGTCCGGTGCGCGGCGGCCGGGGCGGCGGCCGTGCACGTGCACCCGCGCGACGCCGGCGGCGCCGAGTCGCTCGACCCGGGCGTGATCGCGGCGGCGGTCACCGCGATCCGGGCGGCCCGGCCCGGCCTGCCCGTCGGGGTGAGCACCGGCGCCTGGATCGCCCCCGAGCCCGCCGACCGGGTCGCCGCCGTACGCGCCTGGACGGTGCTGCCCGACTTCGCCTCCGTCAACGCCCACGAACCCGGCGCGGCGGCCGTCGCGGCCGCCCTGCACGAGCGGGACGTCATGGTCGAGGCCGGCCTGTGGACGGTGGCCGCGGTCGAGGCCTGGCGCCGCTGGCCGGCGCCGACCGGGCGGGTCCTCGTCGAGTGCCTGGCCGAGGAGCTCGACGTGGCCCTCGCCGACGCCACCGCCATCCTGGCCGCGCTGCCCGCCGACCGCCCGCCCGTGCTGCTGCACGGCGAGGGCCCGGCGACCTGGCCGGTGCTCGCCGAGGCCGTCCGCCGCGGCCTGCACACCCGGATCGGCCTGGAGGACACCCTGCTCCTGCCGGACGGCACCGTGGCCCCGGACAACGTGGCGCTCGTGACGGCGGCCCGAGTCCTCGGCGCCCACTGAGCCGGCAACCGTGCGCCCGCTGGGCTGGTAACCGTGCGCTCGCTGGGTTGGTACCCGTGCGCTCGCTGGGCCGGTGACTGTGCGCCTGCTGGGCCGGTAACCGTGCGCCCGTTGGGCCGGTAACCGTGCGCCCGTTGGGCCGGTAACCGTGCGTCCGCTGGGTCGGTAACCGTGCGCCCGCTGGCTGGCGGTCGTGCGCCCGCTAAGCCGGCGGTTGCGCGAGCGCCGGGTCGGTGACGCGGAAGCAGCGCTTTGGGGCGTCGCTCTGTCGCCATTCCTGCCCTGCCGCTCCTCCGCCTCTCGATGCGCGGCGAGATCTTGGCGAGTTACCGTTCGCCCCGAACGGAAACTCGCCAAGATCTGGTCATGTCGGCGCCCGGAGCGGAGCGCGGGCGCGGTGAGTCGGTCACGACATCAGGTCGCGAGGCGGCGGAAGAGCGCCGGCGGATGCCGCGCCCACCCTCGGCGGAGATCCGGATAGCCGGTGAAACGCGAATCACTCTTGCGGGAAGTGGTGAGCCCGCCGGAGCCGGCGCGAGGTCACCTCGGCAGGTGCCGAGAACGGTCGCCTTGCGGCCCCTGAGCAGGTCGGGAACGTGACCGGGGAGGCCGGGACCGGCGAGGTTTGTCCGGCCGTGTCCGGCATCTGGACACCGCTGCGTGACGTCACAACTTCTCTCCGTCCGGGTGGTTTGATCATGAGTTCTTGACCGAACGGCCCCTGGAGACCTAGCCTCGCCATACAGGCTCACTTTGCCCGACCAGCGCAGGCTAAGCGCACAACATAGATCGCGTAACAGAACAGCATCACTTTGGCCAGCTTCACCGGCCCTTGACGGCAAGCTCCGGACGACCGGTCCGGGGCCGACCGACAACTGCAACCGGCCGCCGGCGATGCCCCGAGGTGGGCACCGCCGACGGAAGCTACCCACAGCCAGCCGCTCCGGTCGGGCGTCCAGAGCCGCAGGTGCGTGCCGTCCGCACGCCGCCTGCGGTGCCGACGTTCAGGGGAGGCAGCCATGGCGGGGCGGCAGAGGTTCACCGGCGGTCTTCCACACGCCGCCGGCCGCTCCTCGCCGGGCGACGGCCCGGACCGAGTTCGGGGTGCGCTGGCTGCCGATCTACGGCACCCGATCGGAGCAGGTAGGCCGGCCCCGATCGAAGCAGGTGGGCCGGCCCCGATCGGAGCAGGTGGGCCGGCCCTGGTCGGAGCAGGTCGGCCGGCCCTGATCGGCGTCGGCGCGCCGGCCCTGGTCGGAGTGGGCGCGCGCCGGCCCGGAGCGGCCGCATGAGCGCCTTCGACGTCGTCATCCTCGCGGTGGTGCTGCTGCTCGTCGTGGTGGTGGTGGGCGCCGTCCTGTTCGGTGTGCGCGCCATGCGCCGGCTCAGTCTCGCGCCCGCACCCGAGGACCCGGCTTTCATCGCCGAGAAGGACCGCCAGGAGCAGTCCCTGGCGGCCCTGCGCAGCGCCGCCGACGAGGCGAACAGCACCATCGACGTGGCGAAGTCGGCCGCCGCCGCGGCCCGTGCCGAGGCGGCCGCCGCCAAGGCCGAGGCGAAGGCGGCCCGGGCCGAGGCCCGGCGGGTGCTCGACGACGCCCGGGCCGAGGCCGACACGGTGCTGGAGCGGGCGCACAAGCAGGCCGAGGCGGACGCCGACCAGCTCCGCGCCGCCGCCCGGCGCAGCGGCGAGCGGGAGGTGGCGGTGCTCGCCGCGACCACCCGTGAGCAGGCCGCCGAGGTCGAGCGGCGGGCGGCCCGGATGGACGAGCGGGAACGGCTGCACACCGAGGAGGTGGAGCGGCTCGCCGAGCGGGAGCGGCAGCTCACCGCCGCGAGCGCCGCACTCGCCGCCCGGGAGGCCGCCCTGGTGGAGCGGGAGCGGGCGCTCGCCGAGGCCGAGGAGCAGCGCCGCCGCGAGCTGGAGCGGGTGGCGGGCCTGACCGCCGACACGGCCCGGGCCGAGCTGGTCGAGTCGATCGAGGGGCAGGCCAAGCGGGAGGCCGCGCTGCTGGTCCGGGAGATCGAGGCCGACGCCCGTGGCACCGCCGAGCAGCGGGCCCGGCACATCGTGGTCGACGCCATCCAGCGGGTGGCCAGCGAGCAGACCGCGGAGAGCGTGGTCAGCGTCCTGCACCTGCCCGGGGACGAGATGAAGGGGCGGATCATCGGCCGGGAGGGACGCAACATCCGCGCCTTCGAGTCGGTCACCGGGGTCAACCTGATCATCGACGACACCCCCGAGGCGGTCCTGCTCTCCTGCTTCGACCCGGTGCGCCGGGAGGTCGGCCGGCTCACCCTGGAGAAGCTGGTGCTCGACGGCCGGATCCACCCGCACCGGATCGAGGAGGTCTACGACCTCGCCCGGCACGAGGTGGAGGAGCTCTGCCACCGGGCCGCCGAGGACGCCCTGGTCGAGGTCGGCATCACCGAGATCCACCCGGAGCTGGTCACCCTGCTGGGTCGGCTGCGCTACCGGACGTCGTACGGGCAGAACGTGCTCAAGCACCTGGTGGAGACCGCGCACATCGCCGGGATCATGGCCGCCGAGCTGCGGCTGGACGTGCCGACGATCAAGCGCTGCGCGTTCCTGCACGACATCGGCAAGGCGCTCACCCACGAGGTGGAGGGCAGCCACGCGATCATCGGCGCCGACCTGGCCCGCAAGTACGGGGAGAGCGAGGACGTGGTGCACGCCATCGAGGCGCACCACAACGAGGTGCCGCCGCAGACCATCGAGGCGGTGCTCACCCAGGCCTCGGACGCCTGCTCGGGCGGGCGGCCGGGGGCGCGGCGGGAGAGCCTGGAGGCGTACGTCAAGCGGCTGGAGCGGATCGAGGAGATCGCGGCCGGCAAGCTCGGCGTGGAGAAGGTCTTCGCCATGCAGGCCGGCCGGGAGATCCGGGTGATGGTCAAGCCGGAGGACGTCGACGACATCGGCGCGGCGGTGCTGGCCCGGGACGTGGCCAAGCAGATCGAGGAGGAGCTGACCTACCCCGGTCAGATCCGGGTGACCGTGGTCCGCGAGTCCCGGGTCACCGAGATCGCCCGCTGACGACAGGGAATGCGAAAGGCCGGCCCGGGGATCCGGGCCGGCCTTTCGTCGGGTCAGGTGATCTCAGATGCCGCCGGCGCCCTCGGCCTGCGACATCAGTGCCGCGGGCGGCGGGTTCTGCGCCGGGGTGCCGGCGGTCTTGCGGCCCCGGGAGAGCCGGCGCTGGACGTACTGCGCCAGCTTCGACAGCGAGTAGTTCACCGCGATGAACAGCACCGCGATCACCACGTACACCTGGATCGGGTTGCCCAGCACGCCGATGATCTGCTTGCCGATGTTGAGCGTCTCCTCGTAGCTGATGATGAAGCCGAGCGAGGTGTCCTTGAGCACCACGACGAGCTGGCTGATCAGCGCCGGAAGCATGATCCGGAACGCCTGCGGCAGCAGGATCATCCGGGTGGTCTGGGCGGGCGAGAGCCCGATCGCGGCGGCGGCCTCGGCCTGGCCGCCGGGCAGACCCTCCATGCCGGAGCGGAGGATCTCGGCGATGACCACCGAGTTGTAGACGGTCAGGCCGATGACCAGGTACCAGAGGTTGTCGAACGAGATGCCGAACTCGGGGAAGCCACGCGCCACGAAGAAGATGGTGAGGACCACGGGCAGGCCCCGGAACACCTCGACGCAGACCCGGGTGACCGCGGACAGCAGCCAGCTCAGCCCCCGCAGCGGGTACGCCAGCGGGGTGGCCAGCCCGGTGAAGCGCCGCCGGGTCAGGCTCTTGAGCTGGATCCGCAGCACGGCGATCAGGGTGCCGACCACGAGGGAGGCGACGATGGCCAGCGCGGCGGCGGTCAGGGTGTTCTTCAGGCCGAGGCCGATCCGGTCCCAGACGAGGGGGAAGTTCTCGTTCGAGGGGTCGACCAGCGGCCCCCACAGTTCCATCGAGAACTGGCCCTTGTCGGCCAGCGGCCGGTAGATCAGGAAGTACGCTCCGACCAGCACCAGGACGGTGGCGACCAGGCTGCTGATCAGGGTGACGCGCCGCTGGCGAGGACCCGGGACGTCGTAGAGGACGGTCGTCTGCTGGCTCACCGGGCCACCGCCTGTCGCTTCTCGATCCGGTCGAGCAGTGCACCGAGCGGCACCGTCATGATCAGGTAGCCGACGGAGATGCCGATGGCCACCGGGATGAAGGCGTAGCCGCCGGCCGAGGTGAGCTGGTCGGCGGTCTGCGACAGGTCACCGACGACGCCGAAGAAGCCGACCAGCGCCGAGTTCTTGATCATCGCGATGATGACCGAACCGAGCGGCACCACGGATGCCTTCCAGGACTGGGGCAGCACCACGTACCGGAGGTTCTGGCCGAAGGTGAGGCCCAGCGACCGGGCCGCTTCCGCCTGCCCGGCCGGGACCGCGTTCACTCCGGAGCGCAGCGCCTCGCAGACGAACGCCGCCGTGTAGAGCACCAGCGCGATGAGCGCGAAGCGGAAGTACGGCAGGTCGGTGCCGAGCCGGCTGAAGATCGCGTCCAGCCCCGGGATGCGCAGGAAGTCGGCGTTCGAGCCGAGCGCCGGCAGCCCGAAGGCGGCGAAGAACATGACCACGGTCAGCGGCATGTTCCGGAAGACGTTCACGTAACCGGTGCCGAGCGCCCGCAGCGGTGGCACCGGGGAGATCCGCAGCACCGCCACGACGGCGCCCAGGATCAGGGCGCCGATCGCGGCGAGTACGCAGATCTGGAGGGTGAGCCAGAATCCACCCGCGAAGACGTCGAACTTGTCGATGAGCACACTCACGGGTCGGTTTCCTCCCCACCCTCCAGATCAGGTCAGATCAGTAGCGGTTGACGGTCGGAGCGCTGCCCAGGGTGGCGCCGAACTTGCCGGCGGTGTCGTCCCAGGCCTTCTTCCAGCTACCGTCCTGGAAGGCCTTCTCCAGGGTGTCGTTGATGAAGTTACGGAAGTCGGTGTCCTCCTTCTTGACACCGATGCCGTAGGGCTCCTTGGTGAAGTTGTCGCCGGCCATCTTGAAGGAGGCCTCGTCCTTGGCGATGTAGCCGAGCAGGATCACGTTGTCCGTGGTCACCGCGTTCACCTGGCCGCCCTTGAGGGCGTCGCGGCACTTGTCGTAGGTGTCGAAGAGCACCAGCTGGGTGCCGACGTCCTTCACGTACTTCTTGATCTCCTCGGCCGGCGTCGAGCCGGTCACCGAGCAGACCTTCTTGGTGCCGTCCTTGAAGGAGTCCGGGCCGGTGATGGTGGTGTCGTCCTTCTTCACCATGATGTTCTGGCCGGCCTCGTAGTACGGCCCGGCGAAGGCGATGCGCTCCTTGCGCTTGTCGTTGATCGTGTAGGTCGCCGCGACCAGGTCGACGGTGCCGTTGACGATCACGTCCTCGCGGACCTTCGACGGGGCCTCGACGTACTCGATCTTGTCCTCGGGGATGCCGAGTTCCTTGACGATGATCTTGGCGATCTCGACGTCGAAGCCCTCCGGCTTGCCCGACAGGCCCTTCTGGCCGAAGCCCGGCTGGTCGAACTTGGTGCCGATCTTGATCTTCTGCGCCTTGTTCAGGCGCTCCATCGTGCTGCCGGCGGCGAAGGACTTGCTGCCCGAGCCGGTGCCCTCGTCGCTGTCACCACCACAGGCGGCCATGCCCAGCGCCAGGGTCGCCGCCGCGGCAACCGCGGCCACGCGCTTCAAACGCATACTCATCTCCTTCTACGACGGAGCCACCGGGGGACGGCGCACTCCAACTACGGACGCTCAGTGCGTGAGGATCTTGGACAGGAAGTCCCGGGCCCGCTCGCTGCGCGGGTTCGCGAAGAACTCCGTGGGCGGGGCCTCCTCGACCAGCTGGCCGTCGGCCATGAAGACGACCCGGTTGGCCGCGTGGCGGGCGAAGCCCATCTCGTGGGTGACCACGACCATGGTCATGCCGTCGCGGGCCAGCGAGGTCATGACCTCCAGAACCTCGCCGACCATCTCCGGGTCGAGCGCGCTGGTGGGCTCGTCGAAGAGCATCGCCTTGGGCTGCATGGCAAGCGCGCGGGCGATCGCCGCCCGCTGCTGCTGGCCGCCGGAGAGCTGCGCCGGGTACTTGTCCGCCTGGTTGGCGATGCCCACCCGGTCGAGCAGGGCGAGGCCGCGCTCACGGGCGGCGGCCGCCTTCTCCCGGCGCACCTTGACCGGGCCGAGGGTGACGTTCTCCAGGATGGTCTTGTGTGCGAAGAGGTTGAACGACTGGAACACCATGCCGACCTCGCTGCGCAGCTTGGCCAGCGCCTTGCCCTCGGCCGGCAGCGGGGTGCCGTCGAAGGTGATGGTGCCCGAGTTGATCGGCTCCAGCCGGTTGATCGTCCGGCACAGCGTCGACTTGCCGGAGCCGGACGGGCCGATGACCACGACCACCTCGCCCCTGCCGACGGAGAGCGAGACGTCGTCCAGCACGTGCAGCGGGCCGAACCACTTGTTCACCCCGTCCAGCACGATCAGCGGTTCGCCCGTCGTCACGTCGTCCACCGTCCCTGTCGTCCGTACGGAAAGCGGGGCCGCGAGCCCCTGGTTGGGCCACTGTAGGCGGCGTGATGTGGCAGAACGCAACTCGAATGGTCACGGAGCGGTAACACCGGTCACCGCCGTACCCATGCGTCCGAATTCCGTCACCGAACGGGGCGTCCGGGTGGCGGTCACGCCGGTGCACGGCGATCATGTGGGCATGACAGTCCCGCTCCGGCTGACCGATTACGCCCGCGGCGGCGGGTGTGCCTGCAAGATCCCGCCGGGCGAGCTGGAGACGATGGTGGCCGGGCTGGCCCCGGCCGTCGGCGCCGCCGATCTGCTGGTCGGTCTGGAGCACGGCGACGACGCCGCGGTGGTCCGGCTGGACGAGCGCACCGGCCTGGTCAGCACCGCCGACTTCTTCACACCGGTGGTCGACGACGCCTATGACTGGGGGCGCATCGCCGCGGCCAACGCGCTCTCCGACGTGTACGCCATGGGCGGCACCCCGCTGGTCGCGCTCAACCTGCTCTGCTGGCCCCGCGAGGTGCTGCCGCTGGAACTGGCGCGGGAGGTGCTGCGCGGCGGCCAGGACGTGGCCCGGGAGGCCGGCTGCCACCTGGCCGGCGGGCACAGCGTGGACGACGACGGCCCCAAGTACGGGCTGGCCGTCACCGGTGTGGTCCGGCCCGAGGAGCTGATCACCCTGGACGCCGGCCGGGCCGGCCTGCCGCTGTCGCTGACCAAGCCGCTCGGCGTCGGGGTGCTGAACACCCGGCACAAGCGCACCGGGGAGCGGTTCCCGGAGGCGGTCGCCTCGATGGCCCGGCTGAACCGGGACGCGGCCCGGGCGGCCGTCGCGGCCGGGATCCGCTGCGGCACCGACGTGACCGGGTTCGGGCTGCTCGGGCACGCCTCGAAGCTGGCCCGGGCCAGCCGGCTCACCGTGGTGATCGACGCGGCCGCGGTGCCCTACCTGCCCGGCGCCCGGGAGGCGTTGCGCGACGGTTTCGTCAGCGGCGGCACCCGGCGCAACCTGGACTGGGTGACCCCGTGGACCGACTTCGGCGGGGCCGACGAGGGGGAACGGCTGCTGCTGGCCGACGCGCAGACCTCGGGTGGGCTGCTGGTCGCGGGCGAGGTGCCGGGCGGCACCGTGATCGGCGAACTGCTGCCGGCGAGTGGACACCTGATCCAGGTGCGCTGAGGAGTCCGTCACCACCCGGTGTTTCGCGTCGCGGGCGTGGCACCATACCCGATAAACTGTCACCTTCCCGCTACTCTGGGCAAGGTCGCCCCGGGAAATTCTGCCCGGAATGGTCACAGACCGGTAACTTGCGCCCGGCTGAGGTCAAAAGCACCCCACCATCGTGAGTAAGGCCCGATCCGGAGGCCGGTGGGACGAGCGCAGCGAGGAGGCGGCATGACCGAGCTGTGGAACTGGAGAATCGACGGCGCGGCGCCCGTGGAGGTCTACCCGGCGCTGGCCGAGGCGCTCGGCCGGGTGGTGATGCCCCTCGCCGTCGCCGACCCGGTCCGACTGCCCGCGTACGCGGTGGTCTGCGACGTGTGGGAGGCGCCCGGGGTGTACGGGACCGTTGTCGACTGTTACGGGGTGCCGGAGCGCCTGCCCGAGCTGCCCAGCATCGCGGCGCTGGCCCGGCTGCTGGACCGCAACTGCCTGATGCGCGACGACACCCTCGACGCCGGGCGGCACCTGCTGGTCGCCCCGGACGGCACGATCCGCCCGGTGCACTTCGACGTGGTCGAGACCGACGACGGCGAGGTCCTCAGCGACCAGCGGCTCTGCACCGTGGCGGACCCCCGCTGCCGCGGCTGGTCGCAGTGCCACCGCTCCCGGTGGGCCCCCGACTCGGTCGCCCCGGCCCTCGCCGCCGCCTGACCGGCGGCGAGGGGCCGGCCCCGGCACAGCAGCCCGAGGGCCCAGCCGCCTGACCGGCGGCGAGGGGCCGGCACCGGCACAGCAGCCCGAGGGCGGCCCGCCGCGATCGTTGACGTCTCAGCGATGCGAAGGCCGGCGCGTCGCGTGGCTCCCGCGTCAACGATCAGGCCTCGGCCAGCGCTCGTCGAGCGCCCCCGGAACACGGCTGCTCCTCGTTCGGTCCGGCCAGCTCGGCCCGGATACGCTGTGCGGGTCATGACTACCGCAGCCGCGGGCAGCCCGCGCACCTACCAGGTGCGCACGTACGGCTGCCAGATGAACGTGCACGACTCCGAGCGCATTTCCGGCCTGCTCGAACAGGCCGGTTACGTGCGTGCCGCCGAGGCCGACGAGCAGCCCGACGTGGTGGTGTTCAACACCTGCGCCGTCCGGGAGAACGCCGACAACCGGCTCTACGGCAACCTGGGTCACCTGCGCCCCGTGAAGGACAAGCACCCGGGGATGCAGATCGCGGTCGGCGGCTGCCTGGCCCAGAAGGACCGCGGCGAGATCGTCCGCAAGGCGCCCTGGGTGGACGTCGTCTTCGGCACGCACAACATCGGCTCGCTGCCGGTGCTGCTGGAGCGGGCCCGGCACAACACCGCCGCCGAGGTGGAGATCCTCGAATCCCTCGACGTCTTCCCGTCCACGCTGCCGACCCGGCGCGAGTCGACGTACGCCGGCTGGGTGTCGATCTCGGTGGGCTGCAACAACACCTGCACGTTCTGCATCGTGCCCTCGCTGCGTGGCAAGGAGAAGGACCGCCGCCCTGGCGACATCCTCTCCGAGGTGCGCGCCCTGGTCGACGAGGGCGTGCTGGAGGTGACCCTGCTCGGGCAGAACGTCAACTCCTACGGTGTCGAGTTCGGCGACCGGTACGCGTTCGGCAAGCTGCTGCGCGCCTGCGGCGACATCGAGGGGCTGGAGCGGGTCCGGTTCACCAGCCCGCACCCGAAGGACTTCACCGACGACGTGATCGCGGCGATGGCCGAGACGCCCAACGTCTGCCACTCGCTGCACATGCCGCTGCAGTCCGGCTCCGACGACGTGCTGCGGGCGATGCGCCGCTCGTACCGGTCGGAGAAGTACCTGGGGATCATCGAGAAGGTCCGGGCCGCGATGCCCGACGCGGCGATCACCACCGACATCATCGTCGGTTTCCCCGGCGAGACCGAGGCCGACTTCGAGCGGACCCTCGACGTGGTCCGCGAGGCCCGCTTCTCGTCGGCGTTCACGTTCCAGTACTCGAAGCGCCCCGGCACCCCGGCCGCGACCATGGACGGCCAGCTGCCCAAGCAGGTCGTGCAGGAGCGGTACGAGCGGTTGATCGCCTGCGTGGAGGAGATCACCTGGGCGGAGAACCGGAAGCTGGTCGGAGAGACCGTCGAGGTGCTGGTCGCGGTCGGCGAGGGACGCAAGGACGAGCGCACCGGCCGGATGTCCGGCCGCGCCCGCGACGGCCGTCTGGTCCACTTCGCGACGGGCGCAGCCGGCGCGAACGGCCGGCCCGGCGACGCCGGTTCGCTCGCCGGGCAGATCCGCCCGGGAGACATCGTGCACACCACGATCACCTACGCCGCCCCGCACCACCTCAACGCCGACGGGGAGCCGCTGTCGCACCGGCGTACCCGGGCCGGCGACGCGGCCGAGGCGGGGCGCGCCCCGCGTACCCCCGGGGTGCTGCTCGGGCTGCCGACGATCGGCGCGCCGGCCGCGGTGCCCGCCCCCACCGGCGGCTGCGCCGCGCGCTGACCGACCGCCGACGGCCGGGACCGCTCCGTGGCGGCCCCGGCCGTCGCGTGCTCAGCAGGCGGTGCCGTTGAGCTTCACGGCGCCCGGCGCGGCGGCCGTGCCGTTGGCCGTGAAGCCGACGGTCACCGACGCGCCCGGCGCGAGCGACGCGGCCCAGCCCGGTGCGGCCGCGGTGACCGTGGTGCCGGACTGGGTGACGGTGGCGTTCCAGCCGCTGGCCAGGGTCACCCCGGACGGCCAGGTCCAGGTGGCCGACCACGGGTTGAGCGCGGCAGTGCCGGTGTTCTTGACGGTCAGCTCGCCCTGGAAGCCGCCCTGCCACGCGTTGACCTGCTTGTACGTGGCCGTGCAGCCGCCGCTCGGCGCCGGCGTGGTGGGCGACGGCGACGGCGAGCCGGTGCCGGTCGGGGTCGGGGTGGGGTTGCCGCCGCCACCGGTCGGCGGGATCAGGTAGGGCTGGAGGATGTCCTGCTTGGCCTGGTTGATGGTGGTCCAGTCGTCGTTGGCGATGCCGCCGGTGTCACCCGAGTTCGGGTTCCACGACCAGTAGGTGAAGGACATCCCGGTCACCCCGGTCCCGGTGTACGCCATGAGGTTCTGCAGCCACACCTTGTCCTTCGGGTCCTGGAGCGTGGTGCCGAACTCGCCCATCATGATCGGCGCGATGTTCTGCTTGTGGAGGTAGCCCCAGTACCTGTCCCAGATGGCCGGCATGTTCGCCGGGTAGGTCGGGTCGTCGAACCAGGCCTGGTGGTAGACCGAGGTCGCGTACTCGTGCGGGGAGTAGACCAGCCGGTTGGCCACGTTCAGCCGCACCGGGAACTGCCCGGCCTTCGACAGGTTGCCGCCCCACCAGCCGCAGTCCTCGTCGTTGCTGGGGTCGTTGTCCCAGACGTTCGACAGGCCGCCGCTCGGGCAGCTCACCCCCTCCACGAAGATCAGCCAGTTCGGCTGCACCCCGAGGATCGCGTTGCCGGCCCGCTCGGCGGCCAGCCGCCAGTCGCGAGCGGTGTCGCCGCAGCCCCAGCAGGCGCCGGTGGCGGCCGGGTTGGTGCCCTCGGCGTGCGGCTCGTTGTGCAGGTCCGCGCCGATCACCGTGGGGTTGTTCGCGTACCGCTGGGCGAGCATCTTCCAGTCCGCGATCCAGGTCGCCTCGGAGACCGTCGAGGTGTACCAGAGCGGCGACTGCCCGGCCGAGGTGGGCCGGTGGCGGTCCAGGATGACCCGCATCCCCTTGCCGCCCGCGTAGTCGATCACCTTGTCGAGGATCTGCAACGGGGAGAGGCCGACCAGGTCCGGGTTGACGAAGTCGTTGATGCCGGTGGCCGTCGCGCCGGGCTTCAGCGCGTCGTTCGAGTAGGGGATGCGCAGCGTGTTGTAGCCCAGCCGGGCCATGGTGTCGAGCTGGCCGCGCCACGGGTTGCTCGACCACAGACCGTGGAAGGTCTTGTTGTCGGTCTCCATGCCGAACCAGTTGATGCCGGTGAGCCGGACCGTGGCCCCCGTACTGTCGACGATCTTGTTGCCGCTGGTGTGCAGGTAGCCGGTGCCGGTCGCGGCCGTGGCGGCGGCGGCCGGGGTGGTGCTGACGGCGGCGGCGACGAGGACGCCGGCCGCGGCGGTGGCGAGCGCCGCGAGGGCGCCGCCGAGGGCGGTGGGTCGGTGCATTGGCGAGCTCCACTTCGGATGCCCGCGCCGCACGAGCGCCGCGGGCGGGAAGACCAGGGGGAGACGGCCCGCTCGTCATCGAGTACGCGGACAGCGCGCGTCGGGCCGTGTCACGTGGACGGCCACCCGTGGGGGAGCACCGGCGATCGTCGACGGCGGGATCAGCCGTCGGTGCCCTCGTGCCGGTGCCGGAACCTGGCTCCGCCGCCCATTTTGATCAGCCGGCCTCGATGCGTCAACACGTGACCACGGAAGCCGGGCAGCTTTTCCTTCCCGACCCGCCGCTGGACAGACGGAAGCCCCGGTCCCGTGGCGGGACCGGGGCTTCCGGGACGCGTCAGGTCAGCCGGCCTGCTCGGCCAGCTGGAGGAACTGCCGCTTCGAGGCGAGCGCCTGCTCGGCCTCCTTGATCCGGCGGGTGTCGCCGGCCGCCTGCGCTCGGGCCAGCCGGTCCTCGGCCTCGGCGACCTGGGCCCGCATCTGGGCCAGCAGCGGGTTGTCCTCCTTGGAGGTGCGCCGCCACGCCGAGTCCATGACCTCGCGGACCTTGTCGTCGATGGCGCGCAGCCGGCGCTCCAGCCCGGCGGCCGCCTCGCGCGGCACCCGGCCGGCCTCGTGCCACTGCGCCTGGATCTCCCGCAGCTTCGCCTGGGCGCCCTTCGGGTCGCCGTCGACGTCGAGCGCCTCGGCCTCGGCGAGCAGGGCCTGCTTGCGCTCCAGGTTGGCGCGCTGCTCGTTGTCCCGCGCCGAGAAGACCTCGCTGCGCCGGGTGAAGAACTCGTCCTGCGCCGCCCGGAACCGTTCCCAGAGCTTCTGCTCGGCCTCCTTGGAGGCGCGCGGCGCGGCCTTCCACTGGGCCATCAGGTCCTTGAGCTGGTTGGCGGTCGCGCCCCAGTCGGTCGACTCCTTGAGCTTCTCGGCCTCGGCGACCAGCTCCTCCTTGACCCCCTGCGCCTGCTTGCGCTGCTGGTCGAGGGAGGCGAAGTGGGCGCCCCGGCGGCGGGTGAAGCCGTCCCGCGCGGCGGCGAACCGCTTCCACAGCTCACCGTCGGCCTTCTTGTCGACGCCGCGGATGGTCTTCCACTCGTCGAGGATCTCCTTGAGCCGGTCGCCGGCGGTCTTCCAGCCGGTCGACTCGGCGGCCAGCTTCTCCGCCTCCTCGACCAGGGCGGTCTTGCGCGCGAGGGCTTCGCCGCGGGCGGCGTCCCGGGCGGCGCGGGCCTCGCCGGCCTTCTCCTCGGCCACCGTGGCCAGCTTGTCCAGGCGGGCGGCCAGGGCGTCGATGTCACCGACGACGTGCGCCTCGGGCAGCGAGGCGCGGATCCGCCGGATCGTGGTCAGCGAGTGGCCGGCGTCGGCCGCGCCCGAGTTGAGTCGCGCCTCGGTCAGGTCCACCTCCGTCACGAGGTCGGCGAAGCGCCGGGCGAAATGGGCCAGCCCCTCCTCCGGTGCCCCCGCCTGCCAGGATCCGACCACCCGCTCGCCCTCGGCGGTCTTGACGTAGACGGTGCCGTCCTCGTCCACCCGTCCGAAGGCAGTCCAGTCGCTCATGTGCCCATCCTCGTTCTCCCGGCGTCGTCGGGACACCTCCCGCGATCGCCGCCACGGCGCAGCAAAGTTCTCCCGGCATTGTCACAGGTCCGACCCGGTCCGTGTCGAGCGCCTGTCGTCGACCGTGACCATACGGTGTCGTAGCGCCTCGATGACCGGATCGGCGCGGGGACGCACCGGGGGATACGGATAGGTTGGTGCCGTGCCCCTGGTCGCCGCCGCCGTCTGCCCCGACCCGCCCCTGATCGTGCCCGCGCTGGCCGGCGCCGCCGCGTCCGAGCTGGACGACCTCCGCGCCGCCGCCGACGCGGCCGTGGCCCGGCTCCTCGCCGCCGACCCCGAGGTGATCCTGCTGCTCGGCGCCGGGCCGCAGACGGAACGGTTCGGCACGGCCGACCACGGCTCGCTGCGCCCGTTCGGGCTGGACCGGGACGTCCGGCTCTGGAAGGTCAACTGCGCCGGGAGCGACCGCCTGCCGCTGAGCCTGACCATCGGCGCCTGGCTGGTGAACCGGTCGGGGACCGAGCTGCCCCGGCTGGCCCGGGCGGTCGCCGCCGACGCGTCCCCGGCCGAGTGCGCCGCCCTCGGCGCCGAACTGGTCGGCGAGGACGGGCGCGCGGCGCTGCTGGTGCTCGGGGACGGGTCGGCCTGCCGGGGCGTCAAGGCGCCCGGCTACGACGACCCGCGCGCGCCCGCGTACGACGAGGGGGTTGCCCGGGCCCTCGCCGGCGCGGACGCCGAGGCCCTGCTCGGCCTGGACCCGGCGCTGTCCGCGGAGCTGAAGGCCGCCGGGCGGGCGCCGTGGCAGGTGCTGGCCGGCGCCGTCCGGGCGGCGGGCGGCGACTGGCGCGGCGACCTGAGCTACCACGAGGCCCCCTACGGCGTTGCCTACTTCGTGGCCAACTGGGAGCGGGTGTGACTGTCGTCGCCGTGGTCGGGCCGACCGCGGCGGGCAAGTCGGCGCTGAGCATCGCCCTGGCGCACGCCCTCGACGGCGAGGTGGTCAACGCCGACTCCATGCAGCTCTACCGGGGCATGGACATCGGCACCGCCAAGCTGACCCCGGCCGAGCGGGAGGGTGTGCCGCACCACCTGCTCGACATCTGGCCGGTGACCGAGCCGGCCAGCGTCGCCGAATACCAGAAACTGGCCCGCGCGGCGGTCGACGACATCCTGGCCCGGGGGCGGGTGCCGCTGCTGGTCGGCGGCTCCGGGCTCTACGTGCGGGCGGTGCTGGAGCAGTTCGAGTTCCCCGGCACCGACCCGGCCGTGCGGGAGCGGCTGGAGGCGGAACTGGCGGAGGTCGGCCCGGGCCCGCTGCACGCCCGGCTCGCCGAGGCCGACCCGGTGGCCGCGGCGGGCATCCTGCCGAGCAACGGCCGGCGGATCGTCCGGGCCCTGGAGGTCGTCGAGCTGACCGGTGCGCCGTTCACCGCGTCGCTGCCGGCGCCGACGCCGTACTACCCGTCGGTGCAGCTCGGCGTCGACCTGGACACCGCGCTGCTGGACGAGCGGATCGCGCTCCGCGTGGACCGCATGTGGGCCGACGGCCTGGTCGCCGAGACGCGGACGCTGGTCGGCCAGGGCCTGCCCGAGGGGCGGACGGCCAGCCGGGCGCTCGGCTACCAGCAGGTGCTGCGCTTCCTGGCCGGGGAGCTGAGCGAGGCCGAGGCGCACGAGGAGACCGTCCGGGCCACCCGGCGGTTCGTCCGCCGGCAGCGCTCCTGGTTCCGCCGGGACCCGCGGATCCACTGGCTGGATTCGGCCTCGCCGGAGTTTCTCGACACTGCGCTGCGGGTGGTCACCGAGCATCGGCGATGATGGGGGCGTGGAGTTCACCAAGGGCCACGGCACCGGCAACGACTTCGTCATCCTGCCCGACCCGGACGGGGCGCTCGACCTGACGCCCGGCCTGGTCGCCGCGCTCTGCGACCGGCGGCGCGGCCTGGGCGGCGACGGCGTGCTGCGCGTCGTACGCGCCGCGAAGCACCCGGACGGCGCCGCGCTGGCCGACGAGGCCGAGTGGTTCATGGACTACTGGAACTCCGACGGCTCGTTCGCCGAGATGTGCGGCAACGGCGCGCGGGTCTTCGTCCGCTACCTGCTGGAGACCGGCCTGGCCACCCCGTCCGGCGCGGCGCTGCCGCTGGC
The DNA here is from genome assembly GCF_040631005.1 of Micromonospora sp. NPDC005707. Lineage (NCBI taxonomy): Bacteria > Bacillati > Actinomycetota > Actinomycetes > Micromonosporales > Micromonosporaceae > Micromonospora > Micromonospora sp. NPDC005707. Next base: position 74,157 of record NZ_JBEXYR010000006.1, read on the forward strand.
CACCCGGGCCGGCCTGGTCCGGGCCCGGGTCGAGGGGGCCGACGTCGCCGTCGAGATGCGCCGCCCCCGGCTGTACGACACGGCCACCGCCACCCTGGGCGGGCTCACCCTGACCGGCGCGGCCGTGGACGTGGGCAACCCGCACCTGGTCTGCGCGCTGCCCGCCAGCCTGGATCTGGGCGGCCTGGACCTCACCCGCGCTCCCGACGTCGATCCCTCCGCCTTCCCGGCCGGGGTGAACGTCGAGTTCATCACCCCGGGCGAGCCGGTCGAGGGCACCGACGGGCACGTGCTCATGCGGGTCTACGAGCGGGGCTCGGCCGAGACGCTCTCCTGCGGCACCGGCGCCTGCGCGGTGGCCGCCGTGGCGCTGCGCGACGCCGGCCGGCAGACCGGCACCGTGACGGTCGACGTCCCCGGCGGCCGCCTCACCATCACGATCACCGACGACACCTGCTGGCTCTCCGGCCCCGCCGTCCTGGTCGCCACCGGCGAGATCACGCTGCCCGCCCTGGCGGCCTGAACCCCCGCCCAGGCCCGCGCCCTCGCGCGTCGGTCGCGGCCGGCGCGGCGGCAAGCCCCAGGCCGGTGGGTGCGTTTGTTGTCGCCGGAGCGACGACAAACGCACCCGGAAGGTGCCGTCAGGGGGTGGCGCTGGCGTTGGCGGCGATCTCGGGGAGGTCGGCCGGGCCCGGGTCGGCGGCCGGGGGCGGCGTCGCGGCCGGGTTCTGGGCGGCGGCGCGCACCGCGGCGGCCACCGCGGGGGCGACCCGCGAGTCGAAGACGCTCGGCACGATCACCGTCGGGTTGATCTTGTCCTCGCCGACCACGTCCGCGATGGCCCGGGCCGCCGCGATCGCCATCTCCTCGGTGAACTCCTCGGCGTGCGCGTCGAGCATGCCCCGGAAGACGCCCGGGAAGGCGAGCACGTTGTTGATCTGGTTCGGCTGGTCGGACCGGCCGGTGGCGACCACGGCGGCGTGCTTGCGCGCCTCCCGCGGGTCGACCTCCGGGTCCGGATTGGCCAGCGCGAAGACGATGGCGTCCTTGGCCATGCCGGCGATGTCCTCGCCGGTGAGCAGGTTCGGGGCGCTCACCCCGATGAACACGTCCGCGCCCCGGATCGCCCCGGGGAGGTCGCCGGAGTAGTTCTCCTTGTTGGTGTGCTCGGCCAGCCACCGCCAGGCCGGGTTGAGGTCCGGCAGGTCGCGGTGCAGGGCGCCCTGCCGGTCGTACGCGATGATGTCGCCCACGCCCTGCCGCAGCAGCAGCTTCATGATCGCGGTGCCGGCCGCGCCGGCGCCGGAAACGACGACGCGGACGTCCGAGAGGTGCTTGCCCACCACCCGCAGCGCGTTGGTCAGCGCGGCCAGCACGCAGATGGCGGTGCCGTGCTGGTCGTCGTGGAAGACCGGGATGTCCAGCGCCTCGCGCAGCCGGGCCTCGATCTCGAAGCAGCGCGGCGCGGCGATGTCCTCCAGGTTGATGCCCCCGTACGCCGGCGCGATCGCCTTGACGATCTGCACGATCTCGTCGGTGTCCTGGGTGTCCAGCACCACCGGCCAGGCGTCCACCCCGCCGAAGCGCTTGAACAGCGCCGCCTTGCCCTCCATGACGGGCAGCGAGGCGGCCGGCCCGAGGTTGCCCAGGCCGAGCACGGCCGAGCCGTCGCTGACCACGGCGACGGTGTTGCGCTTGATGGTGAGCCGGCGGGCGTCGGCCGGGTTCTCGGCGATCGCCATGCAGACCCGGGCCACACCGGGGGTGTACGCGCGGGACAGCTCGTCACGGGTGCGCAGCGCGACCTTCGAGCTGACCTCGATCTTGCCGCCCAGGTGCAGCAGGAACGTCCGGTCGGAGACCTTGCGGACGTCCACCCCGTCGAGGGCGGTCAGGGCGTCGACCACCTGGTCGGCGTGGGTCGCGTCGGCGGTGTCGCAGGTGAGGTCGACGATCACGTGGGCCGGGTCGGAGTCGACCACGTCCAGCGCGGTGACGATGGCGCCGGCCTCGCCCGCCGCGGTGGTCAGCCGCCCGATGGAGGAGGCGTCCGCGGGGACCGCGATCCGGATCGTGATCGAGAATCCGGCACTCGGCAGTCGGGTGTTGGCCACGAATAACTCCTCCGTCGACGCTGAGCGGCTCGCCTGGCATTTCTACTCGCCCGCCCAGGTCGGCCGGCATCCGACCCCGCTACCGGTTAGTAACGCCACGGGCATATAGCGGGTGCGTCGGGCGTTGGTACATGTCAGGATGCTCATGCGAACGGGAAATCCCCCGGCAAAAGACATAACGGACAGGAGTCGCGGTTTGCGAGACCAGGAGACCTTCCTTCCCTACGAGGACGACGAGCTCGACGCCACCACCGGCGAGTTCGAGCTGTCGGAGCGGCAGGCGCTGCGGCGGGTCCCCGGCCTCTCCACCGAGCTCAGCGACATCACCGAGGTCGAATACCGCCAGCTCCGGCTGGAGCGGGTCGTCCTCGTGGGCGTCTGGACCGAGGGGACCCAGGCCGACGCCGACAACAGCCTCACCGAGCTGGCGGCGCTGGCCGAGACGGCCGGCTCGCAGGTGCTCGAGGGGCTGATCCAGCGGCGCAACCGGCCGGACCCGGCCACGTACATCGGTCGGGGCAAGGTCGACGACCTGAGCGCCGTGGTGCTCGCCACCGGCGCCGACACGGTCATCTGCGACGGTGAGCTGTCCCCGTCGCAGCTGCGCAACTTGGAGCAGCGCACCAAGGTCAAGGTGGTCGACCGCACCGCCCTGATCCTCGACATCTTCGCCCAGCACGCCAAGAGCCGCGAGGGCAAGGCGCAGGTCGAGCTGGCCCAGCTCGAATACCTGCTCCCGCGACTGCGCGGTTGGGGTGAGACCCTCTCCCGGCAGACCGGTGGTAGCGGCCGCGGCGGTGGCGCCGGCGGCGGCGTGGGCCTGCGCGGTCCCGGTGAGACCAAGCTGGAGACCGACCGGCGCCGGATCCGGCACCGCATCGCGCGGCTGCGCCGCGAGATCAAGAGCATGACGACGGTACGCCAGACCAAGCGTGCCCGCCGCACCCGCAACGCGGTGCCCGCGGTGGCCATCGCCGGCTACACCAACGCCGGCAAGTCCAGCCTGCTCAACCGCCTCACCGGGGCGGGCGTGCTGGTGGAGAACGCGCTGTTCGCCACCCTGGACCCGACCACCCGCCGGGCCACCGCCTCCGACGGCCGGCTCTACACCCTCTCCGACACGGTCGGGTTCGTCCGGCACCTGCCGCACCAGATCGTCGAGGCGTTCCGCTCGACGCTGGAGGAGGTCGCCGACGCCGACCTGGTGGTGCACGTGGTCGACGGCACCCACCCGGACCCGGAGGAGCAGGTCCGGGCGGTCCGCGAGGTGCTCGCCGAGGTGGGCGCCGACCGGCTGCCCGAGCTGCTGGTGGTCAACAAGATCGACGCCGCCGACGAGGAGACGCTGCTGCGGCTCAAGCGGCTCTGGCCCGAGGCCGTCCTCGTCTCCGCCCACAGCGGGCGCGGGATCGACGGGCTGCGCGAGGCTGTCGAACAGCGGCTTCCGCGGCCGGCCGTCGAGGTCCGGGCGGTGCTCCCGTACGACCGGGGCGACCTGGTGGCCCGGGTGCACCGGCAGGGCGAGGTGCTGAGCACCGCGCACCTGCCCGAGGGCACGCTGCTGCACGTCCGGGTGGGCCAGGCGCTGGCCGCCGAGCTCGTGCCGTACCGGGCGGGGGACCGGCTCACCAGCGAGGAGCGGGTGGGCGCCGGGCGGTGAGCCGTCCGGCGTCACCCGCCGGAAACGTGGGTCGTGCGACACTTGGCGCCATGCGGCACGCTGTCTCCTCGGTCACGATCGCGCTGAGCCTCGTCGGCGCGGTCGTGGCGCCGGCCGGGCTCGCCCTGGCGGCTCCCGCCACGGCCCCCGTGCTGGCCGCGGCTCCCAAGAAGAAGTGCACCGTCGACGACAAGCGACTCCGGGAGCTGTCCGGCCTCATCGCCACCAGCACCGGCTACGTCGTGATCAACGACGGCACCGATGACCCGAGCCGGAAGCGCGTCTTCTACCTCGACGCCAAGTGCAACATCTCGAAGGACCCGGTCCGCTACACGGGTGACGGACCGGCCGACACCGAGGACCTGGCCGTCGGGCCGGACAAGAAGACGCTCTTCATCGCCGACACCGGCGACAACGTCGAGTCCAAGACCCGGCGTGAGCGGGTCGCGGTCTGGACCATGCCGCTCAACGGGTCCAAGCAGCCGGTGCTGCATCGGCTCACCTACCCGGGCAAGGAGCCGCACGACGCCGAGGCGCTGCTCGTCGGCGACGACAACCTGCCGCTGGTCATCACCAAGGAGCTGTCCGGCAAGTCGGAGATCTTCACGCCGACGGCCAAGCTGAAGACCACTGCCGACACCGAGCCGATCCCGATGAAGAAGGTCGGCGAGGTCACGCTCCCCGAGACCAACACCGAGAACAAACTTGGCAAGACGGGCCGGCTGCTGGTCACCGGCGCGGCCCGGTCGCCCGACGGTGCCAAGGTGGTGCTGCGCACCTACGCCGACGCCTTCGAGTTCGACGTGACCGGCGGCAACATCGTCGGCGCGCTGACCACCGGCAAGCCCCGGGTCACCCCCCTCGCCGACCCGTTCGGCGAGGCCATCTCCTACACGCCGGACGGCAAGTCCTTCGTCACCGTCTCCGACGGAGGCCTCCTGGACGCCACGGACCCGATCGACATCCTCAGCTACACCCCGGCCGCCACCGGGGTCGAGGCGCTGCCCAACGCCGGCAAGACCGTCACCAAGCCGGCCGCGCAGAAGTCCTGGATCGAGGGGCTCAGCCTCGACGAGATCACGTACCTCATCGCGGCGGTCGGCGTGCTCGGCGCGCTCATGGTCGGCGCGGGCATCTTCGGCATCCTGCGGGCCCGGCGCAAGCCGGCGCCGCCCGCCGAGCCGACCGACGAGCGCGGCGACGGGTTCCCGGCCAACCCCGGTTACCCGCCGGGCGACCGGCCCGACGCCCCGCCGCGCGGTGGGGTCTACGGCGGCGGTGGCGGCCCGGGCGGGGTCTACGGCGGCGCCCCGGCGAACGGCGGGCGCCCGGGCGGCGGGGTCTACGGCGGGGGCCGTCCGCAGAGCGGCGGCCGCGGTGGCGCGGTCTACGGCGGCGGCCCGCAGGGCGGTGGCGGCTCCCAGGGTGGCGGCCGCCCGCCGGGTGGCGGCGTCTACGGCGGCGGCGCCCCGGGCGGTGGCGGCTACGGCGGTGGCCGGCCGGCCGGCGGCGGAGGCTACGGCCCGGGCCGGGCCGAACCGCCGCGCCGCGAGCCCGACCGCCGGGACCCGCGCGACGGCCGCTACGGCGGCGGGGGTCAGCAGTACGGCCAGGTCTCCGGCGGCGGCCGGGAATTCCGGGGCGACCGCTACTGAGCGCATGAGAAAGGGGTGACCGCCGGGACCGGCGGTCACCCCTTTCCTGTCGTCTCAGATGCGGCGGAGCACGGCGACCACGCGACCCATGATGGTGGCGTCGTCACCGGGGATCGGGTCGAAGGCCGGGTTCTGCGGCATGAGCCAGACGTGCCCGTCACGCCGCCGGTAGGTCTTCACGGTCGCCTCGCCGTCGAGCATGGCCGCCACGATGTCGCCGACCTCGGCGGTCGGCTGCTGCCGGACCACCACCCAGTCGCCGTCGCAGATCGCCGCGTCGAGCATCGAGTCGCCCTTGACCTGGAGCATGAAGACCTCGCCCTCACCGACCAGCTCGCGGGGGAGGGGGAAGATGTCCTCCACCGCCTGCTCGGCGAGGATCGGGCCACCGGCGGCGATCCGGCCCAGCATCGGCACGTAGGCGGGGGTGGGGCGCTGGGCGCGGGCGGCCTCGTCGTCGACGTCGCCCGGGGCCCGCACGTCCACGGCGCGGGGCCGGTTGGGGTCGCGGCGCAGGAAGCCCTTCTTCTCCAGCTCCTTGAGCTGGTAGGCGACGCTCGACGGGGAGACCAGGCCGACGGCCTCGCCGATCTCGCGCACGCTCGGCGGGTAGCCGTGGCGCTCCACCCAGGTGCGGATGAACTCCAGGATCCGGCGCTGCCGGGCCGTGAGGTCGACCGTCGTCGGGTCCGGGAAGCTGCTGACCACCGGGGTGACCGCACGCACGGCGGGCTGGGCCGCCCGGCTGCGCGCGGTGCGGGGTCGACGGGTCGCCGGCGGACCCGCCCCGTCGATCGGCTGCGGGTTCTTCTGCCGGCTGGCCCGGTCCTCGGTCACGTCCGTCCTCCCTGGTCGGCGCTGGGTGCCTCGTCGGCTCGTGGTGCGTGCTCAGGTGGTGCTGGCGACCGGTCCGCCGCGATCCGCCGCGCCCGGTCGTTGTTGACCGTATAGGTGAGATCGGCCATTTTCAAACATCTGTACGACCTGTTGTCGGCGTGTCGCCCCGAAATCCTGGATTTCCGAACGCCTGTTCTGATAAATGGTACGTCGCTCTCGAACGAATGTTCTATCCCGGCGTCCCGTGACCCCGCCGGCCGCCGGCCGTTGGGTTCCTCGGTACGCCGGGGACGGGGTGGGACGGGGGCGTGATTCTGGCGACTCGCCGGACACGCCGCTCAACTTGACCTCGCTAGTGCGACGGCATACGGTCGACCCCTAGATGTTGTGGTTACATGGGCGTAAGTCGCCTACAGGTTGGGTCCGGTTACCGACCGCACTCCCGTACCGCCGACCCGGCGGCGGCCATCGAGAGATGGTGCCGCCGCGGTGAGGCGTGCCCGGAGGCGGCCGGCGGGCCGCGGTCGATGAAGGAGGTCAGGCGATGCGGTGTCCGTACTGCCGGCACGCCGACTCCCGGGTGGTCGACTCGCGGGAGGCCGACGACGGTCAGCTCATCCGGCGGCGGCGGTCCTGCCCGGAGTGCGGCAAGCGGTTCACCACCGTCGAGGAGGCGGTGCTCGCGGTGGTCAAGCGCAGTGGGGTGACCGAGCCGTTCAGCCGCATCAAGATCATCGGCGGGGTGCGCAAGGCGTGCCAGGGCCGGCCGGTCGACGACGACTCCATCGCGCTGCTCGCGCAGAAGGTCGAGGAGACCGTCCGGGCCAAGGGGGCCGCCGAGATCCCCAGCCACGAGGTCGGGCTGGCCATCCTCGGGCCGCTGCGCGACCTCGACGAGGTCGCCTACCTGCGGTTCGCCAGCGTCTACCGCTCCTTCGACTCGCTCGCCGACTTCGAGCGCGAGATCGAGACGCTGCGGGAGGCCGCACGCGCCCGGGAGGGCGCCGGGGCGGTCGGGGCCGCCGGCGCGACCAGTTGAGTTTCTACGGGTTTCTGACAGTTTGACGACGCGCGGTGGGTGACCGCGCTGACGAGGGGGGCGAGGGCGTGACGACCAGCAAGTCACGGAACAAGGCCGGGGCCGGGCTGAAGATCGAGCGCGTCTGGACGACCGAGGGGGTGCATCCCTACGACGAGGTCACCTGGGAGCGCCGCGACGTCGTGATGACGAACTGGCGGGACGGCTCGATCAACTTCGAGCAGCGCGGGGTGGAGTTCCCCGAGTCCTGGTCGGTCAACGCGGCCAACATCGTGACCACCAAGTACTTCCGGGGAGCGGTGGGGACCCCGGAGCGGGAGTGGTCGCTCAAGCAGCTGATCGACCGGGTGGTCGGCACCTACCGCACGGCCGGTGAGGAGTACGGCTACTTCGCCACCCCGGCCGACGCCGAGGTGTTCGCGCACGAGCTGACCTGGATGCTGCTGCACCAGGTGTTCAGCTTCAACTCGCCGGTCTGGTTCAACGTCGGCACGCCGTCGCCGCAGCAGGTCAGCGCCTGCTTCATCCTGGCCGTCGACGACTCGATGGACTCCATCCTCGACTGGTACAAGGAGGAGGGGCTGATCTTCAAGGGCGGCTCCGGCTCCGGCGTCAACCTGTCCCGGATCCGCTCCTCCCGCGAGCTGCTGTCCTCCGGCGGCAACGCCTCCGGCCCGGTCAGCTTCATGCGCGGCGCGGACGCCTCCGCCGGCACCATCAAGTCCGGTGGCGCCACCCGGCGGGCGGCCAAGATGGTCATCCTCGACGTGGACCACCCGGACATCCAGGAGTTCGTGGTCACCAAGGCGCGCGAGGAGGACAAGATCCGCGCGCTGCGGGACGCCGGCTTCGACATGGATCTGGGCGGCGCCGACATCGTCAGCGTGCAGTACCAGAACGCCAACAACTCGGTCCGGGTCTCCGACGAGTTCATGACCGCGGTGGAGAACGGCGGCGGCTTCGACCTGCGCGGCCGGCTCGACGGCCAGGTCATCGAGACGATCGACGCCAAGAAGCTGTTCCGCGGCATCTCCCAGGCGGCCTGGGAGTGCGCCGACCCCGGCCTGCAGTACGACGACACCATCAACGACTGGCACACCTGCCCGGAGACCGGGCGGATCACCGCGTCGAACCCGTGCTCGGAATACCTGCACCTGGACAACTCCTCGTGCAACCTGGCCTCGCTGAACCTCATGAAGTTCATGCGCGCCGACGGCGGCTTCGAGGTGGAGAAGTTCGTCAAGTCGGTCGAGTTCGTCATCACCGCCATGGACATCTCGATCTGCTTCGCCGACTTCCCGACCGAGAAGATCGGTGAGACCAGCCGCGCCTACCGGCAGCTCGGCATCGGCTACGCCAACCTCGGCGCGCTGCTGATGGCCTCCGGCCTGCCGTACGACTCGGAGCAGGGCCGGGAGGTCGCCGCGGCGATCACCTCGCTGATGACCGGCACCGCCTACCGCCGCTCGGCCGAGCTGGCCGGCGTCGTCGGCCCGTACGACGGCTACGCCCGCAACGCGGAGCCGCACAAGCGGGTCATGCGCAAGCACGCCGCCGCCAACGACGCCATCAAGCCGACCGGCACGGTGGCCACCGCCGTCCAGCGCGAGGCCACCAGGCAGTGGACGCTCGGCAACAAGATCGGTGACAAGAACGGCTGGCGCAACTCGCAGGCCAGCGTCCTCGCGCCGACCGGCACCATCGGCTTCATGATGGACTGCGACACGACCGGCGTGGAGCCGGACCTGGCGCTGGTCAAGTTCAAGAAGCTGGTCGGCGGCGGCTCGATGCAGATCGTCAACCAGACCGTGCCGCGCGCCCTGCGCAGCCTCGGCTACCCCGAGGAGCAGGTCGAGGCGATCGTCGAGCACATCGCCGACCACGGCCACGTGGTGGACGCCCCCGGCCTCAAGCCGGAGCACTACCCGGTCTTCGACTGCGCCATGGGCGAGCGGTCCATCGCGCCGATGGGTCACGTGCGGATGATGGCGGCGATCCAGCCGTTCGTCTCCGGCGCGATCTCCAAGACGGTCAACATGCCCGAGCAGGCCACCGTCGAGGACGTCGAGAAGATCTACTTCGAGGGCTGGAAGCTCGGCCTCAAGGCGCTGGCGATCTACCGGGACAACTGCAAGGTCGGCCAGCCGCTCTCGGTGGCCAAGTCCAACAAGACCGCCACCGAGACCCAGGCTCCGGCCGCCGAGGTCGAGAAGGTCGTGGAGAAGGTCGTCGAGTACCGGCCGGTGCGCAAGCGGCTGCCGAAGAAGCGCCCGTCGGAGACCATCTCGTTCTCGGTCGGCGGCGCGGAGGGCTACCTCACCGCGTCGTCCTACCCGGACGACGGCCTCGGCGAGGTCTTCCTCAAGATGTCGAAGCAGGGCTCGACCCTGGCCGGCGTGATGGACGCCTTCTCGGTGGCCATCTCCATCGGTCTCCAGTACGGCGTCCCGCTGGAGACGTACGTCAGCAAGTTCACCAACATGCGCTTCGAGCCGGCCGGCATGACCGACGACCCGGACGTGCGGATGGCGGCCTCGGTGATGGACTACATCTTCCGTCGCCTGGCCCTGGACTTCCTGCCGTACGAGCGCCGCGCGGAGCTGGGCATCTTCACGGCCAAGGAGCGGGCCGCCCAGCTCGCGGCCGAGGCGGAGGCGGAGGCGAGCGGTGCGGACCTCACCGCGATGGCCGCCTCCGCCCCGGTCGAAGCGCCCGAGCCGAAGATCGCCCCGGTGGCCCAGCCGGCGCAGGAGGTGGCCGAGGTGGCCGCCGTCAAGCCGGCGCCGTCGGTGGGCTCCAGCACCGAGCTGCTGGAGGCCGTGATCGGCAAGGCCGCGGACGCGCCGCTCTGCTTCACCTGCGGCACGAAGATGCGGCCGGCCGGCAGCTGCTACGTCTGCGAGGGCTGCGGCTCCACCAGCGGCTGCAGCTGACGCACGACCGCTCGCGAGCGCGGCAGGGATTCCCTGCCGCGCTCGCGGCGTCTGACCGACGGGACGAAGCTCACGTCGCCCGTCGGGGCGTCCCGCTGGGATGCTCGGGTCATGACCACTGCGGACCGCTACGCCACCTTCGCCGCCAGGGAGGCGCGCGGGGTGTCACCCGCGTACGAGCGGCTGTCGGAGGCGGTCGCCCGCGACGACGAGCTGCTGGCCCGGCTCGACACCCTGCCGCCGGCCAAGCGTCAGCCGAATCTGCTCTTCGCCGTGGTCCGGCTGCTCGGCGGCCCGGTCACGGATCCGGCCGCCTTCCGCGGGTACGCGCTGGCGAACTGGCCGGCCGTCGAGGCGGAGATGCGGGTCCGGGCCACGCAGACGAACGAGCCGGGCCGGTGTGCCGTACTCCTGCCGGTGCTGGCGTCGCTGCCCCAGCCGCTCGCCCTGCTGGAGGTCGGCGCCTCCGCGGGCCTGAATCTCTACCCCGACAGGTACGCGTACCGCTACGGCGACCGCCGGCTCGGCAGCGGTGAGCCGGTCCTCGACTGCGCGATCGGCGGGACGGCGCCGCCGGCCCGCCGGCCCGAGGTGGTGTGGCGGGCCGGCCTGGACCTCAACCCGCTCGACGTGACCGACCCGGCCGACGTGGCATGGCTGGACGCGCTCATCTGGCCGGAGCACGGGCACCGCCGGGCGCGGTTGCGGGCCGCGGCGGCCGTCGCCGCGGCCGAGCCGCCACGGCTGGTGCGGGGCGACCTGGTGGACGACCTGCCGGCGCTGGCCGCGCAGGCGCCGCCCGACGCGACCCTGGTGGTCTTCCACACCTCGGTGCTGTACCAGGTGCCGCCGCCCCGGCGGGAGGCGTTCGCCGAGGTCGTGCGCGGGCTGCCCGGGCACTGGATCGCCAACGAGGACCCCGACGTGCTGCGGTATCCCGCGCTGCCCGAGCAACCGCCCGGCGGTTTCCACAACGTGCTGGCGCTGGACGGGACGCCGCTGGCCTGGACCCGTGGCCACGGCCAGGGCATCACCTGGTTCGGTGGGCGGCCCCGCTGAGTCGTTGCGGACGTCAGCTCGACAGGCGTGCGCGGACGCACGCGCCGGCCGGTCGCCTGCTGCTCGGCGCCTACGAACGTGATGTCGTAGGTGAATCACCCCGCGCCGCTGGGGGGCCGGCCGGAGTCAGTCACCCACGTCATCATGTTGGTAGCGGTTGAGGGGAGAGAGGTCATGGTGAGGCTGCCGGTCGTCGACGAGTTCGCCGGTGAACTCGCGGCGCTCGGTTGGGTCACCGACCTGCTGGTCGCGGGATCGCTGGCGACCGGCGACTACCTCCCCACGGTCAGCGACCTCGACCTGGTCGCCCTGACCGACGGCCGGGTCGACGACGCACGGCAGGCCACCCTGTCCGCCGTGCACCGCCGGCTCGACGCGGGCGCGGGCGCGGGCCTGCACCTGGGCTGCGTCTACGTCGACACCGCCACCATCCCCGACGTCCACCTGCGGCATCCGACGTGGACCCACGGCCAGCTCGTCCAGCGCATCCTGTCCGGCATCAACCGGGCCGAGCTGGCCCGGCACGGGTACGCGGTCTTCGGCCGCCCACCGGGCGAGGTCATCCCGCCGATGAGCGACGACGACGTGCGGGCCGCCGCCCGCGCCGAGCTCACCGGCTACTGGGCCTGGGCCGCGCGGCGCCCGTGGCTGTGGCTGGATCCCGCCCTCGCCGACCTGGGCCTCACCTCGATGGCCCGCGGCCGGCACGCGCTCCACCACGGCGACCTGCTCACCAAGACCGCGGCGGTCGAGGCGGCCCACGCCCCGGCCTGGCTGATCGGTCAGCTGGCGGCCCGGCGCAGGGGAGAGCGGGTCACCTCGCCCCGGCTCCGCACGGCCCTGATCGCCTGGCGAGACGCCCGCCGCACAGTCCGCCGGGCCCACCGCTCGGCGATCTGATGCTGCGTTGATCATGAAGTTATCGCCCCGACACGCCGACGCGGCGGGCGATAACTTCATGATCAACGCGACCGGGGGACCTCGGTGACCGAGGTCAGGCGGGCGGTGAGGAAGGCGCGTTCTGCCTCGTTGTCGACCAGGGCCAGCGCCGCCCGGTAGGCGTCCGCCGCCTCGGCATCGCGGTCCAGGCGGCGGAGCAGGTCGGCGCGGATCGCCGGCAGGTAGTGGTAGCCGGCCAGGTGGGGGTCGGCGGCCAGGGCGTCGACCTCGGCCAGGGCCGCGGCCGGTCCGTCGACCATGGACACCGCGACGGCCCGGTTCAGCGCCACGACTGGGGACGACCAGCGCTTGAGCAGCTCGTCGTAGAGGCGGACGACCTGGGGCCAGTCGGTGGCGGCGTAACTGGGAGCGATCGCGTGCAGCGAGGCGATGGCGGCCTGGAGGGCGTACCGGCCCACCCGGCCGGTGCGGAACGCGCCCAGGACGAGGTGGTTGCCCTCGGCGATGGCGGCCCGGTCCCAGGCCGAGCGGTCCTGGTCCTCCAGCCGCAGCAGCCGCCCGGAACCGTCGGTGCGGGTGGCCCGGCGGGCGTCGGTGAGCAGCAGCAGGGCCAGCAGGCCACGGACCTCCGGCTCGTCGGGCATCAGGGCGAGCAGCATCCGGGTCAGGTGCACCGCCCGGTCGACCAGGTCGGCGCGGACCAGGTCGGCCCCGGTCGGCGCGGTGTGCCCGGTGGTGAAGAGCAGGTGGATCACGGTGAGCACCGCGTCGAGCCGTTCGGGCAGCTCGGCGGCCCCCGGCACCCGGTACGGGATCCGGGCGGCGGCGATCTTCTTCTTGGCCCGGGTCACCCGGGCCGCCATGGTCGTCTCGGTGACCAGGAACGCGCGGGCGATGTCACCGGTGGCCACCCCGCAGACCAGGCGCAGGGTCAGCGCAACCTGGGCCTCCCGGGCGAGCGCCGGGTGGCAGCAGGTGAAGACCAGCCGCAGCCGGTCGTCGGGGACGGCGTCCGCGCCGGGCTCCTCCGCCATCTCGGCCTCCGCCGGCTCGACGAGCAGGGGCATCTTCGACCGGAACACCTTCTCCCGGCGCAGCACGTCGAGCGCCTTGCGCTTCGCCGTGGCGGTCAGCCAGGCGCCCGGCTTGTCGGGTACGCCGTCCCGCGCCCACGCGGCCAGCGCGGCCAGGTAGGCGTCCTGCACGCACTCCTCGGCCACGTCGAGGTCGCCGGCGACGCGCGCCGTCGCGGCGAGCACGAAGGCCCACTCGCGACGGTGCGCGTCCGCCACCGCGCGTTCGGCGGCGACCGTTGCGGCGTCGCTCACTCGGCCGGCGGCTGGAAGAGCGGCCGGACCTCGACGCCGCCGTCGATGGTCGCCGGGTTCAGCTTGGCGATCTTCAGGGCCACGTCCAGGTCGGGCGCCTCCAGGATGAAGAACCCGGCGACGACCTCCTTGGCCTCGATGAACGGGCCGTCGGTGACCACGTCGCCGCGGATCGCCGTGGCGGTGGTGCTCGGCTGGAGCGCGAACCCCGTGAGGATCTGCCCGCCCAGCTCGGTGACGTGGTCGCCGTACCGCTCCAGCAGGGCCACGTAGTCCGGGGCCAGGTCCATCGGGTCGGCCGGCGCGGGCGAGTAGACGAGGACTGCGTACTGGGCCATGGGTCTCTCCTTGGGGTTGTCGTTTCCCTCTTCCGCCTCACCGACGGACGGGCGCGGCCGGAATCGACAGCGGCCCGGGAAAAATCCTGCCTCTTTTCAGGACGTCGCGAAGTCCCGCATCCGGCGCAGCGGCGAAAAGACCACGAACAGCGCCGCGCTCCACATACCGAGCACGCAGACCAGCAGCGCCGGGCGCAGCCCGAGCCGGGTGCCGAGGGCGCCGCCGAGCAGGGCGCCGAGCGGGATCGCGCCGTAGCAGATCCAGAGGAACGCGGCGTTGACCCGGCCGAGCAGCCGGGCCGGGGTGACCCGCTGCCGGTAGGACATGGCGGCCACGTTGAACAGCACCGCGTTGGCCGCGAACGCGGCCGTGCCGACCGCGTAGAGCAGGGCACCCCAGCCCGGCCGGGCCAGCGGCATGAGCAGGTAGAGCGGGCCCGGCACGGCCATCGACACCCAGATGGTCCGGGCGCCGCCGAGCAGGGCGGTCACCCGACCGGCCAGCACGCCCGCCAGCAGCCCGCCCACCGAACCCAGGCTGAACAGCAGCCCGATGGTGGCCGGCCCGGCGTGCAGCACCCGCAGCAGGTAGGGCACCTCGATGGCCCGGGTGGCCATGACGAAGAAGTTCGAGGTGGCGGTGCAGGCGAGCACCAGGGCGAGGATCCGCTGCCGGCGGATGAAACCGAGCCCCTCGGTCAGCGCCGCCCGGACCGGCACCCGGCCCCCGGCGCGGGGCGCCGGGCGGTGCCGCACCAGCAGCAGCGTGACCGCGCTGGCCAGGAAGCTGGCCGCGTCGGCGACGAAGGTCCGGGCCGCGCCGAGCAACCCGACGAGCACGCCGCCCGCGCTCGGCCCGGCCAGGTGGGCCAGGTTCTCGCTCACTTCGAGGCGCGCGTTGGCCGAGGTCAGCTGCTCCGGCGCGACGAGGGCGGGCAGCAGGCTCCGGTACGCCACCGTGAACGCCACGGTCAGCACGCCGGCGAGCCCGACCACCGCGTACAGGAAGGCCAGCGTGAGATGGCCGACCAGGGCGACCACCGGCACCGACAGCAGCAGTGCCGCGCGGCCCAGGTCGCAGGCGACCATCAGCCGCCGCTGATCGACCCGGTCGGCCAGCATCCCGGCCGGCAGCGAGAAGATCAGGTACGGCAGCCAGGCCAGGACGGTGAGCAGGGAGATCTGGAAGACGGTGGCGTCGAGCACGTCCGCGGCGAGCAGCGGCACCGCCACTCCGGAGACGCGGGTGCCCACCTCGCTGACCGTCTGGCCGCTCCACAGCAGCAGGAAGTTCCGGCTCCGCCACAGCGAGCTGCGGGTTCCGGTCGTCGGGGGTGTCAGTTGCTGGGTCACCGCTCGGGCCTGTCCGTCGAGGTCGCGGATGTGCGACCCGGCACGGTATCCCGCCGGCCCGCCGCCGGGCGCGGCCTTTTCCGGCCCGGGCCGGCGGCCACGGCGGCGGTGCCAGCGCGGAGGCGTTCCCCGGGCGGGGCGGGCGGACGCGGAGCCGGCCGGCGACTAGGGTCGGCTTTCATGATCGAACCGACCTGGCTCACCGAGACGCGCGCCGCCTACGACACGGTCGCCGTGGACTATGCCCGGCTGATCCCCGAGGTGGTGGAGGGCCCGCTCGACCGGGGGATGCTGGCCGCGTTCGCCGAGCTGGTCGGCCCCGGCCGCCCGGTGCTGGAGGCGGGCTGCGGGACCGGCCGGGTCACCGCCCACCTCCGCGCCCTCGGGCTCGACATCTCCGGGGTCGATCTCTCCCCGGGCATGGTGGAGGTGGCCCGCCGGAACTATCCGGAGCTGCGCTTCGAGGTCGGCTCGATGACCGCGCTGGCCACCCCCGACGCGGCGCTGGCCGGCCTCGTCGCCTGGTACTCGATCATCCACCTGCCGCCGGACCTGCTGCCCGGGGTGTTCGCCGAGTTCCACCGGGTGCTCGCCCCGGGCGGCCACCTGCTGGTCGCCGTGAAGGCCGGCGACCAGCGGATCCGGCTGGAGCAGGCGTACGGCCACACGGTCTCCTACGACGTGTACTGGCTGCCGGCGGACCGGCTCGCCGAGCAGCTCACGGCCGCCGGGTTCACCGTGCACGCCACGCTGCTCCGCGAGGCGGAGGAACTCGACCGGGGGCCGCAGGCGTTCCTGCTCGCCCGGAGGGCCGACGGGTGACCGTCGCGCTCTTCACCCTCGGCGGCACGATCGCCATGGCCGGCACACGAGCGCAGGGAGTGGTCAGCCGGCTCACCGGCGCCGACCTCACGGCCGCCGTGCCCGGGCTCGCCGACATCCCGCTCGACGTGCGGGACGTCGAGGCGGTGCCCAGCGCCGCGCTGGCGTACGGGCAGATCCTGGACCTGGTGGACGCGGCCGGCGCGGCCGTCGCCGACGGCGCGACCGGCGTGGTGGTGACCCAGGGCACCGACACCCTGGAGGAGACCGCGTTCCTGGCCGACCTGGTCTGGCCGCACCCGGAGCCGCTGGTGTTCACCGGCGCGATGCGCAACCCCACCCTGGCCGGCCCGGACGGCCCGGCCAACCTGCTCGCCGCCGCCCGGGTAGCCGCCGCGCCGGCCGCACGGGACCTCGGGGTGCTGGTGGCGTTCAACGACGAGATCCACGCCGCCCGCTTCGCCCGCAAGACCCACAGCACCAGCACGGCCACCTTCGCCTCGCCGAACGCCGGGCCGCTCGGGCACGTCATCGAGGGCGAGGTACGCCTGCTCACCCGCCCGCCCCGGCACGCCCCGCTGCCGGCGGTGGACCGCGACCGGCTGGCCGCCACCCGGGTGGCGCTGCACACCGTCACCCTCGACGACGACCCGGCGCTGCTCGACGCGCTCGCCCCGGGCCTGGACGGGCTGGTGGTGGCCGGCTTCGGGGTGGGGCATGTGCCGCCGGACCTCGCCCCGGTGCTGGGCGAGCTGGCGGCGCGCATGCCGGTGGTGCTCGCCTCCCGGACCGGGGCCGGTTCGGTGCTGCGGAGCACCTACGGCGCGGTCGGCTCGGAGACCGACCTGCGACGGCGGGGGCTGGTCTGCGGCGGGCTGCTCGACCCGTACAAGGCCAAGGTGCTGCTGCGGCTGCTGCTGGCCGGCGGCGCGGACCGGGCGGCGGTCGCCGAGGCGTTCACCCGGCACGGCTGAGCCGGCGCCCCGGGGCGGGCTCCGTAGACTCGCGCGGTGACCGGAGAGCGACGACCGCTGGCGGACCGGCCGTTGACCGAGCCGCACCCGTCGCGGCTGTCGACCGACCACCCGGACCGGGAGCGGATCCTGGCCGCGCACACCGCCGCCCTGGCCGCCGGGGAGGCCGGCTACCTGGATCCGGCGACCGGACTGTTCGTGCTCAGCGCCGGTTTCCTTGCTCGCCGTGGCACGTGCTGCGGGCGAGGATGCCGGCACTGTCCGTATGTGGACGATTGAGGACTTCCGTCCCCGGCGGGCAGCCCGTACGGTGTCCGACGGACATCCCGGCGGGCGGCCCCCGCCGACGACTGCGGAGGTCTCCACGTGCGCGCCCGGATCTGGCTGGCCGCTTCGGCCGTACTGCTGACGGTCGGTTGCGCGAAGGAGGCCACGCCGGTGGCGGTGCCGGCGGCGGAGCCGAAGGCGGTCGAGGAGTCCGCCGCCTCGTCGGGCGGGGCGTGCCGGCTGCTCGACTTCGCGGTGATCGCCAAGCACACGGGCGGCACGTTCGACGTGGCCGCCGCCATGGACAAGGGCGACACGCACACGTGCGTGGTCCGGGCCGAGCAGGCCGTGCTGCCCGAGCTGACCCTCACGGTGACCGACACGTCGATCGACACGTCGACCTTCACCCTCGACGTGCTGCCCCGGGGCGCCAAGAAGGTCACCAAGCTCGGAAAGGTCGCCTACCGGCACACGCTGCCGAAGACCGCGAAGAACGGCCCGGTGGCGGAGGTGGGCTGGCTCGCGGGCGAGGGGCGGCTGGCCACGCTGCGGTGGACCAGCCCGCGCGGCACCGCCACGGCCGAGGCCGACAAGGTGACCGGCAGGCTGGTCGCCCTCGCCAAGGTGATCGACACCCGGCAGCTCTGACCGCCGGGCGGGACCGGGCGGGTCAGCGGGCCGCGACGAACACCCGTGAGGCCACCTCGCGGGGCAGCCGGACCCGGTCGCCGGAGCGGTCGATGGAGACGCCGTCGCGTTCCTGGGCCACGGTCACGGTCGCGCCCGGGTCGACGCCCGCCGCGTGCAGTTGCCGGAGGACGTCGGCGTCGGTCTGCACGCTCTCGCAGATCCGCCGCACCACGACCGGCCCGGACAGGCCCGGGAAGGCCAGGTTGCGCTCGCCCTCCGCGGTCTCGGCCTCGGGCAGGCCCGGGTCGCCCAGCTCCTCCAGGCCCGGGATCGGGTTGCCGTAGGGGGAGCGGCTCGGCCGGTTGAGCAGGTCGTAGACCCGCTTCTCCACCGCGTCGCTCATCACGTGCTCCCACCGGCAGGCCTCCTCGTGGGCCTCCTCGTAGGGCATCCCGATCACGTTCACGAGCAGCAGCTCGGCGAGCCGGTGCTTGCGCATGACCGAAACGGCCGAGGTGCGGCCCAGCGCCGTGAGCATCAGGTGGCGGTCGCCCTCGACGGTGAGCAGGCCGTCGCGCTCCATCCGGGCCACGGTCTGGCTGACGGTGGGACCGCTCTGCTTCAACCGCTCCGCGATGCGGGCACGCAGCGGCGGCACCCCCTCCTCTTCCAGCTCGAGGATGGTGCGCAGGTACATCTCGGTCGTATCGACCAGGTCATGCTTCACGTCAGCGGCCTCCCGGCGTTCGATGCTACCCCGGACCCCCGACGATCCACGGACGCCGAACCGGGAGGTCGCTGCCCGGATGGTGTTGACTGGACCGCATGTCCGGAACCGAAGACCTCCTCGTCGAGCCCGAGCGGCTCGCCGCCGAGCTCGATCGCGCCGATCCGCCCACCCTCCTGGACGTCCGCTGGCGGCTCGCCGGGCCGCCCGCCCGGGAGGACTACCAGGCCGGTCACCTGCCCGGCGCGGTCTTCGTCGACCTGGACACCGACCTCTGCGGCCGGCCGGGCGCCGCCGGCCGGCACCCGCTGCCCGACCCCGCCGCGCTCCAGGCCGCGCTGCGCGCCGCGGGCGTCCGAGCGGGCCGTTCCGTCGTGGTGTACGACGGCGGCGACGGCATGTCGGCCGCCCGCGCCTGGTGGACCCTGCGCTGGGCCGGCCACCGCGCGGTCCGGGTGCTGCACGGCGGCTTCCCGGCCTGGATCGCGGCCGGTGGACCGGTCTCGACCGAGGCCCCGGCGCCCGCGCCCGGGGACGTCACGGTCACCCCCGGCGAGCTGCCGGTGCTGGACGCGGGGGAGGCCGCCCGGCTGGCCGCCGCCGACGCCGGGGTGCTGCTCGACGTGCGGGCCGCCCCGCGCTACCGGGGCGAGACCGAGCCCGTCGACCCGGTCGCCGGGCACATCCCGGGCGCGGTCAACCTGCCCGCCCCGGAGTACGTCACCGAGGGGCGCTTCCCCGCCGCCGACGCGCTGCGCGAGCGGTTCGCGGCCGCCGGGGTGGCCGAGGGCACGCCGGTCGGCGCGTACTGCGGCTCGGGGGTGACCGCCGCCCAGGCGGTCCTGGCGCTGCACCTGGCCGGTCGCCCGGACGCCGCCCTGTACGTCGGCTCGTGGAGCAACTGGGTGGCCGACCCGGACCGTCCGGTCGCCACCGGGTAGACACCCGGCCGCTGCGCCGTGCGTGCGATGGGCCGGCCCCGGCCCGCGTGCGACGATGGCCCCATGGCCGACGACACGGTGGTGGTGTGGGACGAGGCCCTGCTCGGGTACGACATGGGTGACCATCCCCTCGACCCGGTGCGGGTCGAGCTGACCATGGCGCTCGCCCGCGAGCTGGGGGTGCTGGACCGGCCCGGGGTCCGGCTCGTGAAGCCGGAGCCGGCCGACGACGCGCTGCTGACCCGGGTGCACGACCCGCGCTACCTGGAGGCCGTGCGGGCCGCGCCCCGCGACCCGCTCTTCGCCGGCTTCGGCCTCGGCACCTCGGACAACCCCGTCTTCGACGGCATGCACGAGTCGAGCGCCCTGATCGCCGGGGCGAGCGTGGCCGCCGCCGAGGCGGTCTGGCGGGGCGAGGCCCGGCGGGCGGTCAACGTGGCCGGCGGGCTGCACCACGCCATGCCGGCCCGGGCCTCCGGGTTCTGCGTCTACAACGACCCGGCGGTGGCCATCGCCCGCCTGCTCGACCTGGGCGCGGAGCGCATCGCGTACGTGGACGTGGACGTGCACCACGGCGACGGGGTGCAGGAGATCTTCTACCGGGACCCGCGGGTGCTCACGGTCAGCCTGCACGAGACGCCGCTCGCCCTCTTCCCCGGCACCGGGTTCCCCGACGAGACGGGCGGCCCGGGCGCGGAGGGGTCGGCGGTCAACGTGCCGCTGCCGCCGGGGGTCGGCGACCCGGGCTGGCAGCGGGCGTTCCACGCGATCGTGCCGTCGGTGCTGCGGCGGTTCCGGCCGCAGGTGCTCGTCAGCCAGTGCGGGGCGGACGGGCACCGGCTGGATCCCCTCGCCGACCTGCACCTGTCCGTCGACGGGCAGCGGGCCACCTACCGGGCGCTGCGCGCGCTCGCCGACGAGCTCTGCGACGGCCGCTGGGTGGCCACCGGCGGCGGCGGGTACGCGCTGGTCGAGGTCGTGCCGCGGGCCTGGACGCACCTGCTCGCGGTGGCCACCGGTGAGCCGCTGGACCCGGCCACCCTCACCCCGCCGGGCTGGCGGGAGCTGGCGGCGCGACGGCGGCCCGGGCACGAGATCCCGCTGCGGATGACCGACGACGTCGACCCGTCGTACGAGCCGTGGCAGCCGAGCGGCGAGCCGACCGCCGTGGACCGGGCCATCGCGGCGACCCGCAAGGCGGTCTTCCCGCTGCACGGGCTCGACCCGCACGACCCGCGCGACTGATCCGGCGGTGGGGGAGGACCGACCGGTGACCACCGTCGAGCAACCGGTGGACGTGCTGCTCAGCGACGGCACGACCGTCCAGCTGCGGCAGATCCGCCCGGACGACGCCGCGGCCATCGTGGCCATGCACTCGCGCTTCTCCGAGCGCACCCGCTACCTGCGCTACTTCTCGCCGTACCCGCGCATCCCCGAGCGGGACCTGCAGCGGTTCGTGAACGTCGACCACCGCGACCGGGAGGCGTTCGTGGTGCTGGCCGGCGATCTGATCGTCGCCGTCGGCCGGTACGAGCGGCTCGGTCCCGGCTCGCCGGAGGCCGAGGTGGCGTTCGTGGTGGAGGACGCGTACCAGGGCCGGGGCATCGGCTCGGTGCTGCTGGAGCACCTGGCCGACGCGGCCCGGCGCTACGGCATCGTGCACTTCGTTGCCGAGGTGCTGCCGGCCAACGGGACGATGCTGCGGGTGTTCTCCGACTTCGGTTACCAGGTCCAGCGCCAGTTCGCCGACGGCGTGGTGCACCTGAACTTCCCGATCGCCCCCACCGAGGCGACCGTGGAGGTGCAGCGCGGCCGGGAGCACCGCACGGAGTCCCGCTCGATCGCCCGGCTGCTCGCCCCGCGCGGCATCGCCGTCTACGGCGCCAGCACCACCGGTCAGGGCGTCGGCGCGGCCCTGCTCGGGCACCTGCGCGACGGCGGGTTCACCGGCGCGATCGTCCCCGTGCACCCGACCGCGGCGACCGTGGCGGGGCTGCCCGCGTACCCGTCGGCGGTCGACGCCGGCGAGGACGTCGACCTGGCCGTGGTGGCCGTCGCGCCCGAGGCGATGACCGGGGTGGTCGCCGACGCCGCGCGGGCCGGCGCGCACGGGCTGGTGGTGATCTCCGCCGGGTTCGCCGAGTCCGGCCCGGCGGGGGCGGCCGCCCAGCGCGCCCTGGTCCGCGCCGCCCACCTGGCCGGCATGCGGGTGGTCGGCCCGAACTGCCTGGGCGTCGCCAACACCGACCCCGCGGTACGCCTCAACGCCACCCTCGCCCCGGTGCTGCCCGCCCCCGGCCGGGTCGGCGTGTTCAGCCAGTCCGGCGCGTTCGGGGTGGCCCTGCTTGCCGAGGCGTCCCGGCGGGGGCTCGGCCTGTCCAGCTTCGTCTCCGCCGGCAACCGGGCCGACGTCTCCGGCAACGACCTGCTCCAGTACTGGCAGGACGATCCGGGCACCGACGTCATCACGCTCTACCTGGAGACGTTCGGCAACCCGCGCAAGTTCGCCCGGCTGGCCCGGCGGATCGGCCGGAGCAAGCCGGTCGTGGCGCTCGCCTCGCTGGCCCGCCCGCCGGGGGTCGGCGACGCGCCGGCCCTGGACGCCGCCGCGGTGAGCGCCCTGTTCGCCCAGTCCGGTGTGATCCGGGTGGACACCGTCGCCGAGCTGCTCGACGTCGGCGTGCTCCTGGCCCACCAGCCGCTGCCGGCCGGCCGGCGGGTCGCCGTGGTCGGCAACGCCTCGGCGCTGACCGGGCTGGCCGCCACGGCCTGCGCGGCCCAGGGCCTCACCGTGGCCGACGGCTACCCGCACGACGTGGGCCCCCGGGCCACCGCCGCGCGGTACGCCGCCGCGCTCGCGGCGTCCGCCGCCGATGAGCGGGTGGACGCCGTGGTGGCGGTGTTCGCCCCGCCGCTGCCCGGCCAGCTCACCGACCCGGAGGCCGACTTCACCGCCGCCCTGCCCGACGCGCGGGCCACCGGCAAGCCGGTGGTGGCCACCTTCCTCGCCGGCCGGGTGCCCGCCGGGGTGCCCGCGTACCCGAGCGTGGAGGAGGCCGTCCGGGCCCTGGCCCGGGTCACCACGTACGCCGACTGGCTGCGCCGCCCGCCCGGCACGCTGCCCGAGCTGGACCGGCTGGACCGGGTGGCCGGTCAGGCCGCGCTGCGCCCGGACGGCGCCGATCCGGCGGCGCTGCTGCGGGCTTACGGGATCGACGTGGTGGAGTCGGCGCCGGCGCACTCGGCCGAGGAGGCGGTGGCGGCGGCGGAGCGGCTCGGGTGGCCCGTCGCACTGAAGGCGGCCGCCTCCGGACTGCGGCACCGCCTCGACCTGGGCGCGGTCCGGCTCGACCTGGCCGACGCCGCCGCGCTGCGCCGCGCGTACGCCGAGATGGCCCCGGTCTTCGGCGCGGACGTGCTGGTCCAGCCGATGGTCCCGCCCGGGGTGGCCTGCGTGGTGGAGCTGGTGGAGGACCCGGCGTTCGGGCCGGTGGTCGGCTTCGGCCTGGGCGGCGTGGCCACCGAACTGCTCGGCGACCGGGCGTGGCGGGCGGTGCCGCTGACCGACCGGGACGCCGCCGAGCTGGTCGACGAGCCCCGGGCCGCGCCGCTGCTGCGCGGCCACCGGGGCGCCGCGCCGGTGGACCGGGCCGCCCTGGTCGACCTGCTGCTGCGGGTCGGTCGGCTCGCCGACGAGCAGCCCCGCGTCCGGTCGCTCACCCTCAACCCGGTGCTGGCCCGGCCGGACGGCCTCGCGGTGCTGCACGCCACCGTCCGCACCGGCGCCGAGGCGCCCCGCCCGGACACCGGCCCGCGCCGGCTGTGAGGCTCAGCCCCGGCTGGAGATCTGCTGCACTTCCCAGGCGTTGCCGACCGGGTTCATCGTCCCAGGGTGACCGCCCGGGGGCCGCCGCTTCACGCGCGACAGGCCCCGGCGAACCGCCGGGGCCTGTCGGGTCGGTCCGGATCAGCAGGCGTACGCCTCCAGCCGGTTGGCCCGCTCCGGGTCACGCAGCTTCAGCAGCGTCACCTTCTCGATCTGCCGGATCCGCTCCCGGGACAGCCCGAACTCGCGGCCCACCTCGTCGAGGGTGCGCTGCCGGCCGTCGTCCAGGCCGAACCGCAGCCGGATGACCGCCTGCTCCCGCTGGGAGAGGGTGGCCAGCACGATGCGCACCTCGTTGCGGAGTTCGCCGTCGCCGGCGGCGTCACCCGGGTCGGCGTTGGGGTCCACGGCGGCCACGAAGTCGCCCAGCGCGCTCTCGCCGTCCTCGCCGACCGTCTGGTCCAGACTCACCGGCTCCCGGTCGTACGAGATCAGCTCGATCACCTGGTACTCCGGGACCTCCAGCGCGGTGGCCACCTCGGCGACGGTGGGTTCCCGGCCCAGCGTGACCGCCAGCTCGCGGCGGACCCGGACCATCCGGTTGACCTGCTCGACCATGTGCACCGGGATGCGGATGGTGCGGGCCTGGTCGGCCATGGCGCGGGTGATGGCCTGGCGGATCCACCAGGTGGCGTAGGTGGAGAACTTGTAGCCCTTGGTGTAGTCGAACTTCTCGACCGCGCGGATCAGGCCGAGGTTGCCCTCCTGGATGAGGTCGAGGAAGGCCATGCCGCGACCGGTGTAGCGCTTGGCGATGCTCACCACCAGCCGCAGGTTCGCCTCCAGCAGGTGGTCCTTGGCGGCGCGGCCCTCGGCCGCGATCAGCTCCAGGTCGGCGCGCAGTTCGCCCGAGACGGGGGTGCAGGTGGAGAGCTTCTCCTCGGCGAAGAGGCCGGCCTCGATCCGCTTGCTCAGCTCCACCTCCTGCGCCGCGGTGAGCAGCTTGGTGCGGCCGATGCCGTTCAGGTACGCCCGGACCAGATCCGTGGAGACGCCGCGCTCGTCGGTGGCGTCCAGGTCCGTCAGGGTGACGTCCATGTCCTGGTGCTCGATCATCTGCTGGGCCATCTCGATTTCTCCCCGTGTCCGTCGTGCCGTACCGGTTCCGTGCCGTCCGTTGCCGCAGTGGTGCCGGTGAGGAACAGCTTGGCGGGCGGGGCGTGAAACGGGAGTGAGGCGATCGGGGACCCGACAGCAATCCGGGCGGAACAGCGGCTGTGCCTTGCCGGGCCCGGTTACCGTGCCAGCGGCCGGCCAGCGAGGCGCGGCGACGCACAGGCGATCGGAGGACGTGGTGGTCTTCAAGCGGCTCATGCAGGCGATGGGTGTGGGTGGACCGTCGGTGGAGACGGTCCTGGCCAACCCGAACTGCCGCCCCGGCGGGCAGGTGGAGGGCCGCATCCAGGTGGTCGGCGGGGACCACCCGGTGGATGTGAGCTACGTCGCGCTCGGCCTGGTCACCCGGGTCGAGGTGGAGAGCGGCGACTCGGAGTACGACACCACGCAGGAGTTCGGCCGCGCCCAGGTGACCGGCCCGTTCCGGCTGGACCCGGGGCAGCGGTACGAGGTGCCGTTCCGCTTCCAGGTGCCCTGGGAGACGCCGCTCACCGACCTCTACGGCCAGCACCTGCACGGGATGACCATGGGCCTGCGCACCGAGCTGGAGGTGGCGCGGGCCGTCGACAAGGGCGACCTGGACGCCGTGGTGGTGCACCCGCTGCCCGCTCAGGAGCGGCTGCTGGAGGCGTTGCTGCGGTTGGGTTTCCGGTTCGCCCGGGCCGACGTCGAGCGCGGCCACCTCTACGGCGTACGGCAGAGTCTGCCGTTCTACCAGGAGATCGAGTTCCACCCGGCGCCGCAGTACGCACGCGCGATGAACCAGCTCGAACTGACCTTCGTCACCGACCCGCAGCAGGTGCACGTGGTGCTGGAGCTGGACAAGCGCGGCGGCCTGTTCACCGAGGGCCGCGACGCGTTCGGCCGCTTCACGGTCGACCACGCGACGGCGGACCGCACCGACTGGGCCGCCCAGCTCGACGGCTGGCTGCGCCAGTCGCTGTCCCGCCGCGGCCTCTTCTTCTGATCGCCAGGGGCGAGTTACAGGTCCAGGAGGAGGGTGCGGGGGCCCACGTTGACGCTCTCCACCAGCATGTGGGTGCGGAAGCGGCCGGTCTCGACCTTGGCGCCGCGCTGGCGTAGCTCTCCCACCACCGCCTCCACCAGGGGTTCCGCGAGTTCCGCGGGGGCGGCGGCCGTCCAGCTGGGCCGCCGGCCCTTGCGGGCGTCGCCGTAGAGGGTGAACTGGCTGACCACCAGGATCGGCGCCCCGGTGTCGGCGGCGCTGCGCTCGTCGTCCAGGATGCGCAGCTCGTGGACCTTGCGGGCCATGGCGGCCGCCACCTGCGGGGTGTCGGTGTGGGTCACGCCGAGCAGCACCAGCAGCCCGTCGTTGATCGCACCGACCACCTCGCCGTCGACCGTCACGGCGGCCCGGCCCACCGTCTGCACCACCGCCCGCATCAGTCCGCCACCGGCTCGATCAGGCCGCGCTCGACCAGGTGCGCCACGATGGGCCCGGCCGCCTCGGCCAGCTCGTCCGGCGCGACGTCGTGCGCGGCGGCGAGCAGGGCGAGCTGGTCGCGCAGCGGCAGCCGGCCGTCCGCGCCGCCGACCAGGGCGAGCACCAGCGGGTCGATCTCCTCGGACCAGCGCAGCCCGTGCGGCATGGCGAGGACCTGCCGGTCCACGGCCCAGCCGTCGGCGCCCATGGTGGCCTCCTGGCGCAGCTGGAGCCCGTCGGCGGCCCGGTAGCGGGCGGCCAGCAGGCCGTCGGTGTCCCGGGCGCGCAGCCAGTTCTGGCGGTCGAACCACTCGCCCACCCGGTCGCCCAGCGGCGGCTCCACCCGCTGGCGCAGGTCCTCCACCCGGACGACCGGCTCGTCGTGGCCGGCGCGGCGCAGCGAGACGATGCCGAACCCGACCGCCTCCACCTTGTGCGCGTCGAACCAGTCCAGCCAGGCCGCCATCCGCTGCGGGTCGGCCGTCTCGCCGACGTCGGTGAGCCACAGGTTGACGTACGCCATCGGGTCGGCCACCTCACGCTGGATCACCCAGGCGTCCAGCCCGGTGCCGGCGAACCAGCCGGTCACCCGCTCGGCCCAGTCCTCGCCGGTGACGTGCACCCAGTTGGCCAGGTACTGCATCGTCCCGCCCTCGGTGAGCAGGTGCGGGGCGGCGGCGGCCAGCTCGGCGCCGACGGCGTCGCCGACCCGGCCGGAGTCGCGGTAGACGTGCGTGGTGGTGCCGGGCCCGACCACGAACGGCGGGTTGCTGACCACCAGGTCGAACCGGCGGCCGGCCACCGGGGCGACCAGGTCGCCGCGGAGCAGCTCCCAGTCCTGCCCGTTCAGGGCGGCGGTGGTGGCGGCGAAGCGCAGCGCCCGTTCGGAGACGTCGGTGGCGGTGATCCGGCGGGCGTGGGTGGACAGGTGCAGGGCCTGGACGCCCGAGCCGGTGCCGAGGTCCAGCGCGGTGTCCACGGGCCGGCGCACGGTCGCGCCGATCAGCGTCTGGGTGGCCCCGCCGATGCCCAGCACGTGCTCGGCGTGCAGCGGGCGGCCGGGGCGGGCGCTGGCCGGCACGTCGGCGAGCACGAACCAGTCGTCCCCGTACGGCTCCAGGTCGACCCCGGCGCGCAGGCCGTCGCCGTGCCGCTCGACCACGCCCCCGGCCAGTGCCTCCTCGACGGTCAACGGGGCGAGCGCGGCGGCCACCGCCGGCTCCGGCTCGGTCTGGTCGCAGATGTAGACCCGGATGAGCGTGGCGAGCGGGTCGCGGTCCTCGGTGGCGCGCAGCGCGGCCCGGAAGTCGTTGCGGGCCACCGCGCCGGTGGCCTGCGCGCCCAGCCGGTCGGCGATGCCGTTGGCGGTGAAGCGCGCCCGGGTCAGCGCGGTGCGCAGCGCGTCGACGCCGGCGGGGGAGAGCAGCATGTCGTGACGGTCCACGTCGTCATCCTGCCTCCCCGGGCCGCTCTCCCGGCCGGCACCCGGCAGATCCATACCGCCAGCTCAGGGTATCGGCTGTTATCTCTTTCATGTTCATCAATGTCTGGCTACCATCTGCCCCAACATCCGCCGATGGGCGTCCCGGTGGCCGAGAGCCCGGGCGCGCCCGGTAGGGAGCCAGACGATGTCCGACGTGTCCGTTCCCCGGCGACGCGCGCTGCGCGCGCTCGCCGTCACGGCCGCCGCCGCGGCCCTCGCCGCCGCCGCCTCCACCCCCGCCCTCGCCGCACCCACCGGCGACGTCCGCTACGCCTCCGCCCCCGACGCCATCAGCGGCAGCTACCTCGTGGTGCTGAAGGGCGACGCGGTCGGGGCCGCGAACAGCCTCGCCGCCCGCACCGCCGTGCCGGACCGCGCCGCCGGCCTGGCCAAGCGTTACGGCGGCAGCGTCGGCACGGTGTGGAGCGCCGCCCTCACCGGCTACAGCGCGAAGCTGAGCCCCGCCCAGGCCCGCCGGCTGGCCGCCGACCCGGCCGTCGCGTACGTCGAGCAGGACCGGGTGGTCACCACCCAGGCCACCCAGACCAACCCGCCGTCCTGGGGCCTGGACCGGATCGACCAGCGCAACCTGCCGCTGAACGCCAGCTACACCTACCCGAACACGGCCTCGAACGTCCGGGCGTACATCATCGACACCGGCATCCGGACCACCCACACCGACTTCGGTGGCCGGGCCACCTGGGGCACCAACACGGTCGACAGCAACAACACCGACTGCAACGGCCACGGCACCCACGTCGCCGGCACCGTCGGCGGCACCCGGTACGGCGTGGCCAAGGGCGTCCGCCTCGTCGCGGTCAAGGTGCTCAACTGCTCCGGCAGCGGCAGCACCACCGGCGTGGTGAGCGGCATCAACTGGGTCACCTCGAACGCCGTGAAGCCGGCCGTGGCCAACATGAGCCTCGGCGGCGGCGCCAGCAGCTCGATCGACAACGCGGTGACCAACTCGGTCAACTCCGGCGTCACGTACGCGGTCGCGGCCGGCAACTCCACCGCCAACGCCTGCAACTCCTCGCCGGCCCGCGCCGCGGCCGCGATCACCGTCGGCTCCACCACCAGCAGCGACGCGCGCTCGTCCTTCTCCAACTACGGCTCCTGCGTGGACATCTTCGCCCCCGGGTCGAGCATCGTCTCCGCGTACCGGACCAGCGACACCGCCAGCAGCACGCTGAGCGGCACCTCGATGGCGTCGCCGCACGTGGCCGGCGCCGCCGCGCTCGTGCTCGGCGCCAACCCGTCGTACACCCCGGCGCAGGTGACCAGCTACCTGACCACCAACGCCACCACCGGCAAGGTGACCAACCCCGGCTCGGGCTCGCCGAACCGCCTGCTCTTCGTCGTCAACTGACGACTCTCGCGGCGGCACGGCCCGGTGGACCCCACCCCTGTCCATCGGGCCGTGCCGCGCCCGCCGCGGGGAGTCGGCGTGGCAGGCGGCGGCACGCGGGGCAGGATGGGGGGCATGACGCTCTCGCTGCCCATCGACCCGCAGGCCAACGAGCTGCTGGCGCGCAGCCCGCTGGCCCTGCTCCTCGGCATGGTGCTGGACCAGCAGGTGCCGATGGAGAAGGCGTTCTCCTCCCCGTACGTGCTGGCGCAGCGGCTCGGCCACGAGCCGGACGCCCGGGAGCTGGCCGAGTACTCGCCGGAGGGCCTGGTCGAGCTGTTCGCCACCCCGCCGGCCCTGCACCGGTTCCCCAAGGCCATGGCGGCCCGGGTGCAGGAGGTCTGCCGCGCCCTCGTCGAGCGCTACGACGGCGACCCGGCCCGGCTCTGGTCGGAGGCGGCCGACGGCCGGGACCTGCTGCGCCGGGTCGGCGAGCTGCCCGGCTTCGGCCGGCAGAAGGCGCAGATCTTCGTGGCCCTGCTGGGCAAGCGGTTCGGGATCACCCCGGACGGCTGGCGCGAGGCGGCCGGCGGTTACGGCGACGCCGACGCGTACCGGTCGGTGGCCGACGTGACCGATCCCGAGTCGCTGCGCCGCGTCCGGGAGTTCAAGCAGCGGATGAAGGCGGAGGCGAAGGCCGCCAAGGGCTGACGCGACCCGCCGCGCAACCGGTGCGGCGCCCCGGTCGTTGGGAGCCAGGACGGCGGACGGGGGTGACACGGTGGAGGAACGCGGCGCGGCGCTGCTGCGCCCGCCGGGGAGCGCCGCGCGTGCCACCTTCCTGGAGCTCTTCTTCGACCTGGTCTTCGTCTTCGCGCTGACCCGGGTCTCCCAGCGGCTGATCAACGGCCTGCCGGCCACCGGGTGGGCGCTGGCCGCCACGGTCGGCCGTACCGTGCTGCTCTTCCTGGTGTTGTGGCTGATCTGGACGATCACCGTCTGGGTGACCAGCCGGTACGAGCCCGAGCAGACGGTCATCCAGGCCGTCGTGGTCGGCACCATGTTCGCGAGCCTGGTGATGGGGGTGACGCTGCCGCGGGCCCTGGAGGAGCGCGCGCTGCCGTTCGCCCTCGCGTACCTGGCGGTGATGCTCGGCCGGCCGCTCATCATCGCCGCCGCGCTGCGGGGCCACCCGCGGCGGCTGGTGCCGCTCCGGCTGGCCGCCTGGGCGGCGGCGACCGCGCCGCTCTGGCTGGCCGGGGCGCTCGGCCCGGACGACCTGCGCCTGCCGCTCTGGGCCCTCGCGCTGATCGTCGACTACGCCGCCCTGTTCGCGGGGTGGCCGCTGCCCCGGATCGGGTCCGCGCCGATCGGCGCCTGGCAGATCGCCGGGGAGCACCTGGCCGAGCGCTACCAGCAGATCTTCCTCATCGCGCTCGGGGAGTCCATCCTCGTCATCGGGGTGACCTACAGCGGCGAGAAATTCTCGGGGGAGGGCGCGGGCGCCTTCGCGGTCGCCTTCGTCACCACCGCGCTGCTCTGGCGGATCTACTTCCACCGGGCCGGGCACCTGCTGGCCGAGGCGCTGCGGCTGGCGCCCGTGCCGGGCCGGCTCGGCACGTCGGCCACGATCACCCACCTGGTCATGGTGCTCGGCGTGCTCACCGCGGCGGTCGGCTACGAGGTGGCCATCGCCGATCCGTTCCACCGGTCCGACGCGGCCCTGCTGCTCTTCGTGGTGGGCGGGCCGCTGCTCTTCCTGGCCGGCCGGGCCCGCTTCGAGTACGAGATCTTCGCCCGCGTCTCGCTGCCCCGGATACTCGGCGCGGCCGCGCTGCTCCTGCTCGCGCCCCTGCTGGCGCACGGACCGGCCGTGCGGGCCCTGTCGCTGGTGGCCGCCGTGCTGGCCGTGGTGGCGCTGGCGGACGCGCGGCGCAGCCGGGGTCACCCGCCGGAGATGTCGGCCTCCCCGCTCGGGCGGAAGGGGCCGGAGACCAGCGGCCCGGAGGCGTGACGCTCAGGCGGCGGTGGGTCGGGACAGCGCGGCCAGGGCCCGGCGCACGTCGGCCAGGGAGACCGTGGCCGAGTCATCGAGGTCGGCAAGACCCGCCTCGATCCACTGGCGCATGAGCGTGGTCACCCCGATGCCGCGCGTCTCGGCGGCCGCCCGGACCCGCTCGTACGTCTCCAGCGGGAGGCGCACCGAGCGGCTGACCATCGGCACGTCGGTGTCGGGGGTGGGCAGCTCCGCGGGCTGCGTCTCGTCGATCAGGTCGGCGAGCGCGTCGCTGCCGTCGTGGAACCGCTTGGTCGCCTCGTTACGGTGCATCGTGACCGCCTCCTCGTCGGCGTGACCTCCGCACCGCGTCGTCGTAGCGCTTGGCCTCGACGTCGCTCAGTTCGCGGGCGGAGAGGATGTCCCAGTCGTTGTCGCTGCCGTCGGCCTCGGCCAGCAGCACCGCGAGGCGTCGACCCCGGTGGTCGGTCGCGTAGACCACCATGACGTCGTCGCCGAGGTGCCGGATGACCCGCCGCGTGCTGTGCAGGGCCTCCCAGACTTCCCCGGGCGTGACGTCGTAGACCCGCAGGTTGGCCAACGCCTCGTCGGTGAAGCTGAACCGGTTGCCCACGGGGCGAGCGTACCACGCACGTAACACGCGCCGCCCTTGTCACGATTTTCGCCGATCAACCGTCGAGGGTGACAGGATGAGTCGTAATCCCCTCGAGGAGGTCCGTGGTGAAGCGTCAGGCGTATCAGCCGATCCTGATCACCGACGCCTCGCGCAGCCAGGACGACCAGCTCACCAGCCGGCAGAAGCGCTACGTGCTGATGATGGGAATCCGGGTCGTGTGCCTGGTGATCGGTGCGGTTCTGATGGGCGTGCATGCACCGCTGCTCTGGCTCTGGCTGCCGCTCTGCGGCCTCGGGATGGTGCTCATCCCGTGGTTGGCCGTGCTGCTGGCCAACGACCGCCCGCCCAAGGAGGAGCACCGGCTGGCCGGCAGGTTCCAGCCCCGCCACCGCGACGACACCCCGCCCATGGCGCTGTCCGCCGAGGAACGCCCGCACAAGGTCATCGACGCCGAGCCGTGACCGGCCCGGGCGCTCGCCGCCCGGACCGGTCCGCCGTCAGGGCTGGGGCCGCGCGCCGACGGTGGTAACCGCCAGCGCGCCCAGATCGCCGGCCCGGGCCAGCGCCGCGCGCGGGTCCGCGCCGGCCAGCCAGGCGGTGAGCAGGCCGGCGGCGAAGGCGTCGCCCGCCCCGGTCACGTCCACCACGGCCACCCCGGGCGCCGGGGCCGTCTCGACCAGCCCGGTCCGGTCCACCCAGACCGCGCCGGCCGCACCCCGCTTCACCACCACCCGGTGGGCCACCGAGGTCAGCGCCCGGGCCTGCGCCGCCGGGTCCAGCCCGCCGGCCAGCACCGTCGCCTCGTCCGTGTTGACCAGCAGCAGGTCGACGTCGCGTACCCAGGTCAGGAACGCGGTCCCGACCCGCCGCAGCGGGGCCGCGGAGGCCGCGTCGACGCTGGTGGTGAGCCCGCGCTCGCGGGCGGCGGCCAGCGCGCGCAGGCCCGCGCCGCGCGACCCGACGTCCAGCAGGGTGTACGCGGACAGGTGCAGATGCCCGGCGTCGGGCGCCGCCGCGACGGTGCGGTCGACGTGACCGCTGGTCAGCCGCAGGTTCGCCCCGCGCTGGCTGACCATGGTCCGCTCCCCGTCGTGGGTGAGCACGATGACCGTGCCGGTGGGGTAGCCCTCGTGGCGCTCCACGGCACAGGTCACCCCGACCCGCTCCAGTTCGGCGACCCGCTCGCGGCCCGTCTCGTCGTCGCCGACCGCGGCGACCAGCGTGACGGCCGCCCCCTGGCCGGCGAGCCAGGCCGCGGTGTTGGCCGCCTGGCCGCCGCCGCTGAACCGGATCCCGGCCGCGGTGTCCGAGCCGGTGGCGAGGGGACCGGACAGCACCGCGAGCACGTCGGTGATGACGTCGCCGACGACGAGGATGCGGGGGGCGGGGCTCATGCCGGGGTGGCGGTGGGGCGGGCCGCCGCGGCGACCGCGATCCGGGCCGCCAGGTCGGCGTTGCGCAGGATGATCCGCACGTTCACGGCCAGGCTGGCGCCCTCGGTGGCGGAGTGGAAGTGGGCCAGCAGGAACGGGGTCACCGCCTTGCCGGTCACGCCGTCGCGGGCCAGCATGGCCAGCCCCGTGGCCAGGGTGCGGTCGTGCAGCGCGGGGTCGAGCTGCTCGTCCACCGGCAGCGGGTTCGCCACGATCAGCCCGCCGGAGTGCACGCCCTGCTCCCGGCGGGCGGCCAGCACGTCGGCCGCCTGCTCCGGCGACTCCACCGACCAGTCCAGGTCGTGGCCCGCGTCGGTGAGGTAGAAGCCGGGGAAGCGGCGGGTGCGGTAGCCCACCACGCTCACCCCGAGGGTTTCCAGCCGTTCCAGGGTGGCGCCCACGTCGAGGATCGACTTCACCCCGGCGCAGACCACCGCGATCGGCGTCCGGGCCAGGGTGACCAGGTCGGCGGACTCGTCGAAGGTCTGCGCGGCCTCCCGGTGCACCCCGCCCAGGCCGCCGGTGGCGAAGACGCCGATCCCGGCCGCCGCGGCCACCGCGCTGGTCGCCGCCACGGTGGTGGCGCCGTCCGCGCCGGTGGCCGCCGCCACGGCGAGGTCACGCACCGAGAGCTTGCTCACCCCGTCGACCGTGGCGAGCCGGGTGAGCTGGGCGTCGTCCAGCCCCACGATCAGCTCACCGGCGACCATGCCGATGGTGGCCGGAACGGCTCCCGCGTCCCGGACCGCCTGCTCGATCTGACGCGCGACGTGAAGATTGTCCGGTCGGGGCAGGCCGTGCGAGACGATGGTGCTCTCCAGGGCGACGACCGGACGCCCGTCGCGCAGGGCGTCGGCCACCTCGGTGCCGAGACTGATGTGAAAGTTGGTCACTTCGGCTACGGTACGGGCCGCCTCCGGCGCGGGCCCAGGTGGACCGGGCCGGATCGACCTGCAAAACTGGACCGTTGGAGGTGTAGTCGTGAGTACAGAGGTTCTCGAGCGTCCCGAGCTGAAGGACGCCGACACCGGCCCGGAGATGTTCCACTACGTCCGCAAGGAGAAGATCGCGGAGAGTGCCGTCATGGGCACCTACGTGGTGGCCCTCTGCGGCGAGACCTTCCCGGTCACCAAGGCCGCCAAGCCCGGTTCCCCGGTCTGCCCGAAGTGCAAGGAGATCTACGACTCGTACAGCGAGTGATCCCGGGCGGCCGTTCCGGCCGCCCGCGTAACCTGCGGCGGTGACCACCTCCACCGCCCTGCTCTTCGCCGACCTCACCGGCGTGGCGGTCTTCGCGGCCTCCGGCGCCTCCGCGGCGGTGGCCAAACGGCTCGACCTCTTCGGGGTGGTCTTCGTCGGCGTCGTCGCCGCCCTCGGCGGCGGGATCTTCCGCGACCTGGTCATCGACGAGGTGCCGCCGCTCGCCTTCGCCGACTGGCGGTACGCGGTCACCGCGGCGGTCACCGCCGCCGCCGTCTTCTGGCTGCACCCCCAGTTCGCCCGGCTGCGCACCACCGTGCTGGTGCTCGACGCGGCCGGTCTCGCCCTGTTCACCGTCACCGGCACGCTCAAGGCCATCGACGCCCACGTGCCGGCCGTCGGCGCGTGCATGATCGGCGTGCTCACGGCGATCGGCGGTGGGCTGGGCCGCGACCTGCTCACCGGCGAGATCCCGGTGGTGCTGCGCCGGGAGATCTACGCCGTGGCCGCGCTCGCCGGGTCGATCGCGGTGGCGCTGCTGTCGGCGTACGGCGCGGCGACCGCGGTGCCGCTGACCGCCGCGGCCGTCTTCGTCTTCGCGCTGCGCCTGGTGTCGCTGCGGCGGCGCTGGTCCGCCCCGGTGCCGACGATGCGGCCGCCGCGCACCGGCACCCGGGGACCACAGCGCTGAGCCCGGCCGCAGCGGGGTGGGCGGATGTGACCAGCGTGGCGTCGAGTGGGGCGGAACGCCCCCGCTGGTTATGCTGAGTCGGCCTTCGCGGCACCGGATGCGCGAGGGCCTTTTCATGGGCGGCGGCACCCGTGGCCCTCAGCCGGGGTCCGCCGTCGTGCGGTCGGAGAGGAGCCACGCGTGCCACCGCGGTTGCCGGCGCTCGACACGTTCCCGCCCCTGCGTGCCTGGCAGCGCAAGGCGATGGTGGAGTACCTGCGCCGCCGCACCGACGACTTCACGGCGGTCGCCACGCCCGGCGCCGGCAAGACCACCTTCGCCCTCCGGATCGCCGCCGAGCTGCTGAACGACGGCACCGTCGAGGCGGTCACCGTGGTCGCGCCGACCGAGCACCTGAAGACCCAGTGGGCCGAGTCCGCCGCCCGGGTCGGCATCCAGCTCGACGCCGCCTTCCGCAACGCCGACCTGCACTCCGCGGCCGACTTCCACGGCGCGGTCGTCACGTACGCCCAGGTCGGCATGGCGCCGCAGGTGCACCGGCGGCGCACCATGACCCGGCGCACCCTCGTGATCCTCGACGAGATCCACCACGCCGGTGACTCGCGGACCTGGGGCGACGGCGTCAAGGCGGCCTTCGAGCCCGCGGTACGCCGGCTGATGCTCACCGGCACGCCGTTCCGCTCCGACGACAACCCGATCCCGTTCGTCAGCTACGAGCGGGGCGGGGACGGGCTGCTCCGCTCCCGCGCCGACTCGGTCTACGGCTACTCCGACGCGCTGCGCGAGGGCGTGGTCCGGCCGGTGCTCTTCCTGGCGTACTCGGGGGAGACCCGGTGGCGCACCAACGCCGGCGAGGAGCTGGCCGCCCGGTTGGGCGAGCCGATGACCCAGGACCTCATCGCGCAGGCCTGGCGTACCGCGCTGGACCCGGCGGGCGACTGGATGCCGCAGGTGCTGCGGGCCGCCGACGCCCGGCTCACCGTGCTGCGCAACAACGGCATGCCCGACGCCGGCGGTCTGGTGATCGCCAGCGACCAGCAGGTGGCCCGCTCGTACGCCAAGCTGCTGGAGCAGGTGACCGGTGAGAAGGCCGCCGTGGTGCTCTCCGACGACCAGGGCGCCTCCGCGCGGATCGCGACGTTCGCGGCCTCCGAACAGCGCTGGCTCGTCGCGGTGCGGATGGTGTCCGAGGGCGTCGACATCCCCCGGCTGGCCGTCGGCGTCTACGCGACCAGCGCCAGCACGCCGCTCTACTTCGCGCAGGCCATCGGCCGGTTCGTCCGGGCCCGCCGGCCCGGCGAGACCGCCTCGGTCTTCCTGCCCAGCGTGCCGCACCTGCTCGGCCTGGCCAGCGAGATGGAGGCCGAGCGGGACCACGTGCTGGGCAAGCCGAAGGACTCCGACGGCCTCGACGACGACCTGCTGGAGCGTGCCCAGCGGGACGACCAGGCCAGCGGTGAGCTGGAGAAGCGGTTCGCCGCGCTCTCCGCGACGGCCGAGCTGGACCAGGTGATCTTCGACGGCGCCTCCTTCGGCACCGCCGCGCAGGCGGGCACCCCGGAGGAGGAGGAATACCTCGGCCTGCCCGGGCTCCTCACCGCCGACCAGGTGTCGATGCTGCTCACCAAGCGGCAGGCCGAGCAGCTCGCCGCGCAGCGGCGCCGGGCCACCCAGCGGACCGCTGAGCCGGCCTCTGCGGCCCCGGCGGCGGCCCCGCCCCCGATGAGTGCCGCCCAGCGCCGGGTGGCCCTCCGGCGCCAGCTGAACGCTCTGGTGGCGGCCCGCCACCACCGCACCGGCCTGCCGCACGGGAAGATCCACGCCGAGCTGCGCCGCCTCTGCGGCGGCCCGCCCAGCGCCCAGGCGACCATCGAGCAACTGGAAGAACGCATAGCCACGGTCCAGACCCTCTGAACCACCCGTCCCCGCCCTCCCCGCCCCTCACCCGCTCCGGGTGATCATGAGGTTAGCGGCGATGTGGATCTCTGGAACTGCCGCCAACTTCATGATCAACGGGGTGGGGCGGGTGGGTGGGGTGGGTGGGTACGCAAAAGCCGGCCGGAGGTCCCCAGGGACCTCCGGCCGGCTTTATGTCGCGTTGCGGATTCCTCGTACTCAGTTCGCCATCAGATCGGCGCCACGCCAGCTGAACTCCGGGTCCGACGCGTAGCGCACGGTGATCTTCACGAGATCCTCCGCGTACTTGTTCGCGTGGTGCCCACAGAACACCAGCTCACTCCCACCCGCCAGAGTGATCCGGAGCTTGCCGGCAGCATTGCAGCGGTCGCACCGTTCATCGGCGGCCGGGGGGCTCACCGTCTCGGGCGGCGGCGTGAGGGTCGGGGTCATCGCCTTCCTCCTCTGGTCGTCACCGATGAACACTCTCTTCGGTTGCTCACCTATCGTGCAACACCCTTCTCGGGCCCTGCCTTCCCTGTGTGCCCGTCGGGGACGGAGGTCACACCTGGCGTGGAAGACAGTGTGCCGTGCACCAAGGGTGCCACGTCAACGATCACAAACGGGCAACCGTGAGGTCACCGCTGAGTGTTCTACGGCTGGTGATCAAACCGACACGTCTGGTTGACGCGTGCCGGTCAGTCCAGGTAGTCGCGGAGCACCTGGGAACGCGAGGGGTGCCGCAACTTGGACATGGTCTTGGATTCGATCTGCCGGATGCGCTCCCGGGTCACCCCGTACACCTGGCCGATCTCGTCCAGGGTGCGCGGCTGGCCGTCGGTGAGGCCGAAGCGCAGGCGTACCACGCCCGCCTCGCGCTCGGACAGCGTCTGGAGGACCTGCTGGAGCTGGTCCTGCAGCAGCGAGAACGACACCGCGTCGACCGCGACGACGGCCTCGGAGTCCTCGATGAAGTCACCGAGCTGGCTGTCACCCTCGTCACCGATGGTCTGGTCGAGCGAGATGGGCTCCCGGGCGTACT
The DNA here is from genome assembly GCF_040631005.1 of Micromonospora sp. NPDC005707. Classification (NCBI taxonomy): domain Bacteria; kingdom Bacillati; phylum Actinomycetota; class Actinomycetes; order Micromonosporales; family Micromonosporaceae; genus Micromonospora; species Micromonospora sp. NPDC005707. The sequence continues at coordinate 111,906 of NZ_JBEXYR010000006.1, forward strand.
GCTGGATCTCCAGCACCTTCTCCGGTGTGATGTCCATCTCCTTCGCCAGCTCCTCCGGGGTGGGCTCGCGGCCCAGGTCCTGGAGCAGCTCGCGCTGGATCCGACCGAGCTTGTTGATCACCTCGACCATGTGCACCGGGATGCGGATGGTGCGGGCCTGGTCGGCCATGGCGCGGGTGATGGCCTGGCGGATCCACCAGGTGGCGTAGGTGGAGAACTTGTAGCCCTTGGTGTAGTCGAACTTCTCGACCGCGCGGATCAGGCCGAGGTTGCCCTCCTGGATGAGGTCGAGGAAGGCCATGCCGCGACCGGTGTAGCGCTTGGCCAGCGAGACGACCAGCCGGAGGTTGGCCTCCAGCAGGTGGTTCTTGGCCCGCTCGCCGTCGCGCGAGATCCACATCAGGTCGCGCTGCATGTCGCGGGTGAGCTTCTCCTCGCCCTCGTCGGCGGCGCGCAGCCGCTCGGCGGCGTAGAGGCCGGCCTCGATCCGCTTGGCGAGCTCGACCTCCTGCTCGGCATTGAGCAGCGGCACCTTGCCGATCTGCTTCAGGTACGCCCGCACGGAGTCGGCGGAGGCGGTCAGCTCGGCGTCCCGGCGCGCCTGCTTGAGCGCCTCGGACTCCTCGTCGTCCCACTCGAAGTCGTTGTCCGTGGCGGAGCTGGCCGCGTCGGCCTCGGCGGCCTGGGTCAGCTCGGCCGGCTCCTCGACCACCACGTCCTCGATCTCGGCGGCCAGTTCCTCCGGCGAGATCTCGCCCTCGGCGCCCTCGCCCTTCGCGCCGTCCTTGGCCGGCTTCGCCGCCGCGTTCTTGGCGGCCACGGTGGCCTTGGTGGCGCGGGTGGTCTTGGTGGCCTTCGCCGGGGCGGCGGCCTTGGCGGCCACCTCGGCGGTGGTGCCGGCCGCCTTGCGTGCCGTCGCCTTCCGCGGTGCGGGAGCCGGGGACTCCTCGGCGGCCGGGGCCTGCTTCGGGGCGGGCGCGGCGGCCTTCTTCGTGGTCTTGGCCGTGGTGGCCCGGGAGGCCGGGGTCGCGGACCGGGCGGCGGCCACCCGGCGGCGGGTGCTCGCGGAGCCGTCCACGACCACCGTCACGCCCGCCTCGGAGAGCGCACGGAGGATCTTCTTGGCCTGGGCCGGGGTCACCTCAGCGGACTCGACGGTGCGCGCGAGCTGGGCCGACGTGAGCTGGCCGCCGGCGCTCTGCGCGTGGGCGATCAGGGTGTCGGTGAGCGAGCGAACGTCGGCGCCGGGCTGGCGGGGTTCTGTCACGAATGACCTTCCGGAGGCGAAGAGCGAGCACGGCCGGGTCGTCCGGCACGGCAAGGAACGCGGTGTCGGGCGATGTCGTTGAGGGACCCCCGTGTCCCGGGCCGGGCGGTCGCTGGCGGTCCGTGGCGCGTGGGCAGGGTGAATTGTAACGCCGTCTGCCGCGATCATCCCGCGCCGCACGGCGGACCGGCCGTATGGACCACCGATTAGGCGCAGTTGTGGACTTTGTAAGGATGATACCCGCGCGCGAACCGGCCGGTCCGGATCGTGCCGGAAGGGGACGAACATGATCGCCTCGGCGCCCACGCCGCAGGAACTGCTCACGATCGCCGTCGAGGTGGCGCGCGACGCCGCGGCCACCGCGCACCGGATGCGGGCCGAGGGGGTGTCGGTCGCCGCGACCAAGAGCACCGTCACCGACGTGGTCACGGCCGCCGATCGGGCGGTGGAGCGGCAGGTGCTGGAGGCGCTGCGGACGCTGCGCCCCGGCGACGCGGTGCTGGGCGAGGAGTACGGCGCGGAGGAGACCGGCCCGGCCGCCGAGGACGGGGTGCGCTGGGTCGTCGACCCCATCGACGGCACCGTCAACTATCTCTACGGGCTGCCGTACTGCGCGGTGTCCCTGGCCGCCGAGGTGGCCGGCGAGGTCGTCGCCGGCGTGGTGCGCAACGTGGCCACCGGCGAGGAGTGGACCGCCACCGCGGGCGGCGGCGCGTGGCGGGACGGACAGCGGCTGAGCTGCTCCGCCGAGACCGACCTCGGGCAGGCGCTGATCGCGACCGGGTTCGGCTACGACGCCGGGCGCCGGGCGCACCAGGCCCGGGTGGTCGCCGAGCTGATCCCGCAGGTGCGGGACATCCGCCGGATGGGCGCCGCCGCGCTCGACCTCTGCCTGGCCGCCGAGGGCCGGGTGGACGCCTACTACGAGAAGGGGCTGGCCGCGTGGGACCTCGCCGCGGGCGGGCTGGTCGCGCGGGAGGCCGGGCTGCTGGTGACCGGGCTGTCGGGCCGGCCGGCCGGTCCGGACCTGGTGCTCGCCGCGCCGCCGGCGCTGTACGAGCCGCTGCACACCCGGCTCGCCGCCCTGGACGCCTCCGGCGGCCCGTGACCGGTCCCACGCATACGAAAGGGTGGCCGCCCCGCCGGGGTGACCACCCTTTTCGTGACGGCGGCTACTTCACCGGGCCCGGGCAGGTGCCGGTCGGCGCCTGCGGAGAGCCGAGGTCGCCCAGGGACTGGTTGACCTCGGTGGTGGTGGCCAACTGCTGGAAGCCGTTGCCGAGGATCACGTCGACCGTGTCGTCCTTGCGCTTCAGGTCGGGTTCCAGCTTGGCGTTGTTGAGGAAGTAGGCGCGCAGCAGGTGCGCGGAGCCGACGCCCTTGGGGCCGTACCGCAGCACCGCCACGTCGTCCACGGCCTTGGGGGCGTTGCCCTCCTTCTTGACCTGGAACTTGCGGTTGCGGAAGTCGTCCGCGACGCCGCCGGCCAGCCCGATCTCGTCGGTGCCGTTGTAGACGTTGATCTTCACGTCCTTCTGCTCGCGCAGGCGCAGGTCGGCCACCGGCCAGCCCTCGGGGCAGTCCTCGGCGGTGGCCGCCGTGCCCTGGGTGTCGCGGACCAGCGTGACGATGACGAAGACCAGGGCGATGACCGCCAGCAGTCCGACGACAACGAGTGCCCGCACTCGCGCAAAACTCATTCTGGGCGCTCCCGGACGGTGATGGGTGGCGGCGGCCGCCGGCGGTCGGTCCGCCCCGCCGGCCGTCGAGTACGCCGCTGAGGTTAACGCTTGTCCGGCCGTCGCGTGGAAACAGTCCGACATGCCGGCGCGCCACCGGGGGAACGGGTACTACTACCCCTATCTTCGTGTCGCCTGAGTCACATTGGGAACAACTTCGGGCGCAGGGGCGTACATCTCTGCCACGAGGGCGGTATACATGCCTCGCCCAAAGGGGGGGTAAGGTTCCGCGCTCGCTGGGGGAGTTCCTTCCTGGCGGTCCCGGCCCACGACGGTCGGGTCGGGTGACCGACACATTTTGGTGGCCGGCCAGCGGAACCGAAACAGCGTCGTCCGGCGTTACAACCGGAAGCGACCATATCGATATGGGAGAGTGAAACCGATGGCCACCGACTACGACGCCCCGCGTCGCGACGAGGTCGACCTCGGCGAGGACAGCCTGGAAGAGCTCAAGGCCCGGCGCGTCGACACACAGTCGGGCGCCGTGGACGTCGACGAGGCCGAGGTGGCCGAGAGCTTCGAGCTGCCCGGCGCCGACCTGGCCGACGAGGAGCTCACGGTCAAGGTGCTACCGATGCAGCAGGACGAGTTCCGGTGCGCCCGCTGCTTCCTGGTCCACCACCGCAGCCAGCTGGCGGTCGAGCGCAATGGCGAGCTGATCTGCCGCGAGTGCGTCTGACCCCGACCCGAGACACCGGCGGCGGCCTCCTCGACGGGGCCGCCGCTTATCGAGCCGCCGTGCGGCGGTGGCCGGAAGCTGCTTGACTCGTACCGGCGGGGGTGACGCCGCGCGGAGCAGGAGGGCGGACGGGTGAGCGAGCGCAGCGAGCGGGCCGACGGGCCGGGCGCCGGCGACAGCGGCGCCGACCGGCCGACCGAGGAGACGCCTTCCACCGACCCCGCCCCGCCCGGGGCGGAGGCCGACCAGCTCGGCGCGACCGTCGCCGCGCTCACCGCCGACGATCTCCCACCGGCCCGCCGCCGGCAGCTGCTCACCCGGCTGGTCGGCCAGGCCCGCGCCCGCGGCCTCACCGACCTGTTCAAGCCGAAGGCCGCCGTCCGCTGGATGGCGGACACCGTCGCCGAGGTCGCCCCGCACGTGCCGATCCGCGACCTGGCCACGCTCCGGAGGCACTTCCCCGGTCTGGACGACGAGGCCATCGCCGACCGGCTGATCCGCAACGCCTCCCGGGCCACCGCCGGTGTCGGCGCGGCCGGCGGAGGCGTGGCCGCGGTCGAATGGGCCGTCACACCGACCCTGCTCTCCGCACCGGTGCTGCTGGCCGCCGAGACGGTCGCCGTCGTGGCGATCGAGCTGAAGCTCATCGGCGAGCTGCACGAGGTGCACCGGTTGCCGCTGCCCGCCGGTGGCGCCCAGCGGGCCGTGTCGCTGGTGCAGTCCTGGGCCACCCAGCGGGGGGTCAACCCGATGATGCCGGGGGTCGGGGTCAGCGCCGTGCTGGGCACCGCCGCCCGCCGCGAGTTGCGGGACAGCCTGCTGCGCCGCTTCGGCCGCAACCTCACCACGCTCGGCCCGTTCCTGACCGGCGCCGCCGTGGCCGGCTACCTCAACCGGCGGGCCACCCGCTCCCTCGGCGACCAGCTCCGCAAGGACCTCCGCCACCAGGCCCGCGCGCTGCCCGGCACGCACTCCTGAGCCGGGGGGCCGCCGGGCGGCTCAGGCGGCGTCGCGGGCGGCGATCAGGGCTGCGGCCAGCTCGACCGGGCGGCGGGAGCTGACCACCCAGAACGGGGTGGGGTCGTCGGGGTCGTCCAGCACCACCTGCACCGCGCCGCCGACCCAGGGGCGCTGCACCACGAAGGCGAGCGGGTCGGCGCCGACGCCGAGCACCTCGCGCCGGCCGGCCGCGTCCAGCGGCACCGCGTCCGCGACGTGGCGCACCGGCAGGTGCGCGTCGTCGACCCGCAGCTCCCCGGCCCGCACCGTGACCCGGATCCGGCCCAGCCACCACAGCGTGGCCGCGGCCGCCGGGAGCAGCAGCACGAACGGCAGCCAGGCCCGGACGCCGGTCGCGCCCATCCACAGCTCGGCGGCGAGCAGCCCGGCGAAGACCAGGCCGATCGGCCAGGCCCACCAGGGCAACCGGAGGCGCTCCGAGTAGTCCGGAGCGGCGGCCACCGGGGCGGCCGAGGATGACGACTGACGCACACTCCGAGGGTACGGCGCGCGGGTGGCCGCCGAACCGGCAGGATGGCAGGGTCACCCCCGCAAGGACCGGACGGAAGAGGATGACCGTGACAGACGTCGTACCCGTGCCCGTGCGGCAGCTCGACCCGGAACTGCCGCTGCCGGCGTACGCCCATCCCGGCGACGCGGGCGCGGACCTGGTGGCCGCCGCGGACGTGGAGCTGCCGCCCGGCGGGCGGGCCCTGGTGCCGACGGGCGTGGCCGTCGCCCTCCCGGAGGGGTACGTCGGCCTGGTGCACCCCCGATCGGGGCTGGCGGCCAGGCTCGGCGTGACGGTGCTCAACGCGCCCGGTACGGTCGACGCCGGCTACCGGGGTGAGATCCTGGTCAACCTGATCAATCATGATCGGGAGACGCCGGCGAAGATCAGCCGGGGCGACCGGATCGCGCAGCTCGTGGTCCAGCGGGTCGCCCGGGCCGAGTTCCAGCCGGTGGTCGAGCTGCCCGCGTCCCGGCGCGGGACGGGCGGGCACGGCTCCACCGGCGGACATGCCGGGCTGGTCCCGGCTCCGGCGGGCGGGCGGACGGAAGAGGTGGCAGGGTGAGTGCGAACAGCGGAGGGTGGGCGCAGTGATCTTCTCCCGTAAGCGGGCCGAGGGCGCGCGGCACGCGCGTGACGAGCGGGACACCGGGGTCCTCGACGCCGGCGAGACCGCGCAGCCGCCGGCCCGCGGCCCCTACGACCTGGCCGAGGCGCCCGACGTGCCGCGGCTCGACCTGGGCAGCCTGCACATCCCGGCGGTGCCCGAGGTCGAGGTGCGGGTGCAGGCCGACCCCCAGGGTGTGATCCAGCAGGTGGTGCTGGTGCACGGCGACAACGCCCTCCAGCTCGGCGTCTTCGCGGCGCCCCGCTCCGAGGGCATCTGGGACGAGGTGCGCGAGGAGATCCGGCAGTCGCTGTTCAACGACGGCGCCGCCGCCCAGGAGGTCGAGGGGGAGTACGGCACCGAGCTGCGCGCGCGGGTCCGCACCCCGGACGGCATCACCGACCTGCGCTTCGTCGGCATCGACGGGCCGCGCTGGATGGTGCGCGGGGTCTACCAGGGCGAGGCGGCCACCAATCCCGCCGCCGCCGGCCCTCTCGCGGCCTGCCTGGACGGCCTGGCCGTCGACCGGGGCCAGGAGGCCAAGCCGGTCCGCGAGCCGCTGCCGCTGCGCCTGCCCCGCGAGGTGGCCGAGCAGCAGGCCGAGCAGGAGGGCGCGCCGCAGCAGCGTGAGGCCTGAGCCCTCGCGCCGCGGCAGCGCGAGGCTGAGGCCTGAGCCCTCGCGCCGCGGCAGCGCGGTCTGAGCAACGCGATCCGGGCCCGGTCGAGTCGGCGTGACGCCGGCGACACCGGGCCCGTCGCGCGTCCGGCCACCGCAGCCGGTACGCCCCGACGCCAGTCCCGCCGGTGGCCCGGATCGGCGTACGCTGGCGGGACGGTTCCGCACCTGCGGGGCCGGCGCCGGCGCGGCCGGCCGATCCAGGGAGCCGGCGCGGGCCGGCCGGGGTGGAGAGGTGACGCGGAGGTCATGACGACCGACGAGAGCCGGGTGTCGCTGCGGCGGCTCCTGCAACGGCTCACCGCGAGCGAGGCCGAGATCGAGGCGCAGGAGCTGCGCCGGGAGAGCGCCGAGTCCGGCGGCATGCCGGCCCACCAGTGCATGCGCGGCCAGGTGGTCTCGGTGGCTGGCCGGCTGCGCACCGTGGTCTACACGCCCCGGACCAACCTGCCCACGCTGGAGGCCGACCTCTACGACGGCAGCGACGTGGTCACCCTGGTCTGGCTGGGCCGGCGGCACATCGCCGGCATCGAGCCGGGCCGGCACCTGACCGCCCGCGGCCGCGTGGCCGTACGGGACGACCGCAAGGTGATCTACAACCCGTACTACGAGCTGGAGTCGCCGAAGTGACGACCGGACAGCACACCGAGCCGGAGCTCGGGCCGGAGGACGAGCGGCTGCCCAGCATGGCCGAGCAGATGGCCGACCAGCTCGGCGGCTGGCGGGGCCTGGTCGAGTCGAGCATCCCCGTGGTGGTCTTCGTGATCGCCAACGTGGTGGGCGACCTGCGACCCGCGGTGATCGCCTCGGTGGCGGTGGCCCTGCTGATCGCCGGGCTGCGGCTGGCCCAGCGCCGGCCGGTGCGGCACGCCGTCAACGGCCTGTTCGGCATCGCCGTCGGCGCGGCCATCGCCTGGCGCACCGGCGACGAGCGCGACTTCTACCTGCCCGGCATCCTCTACGGCATCGGCTACGGCCTGGCCCTGCTGCTCTCGGCGGCGATCCGGCAGCCGCTGGTCGGCTGGATCTGGTCGGTGCTGGTGGCCAAGGGCCGCTCCGAGTGGCGGGACGACCCGAAGCTGGTGCGCACCTTCACCCAGCTCACCGTGCTCTGGGGCGTGGTGTGGCTGGCCAAGGTGGGCGTGCAGGCCGGGCTCTACCTGGCCCACCAGGACACCGCGCTGGGCGTGGCCCGGCTCGCCCTGGGCTACCCCCCGTACGCGCTGCTGCTGCTGATCACCGTCTGGGTGGTGCGCCGGGTGACCCGGGAGCCCGCGCCGGAACCGCTGCCGGGGGCCTGAGCCCCTCAGGCGGCGTCGGTCAGGTCCGCTCCCGCTTGCGGTCGACGCTGTCCGGGCCGAGGATCACCGCCCGGACCTCGTCCTCCACTGCCGCCGTGCACACGAAGATCAGCTCGTCGCCGGCCTCGATGGGGTCGTCCGGGCTGGGCACCAGCACCCGCTTACCGCGCAGGATCGCCACCAGCGCCGCGTCCCGGGGGAGCGGCACCGCGTGGAGGGGCTGCCCGACGTAGGGCGCCGTGGGCGGCAGGGTGATCTCGACCAGGTTCGCCTCGCCCTGGCGGAACGTCATGAGCCGGACCAGGTCGCCGACGGTGACCGCCTCCTCGACCAGCGCGGCCATCACCCGCGGTTTGCTCACCGCGACGTCGACGCCCCACTGCTCGGTGAAGAGCCACTCGTTCTCGGCCCGGTTGACCCGGGCCACCACGCGGGGCACCGCGAACTCGGTCTTGGCCAGCAGCGACACCACCAGGTTGACCTTGTCGTCGCCGGTGGCGGCCACCACCACCTCGCAGCCGGCCACGTTGGCCTCCTCAAGGCTGGCCAGCTCGCAGGCGTCGGCGAGCACCCAGTCGGCGGCCGGCACCCGGTCGGGGCGGAGCATCTTGGGCTGCCGCTCGATCAGCATCACCTGGTGGCCGTTGTCGATCAGCTCCTGGGCGATCGACCGGCCCACGTTGCCCGCGCCGGCGATGGCGATGCGCATGGTCACTGACCCCCTTCGGGCGGCGCCGCCGCCACCGAGGTGACCGAGGCGGTGATGTCGTCGGTCACCAGCATGAAGACCTGGTCGCCCTCCTGCACCACGGTGGAGGCCGTGGGCAGCGTGCCGATCCCGAACCGGATCAGGTAGGCCACCCGGGCTCCGGCGGCCTCCTCGAGGTGCCGCAGCGACCGGCCGATCCAGTCCTTGTGCACCGGCACCTCGATGATCGACACCGTGCTGGTCGGGTCCCGGAACATCTCGACGTTGCCCTCGGGGACCAGGTGGCGCAGCATCCGTTCGGCCGTCCACCGCACGGTCGCCACGGTGGGGATCCCGAGGCGCTCGTAGACCTGGGCGCGGCGCTGGTCGTAGATGCGCGCGGCCACCCGGGACACGCCGAAGGTCTCCCGGGCCAGCCGGGCCGAGATGATGTTGGAGTTGTCGCCGCTGGAGACCGCGGCGAACGCGTCGGCGCGCTCGATGCCGGCCTGCCGCAGCACCTCGCCGTCGAAGCCGGCGCCGGTGACCGTGATGCCGGCGAAGTCCGGCCCGAGACGGCGGAACGCGTCCGCGTCCTGGTCGATCACCGCCACCGAGTGCCCCCGGGACTCCAGGCTCTGGGCCAGGGTCGACCCGACCCGGCCGCAGCCCATGATCACGACATGCACGGTGTCCGCTCCTCCCACGGTGCCGCACGCTGGCCCGTCGACTGCGAGCCTGCCACGTCCCCGCGCCCGGCGGGGGACCGACCGTACCGCGCGGTCGAACGCGGGGCGATCAGGCACCCCACCGCCCGAGACGGGGTGGTCGTACTCTTGGCGGTTGTGGCCCGACCCACCTCGCTGCTGAAGCGACTCCTCCTCGGTCGACCGTTCCGGTCCGACCGTCTCCAACACACCCTCCTGCCGAAGCGCATCGCGCTGCCGGTCTTCGCCTCCGACGCGCTCTCCAGCGTCGCCTACGCCCCGGACGAGATCCTGCTGACGCTCTCCATCGCGGGCGCGTCCGCCTTCTTCTTCTCGCCGTGGATCGCGCTCGCGGTCGTCGTGGTGATGCTGACCGTGGTGGCCAGCTACCGGCAGAACGTGCACGCCTACCCCTCGGGCGGCGGCGACTACGAGGTGGCGACGGTCAACCTGGGGCCGCGTGCCGGGCTCGCGGTGGCCAGCGCGCTGCTGGTCGACTACGTGCTCACCGTGGCGGTGTCCGTCTCCTCGGGCGTGGCGAACCTGGGCTCGGTGGTGCCGTTCGTGGCCACCCACAAGGTGCTCATCGCGGTCAGCGCGGTGGTGCTGCTCACCGCCATGAACCTGCGCGGCCTGCGCGAGTCGGGCACCGCGTTCGCCATCCCCACCTACGGCTTCGTGATCGTCATCGGCGGCATGCTGCTGACCGGGCTGGTCCGGATCTTCATCCTCGGCCAGGACCTGCGGGCGCCGAGCGCCGGATTGGAGATCCACGCCGAGCACAGCGTGACCGGCTTCGCCCTGATCTTCCTGTTGCTGCGCACCTTCTCCTCCGGCTGCGCGGCGCTCACCGGCGTCGAGGCGATCTCCAACGGCGTGCCGGCGTTCAAGACGCCGAAGTCGAAGAACGCGGCGACCACCCTGCTGCTGCTCGGCACCATCGCGGTCAGCATGCTGGTCGGCATCATCTGGCTGGCCAAGCTGACCGGCCTCCAGTTCGTCGAGGACCCGGCGCAGATCGTCTCCGGGCCGGACGGCTACGTGCAGAAAACCGTCACCGCGCAGCTCGGCGAGACCGTCTTCGGTAACGGCTCGGTGCTGCTCTACGTGGTGGCCGGGATGACCGCGCTGATCCTGTTCCTGGCCGCCAACACCGCCTTCAATGGCTTTCCGGTGCTCGGCTCGATCCTGGCCCAGGACCGCTACCTGCCCCGCCAGCTGCACACCCGGGGCGACCGGCTGGCCTTCTCCAACGGGATCATCTTCCTGGCCGTCGCCGCCGTGGTGCTGATCATCGGCTTCCAGGCCGAGGTGACCCGGCTCATCCAGCTCTACATCGTCGGGGTGTTCGTCTCGTTCACCCTCTCCCAGCTCGGCATGATCCGGCACTGGAACCGGCACCTGCGCACCGAGCGGGACCCGGAGGCGCGCGCCCGGATGGTCCGCTCCCGCGCCATCAACGCGTTCGGCATGGCGATGACCGGCGTGGTGCTGGTCATCGTGCTGCTCACCAAGTTCCTGCTCGGCGCCTGGATCGCCATCGCCGCCATGGCGATGATCTACCTGGTGATGCTGGCCATCCGCCGGCACTACGACCGGATCGCCGCCGAGCTGGAGCCGACCGAGCAGCGGGCCGTGCTGCCCGCCCGCAACCACGCCATCGTGCTGGTCAGCAAGCTGCACCAGCCGACCCTGCGGGCCATCGCGTACGCGCGGGCGACCCGGCCGGACACGCTCACCGCGGTGACCGTCAACGTGGACGACAAGGACACCCGGGACCTCCAGGCCGACTGGGAGCGGCGCGAGCTGCCGGTGCCGCTCACCGTGATCGACTCCCCGTACCGGGAGATCACCCGGCCGATCCTCAACTTCGTCGCGTCGACCCGCCGGGAGTCGCCCCGCGACGTGGTCACCGTCTTCATCCCCGAGTACGTGGTGGGCCGCTGGTGGGAGAACCTGCTGCACAACCAGAGCGCGCTGCGGCTCAAGGGCCGGCTGCTCTTCGAGCCGGGCGTGATGGTCACCAGCGTGCCCTGGCAGCTCGCCTCGACCGCCAGCAAGAACCTGGACCGGCTGGACGCCACGCTCACCCGTGGCCCGGCGCGCGGCCCCCGCGTGGCCCCGCGCAGCACCCTCCCGCCCAGCGTCCCGCCGGTGGTCTCCGCGCCGCCCGGCGAGAGCGGTGCGGGGGAGCGCCCGTGACCGCGCCGGCCGGCGCCGGGCTGGAGGAGGCGCAGCGGGTCGAGCTGACCGTGGACGCGGTCGCCCCGGGCGGACACTGCGTGGCCCGGGTCGACGGCCAGGTGGTCTTCGTCCGGCACGCGCTGCCCGGCGAGCGGGTGGTGGTCGAGGTGACCGAGCTGCACCGGGGCTTCGCCCGCGCCGACGCCGTCGAGGTCCTGGCCCCGTCGGCGGACCGGGTCGAACAACCCTGCCCGTACGCGAAGCCGGGCCGGTGCGGCGGCTGCGACCTCCAGCACGTCACCCCGGCCGCCCAGCTCGACTGGAAGCTCGCCGTGGTGCGCGAGCAGCTCACCCGGCTGGGCGGGCTCACCGACGACCAGGTCGACGCGCTGGGCGTCCGGGTCGAGGCGCTGCCCGGCGGGCCGCTCGGCTGGCGCTCGCGGGTCCGCTACGCGGTCGACGCGGCCGGCCGGGCCGGGCTGCTCAAGCACCGCTCGCACGAGGTGGTGCCGATCGACCGCTGCCTGATCGCCCACCCGGCCATCCGGGAGTTGCCGGTGCTCACCCCGAGCGGGGCGAGCTGGCCGGACGCCGACGCCGTCGAGACGGTCGCCTCCACCGGCGGCGACGTCAGCGTCGTCGCGTACGCCGACGGGGTCCCCACCCCGGTGAGCGGCCCGGCCGACGTGCGCGAGGTGGCCGCCGGCCGGGACTGGACGCTGCCCGCCTCCGGCTTCTGGCAGGTGCACCCGGCCGCCGCCGACACCCTGGTCGGGGCGGTGCTCGACCTGCTCGACCCGCGCCCCGGCGAGACCGCCTGGGACCTCTACGGCGGCGCCGGGCTGTTCGCCGCGGCGCTCGCCGGCCGGGTCGGCGACGCCCGGGTCACCCTCGTCGAGTCGAGCCGGAGCGGGGTGGACGCGGCCCGGGCCAACCTGGCCGACCTGCCCCGGGTCGAGGTGGTCGCCGCCCGGGTGGAGACCGCGCTGGCCCGCCGCCGGGTCACCGGCCCGGTCGACCTCGTGGTGCTCGACCCGCCGCGCTCCGGCGCGGGCGCCCCGGTGGTGCGGGACATCGTCGCCGCCGGCCCGCGCGCGGTGGCGTACGTGGCCTGCGACCCGGCGGCCTTCGCCCGGGACGTGCGCACCTTCACGGGGGCGGGCTGGCGGCTCGCGGCGCTGCGCGGCTTCGACCTGTTCCCGATGACCCAGCACGTCGAGCTGGTCGGCCTGTTCCTGCCGCCCCAGTCGTGACTAGCCTGGCCCGATGAAGATCGTCGGGCTGATGTCGGGGACCTCGTACGACGGGGTGGACGTGGTGGCGGCCGAGTTCACCCGGGACGGGGACACGCTGCGGCTGCGACCGCTCGGGCACCGCAGCCTGGACTACCCGGACGACCTGCGGGCCGAGATCGGCGCGCTGCTGCCCCCGGCGGCCACCACCATCGAGGCGGTCTGCCGGCTGGACAACCGGCTCGGCGAGGTCTTCGCCGAGGCGGCGGCGGCCGGCGTCGAGCTGGCCGGTGGCACGGCCGACGCGGTGGTCTCGCCCGGGCAGACCGTCTTCCACTGGGTGGAGGCGGGCCGGGTGCGGGGCACCCTCCAGCTCGGCGCGCCGGCCCGGGTGGCCGCCCGGGTGGGCGTACCCGTGTTGCACGACCTGCGGTCGGCGGACGTGGCCGCCGGCGGCCAGGGCGCGCCGCTGGTCCCGGCCTTCGACGCGCTGCTGCTCGACGCGGCCGGCGGGCCGCGGGCGGCGCTGGGCCCGGACGGCGGCGGGCCGCGGGCGGCGCTCGGCCGGGACGGCGGCGCGCCGCGGGCGGCGCTGGGCCCGGACGGCAGCGGGCCGCGGGCGGCGCTCAATCTGGGCGGCATCGCGAACCTCACCGTGGTCGCCCCCGGGGCGCCGGTCCTCGGGTACGACGTGGGCCCGGCCAACGCCCTCCTGGACGCCGCGGCCCGGCGCTTCCTGGACCGTCCCTGTGACACCGACGGTGCGCGGGCGGCGGCCGGCCGGGTGCACGACGGGCTGCTGGCGCTGCTGCTGGCCGAGCCCTACTACGCCGCGCCCCCGCCCAAGTCGACCGGCAAGGAGCTGTTCCACGGCGGCTACCTGGACGACCGCCTCGCCGCCCTGGGCGAGCCGGTGGCCGCCGACGACGTGCTCGCCACGCTCACCGAGCTGACCGCCCGGACCGTCGCCGACGCCTGCGACCGGCACGGCGTGACCGAGGTCATCGCCGCCGGCGGGGGAGTGCGCAATCCCACACTCCGGGGCCGGCTCGCCGCCCTCGGGGAGGGACGCTGGCGGCTGCGCACCACCGACGAGCTGGGGGTGCCGGCCCAGGCCAAGGAGGCGTACGCGTTCGCCCTGCTGGGGTGGCTCTCCTGGCACGGGCTGCCCGGAGCCATCCCCTCGGTCACCGGGGCCTCCCGGGCCGCCGTGCTGGGCTCCTGGACCCCCTCCGGCCCGGCGTGGGCGGCCACCCCGCCGGTTCCGCCGCTCCGGCTGGTCGTCACCCCCTGATCCGGGGCCTGACCTGGGAAGATCCACGGCCGGGCTGCGGGCTGTCGGGTGGCCGATAGACTCTTCGGTCATGAGTGTTGAAGAGGGCACGGCCAACCACGGTCGGCTGCTGGGCACCGTCCGCGGCCCGCAGGACGTGAAGCGGATGACGGCCGAGCAGCTGGACATCCTCGCCGCCGAGATCCGGGACTTCCTGATCGCCAAGGTTTCCCGCACCGGCGGGCACGTCGGCCCCAACCTGGGCGTGGTCGAGCTGACCCTGGCCATGCACCGGGTCTTCGACTCGCCGCGCGACCGCCTCCTGTTCGACACGGGCCACCAGGCGTACGTACACAAGATCGTCACCGGCCGGCAGGACGGCTTCGACAAGCTCCGCCAGCGCGGTGGCCTCTCCGGCTACCCGAGCCAGGCCGAGAGCGAGCACGACCTCATCGAGAACTCGCACGCCTCCACCGCCCTGTCCTACGCCGACGGGCTCGCCAAGGCGTACGCGCTGCGCGGCGAGAAGCGCAGCGTCGTCGCCGTGGTCGGCGACGGCGCCCTCACCGGCGGCATGTGCTGGGAGGCGCTGAACAACATCGCCACCGCCGGCAACCCGCTCGTGATCGTCGTCAACGACAACGGCCGGTCCTACTCGCCGACCATCGGCGGCCTCGCCGACCACCTGTCATCGCTGCGGCTCAACCCGAGCTACGAGAAGGTGCTCGACACCGTCAAGGACGCCCTCGGCTCGACCCCGCTGGTCGGCAGGCCGATGTACGAGGTGCTGCACGCGGTCAAGAAGGGCATCAAGGACGCGGTCGCCCCGCAGGCCATGTTCGAGGACCTGGGCATCAAGTACGTCGGCCCGGTCGACGGCCACGACGTCCCCGCCATCGAGTCGGCGCTGCGCGCCGCCAAGAACTTCGGTGGCCCGGTGATAGTGCACGCGGTCACCCGCAAGGGCTACGGCTACCGCGCCGCCGAGGAGGACGAGGCGGACCGCCTGCACGGCCCGGGCGGCGCGTTCGACATCGAGACCGGCAAGCTGCTCGCCGCGCCGTCGGTGAAGTGGACCCACGTCTTCGCCGACGAGCTGGTCACCATCGCCGACGAGCGCCCCGACGTGGTCGGCATCACCGCCGCCATGGCCGAGCCCACCGGCATCGCCACCCTGGCCCGCAAGTACCCCAACCGGGTGTACGACGTGGGCATCGCCGAGCAGCACGCCGCCACCTCGGCGGCCGGCCTGGCCCTGGGCGGCCTGCACCCGGTGGTCGCCGTCTACGCCACCTTCCTCAACCGTGCCTTCGACCAGGTCCTGCTCGACGTGGCCATGCACAAGCTGCCGGTCACCTTCGTGCTCGACCGCGCCGGCATCACCGGCCCCGACGGGCCCAGCCACTACGGCATCTGGGACATGTCGGTGTTCGGCGTGGTGCCCGGCCTGCGCGTCGCCGCGCCCCGCGACTCGGCCACCCTCCGCGAGGAGCTGCGCGAGGCGATCGCCGTGGACGACGGCCCGACCATCCTGCGCTTCCCGACCGGCACCGTGGCCGCCGACCTGCCGGCCGTGCGCCGGGTCGGCCCCGTCGACGTGCTGGCCGAGTCGGCGCGCACCGACGTGCTGCTGGTCGCGGTCGGCTCCTTCGCCGGCCTCGGCATGGAGGTCGCCACCCGGGTCGCCGAGCAGGGCTACGGCGTGACCGTGGTCGACCCGCGCTGGGTGCGTCCGGTGCCGGCCGAGCTCGTCGAGCTGGCCGCCGGGCACCGGCTCGTCGTCACCGTCGAGGACGGCGTCCGGGTCGGTGGCGTGGGTTCCGCGCTCGCGCAGGCCATGCGGGACGCCGACGTCCAGGTGCCGGTGAAGGACCTCGGCGTGCCGGCGGACTGGCACCCGCACGGGACCCGGGCGCAGATCCTGGCCGACCTGGGGCTGACGGCTCAGGACGTGGCGCGCAACGTCACCGGGTGGATCTCGGGGCTGGACGCGCAGTCCGTCGAGCCGGCCGCCGACGAGGCCACCGCGAAGAACTGACCCCAGCTACGTCGAAACGGGCGGTCCTGCCACGCGCGGGGCCGCCCGTTCGGCGTCGAGGGCTGCAGCGACTCCCGCAGCATCTCTTCAAAGCCAGTAATGTCGATACATGGATCTGCGCACGGGCACACCGATGGACGTGCGAGAAGCGACCCTCGCCGATCTGGACGGAATCATCGACGTGCACACTCAGGCACGTCTGGCCTATTACGGAGCCGGCGGACTGGCCTCCGGGTCCATCGTGAATCCGACGTTGGCGCAGGAGCAGCGAGTCGGATGGACGGCGGCGATCGAATCACCCCGTAAGAGGGTCCTGTGCGCTGTCGTCGAAGGCCGCATCGTGGGTATCGCCGCCATGGGTCCTCCCCTGTCCGACGAGGCGGATGCCGACGGGGTCGGCCAGCTGTACCAGATTCACGTCGTCCCGGGCAGGTGGGGAGAGGGCATCGGCAGCAGGTTGCACGGGCTCTTCGTGCGATACCTGGAGGACGCTTCCCTGTCGACCGGGCTCCTCGAAGTCTGGGAGCGGAACAGCCGCGCGCGAGCGTTCTACACCAGACATGGTTGGAAGCCGGACGGGGAATTTCGGGCGGGCCCGGACAACTCCAGGTACATCTGCATGCGGCTCGAATTGATGCCCCTTCCTGCGCCGGCCGCTACTCCGCACGCGGGGAAGGTTGGGCCAGACGAGGGGTTGGCCGGGGCGTAATTTCGCGCCATGCATTCGCACCGGCGCTTCGAGAACCCTCCAGCCTTACCCCACGAGGTCGTAGTCGAGATGTTGGAGCGGGCCCTGCGCGATCGCTCCCAGGAGGGCGAGGCGGCGAGCGTGCTGGTAGGCATCGCGTTGAACGACGAGGACCAAGCGTTCGTGGAGTACTGCTGCGTGGAGGTCGGGACGCGGGCCATCGCGGGCAGTCCCCTCCTCGGACTGGCCGGCCTGTGCCTGGGACATACCGCCCGGCGCTTCGGGTGTCTCAGTGATGAGGCACTGGCCTTGGCGGAATCCTTGGCGATGCGTGCAGAGGTGGATTCGTCGGACGTCGACGGTCGTGCGCTGGACGGCCTTGACGACATCCGCAGTTTCCTGCGCCGCGCCCGGAGAGATCTTGGACGGAAACGGCCCCTATAGGGGCCACTTCGTACCAAGATCTCCAGCGGTCCCTCGGCGGGACGTCAGGGGGCGGTTGGTTCGCACTCCGCCGTGAACGTGTCGAAGGCGACCGTTACCGTGCCGTCGGCGTTGAGGGTTGTGTGGTTCGTGATCCGGAGGGAGGCGTCGTTGCCCCGTCCGGGACCCACGATCTTGAACACCAGTTGCTGCGTGGACGTGATCGGCAGGCCGCCGGAGCCCTGGTTGTAGACGAAGAGGTTGACCCGGGTGCTCACGTACCGGTCCCCGGTCGTCGCGCCGATGCCGTGCACGTTCGACTGGGTCTCGACGATGTGCACGTGGAACCCGCCGGTCCCGTCGACCGTCACGTGGTAGACCTCGGAGATCGTGCCGTCGAAGTCGACGACCTCGCCGAGGCCGCCGTTGGCGCAGGGCAGGACGACCGAGAGGTCCAGCGGGGCCCGGAGGATCCGGGTGGTGGTGTCCGCGGCGTACGCGGGCGTCGGCCCGGCCACGAGCACGAGCGACGGCGCGAGCAGCGCCACCGCCGAGGCGAGTCGCGCCGTTCCGGTGGACCTGATCCTGTGCATGGCGACCGTCCTTCCGGGACGCCCCGGCCGCGACCGACCGGGATCACCCCGGAATCTGCTCCCGCTGGGTGAGGGTGTCAATACGGTGCGCGTACGGCGGCGGGTCGGTACTTCGGCTCGTCGTCACACGCCGGCAGCGAGCCGCGTCGACGGCGGAGACCGGGCTCAGCGCCCGCCCACCGACCGGTACCAGGTCTTCTCGGTGCCCGCCAGGCTGAACGTCTGCTTCCGCTCCGGCTGCTCCACGACCACCAGGCCCGGCCGGTCCACCAGCCGGGTCGTCCCCGGCGGCGCGGCGAACGAGGCGCCCTGCGTCCGCCAGGTCAGCACCGCGAGCGGCTGCCCCGGCACGGGCAGGTAGTAGGCCTGCAACGTGGTGGACCGGTCGGCAGGGGACACGACCGGCGTGCCGCCGCCCGCCGGCCGGTAGACCACCGCCGTCATCGTCCCGGTGGCGCTCTCCCAGGTGAGCTGCTCCAGCTCACCCGGCTCGCCACCGCCGAGGGTCACCGACCCGAGCGACCGCACGCCGATCTTCGCCATCGGCCACGACTCCGGCGCCGACCGGGGCGCCTGCCGGTCGCCGATCCGCCGCGGCACGCTCCCGAACGGCCCCCGCTCGCCGGCCAGCACGCAGGTGTCCAGCCCGGTCAGCGCCCGCTTCCCGGAGCCGGTCTCGTCCCGCACCAGCGGATAGCGGGGCGCCGCGGTCGCCGTACCCAGGTCGAGGACGCGGTCCGCGGCCCGGCCGCGCGGCAGTGAGCGGGTGGGCCGCAGCGTCGCGGTCACCGCCACGGCCTGGCAGGGCGGCACGGCGACCGGCTCGGTGATGCCGTCGGCCGCGGGCAGCGCCGTGCCGTCGGGGCCGAGCAGCCGTTCCACCCGGGCGGAGGTGAGGTAGCGGCGGCCGGTGGGCTGCTGGACGGGCAGCACGTCCGAGTAGACCAGGTAGCCGGGCTCGGTGTACTCGGTGGCGTGGGCGACCCGCCAGCGCTGCCCGTCGCGGTCGAGTTGCAGCAGCCAGGAGGCGGCCTCGCCGGGCACGTCGGCGGCGACCAGGGCGAGCGGCGACCCGGCGACCTCGCCGGAGTAGAGGATGCCCGAGGACGAGAGGTGGGCGCGGTCGTCGACGGGGGAGCGCCAGTCGCGTACGGCATCGGTGATCCCGGCGGTCGCGGCGGCGTCGCGGGCCAGGCTGCCCCGCGCCGGCCAGACCTTCAGGGTGCCGTCCAGGCTGTCGTAGCCGACCGGCAGCGCCGCGGGCTGCCGCCCGGCGACCGGGCCGCAGCCGGTCACCAGCAGGGCCAGCAGCGCGGTGGCCGTCGTGCCGCGTCGGCGGGCTGAAGCCACCCTGTACGCCCCCTGTATCCCATCGCAGGTCGTGTCCGGAAGCCCACATGGTACGAGACGGCCCGTCGCCCGGCCGCGCAGACCTCACCCTTTCGGCCGATGACCATTGAGGACGGTGCGACGTGCGATTCGTACGCCATTCTCCCGCTCCGGTAGACTCCGCCGACTGTGACGCCTGCCGAACCCCGTGGCGATTCGACGCCGGACGCCGACGCCCCGGGCGGACCGCTCTCCGTCATGGTGGACGAACCCACGGTCACCGAACGTGACCCGGAGCCGGCCGCGCCCGCCGCGCGGCGGCGGTGGCGGTGGACGCCACGCCGGCTGGACCTCGCCGTGTACGGGGTGTTCCTGCTCGCCGCGCTCTGGGTGACCAGCGGGATCTGGGCCGACCCGGCCGGCCGGGTGGCCGCGCTCTACAGCAGCGACCCGGCCCAGGTGCAGTTCTTCCTGGCCCACTCGGTGCGGGTCGTGCTGCACGGCGAGTACCCGTTCTACACCGACCAGTTCAACTATCCGGACGGCGTCAACCTGATGGCGAACACCGCCATCCTGGCCCTCGGCATCCCCATGGTGCCGGTGACGCTCCTGTTCGGACCGGCGGTCTCCTTCGTCACCCTTGTCACGCTGGGTCTCGCCGGCACGGCCGCCGCCTGGTACCGGGTGCTCTCCCGGCACCTGGTCCGCAACCGGCTGGCCGCCGCCGTGGGCGGCTGGTTCTGCGGGTTCTCGCCGGCCATGCTGTCGCACGCCAACTGGCATCCGAACATCATCAGCCAGTTCCTGCTGCCGTTCATCGTGTGGCGGGTGCTGGTGCTGACCCGCTCCACCCGGCCGGTCCGCGACGGCGCGCTGCTCGCCCTGCTGGTCACCGTCCAGGCGTTCGTCAACGAGGAGATCCTGCTCTTCACGGCGCTGGCCTGCGGGGTGTTCCTGCTCGCCGTCGTGGTGCAGCGGCGCGAACGGTGGTCCGCGGCGTGGCGGCCGCTCGCCGCCGGACTGGCCGTCTGCGCGGTGCTCGCCGGGACGCTGCTGGCGTACCCGCTCTGGGTGCAGTTCGCCGGGCCGATGGCGTACCACGGGCTCAGCGACACGGTCCGCGACTACGGCAACGACATCGCCGCGTTCTTCACCCCCGGCTCGCCCACCCTGGGCGGCAACGAGCGGGCCAACGTCAACCTGGCCCCGAACTACTCGGAGGAGAACGCCTTCTTCGGCTGGAGCCTGTCGCTGCTGGCCGTCGGCATCGTGGTGTGGCTGCGCCGGGACGTGGTGGTCCGGGCGCTCGCCGCGACCGGGCTGTTCTTCGCCGTGCTCTCCCTGGGCGAGCGGGTCTCCTGGTGGGACCGGGACCTCGTCACCGGCCCGTGGGAGCTGCTGGTGAAGCTGCCGCTGCTGGACGCCGTGGTGCCGACCCGGTTCGGCCTGATCACCACGGTGGTCATCGGGGTGCTGCTGGCCCTGGCCGTCCAGCGGGCCGCGGCGCTGCGGGTCGTGGAGCGGCGCACCATGCGTACGCTGACCGCCGCCGGTCTGGTGTTCGCGCTGCTGCCCATCGCGCCCATGCCGCTGCAGGTCACCACCCGCCCGGCCGTGCCGAAGTTCATCACGGCCGACCGGTGGCGGCAGTACGTCGGCCCGGACCAGACACTGGTCTCCGTGCCGGTGCCGGCCATGGGCAACACCGACCCGATGCGGTGGGCGGCCAGCACCGACCTGGCCTTCAAGATCCCCGGAGGCTACTTCCTGGCCCCGCGCAACGGGGTCACCGGCGACCCGGGCCGCTTCGGTGGCCGGCCCAGCGGCATCGGCGAGCTGCTCGCCGAGGTCGAGGCCACCGGGCGTACGCCGAAGCTCGACGACCGGCAGCGCCGCCGCTTCCTCGACGAGCTGCGGCACTGGCGGGCCGCCATCGTGGTGCTGCCGCTGAACGAGCAGAACGCCGAACCGCTGCGCCGCACCATGGAGCAGCTGGTCGGGCCCGCCCGGCAGGAGCTGGACGTGTGGTTGTGGGACGTCCGGACACTGACCAGCCAGTCCGCCTGACCGGCCCGGACCGCCCCGACCCCGCGCCCCGGCGCCGGTGGCGGCCGCGCCCGGTCGACGCGCTCGTGGCCGCCGGTTACCTCGGCCTGGCCGTGCTGCTCACCGCCGGCCAGTGGGGCCGGCCCGACCGGCTGTTCCACCAGGCCGGCGACCAGATGCTCTTCGAGTGGATGCTGGCCCACGCCGCACGGGCGGTGACCGGCGGCGAGAACCCGCTGCACAGCACCGCCTTGAACGTGCCGGACGGGGTCAACCTGATGGCCAACACCTCGGTGCTCGGGCTGGGCGTGCCGCTCACCCCGGTCACCGCGCTGTTCGGCTCGCAGGTGGCCTTCCTCGTCGCCGTGGTGCTGTGCCTCGCCGGCACCGCCACCGCCTGGTACGCGCTGCTCGCCCGCCGGCTGGTCCGCTCCCGGGCCGCCGCGGCGGTGGGCGGGCTGTTCTGCGGCTTCGCCCCGGGCCTCGTGTCGCAGGCCGGCGCGCACCTGCACATGGCGGCCCAGTTCCTCGTCCCGGTGATCCTCGGGCTGGTGTTCCGGCCGGCCGCCGACCGGGTCCGCCGGGACGGGATCCTGCTCGGGCTGGCCGTCGCGTACCAGGTCTTCCTCGGCGAGGAGGTGCTGGTCTTCCTGGCCCTCGCGGCCGGGGTGTTCGCCGGGGTGTACGCCCTCGCGGACCGGGCCGGTGCGCGCCGGCTGGCGCCCGTCGTGGCGGGCCGGCTCGGCATCGGCGCGCTGGTCGCCGGGGTGCTGCTGGCGTACCCGCTGTGGGTCCAGTTCCGCGGCCCCGGCCACTACGACGGGATGCCGTTCTACGCGCGGGGCTACCGGCTGGACCTGGCCTCCTACGCCACCGCCGCCCGGCAGACCGTCGCCGGGGACGGCTACCACGCCGGGCTGCTCTCCCCGAACCCCACCGAGCAGAACTCCTTCTTCGGGCCCTTCCTGCCACTGCTGGCCGTGCTGATCGTGGTCCGGCTGTGGCGGCGGCCCCTGGTCCGGGCCCTCGCGGCCTGCGGGCTGCTCTTCGCGCTGCTCTCCCTCGGCACCACCGTCGTGGTGAACCGGCACGACACCGGGCTGCCCGGGCCGTACCGGCTGCTCGCCGGCGTGCCGCTGCTCGACCTCGTGGTGCCGGCCCGGTTCGCGCTGGTGTGCGTACCCGTGCTCGGTGTCTTGCTGGCCCTCGCCCTGGACCGGGTCCGCCGCCGCGCGGCCCGGACCTGGGCGCCCTGGGCGGGCGCGGTCGCCGCCGCGCTGCTGCCACTCACCCCGACCCCGATCCGCACCGTGCCGGCCATGCCGGTGCCGGCCTTCGTGGCCGACGGCGACTGGCGGGCGTACGTGCCGCCGGGGCGGACGCTGGTGCCGGTGCCGCCGGTCACCGGATCCGGGGTCAGCCCGGCCACCTTCTGGTCGGCGCGCACCGGGCTGGCCTTCGACGCGCCGGGCGGCTACTTCATCGGCCCCCGCGCAGCCGGCGACCCGACCGCGCACTGGGGCGCGCCCGACCTGCCCACCTCGCTGCTGCTGCGCCGGGCCGCCGAAACCGGCCAGGTGCCGCCGGTCGGCGACGCGGAACGCCGCCAGGCCGTCGCGGACCTGCGGCACTGGCGGGCGGCGGTGCTGGTGCAGGCCGACTCGACGCCGGGGGACCCGGTCCGCGCCACGGTGGACGCCCTGGTCGGCCCCGGGCGTGACGTCCCCGGCGCCCACCTGTGGGACGTCCGCCCCCTCCTCGGCTGACCTCCGTCAGACGCGGTCGCGGACGTCCCAGAGCCAGACGTCGTCGACGCGTCGCGGCTCGCCGAGCAGCTGCGTCATGAGGTCGCGGAGCACCGCCTCGCGGGGGTTCGCGCCGAGCACCACCACCGACGCCTTCCAGAAGCGCAGGTCGTCGAGGGCCTGGCGGCGGTTCTCGTCGGTGAGCGGCGGGACCTTGTTCGCGTCCATCGTGGCGTAGATGAGGGTGCTGGTCGGCCGGTTCGGGGCGCCGAAGACCCCCTCGCCCACCTCGTTCGGGCCGATGAAATAGCCGCCGGGGATGGGGAACGCCTGCTCGGTGAGCGCGCTCCAGCGCAGCGTGGGCAGGCCGTGCACGTTGCTCGGGATCGGCACCGGCACCAGGGTGCGGCCGTCCGGCACGTAGGGCCGCCAGCCGCCCGCCGTGATGAAGTGCGGCGGCGGGTCGATCTGCTGGGCCGGCAGCGGGCGGGGGAACAGCGGGAGCAGGGCGGCCACGATGGCGGCGTACCCGACGAGGCGCAGCCGGCGCCGGCGCGACCCGGGAGGGGCCGAGCCGGTGCGCTGGGCGGGCACCGGCGGGCGGCCGCGCCCCGACAGGGTGTCCCAGGCCAGCGCGAGCAGCACGCCGACCGCGGCGGCCACCACCAGGCTGAGCCGGGTCGGCATCATCATCTCGACCAGCGGCAGGTTGTCCGGCACGTACGCCCAGGGGCCGTCCACGGTGGTCTCCACGCCGTCGAACCGCACCTTCGGGCCGATCGCGGCGACCGAGAAGACCACCACGAGCACGGCCAGGATCCGGGCCGGCAGCGAGCGGCGCACCAGCAGCACCAGGGCGCCGAGCGCGACGAGCACCAGCGGCCAGCCGAACCAGGTGTTCTGCTCGGTCAGCCCGATGGTCTGCTCCACCGCCTCGTTCCCGGCGACGGTGTCCCGGGCGAAGGTGACGAAGGCCATCAGGTCCTCGCCCCAGTTGTGGAAGACCCCGCCCTGGAGGCCCCGGTAGGACTGCGGCCCGTTGAACTGGAACCAGATCGGGTACGCGGTCAGCAGCAGGGCCAGCCCGCCGCCCACCCCGGCGGCGGCCAGGAACGCGCCGGCCCGCTCGCGCGCCGCGCGCGGGCGCTGCACCACCCACGCCACCACGACGACCAGGCAGGCCAGCGCGGTGAGCAGCAGCATCTCCTCGTTGATGAAGATCTGGTACGCCACGAGCAGGCCCAGCGCGATCCCGTTGCGCCGCCAGCGGCCCGGTTCGCCCAGCCGCAACACGCGGGCCACGATCAGCGGGAGCAGGAAGTTGGAGACGAAGTTCGGCTGCCCGTTGGCGTGGTGCACGATGCCCGGGGCGAAACCGAGGAAGGCGCCGCCGACGAAGGCCGCCCCGCGCGAGCGCACCAGGTGCCGCGACAGCACCCAGTAGGAGGTGGCCGCGGTGGCCGAGAGCGCCGCGCCGAGGTAGAGCGCGTACATCACCTGCGGGCCGAGCAGCAGGGTGAGCGGCGCCAGCGGCAGGGTGACCCCGAGCAGCGAGGTGTTCGCCATCATGTTCACGCCGTCCGGCGCGTTCTGCCGGGCGGTGAAGAGCGGGTTCTCCAGGTGACGCACCGAGTACGCGCCGTGCGCGAAGAGCCATTCGAACCAGCTGTGGTCCGTCGGCAGGTGCGAGGAGACCCGGTGCTCCACGTCCCCCCAGTAGTTGAGGCAGACGAGAACCCCGAGCACCGCATAGGCTCCGATGGCCAGCACGTCGGCGCGGGCCGGCCGGCGTCGGGGCCGACGCGGCGGGTCCGCCACGACGGCCTCGGCCTCGACGGGCGAGGAGTTCAGCGAGGGTTCCACCACCGGCACAGCCACGACGGGCCATCGTACAGGCGGCACGTCGTCACCCCGGTCACGGCCGGGCCGCCGGTGCGGCGGCGCGGAGAGGGGGTGGTCGTGACCGTCATCGATCTGGGTGAGCTGCGCGACGACACCGCGCCCGACCCGGCGGCCCGGCGGCGGCCGCGGGCCGTCGGCCGGCCGTTCCGGAGCGTCGTGGTGCTGCTGGTGGCGTTGGTCACGCTCACCGCCGGGGCCCCGCCGCCGCGGCCCGCCGTGCGCACCCTGCCCGGCGGCCCCGCGGCCGCCGCGTTCGTCTCCGGCGACCGGGTGTACGTGGTGCAGCCGTCCGACCCGCAGCGCGGAGTGGGCCGGCAACTCGTCGCCTACCGGGTCGCCGGGGGTCCTCCCCGGACACTCTGGCGGACCCTGCTGCCGGGGGAGGGAGCCGCCACCACGGTGTGGGAGCAGGACGGCACCGTGCTGCTCGTCGGGCGGACCGCCGGCGACTACCCGTGGGAGACGATCGGCTTCGACGCCCGCACCGGCCGGGTGAGCTGGCTCCAGCCCGGGGTGGGCTTCCCGGCCGGTGGGGCGCTGCTCATGCAGGTGCCCGAGATGACCGGCCGGGAGGCGATCCGCCGGGTGGCGGTGAGCGACGGCCGGACCCTCTGGTCGGTCCCGGGCACGCCGGACAACGTCGAGCTCGGGTTCGGTCCGTCGGGAGTGGACCGGCTGGTCCACCTGCCGGCCGCCGGCGAGACCGCCGTGTACGACGCGGCCAGCGGCACCAGGCTGGCCGCTCGCGACCTGACCCCCGGTGACCGACCCACCCGGCGGCGGACCCTGCTCGCCGCCGGGATGCTGCTGGTGCTGGGGGACGACATCGGCACCGTCACCGGCTACGACCTGGACACCCTCCAACGGCGCTGGACGGCCCAGCTTCCGCTGGTCGGCTACGCCGAGCGGTGCGGCAGCCTGCTCTGCGCCAGCCGGCTGACCGGCGGGATGTGGGCGCTCGACCCCGCCACCGGCGCGGTGCGGTGGACCGACGACCGGTGGACGGGGACGATGGCGGCCTCCGGCGGCCGGCTCCTGGTCGCCGCGGGCGACCCCACGGCCACCGGAACCGCCCTGGCGGTGGTGGAGGAGGCCACCGGGCGGCTGGTGGCCGACCTCGGCCGGTGGGACGTGATCGCGCAGGACGAGTTCGACGGCCGGCTGTTCGGCGTCCGGCGGATAAGGAACAGCCGGCTGCTCCTCGTCGAACTGGACCCGGCCGGCGGCCGCCCCGAGGTGCGCGACGTGCTGGTCGGCGCCGTCGGCGACTGCCGGATGGGTGTGCGGCTGCTCGTCTGCCGCCACACGAATGGCGGGTTCGGGCTGTGGCGGCTGCCGTGAGCCCGGTCATCGAGCTGGGGGAGATGCGGCACGGCGAGGACGCCGACGAGCCCGCCCCGGCGCCGGCCCGGCCGCCGGGACGGGTGGCCCGGGTAGTGGCGGTCGGCTGCCTCGCGCTGCTGACCCTGGCCGGCGCGGCCCCGCCGGCCCGGCCGCCCGCGGGGATCCGGGTCGCCGCCCCCCAGGGCGCCGTCTTCCTGGTCCTGGCGGACCGGCTCGTGGTGGCCGACGGCCCGGGCACCGTCGGCCGGGGCGGCCGCGTGGTCACCGGGCACCGGCTGCCCGGCGGGGAGCCGGTGTGGCGGTTCACCCTGCCGGCCGGGGACCACGTCCTCGGGCTGGGCACGGTGGCCGGCGGGCTGCTGGTGACGAGCAGCCCGGCCGGGGCCGGCGACACCCTCTCCACCCTGCTGGACCCGGTGACCGGCGTGGTGCGCTGGCGGCAGTCCGGCTACCCGGTGTCGACCGCGTCCGGCGGGGTGCTGTTCGAGACGCCGCGCGCGGCCGGGACGGGCACGGTCCTGGCCGTCGACCCGGCCTCCGGCGCGGTGCGCTGGTCGCTGCCGCTGCCCAGCAACGGGGTGGCGTACCGGACGGACGACCGGGGGCCGACCCAGATCGTGCTGGTCACCCCGGACGGGCGGGTGGAGGTGCACGACGCGGACTCCGGCGCGCTGGTCCACGCCGGCCGGGTGCCGCCCGCCGCGGACCGGGTCTCCTACCGGTTCACCCAGGTGGTGGCCGACCTGCTGCTGGTCGACGGCGCGCCGGGCACGGTCACCGCGTACGGGCTGGACCGGCTGGACCGGCGCTGGAACGTGCCGGTGGAGCCCCGCGCCGGGGTGTGGTTCGTCGAGTGCGCCGGAATGGTGTGCATCCGCGACCAGGTCGGCGGCGTACGCGCCCTCGACCCGGCCACCGGCCGGCCGGGCTGGGTCGACGACCGGTGGATCGGGATGGCGCCGGTCGGGGGCCGGCTGCTCGGCGCCCAGGCCGGCGTCGGGCTGGAGCTGGAGCTGTCGGTGCTCGACCCGGCCACCGGCCGCGCGCTCGCCCGGCTCGGCCGCTGGCGGACCGTGGGCGTCGAGAGCGGCCAGCTGCTCGGGCTGCGCCGCCTGACCGGCGACCGGACGCTGGTCGGCACGCTGGACGTGGCGGCCGGCGAGGCGCGGGTCCGGGCGGTGCTGCCCGGCTCCTGGGACGAGTGCGCCGACTCGGGCACCGCGCTGGTCTGCCTGCACCCGTCGGGCGGGCTGGTGATCTGGCGGACGGACCGCTGACTCAGCGGGCGGCCGGCGGCCGGGTCACCAGTTGGCCTGCGCGGGCGCCGGCGGCAGCGGCACCGACTCGGGGCGCACCACGTAGACGACCCCACCGCTGCCACCCTGCCAGGCCGCCTCGAACGCCGCCCGGGGCACGGTCCGGCGCACCCCCTCGTCGTCGGGGGCGTACGGGTCGTTGAGCACCGGGTCGCCGTCGGCCGTGAAGCCGACCAGCACGATGAGGTGCCCGCGGGTGTCGTAGTCCAGCCCGGGCACCTGGCCCCGGGTGAAGGCCGCCGAGACGATCAGCGGGATGCCGGCGGCCACGAACCGTTCCGCCTCGGCCAGCGAGCGCAGCCGGGTCACGAAGGCGTCCACCCCGTGCAGCCCCGCGTACGCGGTGTTGAACGCCCAGTTCCCGGCCCCCGCGTACGCGTGGTCGTAGCAGTGCCGGGCGGCGTGCACCACCACGGGCCGGGGGCCGGGCGGGGCGACCCAGGCGTACCGGTCCGGGGTGGGGCCGGCGCCCCAGAAGTCGAGCACCATCGAGACGCAGGTGGGGCTGCACCAGGAGTCCCCGCCGCCGCCCCAGCGGGTCTCCCCGCCGGCGTGCAGCCGCTGCGCGTAGCGGGGCACGTCGAGCACCCGGCCCCGGGCGTCGCCGGCTTCCGTTCCGGCCCGGGCCGGCGCCGGGACCAGGACGGCGTCCGGTGCGCCACCCGCGCGGGCGGCCGGCGTGCCCGTGCCGGTCTGCGCACCGGCCGAGGCGACCACGCCGACCGTGCGCAGCACCGGGCCGGCCGGGGCGTCGGGCCGCCCGAGCAGGGTGACCCGGACCTGCCAGCCGGTGACCGTCGCGCCCGTCACGCGCAGGGTGTCGGCCGCGACCGAGGCCGCGTCGTCCGCCTGGCCCGGCACGGAGGAACGGTGGATGGCCGTGTCGTCGGCGGCCCACCGGCCCAGCTCGTACCAGCCGGTGGTGGCGGCCTCGCCGGCGCAGCCGCGCAGCTCCACCCGCAGCCAGCAGCCGGGCGGGGCGTCGGCGGTCCAGGAGGGGACCAGCTCGGCGACGGCGAAGCCCACCGGCACCACCGGGGAGGTCCAGATCGCCGCGTCGTACCCGGCGGTGTCGCCGGAGTGCGGGTCGGTGTGGTCGAGGCGGCGGGCCGGCGTGGCCAGCACCAGCCCGTCCGGGCCGGCGGCCACCCCCTCGGCGGCGCCGAGCCGCAGGTCCGCCGGGAAGCGGAAGCGGTGGTACGTCACGTCCCGGCCGGGCTCGGCAGCGGTCATGCGGGCTCCCGTCGGGCTCGGGCCCAGGCCGGTGGCCGGGCGCTTGTCGCTCGCTGCCGGGCAGCATCGCGTACCTGAAGATTTTTTGCAACGACGGTGCGCGCGGGACGCTTGGCGGCCCGCACTAGGTTGTGGGAGGTCACGAGGTGGGAGGCCGGGATGCGGGTACTGGTGGTCGAGGACGAGCGGAACCTCGCCGACGCGATCGCGCGCGGGCTGCGCAAGCGCGGGATGGCCGTCGACGTCGCCTACGACGGCGACGCCGGGCACGAGGCCGCCTTCGTGACCCGCTACGACGTGGTGGTCCTGGACCGGGACCTGCCCGGCGTGCACGGCGACCGGATCTGCGCCGACCTGGCCGCCTCCGGCGCGCTGACCCGGGTGCTCATGCTGACCGCGAGCGTCACGGTCGCCGACCGGGTGGAGGGGTTGCAGCTGGGCGCCGACGACTACCTGCCCAAGCCGTTCGCCTTCGACGAGCTGGTCGCCCGGGTGCAGGCGCTGGGCCGGCGGGCCACCCCGGCCGCCCCGCCGGTGCTGGAGGTGGCGGACCTGGTGCTCGACCCGGCCCGCCGGGTGGTCACCCGCGGCGGGGAGCCGGTCGACCTGACCAACAAGGAGTTCGGCGTGCTGGCCGAGCTGCTCAAGGCGCGCGGCGCCGTGGTCTCCAGCGAGGAGTTGCTGGAGCGGGTCTGGGACGCGAACACCGACCCGTTCACCACCATCGTCCGGGTCACCGTGATGACACTGCGCAAGAAGCTCGGCGATCCGCCGCTGATCGACACGGTGGTCGGGGCGGGTTACCGGATCGGCGAGGCCACCTCATGACCGGCCGGTCCCGGCCGCGGCCCACCCTGCGGCTGCGGCTCACCCTGCTCAACGGGGTGCTGCTGGTCGGGGCCGGTGCGGTCCTCGTGCTGCTGGCCTGGCTGCTGGTCCGGGACGCGCTGCGCCCCACCGACGAGCTGCTGCCCGGCACCACGGTGGTGCTCGCCGACGGCCGCACCCTCGACGCCGGGCACTGGCAGCGGGAACTCGTCGACGCCGCCTCCCGCGAGCTGCTGGTCAAGGCCCTGGTGGCGCTGGTGGCGATCGGCATGGTCGGGATCGCCGGCGCGTACGCGGTGGCCGGCCGGGCGCTGCGCCCGCTGCACCAGGTCACCGCCACCGCGCGCCGGCTCGGCGAGACCACCCTCGACGAACGGATCGGCTGGTCCGGCGCCAACGACGAGGTGGCCGAGCTGGCCGAGACCTTCGACGCCATGCTCGACCGGATCAGCGCCGCGTTCGAGGCGCAGAAACGGTTCGTGGCCAACGCCTCGCACGAGCTGCGGACCCCGCTCGCGGTGATGCGCACCGAGATCGACGTGACGCTCAGCGACGACGAGGCGGACCTCGCCGAGTACCGCCGGATGGCCAGCGTGGTCCGGGACGCCTCGGAGCGCGCCAACGGGCTGGTCGACGCGCTGCTGGTGCTGGCCCGCAGCGAGGCGCAGACGGGCGGCCGGCTGGCCCGGCGCACCGAGTTCGACCTCGCCGTGGGCACCGCCAACGCGCTCTCCGCGATGGCCCGCGAGGTGGAGCGGATCGGCCTGAAGGTGCACACCTCGCTGCGTGCCGCCCCGGTGGTCGGCGACCCGGGCCTGCTCGACCGGCTCGCCGGCAACCTGGTGGAGAACGCCGTCCGCTACAACCACCTGCACGGCCGGCTCTGGGTGCGGACCGGCACCGACGGCCAGCGGTCCTGGCTCGTGGTCGGGAACACCGGCTTCGAGGTCGCCCCCGCCGACGTGCCGGGGCTGTTCGAGCCCTTCCGGCGCGGCGGGCAGGAACGCACCGGCGCCCGCGGTTCCGGCCTCGGACTGTCCATCGTGCGCGCGGTCTGCGACGCCCACGGCGGCACCGTGAAGGCGGTCGCCCAGCCGGGCGGCGGCCTGGAGGTGACCGTCACCATGCCCTCGGCCGACGCCCCCACGGCCACCTAGGAGCCGATCGGCGTCCGCGCGGCCGACCGACGGTACGCGCCGGACCGCCGACCTGACGGCCGCCGCCCGCCGAACCACCATCCGCGGCCACCTGTTCGTGCGGGCGGCCCGGCTGTCCCGTCCGGTCCCGCCGGGTGGTCGGGCGGGAGCGGCGCGGTGGTCGGGCAGAAAGCGTGGCCGGCGCTGGACGGCGCGTGACGGGTGGCCCAGGGTGAGTGCTGCGTCACGCCTGTCCGCACCAGTCTTCCGGAGCTGCCAGTGACCCCACCCTCGGCCCTCACGCGCCGTGTCCTCGTGGCCCTCGCCGCCGTCGCGCTCACCGCCGCCGGGCTGGCCCCGGCCGGTCCCGCCGCCGCCGCGCCCGGCCACACCGCGCTGGTCAAAGCGACGCCCTCGACCGCCTCACCGGACATCATGGACGGCACGGTCGACGCGATCCACGACGCCGGCACGAAGATCATCGTGGCCGGCTCGTTCACCCGGGTGCAGAACCGCGCCTCCGACGTCGACATCACCCGCAACTACCTGCTCGCCTTCGACAAGGCGACCGGCACGGTGGACACCGCCTTCGCGCCGACCGTCGACAACGAGGTGTACGCGGTGGTCGCCGGACCCACCGCCGGGACCGTCTTCGTGGCCGGCAAGTTCAACACGGTCAACGGGGTCACCCGGCGCAAGGTGGCCCTGCTCAACGTCGCCACCGGCGCGGTGGTCACCAGCTTCGCCGGCCCGGCGTTCAACGGGCTCGTCAACGACATCGCCCTGGCCGGCGGGCGGCTGCTGGTGGGCGGCATCTTCACCACGGCCGGGAACCCCAACCCGCGCGGCGGCCTCGCCTCGCTCAACGCGAGCACCGGCGCGGTGGACGGCTACCTCACCACGGCGCTCACCGAGCACCACAACTACGACGGGGTCAGCGGTTCCAACGCCGGCGTCGGCGCCGAGAAGCTGGCCGTCTCACCGGACGGCACGAAGCTCGTGGTGATCGGCAACTTCAAGAAGGCCGACGGGGTGCTGCACGACCAGATCGTCAAGCTGGACCTGGGCGCGACCGAGGCCACCGTGGCCGACTGGAACACCAGCCGGTACACCCCGCGCTGCGCCTGGTGGGCCTTCGACTCGTACATGCGGGACATCGCGTTCGCCCCGGACAGCAGCTACTTCGTGGTGGTGACCACCGGCGCCCCGAACGGCGGCACGCTCTGCGACGCGGCCGCCCGCTGGGAGGCCGACGCCACCGGCACGAACCTCCAGCCCACCTGGGTCGACTACACCGGCGGCGACACCTACCTGTCGGTCGGCATCAGCGAGCAGGCGGTCTACGTCGGCGGCCACTTCCGCTGGTTGAACAACAGCTTCGGCGGGGACTCCGCCCAGGCCGGCGCCGTCGGCCGGGCCAGCATCGCGGCCCTCGACCCGGGTACGGGCCTGCCCCTGTCCTGGAACCCCGGCCGGCACCCGCGCGGCATCGGCGCCTCCGAGATGCTGGTCACCCCGGCCGGCCTCTGGGTCGGCTCGGACACCTCGTGGATCGGCAACTTCCAGTACCGGCGGGAGCGGATCGCGTTCTTCCCGCTGACCGGTGGCGCGGCGCCGCACCCGACCACCACGGCCGCCCTCCCGGGGAACGTGTACCAGGCCGGGGTCCCGGCGCCGACGAACGTGCTGTACCGGGTCAACGCGGGTGGTCCCCTGCTCGCCTCGACGGACACCGGGCCGGACTGGGCGGCCGACGACGGCGGCAGTCCCAGCCCGTACCACAACGCCGGCAGCAGCACGGCCGGCTTCGCGCCGGTCGGCGGCGTCGACGCCACCGTGCCGGCCGGGACCCCGGCGGCGCTCTACAGCGACGAGCGCTGGGACCCCGCCGGCGACACGGAGATGAGCTGGCAGTTCCCGGTGCCCGCGGGCACCGAGGTCCAGGTCCGGCTCTACCTGGCCAACCGGTACGACGGCACGGCCGCCGCCGGGTCCCGGGTCTTCGACGTGGCGGTGGAGGGAACCACCGTCCTGGACGACCTCGACCTGTCCGCCAGCGTCGGGCACAACGTGGGCACCATGCGGGCGTTCACCGTGGTCAGCGACGGCTCGGTCGGTGTCGACTTCCGGCACGTGGTGGAGAACCCCCTGGTCGACGGCATCGAGATCGTCAAGACGGGCACCCCGCCCGCCGGCACCGGCAACGAGGTGCAGACCCGGTCGTACGACGGTGGCACCACGGTCGGGGCGGCCGCCCCGGTGGCCGTGCCGGACGGCACCGCGTGGTCCACCGCGCGGGGCGCGTTCTGGGTCGGTGGCACGCTCTTCTACGGCATGAACGGGTCGCTGTGGCGGCGCACCTTCGACGGGACCACGTTCGGCGCCGCGTCGGCCGTGGACCCGTACCACGACGCCTACTGGGACGCCGTGGAGACGGACTCCGGCCCTGCCGGCCAGACGTACGCCGGGGTGACGAACAACTTCTATCCGGAGATCCCCAACGTCACCGGCATGTTCTACAGCGGTGGCCGGCTCTACTACACCCTCGCGGGGCAGGGCGGCCTGTTCTGGCGCTGGTTCACACCGGACAGCGGCGTGGTCGGCGCGGAGAAGTTCACCGTCGCCGGGGCGGGCGGCTTCGCCGACGCGGGCTCGGTCTTCCTGGCCGGCGGCACCCTCTACAAGGTCAACCGCGGCACCGGTGAGCTGTCGGCCACCGACTGGGCGGGTGGCGCGCCGGCCGCGGCGTTCACCGTGCGCAGCGGCCCGGCCGTGGACGGCGTCGACTGGCGGGCGAAGGCGGTCTTCGTCGGCCCGTGACCCGGTTTCCGTCCGGCCCGGTCCCGCCTCGCGGGGCCGGGCCGGGCTTGTCCCCGCCGCCGGGTGGTGACATGATCAGCGGCGTCAGCCCGAGCACGCGGAAGGGGGTGTGGTCGATGTTCACCGTGAACCGTCCCGCGCCCCGCAGTCGCCGCTGACCTCTCCCACTCCGGCGGGGCGCACTCCGATCCAGGAGGAAAGCACCGTGAGTGCACAGATCCACTGCGTCACCGTCGAGAGCGACGACCCGTACACCCTGGCCAGCTGGTGGGCGCGGGCGCTCGACCGGAAGCTGAACGACGACGACTACCCGGGCGACCCGGAGGCGGTCCTCGCCGCCCCCGACGGCCACGGCCCCGACCTGCTCTTCGTCTCGGTGGGGGAGCGGCACGGCAAGGGCGCGTTCCACCTCGACGTGCACGCGGCCGAGGGGACCCGGGACGACGAGGTGGCGCGGCTGCGCGACCTCGGCGCCACCCTGGTCGACGACCGCCGGCGGCCGGACGGCACCGGCTGGGTGGTGCTCGCCGACCCCGAGGGCAACGAGTTCTGCGTCTGCCGCAGCCCCGCCGAGCGGGCCGCGTCGGCCTGACCGGTGACACGAAACCGGGCCCCCGCCGTGATGGCGGGGGCCCGGTCCGTCTGATCCGCGAGGGTCAGTCCTGCTTCTCGATCTCGCCGCGCATGGTCACGAACTCCGGCTGGATCTCGGCGGCGGACTTGAAGTAGACCACCACCATGCCCAGGCTGCCCTTGTCGGCCCAGACGCAGACGGCCACCGGGACGTCTTCGATCTTGCCGTCGCCACACTTGGCGTCGCCGCCCAGCGGGCCGGCGTCCACCGTCTTGAACTCCTTGGCGCCCAGCTCGGCGGTGATCCCCTTGGTGGCGTCCGCCATCTCCTTCTTGGGGTCGGCGATGACGCCGGACGCGCCGGCGATCATGACCAGGTCCTTCTTCGCCGGGTTGCCGTAGAACGCGCCGACCGTGCTGGTGGCGTTCGGGACGTCCTTGGCGATCTCGGACTTCATCTGGCTGGCGACGGACTGGAGCTGCGGCTCGCTCACCTTCGACCGGCCGGCCAGCGTGGTGGGCTCGACCAGGCGGGTCTTGGTGGCCGTGACGACGTCGCCGACCTCGTCCTTGAGGCCGAACCAGAGGGCGACGCCACCGCCCACGCAGAGCACCAGCACGACGGCCAGCACGATGAGCAGGATCTTGCCGGCGCTCGACTTCTTCTTCGGCGGCAGCGGGGCCGGGGCGCCGTAGCCGGGCTGGCCGGTCTCCGGGTAGCCGCCGTACTGCTGGCCGGGCTGGCCGGGCTCGGGGTAGCCGCCGCCGTACTGCTGGCCGGGCTGGCCGCTCTCCGGGTAGCCGCCGTACTGCGGCTGCTGCTGGGGAGCCGGCGGGTACCCGCCGCCGTACTGGGGCTGCTGCGGCGGCTGGTAGCCGCCGGGCTGCTGCTGGGGCGGGGGGTAGGAACCGGGGTAGGGATTGGACGGCGGCTGGGACATGTTTGGCAGCTCCTGCTGAGAAGTCCGGACGCGTGATCGTAGCCAGCAGCACCGACACCGCACTGTCCGGCCACCGACGACGTGACGAAACCGGAACCGGGTCGTGACCGGGCCGGCCGGGCGATGTCCGCGCGATGTCCGGCCGTTGACCGGCCGGCGGACGGACCGCTGCCCGGAAACGGCCGATCGCGGTGGCCGGACCGTCCGGAGGGGACGGCCGGCCACCGCGATCGTGGCGGAGCTGCGGGTGGTCAGCCGCGGAGGCTGGCGACCCCGCGGGGCAGGAACCGCTTGCCGGTGACCCGCTCGGAGGTGCCGGTCCGGTCCAGGTACGGCGTGACGCCGCCCAGGTGGAACGGCCAGCCGGCGCCCAGGATCATGCACAGGTCGATGTCCTGCGCCTCGGCGACGACGCCCTCGTCGAGCATGAGCCGGATCTCCTCGGCGAGCGCGTCCAGCGCGTTCTGCCGGACCTGCTCGGCGGTGAGCGGCTGGTCGCCGACCACGAGCAGCTTGGCGACCTCCTCGTTGACCTGGTCGTCGACCACGATCGGCTGGCCCGAGTCGGCGATCCGCTTGAGGTTCTCGCTGACGCCGAACCGCTCCGGGAACGCGGCGTGCAGGGTGCCGCCCACGTGGTACGCCACGGCCGGGCCGACCAGCTGGAGCAGGGCGAGCGGGCGCATCGGCAGGCCCAGCGGGTCCAGCGCGCTGTTCGCCACGTCCAGCGGGGTGCCCTGGTCGACGGCCGCGAAGACGGTGCCGAGGAAGCGGGTGAGCAGCCGGTTGACCACGAACGCCGGGGCGTCCTTGACCAGCACGCTCGACTTCCGCAGCTGCTTGCCGACCGCGAACGCGGTCGCGAGGGTGGCGTCGTCGGTCCGCTCGCCGCGGACGATCTCCAGCAGCGGCAGCACGGCGACCGGGTTGAAGAAGTGGAAGCCGACCACCCGCTCCGGGTGCTCCAGGTCGGCGGCCATCTCCGTGATCGACAGGCTGGAGGTGTTGGTGGCGAGCACCGCCTCCGGCTTGACGATCTTCTCCAGCTCGGCCCAGACCTGCTTCTTGACGCCGAGGTCCTCGAAGACCGCCTCGATCACGAAGTCGGCGTCGGCGAAGACGGACTTGTCGACCGAGCCGCTGACCAGGCCGTACAGCTTGGCCGCCGTGCCCTTGTCCATCCGGCCCTTGCTGACGGCCTTCTCGATCTGGGTGTGCACGTAGCCGACGCCCTTGTCCACCCGGGACTGGTCCAGGTCGGTCATGACGACCGGCACCTGGAGGCGGCGGGCGAAGAGCAGGGCGAGCTGGCTGGCCATCAGGCCGGCGCCGACGATGCCCACCTTGGTGACCGGCCGGGCCAGGCCCTTGTCCGGCGCACCGGCCGGCCGCTTGGCCCGCCGCTGCACCAGGTCGAAGGCGTACAGGCCGCTGCGCAGCTCCTCGGAGAAGACCAGGTCGGCCAGGGCCTCGTCCTCGGCCGCGGTGCCGGCCGCGAAGTCGGCGTCCTTCGCGGACTCCAGCAGGTCCAGCGCCTTGTACGCGGCCGGGACCGCCCCGTGCAGCCGCTGGTCCAGGGTCTGCCGGGCGAAGTAGAGCACGCCCGCCCACATGTCCTTGTCGACCTCGGGCCGGGTCACGGTGACCTCGCCCCGGACGACGCCGGCGGCCCACTCCAGGGACCGCTCCAGGAAGTCGGCCGGCTCCAGCAGCACGTCGGCGATGCCCATCTCGGCCGCCTGCTTCGGCTTGAGCATCTTGTTCTGCATGAGCGGGTTCTGCAGGATCACCTGGGTCGCGGCCGGGATGCCGATGAGGTTCGGCAGCAGCTGGGTGCCGCCCCAGCCGGGGACCAGGCCGAGCGAGACCTCGGGCAGCGCCAGGGCCGCCGCGCCCCCCGACAGGGTCCGGTAGTGGCAGTGCAGGGCCAGCTCCAGCCCGCCGCCCATCGCCGCGCCGTTGACGAAGGCGAAGGTGGGGACGGCGCTGTCCTTGAGCCGGGCGAAGACCCGGTGCCCGAGCCGGCCGATCTCCAGCGCCTGCTCGCGGTTCTCCAGCTGCGGGAGGCTGGTGATGTCCGCGCCCACGCAGAAGATGTACGGCTTGCCGGTGACCGCGATGAACGCCGGGTCCGCCGCCAGGGCGGCGGTGATCGCCTCGTCCAGGCTGGTCAGGCCGCCCGGGCCGAAGCTGTTCGGCTTGATGTGGTCGAAGCCGTTGTCCAGGGTGATGAGGGCGGCGGGACGGTCCAGCCCCGGTACGTTCACCTGGCGCAGCAGCGCCTTGGTGACGACCTCGTTCGGTGCGGCGAGCGCGCTCACTTGTTGTCACCCTTCCAGTGCGGGTTCTCCCAGATCACGGTGCCGCCCATGCCGATGCCGATGCACATGGCGGTGACGCCGTAGCGGACCTCGGGGTGCTCGGCGAACTGCCGGGCGAGCTGGGTCATCAGCCGGACGCCGGAGGAGGCGAGCGGGTGACCGATGGCGATCGCGCCGCCCCACGGGTTGACCCGCGGGTCGTCGTCGGCGATGCCGAAGTGGTCGAGGAAGGCGAGCACCTGCACGGCGAACGCCTCGTTCAGCTCGAACAGGCCGATGTCGTCGATGCTCAGGCCGGCGATGCGCAGCGCCTTCTCGGTCGACGGGATCGGGCCGACACCCATGACCTCGGGCTCGACGCCGACGAAGCCGTACGACACCAGCCGCATGCCGATCGGCAGGCCCAGCTCGCGGGCGGTCTCCTCGGCGACCACCAGCGCGGCGGTGGCGCCGTCGTTCAGGCCGGCCGCGTTGCCCGCGGTGACCTTGCCGTGCGGGCGGAACGGGGTCTTGAGGGTGGCGAGCTTCTCCAGCGAGGTCTCCCGGGGAGCCTCGTCGGTGGTGGCCAGGCCCCAGCCGGCCTCCGGGTCGCGGATCGCCACCGGCACGAGGTCGCCCTGGAGCTTGCCGTTGGCGTACGCCTTGGCGGTCTTCTGCTGCGAGGCGAGCGCGAACGCGTCGGTGCGCTCCTTGGTGATGTGCGGGACCCGGTCGTGCAGGTTCTCCGCGGTGGCGCCCATGACCAGCGCGGACGGGTCGACCAGCTTCTCCGCGATGATCCGCGGGTTGGGGTCGACGCCCTCGCCCATCGGGTGGCGGCCCATGTGCTCCACGCCACCGGCGATCGCCACGTCGTAGGCGCCCATGGCGATGCCGCTGGCGACGGTGGTGACGGCGGTCATCGCGCCGGCGCACATCCGGTCGATGGCGAAGCCGGGCACGGTCTTGGGCAGGCCGGCCAGCAGGGCGGCGGTGCGGCCGATGGTCAGGCCCTGGTCGCCGATCTGGGTGGTGGCCGCGATGGCGACCTCCTCCACCTTCTCCGGCGGCAGCTGCGGGTTGCGCCGCATCAGCTCGCGGATGCAGCGGATCACCAGGTCGTCGGCGCGGGTGTTGGCGTACATGCCACCCGCCTTGCCGAACGGGGTGCGGACGCCGTCGACGAAGACGACATCCCGAACTTCACGGGGCACTTGGAGCCTCCTTTTCGACCATGATTCGGCTTCCGCGCCGCGAGACGGCGCCACGGACCGAATGAGGGTCGGCCGGCACTGGCGGTTTCCCCCGGATGCTACTCGCCAGTAACCTCCGCCGACAGCACCCCCCATGTGGCCAACCCCACACCCCGCCGGGCTTCTCCGGAGGGGTCAGGAAGCCGGGAGGTGGAGGGCCTCCGTCAGGGCGGGAAGGAGGAGGCTGATCTGCCACTCCCGCGCACCGAAGGTGCGCAGGGTCTCCGCGACCGTGTCGTCGGTGATCTCCTCGGGAGGCTGCCAGGCCAGCCGGCGGATGGAGTCCGGGGCGATCAGGTTCTCCGGCGGCAGGTGGTGCGCGCCGGCGGTGCCGACCACCACCTCGCGGCAGCGGGCCAGCCGCCCGGCCGCCACCGGGTCGCGCTCCGCCCACCGGTGCGGCGGGGGCGGACCCTCCACCACGGGGCTCACCGGCAGGGCGTCGTCCGGCAGCTGGCGCGCGTCGTCCAGGGCCGCCAGCCAGGTACGCGCCAGCCGGCGCACCGAACGGCCACCGAAACCGGGAAGCGTCAGCAGGGTCTTCTCGTCCTTCGGGTCCAGCTCGGCGGCCGCCACGATGGCCGAGTCCGGCAGCACCCGGCCCGGTGCGGCGTCCCGCCGCGCGGCGATCTGGTCCCGCGCGTACCACAGCGAGCGCACCCGGGCCTGGGCCCGCGCGCCGCGCACCCGGTGGATGCCCGAGGTGCGACGCCACGGCTCGGCCCGGACCCGGGGCGGGCGGGCGCCGTTGCGCACCAGCGCGGCGAACTCCTCCGCCGCCCACGCCGACTTGCCCTGCTTGGTCAGCTCCTCGTCGAGCGCGTCGCGCAGGTCGACCAGCAGCTCCACGTCCAGCGCCGCGTACGTCAGCCAGGACTCCGGCAGCGGCCGGCTCGACCAGTCCGCCGCCGAGTGGTGCTTCTCCAGGCTGTAGCCGAGCACCTGCTCGGTCAGCGCGGCCAGACCCACCCGCTCGAAGCCGGCCAGCCGGGCGGCCAGCTCGGTGTCGAACAGCCGGCGCGGGCGCAGGCCCAGCTCGGCGAGGCAGGCGAGATCCTGGCTGGCGGCGTGCAGCACCCACTCGGCCCCGGCGATCACCGAGTCGAGGGCGGTCAGGTCGGGCAGCGGCAGCGGGTCGATCAGCGTGGTGCCGGAGCCCGCCCGGCGGAGCTGCACAAGGTAGGCGCGCTGGCTGTAGCGGTAGCCGGAGGCACGCTCGGCGTCCAGGGCCACCGGGCCGGTGCCGGCCGCGAAGCGGGCCACGACCTCGTCGAGCTCGCTCGGAGTGGCCACCGGCGCGGGCGTGCCCTCGCGCGGGGCGGTCAGCGGGACGGGCCCGCCGGCGGTGGGTTCGGTCCCCGCGTCCGCCGGCTCCGGCATGGCCGAGGACGGATGCGGCGAGGCCTCTTCCGTACGGCTTTCGGCGGCCCGACGGCGCAGGGGTGGTTCGTCGGTCACCTGACAACCCTAGTGCGCCGGGCGATCCGGCGTGCGCAGCCGGTCGGGCGCGTGTCGGCGGGATGTCCGGGAGGTGTCGTGACCGGTCGGGTTGCGCCGGGATGCCAGGGTCGGACACCGGGGGAGACAAACCCCTTTCACGCAGGTACGGTCCATCGAGCCGTGGCCCGCGAGGGCGTCGGTGCGGTCACGGGGGAGGACAGGCGATCATGACGGGCGCGTACGGGGCCGGGGACGGCGTGCCGGGGCCGGGCGGCGACGAGACTGCCGCCCCGGAGCGGGCCGGGGCCGACCGGCCTGGGCCGCTGCCGCCGCGCATCGTCCCGCCGACCGGCCACGCCACCGTTCCCGGCCAGCCGACCGGCTACCCCTCCGCGGGCCTCCCGGGCGCGCCCGCCGAGGGCTTCCCGCCGGGCAGCGCCCCGACCGGACCCGGTACCGCCTACGGCTCCGCGCCGACCGCCCCGGGCTCCGCGTCCGGCGCGGGCTACGGCTCGGTGCCGGCCCCCGGCTACGGATCCGTGCCCGCCGCCGGTGCGCCGGGCGCCGACCCCTCGGGGGCCCGAGCAACCTGGTCGGCGCCGCCGAACAGCGGCCAGTGGGGCGATCCGCCCGCGCCCACCCCGCGCACCCCCGACGACTGGCGCCCGGCGCCGCCGGACGCCGTGGCGGGGCAGCCGACCGCCCCGGCCCAGCCCTCCGCCTACCCGGCCCAGCCCACGCCCGGCCCGACCTACCCGGCCCAGCCCACCTCCGCCCCGACCTACCCTGCCCCGGCGGCCGGCGCGGCCTACCCGGCCCAGTCCCCGCC
This sequence comes from Micromonospora sp. NPDC005707, assembly GCF_040631005.1. Lineage (NCBI taxonomy): Bacteria > Bacillati > Actinomycetota > Actinomycetes > Micromonosporales > Micromonosporaceae > Micromonospora > Micromonospora sp. NPDC005707. The sequence goes on from NZ_JBEXYR010000006.1 coordinate 152,546, forward strand.
CGCCGCGGCCTACCCGGGCCAGTCCACCGCCGGTCCGGCCTACCCGGGCCAGTCCACGCCCGGCCCGGCCTACCCAGGGCAGCCCATCTCCGGTCCGGCCTATCCCGGGCAGCCGGTCGCCACGACGCTGCCGGGGTCGCCCACCGGGCAGCCGGAGCGTGGCGGGCGGGGGCGCCGGCTGCCGGTCGTGGCGCTCGTCCTGGCCGGGATCCTGGCGCTGGTGGCGGGCCTGCAGGCGTACCAGATCCACCGGCTGGACGGCCGGATCGCCGCCACCGACCGGCGGCTTGCCGAGGCGCAGGGCGCGGCCACCGGCCGGCTCGACGGCCTGGAGGAGCGGGCGGGTGTCCTGGAGAAGCAGGCCGGTGCCGCGTTCAACCCGGAGGCCGTGGCGAGCGCGGTGCTGCCCAGCGTGTTCCGGGTCCGGGCCGGCCAGTTCACCGGCACGGCCTTCGCCATCGGCAAGGCTCCGTCCGGGGGCGGCACCACGCTGCTCACCAACTTCCACGTGGTGGAGGCCGTCTTCACCGCGGGCGACCGCAAGGTCTTCCTGGAGCGGACCGACCAGCGGTTCGAGGCGACCATCGTCGAGGTCGACAAGGACAAGGACCTCGCCCACCTGCGCACCACCGCGAAGTTCACCGGCCTGGTCGCGGCACGTACGCCGGTGAAGTCCGGGCAGCAGATCGTGGTGGTCGGCGCGCCGCTCGGCCTCCAGGACAGTGTCACCACCGGCGTGGTGAGCGCGTTCCGCAAGGACGAGGGCGGCTCCGGTCCGGTGATCCAGTTCGACGCGCCGATCAACCCCGGCAACTCCGGCGGGCCGGTGATCAACGGCTCGAAGGAGGTCGTGGGCATCGCCACGGCCAAGGCCCGGGACGCCGAGGGCATCGGCCTGGCGGTGCCGATCAAGACCGCGTGCGACCGGTTCAAGCTCTGCTGACCGGCGCGCCGCCGGCGGCTTGACCGCGTACCGCACCGTCGAGGCGTGGGCCCTGCCACGCCGACCGCAGACCCCGGCCCTACGGGCCACCCCGCGGGGGACCAGCAAACCTGGAGGAAGAAGCATGTCCCAGCCACCGACCGGAGCGGGCGGCTACCCGCCCCAGCCGCCGGGGGGCACCGTCTACGGCAGCCCGTACGGGGCCCAGCCCGAGCCCCCGCAGCACGCGGCGGCCCAGCCCGAGCCCACCCTGCCGCAGCCCACCGCCCCGATTCCCGGGCAGTACGCGCCAGGCGCCGCCCCGGTCTCCGCGCCCGGGTACCCGCAGCCCATGTCGGCTCCGCCGACCTCCGGCGCGGGCGCGGCGCCCGGGTACCCGCAGCCCATGTCGGCCCCGCCGACCTCCGGCGCGCCGGGCTACCCGCAGCCGATGTCGGCCCCGCCGACGTCCGCCGCGCCGGGTTACCCGCAGCCGATGTCGGCCCCGCCGGGCTACCCGATGTCGGCCCCGCCCGGCCCGGTGCCGCCCTACGGGGCGCCCGCGGCGGGCGGCGGGAAGGGGCGAACCGCCCTCATCCTGGGCATCGTCGCCGGGCTGCTCCTGGTCCTCGGCGGCGTGATGACCGGCCTCTACGTCACCACCAACGGCAAGCTGCACAAGGCCGAGCAGCAGGTCAGCCAGCGGGACGGCACGATCACCGCGAACCGGCAGGAGATCGACAAGCTCAAGGGCGACCTCCAGACGGTGCGCGACAAGCTCGCCGACACCGAGCAGGACCTGACCGGCACCAAGAACGACCGGGACGAGCAGGCCCGGCAGAAGAAGGTCATCGGGAACTGCCTGGACAAGCTGACCGCGGCCATCGGGGCGGCGTCCCGGGGCGACAAGGCCGCCTTCGACGCCGCCAACAAGGGGCTGGACAAGGTCTGCGACGAGGCCGAGAACTACCTCTGACCCGGCTTCACCACGGGCCGCTCCGACCGTTCGGGGCGGCCCTCGCCGTGCCCGAAGCTGCGGATCTTGGCGAGTTGTCGTTCACCGCGAACGGCAACTCGCCAAGATCGCGGAAGGTGAGGTCAGGCGGCGCCGGCGGGGCGGCGGGTGTGTAGCGCCGTGACGCCGGGTGGGGGGAGGCCGGCCGTCGAGGCCAGCAGGGTGCACCAGCCGAGCAGGTGGGGGGCCAGGTCGGTGCTGAGCGGCGTCCAGGAGGCGCGGATCTCGATGTCGCCCGCGGCGGGCGGCCCGGCCAGCTCGCCGAACCGGGTGGAGAGCGTCTGGGTGACCGTGCCGCCGATGGCCCGGTAACGGGCCTCCTGCGCGTCGAGGGCGTCGGTCAGCCAGGTCCAGCCCACCCCGGGCAGCAGCGGGTCGCTGGCCAGGTCGACCTCCAGCTCGGCGGTCACGTAGGTCACCAGCCGCAGGGTGCCCTGCCACGCCTCGTGCCCGGCCGGGTCGTGCAGCAGGATGAGCCGCCCGGTGGCCACCTCGTCGCCGTCGCGCAGCACGCCGGCGGAGAGCGCGAACGCGTAGGGGGCCAGGCGCTGCGGTGCGCCGACCTCCTCCAGCACGATCTCGGGGCGGCATGTCACCGATCGCAGCCCCGCGACCGCGCGGGCGAAGGTTTCCGGGAGCGCGATCGGGGGGGCCATGACGGCAGCCTATGCCGCCCCACGCCGCCCGGTGTGACGGCACGCCGGGCGATCATCCCGATCATGCGGCCGGACCCCGTGAGAAGGGACCCGGGCGTCGACAAGGGGCTCCTCCTTTCACGTCACAAAAGGTGACGGTGGCGGCGGGAGGCGTCCGGGCGCGTGGCACGATTGCCGCGATGACCACCGACACCACGGGCACTGCCGCCCGAGACGGAGAATCCCGCCGCGGCGGGCCGGCCGACTCGCCCTTCGTCCGCGCCTGCCGGCGCGAGCCGGGCCCGCACACCCCGGTCTGGTTCATGCGCCAGGCCGGCCGGTCGCTGCCGGAGTACCGCGACATCCGGGCCAATGTGCCGATGCTGGACTCGTGCCGCCGCCCCGAGCTGGTCCGGGAGATCACCCTCCAGCCGGTCCGCCGGCACGGGGTCGACGCGGCCATCCTGTTCAGCGACATCGTGGTGCCGGTGGCCGCCGCCGGGGTCGACCTGGACATCGTGCCCGGCACCGGCCCGGTGGTGGCCGAACCGGTGCGCACCGCCGCCGACGTCGAGCGGATCAACCCGATCGGCCGCGACGAGGTGTCCTACGTGGACGAGGCCGTGCGCCTGCTCGTCACCGAGCTGGGCGACACCCCGCTGATCGGCTTCGCGGGCGCGCCGTTCACCCTGGCCAGCTACCTGGTCGAGGGCGGGCCGTCGCGGACCCACGCGAAGACCAAGGCGCTCATGTACGGCGACCCGGACCTGTGGCACGCGCTCTGCGCCCGGCTCTCCGAGGTGACGCTGGCGTTCCTGCGGGTGCAGGTCGACGCCGGGGTCTCCGCGGTGCAGCTCTTCGACTCCTGGGCCGGGGCGCTCTCCGAGGCGGACTACCGCCGCTACGTGCTGCCGCACTCGGCGTACGTGCTCGCCGGCCTGGCGGACGCGGGCGTGCCCCGGATCCACTTCGGGGTGGGCACCGCGGAGCTGCTCGGCGCGATGGGCGAGGCCGGCGCCGACGTGTTGGGCGTGGACTGGCGTACGCCGCTGGACGTCGCGACCCGCCGGATCGGTCCGGACCGGGCCGTGCAGGGCAACCTCGACCCGGCCGTGCTGCTCGCACCCTGGCCCGTGGTCGAGGCCGAGGTGCGCCGGATCCTCGACGAGGGGCGGGCCGCCCCCGGTCACGTGTTCAACCTCGGTCACGGCGTGCTGCCGGAGACCGACCCCGAGGTGCTGACCCGGGTGGTCGCGCTGGTGCACGAGCTGTCCGCGCGGCCGGCCGCGTAAGGGAGGGACGACCATGGCGCGACCGTGGCGGGTGGCGATCGTCGGTGGCGGGATCACCGGGCTGGCCGCCGCCGTCCGCCTGCGCGACCGCACTCCCGCCGGCACCGAGATCACCGTGTACGAGCAGTCCGGCCGCCTCGGCGGCAAGCTGCGCACCGGTGAGCTGGCCGGCGGGCCGGTCGAGTTCGGCGCCGAGTCGTTCCTGATGCGTGACCCGGCCGGCGGGGAGTCGGCCGTGGTGACCCTGGTCCGCCGGCTCGGCCTGGCCGGCGCGATCGTGCACCCCACCGTCGGGCAGGCGGCCCTGCTGGTCGACGGCGGGCTGCGCCCGGTCCCGGGCGGCACCCTGGTGGGCGTACCCGGGGATCTGGACAAGGTGGCGGCGGTGGCGCGGCCGGCCGCGGCGGCCGACCGGGACGGCGGTGCGCCGCTGCTGCCGCCGGAGGGCGACGTGTCGGTCGGCGCGCTGGTCCGCGACCGGCTCGGCGACGAGGTGGTGGCGCGCCTGGTCGACCCGATGCTCGGGGGCGTCTACGCCGGCCGGGCCGACGACCTCTCGCTGGTCACCACGATGCCGGCCCTGGCCCGGGCGGCCCGGGTCGAGCACACCCTGGTCGGGGCGGTCCGCGCCGCGCAGGCCGCCGCGCCCCGCGCCCCCGGCGCCCCGGTCTTCGGCACCCTGGCCGGCGGGCTGAGCACGCTCGTCGAGGCGGCGGCGCGGGAGAGCGGGGCGACCATCCGCCGGGACGCCGCGGTGCGCGAGCTGCACCGCACCCCGACCGGCTGGCGCCTGGTGGTCGGCCCCACCCGCGATCCCGAGTTCGTCGAGGCCGACGCCGTGCTGCTCGCCGTGCCGGCCCGCCCGGCCGCCCGGCTGCTCGACGGCCCGGCGCCGGAGGTCGCGGCGACCGTCGGGGGACTGGACTACGCCAGCGTCGCGCTGGTCACCATGGCCCTGCCCGAGCCGGAGCTGCCGGAGCTGTCCGGCTTCCTGGTCCCGGCCACCGAGGGGCTGCTCATCAAGGCGTCCACCTTCTTCACCACGAAGTGGGGGCACCTGCGCCGGTCCGACGGGCTCGCCCTGGTGCGCGCCTCGGTGGGCCGGTACGGCGAGGAGACCTCGCTCCAGCTCACCGACGACGACCTGGTCGCCACCGTGCACCGGGAGCTGTCGAAGGTGCTCGGCACGCCGCTGCCGGCCCCGGTGGCCCGGCACGTGCAGCGGTGGGGCGGCGCCCTGCCGCAGTACACGCCCGGCCACCTCGGCCGGGTGGCGGCGGTCCGGGCGGCGCTGCGTGCCGCCCACCCGACGCTGGCCCTGGCCGGCGCCGGCTACGACGGCGTCGGCATCCCGGTCTGCGTCCGCTCCGGCGAGACGGCGGCCGAAGAGATCATCACTGCACTGGGAGGATCGGCAGCATGACGGAGCAGACCAACGCGGCCCGGCTGCGGGAGCTCAACGAGACCATCAGCTACACCATGTGGTCGGTGTACCGGGCCACCAGCCCGCTCCCGTCGCTGCGCGAGAACGTCGTCGCCGAGGTCGAGTCGCTCTTCGAGGAGCTGGCCGGCAAGGACGTCACGGTCCGCGGCACGTACGACGTGTCGGGCCTGCGCGCCGACGCGGACCTGATGATCTGGTGGCACTCGTCCTCCAGCGACGCGCTCCAGGACGCCTACCTGCGGTTCCGGCGTACCACGCTGGGCCGCGCGCTGACCCCGGTCTGGTCGCAGATGGCGCTGCACCGGCCGGCCGAGTTCAACAAGAGCCACATCCCGGCGTTCCTGGCCAACGAGGAGCCCCGCGCCTACCTCTGCGTCTACCCGTTCGTCCGGTCCTACGAGTGGTATCTGCTGCCCGACGCCGAGCGGCGGGAGATGCTGGCGGAGCACGGCAAGATGGCGCGCGGCTACCCGGACGTGCGGGCCAACACGGTCGCCTCGTTCGCCCTCGGCGACTACGAGTGGATGCTCGCCTTCGAGGCCGACGAGCTGCACCGCATCGTCGACCTGATGCGCGACCTGCGGGCCGCCACCGCCCGCCGGCACGTGCGCGAGGAGGTCCCCTTCTACACGGGCCGCCGCCGCTCGATCGCCGACTTCGTCACCTGCCTGGTCTGACCCGTGCCGGCCGGGGCCGCGCTCCGCGACCCCGGCCGGACGGCGGTCAGGCGACCGTCGTGCAGGAGAGGATCCCGGGCACCGGGTTCGTCCCGCTCGACGTGCCGACGAACCCGAACGACGTGCTCGCCCCCGCGGCGAGGGTGCCGTTGTAGGCGACGTTGCGCGCGGTGACCAGCGTCCCGCTGGTGCTCACCGTGGCGTTCCACGCCGAGCTGACCTGCTGGCCGTTGGCGTAGTTCCAGCTCACCGACCAGCCGCGGATCGGCGAGCCGCCGTTGGTCACCTGCACCTCGGCCTGGAAGCCGCCGCCCCACTGCCCGGTGATCCGGTACGTCGCCGTGCACGCCCCGGCCGGGTTCGGTGTGGTCGGGGGCGGCGTGCTCGGCGGGGTGGCGGTCGGCGACGGCGTGCTCGGCGGGGTGGCGGTCGGCGACGGCGTGCTGGGCGGCGTGGTCGAGCCGCCGCCGAAGTCCACGTCGCTGCACAGGTAGTACGACTGGTCCAGGTGGCTGGCCTGCCAGATGGTGTAGACGACGTGCCGGCCGGTCCGGCCCGGCGCGTTCGCCGGCACCTGGATCGACACGCCCGAGGTCTCGGGCGTCCACTGGCTGGCCGGGGTGTTGCCGATCTGGCCGACCAGTTCCAGGTCGCTCCAGCGCAGCGGCGTGGTGAGCGCGTTGTAGCCCTGCTTCGTCACGTACACCCGGATGTAGTCGGCGCCGTGGCTGGCCTGGTCGTACAGCTTGATCCGAAAGTTGCTGGTCACCAGCGAGGTCTTCCAGGCGCCGACCGTGTCGAGGGCGTTGTAGCGCCCGCTGGAGGTGCGCCCGCCGCTGCAGAGCTGGCCGTCGGGGATGGCCGCCTGGTGGTTGCCGGCGACGCCCTCCCGGAACAGGCCGTTCCAGTTCCACATGGCGTTCGGGTCGGCCTGCCAGGCCTGCCAGCACATCGGGTCCTGCGTGGCCATCGCCGGGTTCTGGAAGTCGCTGCCCCAGCGCTGCCAGCAGCCGTAGTTGCGGGACGCCGGGTCGACCACCGACCCGTGCGCCGAGGCCGGGCCGGACAGGGCGGTGGTGAGCAGCGCCGCGACGACCGCGCAGACGCTCAGGATCGCCGCCACGAGTGGTGCGCGGCGGCGGTGCGGAGTGGACATGGTGAGCCTCCGGGGTGGGGATGTCGGTGCACGACGCCCGGACGGTGCGGGAGTTGCCCCCTCCCGCGGGACGGCTCGCGTGGCGGCTCCGCCTGGCACGCTGCCACAGGAAAGCGGTATCCGTCAATGTCTGCTCAGGCGGCGGCGCGGCCCTCCCGCCGCATGGGGGTGTGCGGGATGCCGTCCTCGACGTAACCGGGGCCGCTGACCGCGAAGCCGTGGCCGGCGTAGAAGTCGACCAGGTGGGTCTGCGCGTCCAGCACGCACGGGCGGTCGCCCACCGCCGCCAGGGCCTCGGTCAGGAGCGCGCCGGCCAGGCCCGCGCCGCGGGCCGCCGGGGCCACCACGACCCGGCCGATCCGTGCCACCCCGCCCGGGTCGGCGAGGATCCGCAGGTACGCCACCACGGCGCCGTCCCGGGTCAGCCAGAGGTGCCGGGTGCCGGGTTCGACGTCCCGGCCGTCCAGCTCCGGGTACGGGCAGGACTGCTCCACCACGAACACGTCGATGCGCAGCCGCAGCAGGTCGTGGAAGGTGCGCGCGTCCAGCTCGGCGAAGCCGGCCAGGTGGGACTCGGTAGGCATCCCGCGATGGTAGGCCCGTCCCGCGCGGTGCTCAGGCGGGGCGGGCGCCGACCGCGTCGCGGACCTCGGCGCCCTGGGTGCCCTCGACCGCGCGGGCGCAGTGTGCGCAGCAGAAGAAGCGGCCGGAGACCTCGACCCCGTGCCCGACGATCTTCGTCTGGCAGTGCTCGCAGATCGGCGCCATCTTCTGGATGGCGCACTCGAAGGAGTCGAAGGTGTGCGTGGCCCCGTTGACCGTGCGCACCTCGAACGCCATCCAGTAGTCGTTGCCGCAGACCTCACAGGTAGCCATACGAAACCCCCCGAAAACGGACCCGTCACCTCAGGGTCGGCCAGCGGACACGCCCCGGCAACCGAAACCGGCGAACCTGATCCGGCTCGACGGCGAGTCGCCCCCGGCGTGTCGCGCGTTAGCCCTGGTGACCGCCCTCGAACCCCGGAGGATCCGTGATCAAGCGCAACAAGCTCTTCGGCAACCAGACCCGGGTCACCTTCTGCCTGCCCCGGGACACCCCGCCCGGCACGGTCAGCGTCGTCGGCTGCTTCAACGACTGGCAGCCCGGCCGGCACGAGCTGGTCGCCCGCCGCGACGGCACCCGCACGGTGACGGTGCGGCTCGCCCCGGGCGAGTACCGCTTCCGCTACCTGGCCACGGGCGGCGTGTGGCTGGACGACGAGGCCGCCGACGCGGTCGACGAGAAGGGCAGCCGGCTGCTGCTCTGACCGGTCGGCGGCGTCGCGCCGTCAGCTCCCGCGCACCGTCAGCCCTGCGGCTCCAGCCGCACCGAGATCGAGTTCACGCAGTGCCGGGTGTCCTTCGGGGTGAAGCCCTCGCCCTCGAAGACGTGCCCCAGGTGGCTGTCGCAGCGGGCGCAGCGGATCTCGACCCGCCGCATGCCGAGGGTGTTGTCGGGGATCTCCTTGACCGCACCCGGGATGGCGTCGTCGAAGCTCGGCCAGCCGCAGTGCGAGTCGAACTTGTCCTCGCTGCGGAACAGCTCGGCCCCGCAGGCCCGGCAGTGGTAGACGCCGGGGGTCTTGGTCTCGACGTACTCGCCGGTCCACGGCCGCTCGGTGCCGGCCTCGCGGAGCACCCGGAACTCCTCGGGGCTCAGCCGGACCCGCCACTCGTCCTCGGTGCGGGGCAGTTCATTGTCGGAAAGACTCACCGCTCAACGGTACGTCGGCCGTCGGTGGCATCGCATAGTGTCGCCCAATGGCTGGCAGCAAGGCCGCAGTCGAGGAGATCGAGGTCGCTGGGCACACCGTCCGGCTGAGCAGCCCCGACCGGGTGATCTTCCCGCAGCGCGGTTTCACCAAGGCGGACGTCTTCCACTACTACCTGTCGGTCGGCGAGGGCATCATGCGGGCCCTGCGCGACCGGCCCACCACCCTCCAGCGCTTCCCGGAGGGCATCGAGGGGGAGGCGTTCTTCCAGAAGCGGGTGCCGGCCCGGGGCGTACCCCCGTGGGTGGCGACCGCGGAGATCAGCTTCCCCAGCGGCCGGAAGGCCGCCGAGCTGTGCCCGGCCGACCTGGCGCACGTGGCCTGGGCCGCGCAGATGGGCACCGTGGTGTTCCACCCGTGGCCGGTGCGCGCCGCCGACGTGGACCGCCCCGACGAGCTGCGCATCGACCTGGACCCGCAGCCCGGCACCGACTTCACCCACGCGGTCACCGCCGCCGGTGAGCTGCGCGGGCTGCTCGACGAGCTGGGGGTGACCGGCTGGCCGAAGACGTCCGGCGGCCGGGGCGTGCACGTCTACCTGCGCATCCAGCCGCGCTGGACGTTCGTCGAGGTGCGCCGGGCGACCATCGCGCTGGCCCGTGAGCTGGAACGGCGCCGCCCCGAGCTGGTGACCACCGCCTGGTGGAAGGAGGAGCGCGGCAGCCGGGTCTTCGTAGACTTCAACCAGATGGCCCGCGACCGCACCATCGCCTGCGCGTACTCGCTGCGGGCCAACGGGCGGGCCACCGTCTCCACCCCTGTTGAGTGGGCCGAGCTGCCCGACGTCGAGCCGGACGACTTCCACCTGGGCAGCGTGCCGGCCCGGTTCGCCGAGCGGGGCGACCCGCACGCCGGCATCGACGACTCCCCGTGGGACATCACCCCGCTGCTGGAGTGGGCCGAGCGGGACGCCGCCGCCGGTCAGGGCGACATGCCCTACCCGCCGGAATACCCGAAGATGCCCGGCGAGCCGAAGCGGGTGCAGCCCTCCAAGGACCGCGACCGGCCGCGCGCCTGACCGGCCGGCGAACGCTTACACCGCGGCAGCTCCGGGCCGCGTGATAACGATCACGTAACGCGCGCGAACCTTTCCCGCCCCCCGATGGGTCTTCCTGGTCATCGGCCCGCCGGGGCCAGGAGAGGACGTCGGATGAAGCTGGTGTGGAGGCGGGCGGTCGAGGCTCGTGGACTGCTGCTCGCCGCCGCGGTCGCGGCCCTGGTCGCGGTCGCGTTGGTCACCGGGCTCTCCGACTACAACCGCCGGGCGGTGGACGCCGGCGCCCGGGCGGTGCTGGACGCCGCCCCGGCCGACGAGCGCAGCCTGCTGGTCAGCGGCTCCGGGGGGCGCGACGCCGCCGAGTACGCCGACCGGGACCGGGCGGTCCGCGCCCAGTTCGCCAACGGCCTCGGCGGCGCCCCGGTCTCCGTGGCCACGGCCCGCTACGGCACCGGGCGGGAGCTGACCGGGGACCTCGGGCCGGCCCGCACCGACGACGACCCGATGTTCGCCAGCCTCGCCACGCTGGCCGACCTGCCGGGGCACGCCGAGCTGACCGGGGGGTCGTGGCCGACGCCGGGCGCGTCGCCATTGCAGGTCACCCTCCCCGAGAAGATCGCCGGCCAGCTCGGCCTGCGGGTCGGTGAGCGGGTGCCGCTCTACGACCGCAGCGCCGAGCGGGCCGGGGCCGTGGTGCTGGCCGGCACCTGGCGGCCCCGCGATCCGGCCGACGCGTACTGGCGGCTCGCGCCGGGCGTGGGCGACAGCCAGGGCGACGCGGCGAGCGACTCGTACGGGCCGTTCGCGCTGGACCCGGCCGACTTCGCGCGTACCTTTCCGGGTTCGACCTCGGGCTCCTGGCTGGTCGCCCCCGACCTCGCCGTGGTCGAGCCGAGCCGGCTGAGCGGGGTCACGGCGGCCCTCGCCACCGTCGTCGAGGACATCCCCGACGCCACCGGCCTCGGCTCCTCCACGCAGACCGTGAGCCACCTCGACCGGCTGGTCGACCGGCTCGGCCGGGCCGACCTGGTGGGCCGGTCCGCCCTGCTCACCCCGCTGCTGCTGATCGTGGTGCTCGGCGGGTACGCGCTGGTGCTGGTCGCCGCGCTGCTCAACGAGGACCGCCGGGGGCAGACCGCGCTGCTGCGCGCCCGCGGCGCCGCCCGTGGCCAGCTCGCCGGACTCGCCGTACGCGAGGCGACCCTGGTGGTGGTCCCAGCCGTGCTACTGGCGCCGGCGCTGACCGGACAGGCCGTGCACCGTCTCGGCGGGGACCTGCGGCTGGCCGACGGCGGGGTGGCCCGGATCTGGCTGGTCGCCGTCGCCACCGCGATCGGCTGCCTGCTCGCCATGGTGCTGCCGGCGCTGCGCCGCGCCGGCACCTACGTGGCGGACATGGCGGCCCGCTCCCGTCCCACCCGGGGCGCGGCCGTGCAGCGCGCCAGCGTCGACCTGGCCCTGGTCGCGCTGGCCGTGCTCGCCTGGACCCAGCTGCGGCAGTACTCGTCGCCGCTGGCCGGGGCCGGCGGCCGGCTCGGCATCGACCCGCTGCTCGCCGCCGCGCCCATCATCGGCGTGCTGGCCGGCGCGGTGATCGCGCTGCGGCTGCTGCCCCCGGCCACCCGGGTCGCCGAACGCTTCGTGGACCGGCGGCCGTGGACGGCCACCATGTTCGGCATGTGGCAGGCCGGTCGCCGGCCGCACGCCGGCCCGGTGCTGCTGCTCGCCCTCGCCGTCGGTGGTAGCACCCTGGCCTGGTCGCTGGTCGCCTCCTGGGAACGGTCGCAGAGCGACCAGGCCCGGCACACCGTCGGCGCCGACCTGCGGCTGGTCGAGCGGAACGGCGCCGCGCCCGCCGACCGGGCCGGCCGGTTGGCCACCACGGCCGGGCTGGACCGGGTGCTGCCGGCCTGGCGGGACGAGGTCCGGCTGGGCCGCGACGACCGGCCGGCCAGCGTGGTGAGCCTCGACGCCGCCGCCGCGAGCGGGCTGCTCCGCCTCGACGACGCGGCCGGCGAGGCGTCCACCGCCGCGCTGCTGGACCGGCTGGTCAAGGGGCGGGCCGCGCCCGCCGGGCCGGTCCTGCCGGCCGGCGCGCACACCCTCGCCGGCACCGTCCGCGCCCCGGTCGACACGGAGTTCGAGGTCCCGCGGCAGACCGTGTCCGTGCTGCTCACCACCGACACCGGCGTCGCCTGGCGGCTGCCGCTGGGTGTCGCCGGAGGCGACGGCCGCCCGGTGCGCTTCGCGGTGCCACTGCCGGAGACCGGCGGCGCGCCGCTGCGGCTGGCCGGATTCGAGGCCGACGGCGGCGACGCGGTCGGTCACGCGTACCGGATGAGGTTCGACCGGCTCCGGCTCACCGACGCCGCCGGGGCGGCGCTGCCGCTGCCCCTGGACGGGGACTGGCGGGTCGCCGACACCGCGCAGGGGCCGCGCGGCCCGGCCCAGGTCACCCCGACCACCGTCGACGCCACCCACGACATCGCGCTGCCGGCCGGGGCCCTGGAGTTCGCCCGCCAGCCCTCCTCCCGGTTCGCCGTGGTGCCCGCCGTGGACGACCCGCCGGTGCCCGCCCTGGTCACCCCCGGCGTCGCCGCGGCGCTGAACATCCGCACCGGTGACACCGTGCCCCTGCAGCTGTCCGGGGTGTCGCTGCCGGTGAAGGTGGTCGGTCAGGTGACCGCCGTGCCCGGCACCACCGCCGACGGCGTGCTGCTCGACCTGCCCGCCGCCACCAACCTGCTGCTCCGCCAGCAGGGCACCATCCGGCCGGTGGCCGAGTGGTGGCTGCGCACCGACGACGGCGGGCACGCCGCCGCGGCGGAGCACCTCGCCGCCTTCCCCGGCACCACACTTCTCGACCGCCGGCAGGTCGCCGCGGAGGCGGCCCACGACCCGTACTGGCGGGGCGCCCGCACCGGGCTGCTCGCCGCCGCGCTCGGCTCCGTGCTGCTCGCCCTGGTCGGGCTGGCCGTGGACGTCTGGGCCACCACCCGGCACCGGCTCGCCGAGTTCGCGGTGCTGAACACGCTCGGCGCGAACGCCCGGCTGCTGGCCCGCGCCCTCCTCGCCGAACAGGCGTTCCTGGCCGGCATCGGCGTCGGCGTCGGGCTGCTGGTCGGGGCCGGCGTGGCGGCCACCATGGTGCCGCTGGTGATCCTCACGCCGGCCGCCGGCCGGCCGGTGCCCGAGGCGGTGTTCACGGTGCCGTGGTCGCCCGTCGGGCTGACCGCCGCCGGGCTGCTGCTGGCCGCGCTGGCCTTCGCCGCCCTCATCACCACCGGCATCCGCCGCCGGGTGGCCGCCGCACAGCTCCGGATCGGGGGAGAACGATGAGTCCGTCAGGTGCGCCGCGGCGGGTCCGGGCGTACGGGGGGCACTTCCTGCTGCTCGCCGTCCTGACCCTGGTCACCGCGCTGCTGATCACCGCGTTGCCCCGGGTCGTCGACCGGCTCACCGGGCAGGGGCTGCGGGAGCACATGGCCGCCCAGCCGGTGGCCCGGCGCGACCTGACCTACAGCACCGAGCAGGTGGTGCTGCCCCGGATCGCCGCCCGGACCGCCGCCGCCCGCGCCGACGAGCTGGCCACCGTCGAGGCGCGGATGCCCCCGGCCGTGCGGCAGGTCATCGGCGAGCGGTGGTACGCGGCCCAGACCGGCTTCTCCCGGCTCACCGGGCCGACGCTGAGCGCCGACAAGGGGCTGATCGACCTCAGCCTGCGCACCATGACCGGGCTGCCCGAGGCGGCCACCCTGGTCGACGGGCGCTGGCCGGCCGACGGCCGCGGTGCCGGCGGCGCCATCGAGCTGGCCCTCGCCGACACCGTTGTCGGGCCGCTCGGGATCCGCGCCGGCAGCACCTTCGCGCTCTCCATCCTCGACGAGAAGGGCAAGCCGGTGCAGAGCATCAGGGTGGCCCTGGTCGGGGTGTTCCGGCCCACCGACCCGCACGGCGGGATCTGGGACGGGCTGCCGTCGATGCTGCGGCTCGCCGCGCCCACGGGCGACGGACAGCCGTTCCTGTCCGCCGGGTACACCTCCGAGGCCGGCTTCGACGCGGCCGCCGCCGCCGGCTGGGCGGTCAGCTACAGCTGGCGCTACCGGGTGGGGGCCGACCGGGTCACCGCCGGGCAGCTCACCGCACTGATCGACGGGCTCGCCGAGCTGGAGCGCACCCGCCCGGCCGGGCTCACCCTGACCCAGGGCGTCGACATCGCGCTGCGCCGCTTCGCGGAGTCGCTCGCCGCCGCCCGTACGCTGCTCGCCGTCATCGCGGCCGGGCTGCTCGCCACCCTGGCCGGCCTGATCCTGCTCGCCGCCCGCCTCGCCGCGCGCCGCCGCCAGACCGAGTACGCGCTGCTGCGCGCCCGGGGCGGGGCGACGACCGCGGTGCTGGGCCGCGGCCTCGCCGAATCGCTGCTGGTGCTGCCCCTCGCCGCCGGCGTGGGCTGGCTGCTCGGCGGGCTGGTCCCCGGTGGCGGCGCCGAGCTGCGCTGGGTGCTGCTCGCCACGCTGCTGGCCACCCTCGTCCCGCCGCTCTCCGCGCTCACCGCCGGCCGGGGCGGTGGCGGCCGGACCGACCTGGTCGGCGCCCGGTCCCCGGCCGTGCGGCTCACCGTCGAGGTGACCGTGCTGGCGGTCGCCGCGCTCGGCGCGTTCCTGGTGCGCCGGCGGGGCCTCACCCTCGACGGGACGGTGGACCCGCTGCTCGTCTCGGTGCCGGTGCTGCTGGCCGTCGCCGCGGCGCTGATCGCGCTGCGTGCCTACCCGTGGCCGTTGCGGCTGCTCAGCCGGGTCGCGGCCCGGGCGAGGGGGAGCGTCGCGTTCCTCGGCGCCGCTCGCGCCGGCCGGGCCGCCGCCACCGGCCCGCTGGTCGTGGTGGTGCTGTCCGTGGCGACCGCCGCGTTCTGCGGGGTGGTCGCCACCGGCATCGAGAACGGCCGGGACCGGGCCGCCGCGGCCGCCGTGCCCGGGGACGTGCGGGTCGACGGGGACCGGTTCGCCCCGGACACCACCGACGCGTTCGCGGCGCTGCCCGGCGTCCGCGCGGTCACCCCGCTGCTCGTGGAGGCCGGCCAGCGCCCGTACGCCGACCAGGCCGGCCGTTTCGCGGAGGTCGGGGACATCCGGGTGCTGCTCGTCGACGGCGCCCGGTTCGCCGAGGTGGCCGACCGCGCGGGCGTCCCGGTGACCGTCCCCGACCCGCTGCGCGCCACCGGCGACGGCACCGCCCCGCTGCCGGCGCTGGTCTCCCCGGCGCTCGCCGACGAGTTCACCGCCGCCGGGCTGGCCGACCCGGCCGGCCGCCGCCCCGCCTGGCTGGACGTGCAGGGCAACCGGTTCCCCGTGCGCACCGCCGCCACCGTCGACGAGTTCGCGCTGGTCGACCGGGGCGTGACCCGGTTCGTGGTGCTGCCCTGGCCGGCGCTGCCGGCGGACGCCCTGCACCCGCTCGCCCCGACCGCCTTCCTGCTGGCCGGCGACCGGGTGGACCCGGCCGCGGTGGCCCGGGTGGCCGTCGAAGGGCAGGAGCGCTACCAGCGCACCGGGGTGGTGGTCGGCGGCGAACGGCCCACCCAGCCCACCGTCACCACCCGGTCCGCGGTCCGCGCCGAGCTGGGCGGCAGCGGGGTGAACGGTCTGCTGGTCTTCGGTTTCACCATGGGCGCGGCCGGGGGCGCGGCGCTGGGGCTGCTCGCGCTGGCCTTCGCCGTGCTGGCCGGGGCGCGCGGCCGCGGGCAGGTCCTGTCCCGGCTGCGCACCATGGGCCTGTCCCGCCGGCAGTGGCGCGGGCTGCTGCTGGTGGAGCTGACCCCGCTCGTGCTGGTCTCCGTGCTCACCGGCGCGGTGGTCGGCGCGCTGCTGCCGGTGCTGCTCACCCCCGTGCTCGGCCTGCCCGCCTTCACCGGCGGGGTGGCCGTGCGGGCACGTTTCGAACCCGGCCTGGTGGCCGGGGTGCTGGGCCTCGCCGTGCTGGCCCTCGGCTTCGCCGTCGCCGTCGAGGCCCTGAACAACCGTCGGATGCGCCTCGGCGAGGTGCTCCGGCTCGGAGAGGAGAGCTGAGATGACCGCGATCGCCGAGGCGTCTGCCGTACCGGATCTGGCCGCCCTTCAGCAGCGCGCCGCGGAGCGCGCCGCCGAACGGGCCGGCGGCCGGGACCGCCTGCGCGGCCACATCGTCTGCGACGGGCTGGTCCGCATCTTCAAGACCGAGGGGGTGGAGGTCGTCGCCCTCCAGGGCCTCGACCTGGTCATCGACCGGGGCGAGCTGGTGGCGATCGTCGGCGCCTCCGGTTCCGGCAAGTCCACCCTGCTGAACATCCTCTCCGGGCTGGACACCCCGACCGCCGGCATCGCCCGGGTCGCCGAGTACGACCTGCTCGCCCTGTCGAACCGGCGCCGGCTCGCCTACCGCCGCCAGATGGTCGGCTTCGTCTGGCAGCAGACCGGCCGGAACCTGCTGCCGTACCTGACGGCGCTGGAGAACGTCGAGCTGCCGATGAAGCTGGCCGGCGGCCGCTCCCGGCGGGCCCGGCGGGAACGGGCCCGCCAGCTGCTCGACATGGTCGGGGTCGGCTACTGCGCGGACCGCCGGCCGGGCCAGCTGAGCGGCGGCGAGCAGCAGCGCTGCGCGGTGGCCGTGGCGGTGGCCAACGACCCGGAGGTGCTCTTCGCCGACGAGCCCACCGGCGAGCTGGACGAGGCCACCGGCGCCGAGGTGTTCGCGGCGCTGCGCACCATCAACGCCGAGCTGGGCGTCACCATCGTGGTGGTCACCCACGACCAGGCCGTGGCCGGCCAGGTCCGCCGGACGGTCGCCATCCGCGACGGCCGGACCTCCTCCGAGGTGCACCGCACCGCCCGGGTCGCCGCCGACGGCAGCACCGAGCTGGTCAGCGAGGAGTACGCGGTGCTCGACCGGACCGGCCGGATGCAGCTTCCGGCGTCCTTCGTGGACACCCTGTCCCTGCGTGACCGGGTGCGGCTCAACCTGGAACCCGACCACGTCGAGGTGCGGCCGGGCCACCGCGCGCACGCCGAGGAGAGTGAGTGATGACCGATCAGCTGACCGTGCCGCCGGCCCGCGTCGCCGTCGACGAGGTGGTCCGGGTCGAGGGGGTGAGCCGCACCTTCGGCAGGGGCGAGCACGCCGTGCACGCCGTGCGGGACGTGTCGTTCGCCGCCGGCCGGGGTGAGCTGGTCGCGGTCCGGGGCCGCTCCGGCGCCGGCAAGACGACCCTGCTGAACCTTGTCGGCGGGCTGGACCGGCCGGACAGCGGGCGGGTGCGGGTGGCCGGGCACGAGGTGACGACCGCCAGCGAGCGGGAGTTGCTGGCGCTGCGCCGGGGCACCGTCGGGTTCATCTTCCAGACCTTCGGCCTGGTCCCGATCCTGTCGGCGGCGGAGAACGTCGGGGTGCCGCTGCGGCTGGCCAAGGTGCCGGCCGCCGAGCGGGAGCAGCGGGTGGCCGTGCTGCTGGAGCTGGTCGGCCTGGGCGGGCACGCCGCGCAGCGCCCGTACGAGCTGTCCGGCGGCCAGCAGCAGCGGGTGGCGGTGGCCCGGGCGCTGGCCAACGAGCCGGACCTGCTCATCGCCGACGAGCCGACCGGCCAGCTCGACTCGGAGACCGGCCGGTCCATCATGGACCTGCTCCGCGCCGTGGTGCACGCCCGCGGCATGACGGCCCTGGTCGCCACCCACGACCCGGCCCTCATCGACATGGCCGACCGCACCCTGACCCTCCGAGACGGCCGCCTCCTCCCCAACTGACCCCCAGGGGGCCGC
This sequence comes from Micromonospora sp. NPDC005707, assembly GCF_040631005.1. Classification (NCBI taxonomy): domain Bacteria; kingdom Bacillati; phylum Actinomycetota; class Actinomycetes; order Micromonosporales; family Micromonosporaceae; genus Micromonospora; species Micromonospora sp. NPDC005707. The sequence continues at coordinate 170,282 of NZ_JBEXYR010000006.1, forward strand.
CCCCTGCCCCCCACCCCCGTCGATCATGAAGTTGGCGGCAGTCGGGACCGGCGTGTCGTGCCGCCAACCTCATGATCGACCGGGTTGGGCGGGGGCGGAGTGGCGGCGGTGGTAGGACCACGTGACCGCGAGGAGGACGGGGCCCCAGAGGAGGAGGGGGGCGTAGCAGGCCACCAGGAGGGCGAAGCCCGTCGGGGTGAAGCCGAGGTCGTTGCCGTGGGTGGGGACGCCCCAGGCGGCGTACCCCCAGATCAGAGTCAGTGCGACGGCGCCGACGGTGGCGACGGTGACCGCGAACGGCGGCGGCACCCGCCGGCCGCCGACCGGCGGCAGCCACCTCGGGAACACCTCGCCCCACGGGCGGACCAGGCCGAGCGCGAGCAGCGCCAGCCCCTCGGAGACCAGGCTCAGCGAGACGATGTAGACGCTCTCGCCGGGGCCCGGATCGACCGGCGTGCCGATCGGCAGGCCGGCGACCAGGGCGATCCGCCACAGCCCGGACGGCAGGACGAGCAGCGGGATCAGGTGCGCGGCGCGGACCGCCCACGCCGGCGCGGGACGGGCGTCGCGGAGGTGGCCGATGCGGGACTTGGTGTCGCTGGTCATGGGGCCTCCCCAGTGCTGGAAACTGCGCTCCAGCCTGCCGGCCGGCCCGGCGGTCGGCCTCCCCGCGACCGGGGAATCGGCTCCCCCGACCGGGGGAGGGGGCGTCCGGCCGCGTCAACCGGCGGCGGCCGGGGTCACAGCGCCAGCTTCATGCCCTCGTGGCTGGCCACAAAGCCGAGGTTCCGATAGAAGCGGTGCGCGTCGGCGCGGCTCTTGTCGGTGGTGAGCTGCACCAGCGCGCAGCCCCGCTCCCGGGCCCGGTCGATGGCCCACACCATCATCTCCCGGCCCACGCCCCGGCCGCGCAGGTCGGAACGGACCCGGACCGACTCGATGAGGGACCGCTCGGCGCCGTGCCGGCCCAGCCCGGGGATGTAGGTGATCTGCATGCAGCCGACGAGTTCGCCGCCGGCCTCCGCGACGACCAGGTGGTTGCGCGGGTCGGCGTCGATGGCGGCGAACGCCCGCTCGTACGCCTCGTCCACCTCGGTGAAGTCGCGGGCCTTGCCCAGCACGTCGTCGGCGAGCAGGGCGATGACGGCGGGCAGATCGGCCCGGACGGCCTCCCGGAAGATCACGTCGCTCATGCCGGGCAGCCTCGCACAGTCACGCCCGACGATGCGGACGCCTCGGTTGCCGGCACCGGACATCATGTGCGCCATGGACGCCCTCCTGTTGCCGTTCCGGTGGATCTACCGGGGTCTGGTGTGGTTCGCCAACTCGCCGCGCACGCTGATCACCTCGTACCTGCTCATGATCATGATCGCCGGCGTCCTGTACAGCCAGGCCGAGAACAAGGGCGCGGCGGACTCGATCTGGTGGGCCGTGGTGACCGCCTCCACGGTCGGCTACGGCGACATCTCACCGACCTCCTTCGCCGGGCGCCTCCTCGCCGCGCTGCTCATCTCCACCATGGTGCTGCTGGTCATTCCGCTCATCACCGCCCACTTCGCCAGCCGGCTGATCGTGGACGACGACGCCTTCGAGCACGCCGAGCAGGAGGAGCTGAAGGCGGACGTGCGGCGGCTGCGGGCCCTCGTGGAGGAGATGGCCGCCCGGCAGGGCATCGAGGTCCCCGAGCCGGCGCGCCCCGAGCCGGCCACCCCGACCTCGCCCTGGGAACGGGGGCGCCGGCGCCGCCTGCGCCGGTGAGCACGCCCGCAGGTCAGGGCCGGTCGAGCCAGGTGCGCAACGCCCACCACCAGCGGACGGTGTCCGGCACCGGGCACCGCGCGCCCTCCTCGACCGGCGGCCCGCCGGTGAGTTCCCGCAGCCGGCGCAGCCGGTAGCGCACGGTGTTCGGATGGACGTGCAGGGCGGCGCCGGTCTGGTCCAGCCGCTGGCCGTGGTCCAGCCAGGCCAGCGCGGTCGCGGCCAGCTCCCGGTGGAACTCGTCGGCCGGGTCGAGGCCGCCGAGCAGGGCGCCCCGGAGCAGTTCGGCGAGAGCCGGCTGGGCGGCCAGCGCGGTCTGGACGGCGAGGTCGGTCACCAGGTGCAGCCCGTGCAGCCGCCGGTGCGCCGCCGTGCGCAGGGCGGCCAGGCAGAGCGCGTACATGGCCGGCGCCCGGTCCAGCGGCCGGACGGGGGCGACCACCAGCAGCAGGTCGACCGGGCCGGCGGCCGGCAGCCGGGGGGTGAGACCGGCCAGCCGGTCCTCGACCGTGCCGAGCAGGCCGCCGCACCCGGAGAACTGCCGGTGCAGCGCGTGGGCCCGGACCGGGTCCGGCTGCTCGGCGACGAGGCAGTGGTAGCGCCCGTCGGGACGTAGCCCGAACCGGGCCAGCTCCGCGGGCGGCACGCCCGCCGGCCCGCCGAGCAGCAGCCGACGCAGCAGCCGGGCGCGGGCCGGCGCGCCGGTGCGGGCCAGCTCCCGCTCGGCCGCCCGGTGACCGTCGACCACGGCGCGTTCCACGGCCGCGGCGTACCGGCCGATGGTGAGCAGCCCCTCCAGCAGCACCTCGTCGGGGATCCCCGCCGCCCGCCCGTGCCGGACCACCAGCTCCACCGCACGGTCCCGGCCGGCCTGCACGCCGCACAGCAGCCCGGCCACGGAGACGCCCTGCGCCGCGCGGTCGGCGCCCAGCCGGCGCGCCTCGGTGAAGTCGCGCTCACCCGGGTCCTCCCGCCGCTCCAGCGCGCCGAGCCCGCTGGTGAGCAGGAGGACGACCTGGCGGTGGACCTCGGCCGGCGGGAGCCGGGCCACCTCGGGCGAGTGGGCGCGGGCGGCCCGGACCACCTCCTCGACGGCAACCGGGTCGGCGGCCAGGTCGCGCAGCAGCACCCCGAAGGAGGGGGCGCTCCCGGTCCGGGTCATCGGCTTCCGCCGCCTCCCGTTGTCGTCGCGGCACAACCCGGCCGGCCGGGTGTTGGCGTCCGGTCCCTATCCGGTGTGGCCGGCGGGTTGCTCTCCTGATTGTTACCGCAAGGTAACACCGCCCGGCGCAGAGAGAAACGTTGATGTCGCAACCGGCCACCAGGAGGCGTCCATGACCCCCGACCCGTCCCGCCCGCCCCGTCCCCGCGGCCGCCGCGCCGCCCTCGCCGCGCTGGCCGCCCTCACCCTGGCCGTGCCAGCTCCGGTGGCGGCGGCCCCCCGGCCCGCCGCGGCCGCCACGAGCCTGCAGGAGGTGATGTTCGTCGGCAACAACTGGGAGGGCACGGCCGACGTCATCCGGTCCCGCGGCGACTACGCGCGGCTCGGCCGGATCAACGTGGTCCCGGACCGCAACGAGCGGCTGCGCGAGATCTACCTGAACCCGATCCGGTTGGCGTTCTTCCTCGGCATCCGGCAGGGCCCCGGCGAGGGGCACGACCAGCTCGTCGACGACATGTACACCACACCGGACGGAACCGCCCTGGTCGTGTCCCGGCCCAGCTTCGCCGATGTGGTCTCCATCGACCTGGCCACCGGTCAGCTCCGCTGGCGCTTCGCGGTCTCCGGCTACCGCGCCGACCACATGGCCGTGTCACCCGACGGCAGCCGGGTGGCCGTCTCGGCCTCGACCGGCAACACCGTGCACGTGCTCGACATCCGCACCGGCCAGCAGCTCGGCTCCTTCCCCACCGGGGACAAGCCGCACGAGAACATCTTCACCGACGGCGGCCGGCGGCTGTGGAACATGTCCATCGGGGAGGTGAACACCGACCTGGACGCCCCCTGGCTGGACTGGACCAAGGGGGACCGGCGGATCACCGTCGCCGACACCACCACCTTCGGCGTGGTGCGGGTGATCGACATGCGGTCGCGGCTGGACGCCGCCGGCCGCCGGGACCTCTCCGACGCGGTCCGCCCGGCGGTCTTCACCCCGGACGGGAGCCGGCTCTACTTCCAGGTCTCGTTCCTCAACGGCCTGGTCGAGTACGACGTCGCCACCGACCAGATCACCCGGGTCGCCACCCTGCCGAAGAACCCGGCCACCAGCGAGGACCGCACCACCTGGGTGAACGACTCGCGGCACCACGGCCTGTCGGTCAGCCCCGACGGCGCCCGGCTCTGCGTCGCCGGCACCATGGACGACTACGCCACCGTCGTCGACCGGGCCACCCTGCACGAGGGGACCCTGGTGCCGGCCAGCAAGCCGTACTGGGCCACGGTCAGCGGGGACGGCCGGGACTGCGTCATCTCCGAGGCCGGCGCCGACCGGGTCACCGCGATCAGCTTCGCCACCGGGCAGAAGGCGGCCAGCGTGCCGGTCGGCGACCACCCGCAGCGGGTCCGCATCGGACACGTGCCGCTCGGCTGGACGCCCCCGGCGGCCGGCTGACCGGACCGCGCACCGTCACCGGGCGGGGCAGCGCAGCCCCTCCCGGGGGACGGTGAGCGAGACCAGGTACGCGTCGACGGCACCCGTCACGCAGGCGGTCTGCGGGTAGGCCGTGTGCCCCTCACCCTCCCAGGTGAGCACCCGGCCGACGCCCAGCATCGAGGCCAGCGCGGCGGTCTGCTCGTAGGGCGTGGCCGGGTCGCCGGTGGTGCCGACCACGAGGATCGGCGGCGCGCCGGCCGCCTTCCCGGTCGGGTACGGGTCACGCCCGCCGGGCCACTCCACGCAGCCGAGCATCCCGACCGCCAGCGCCGGGCCGAACAGCGGGTATTTCTGCCGCCACTGGGACTGGATCGAGCGGATCTGCTCCCGGGTCGGCTTCTCGGTCTCGTCGGCGCAGTTCACCGCCATGTTCGCGTCGAACATGTTGGAGTAGTGCCCGTTGTCCTCGCGGCCCGCGTACGCGTCGGCCAGCTTGAACACGCCGCTCGGGTCGCCGCCCTGCAACGCGTCGACCGCCCGGGCCAACTCCTGCCAGCCCTGCTCGGTGTAGAGGGAGGAGATGACCGCGTAGAACACCCAGCCGGCGGTGGCCTCCCGGCCGTCCCGGCCCCGCACCGGCGAGACCCTGGCCTTGTCGATGGCCGTGGTCACCGCGGCCCGGGCATCGGGCGCGATCGGGCAGCGGCCGGCGTTCGCCGCGCACCAGCGGGCGAAGTTGTCGAACGCCCGCTCGAAGCCCTTCGCCTGGCTCTCCGAGCCGGCCAGGAGCTTCTGCCGCGGGTCCACCGCCCCGTCGAGGACCAGCGCCCGCACCCGCTGCGGGTAGAGCTGGGCGTAGGTCGCGCCGAGCAGGGTGCCGTAGGAGTAGCCGAGGTAGGTCAACTTGTCGTCACCGACGGCCGCGCGTACGGCGTCCATGTCCCGCGCGGCCTGCTCGGTGCCGTAGAGCGGGAGCTGGGCGCCGTACTTCGCGCCGCACCGCTGGCCGATCCGCCGGTTGAGGTCGGCGAAGCCGTCGAAGGACCCCTGGCTCTCCGGGTCGGGGTCGTAGCCGAAGCTGGCGTCCAGGTCGGCGTCGGAGATGCACTTCACCGGGCTGGAGCGGGCCACCCCGCGCGGGTCGAAGCCGACGATGTCGAACCGGTCGGTCACCGCGGCCGGCAGCCCGCCGAAACCCGGCCCGAAGGACAGGTAGACCGCCGTGTCCACGCCGGACGCGCCTGGCCCGCCCGGGTTCACCACCAGCGACCCGATCCGGTCGCGCTGCTTGTCGGAGCGGATGCGGATCAGCGCGATCTCGAAGGTCTCCCCGGCGCCCGGCCCGGCCGTCGCGCCGGTCGCCGCACCGCTGCCCCAGTCGCGGGGGACGGCGATCCGGGCGCAGTCGTAGCGCATGCCCGCCGCGCCCCGCCCGACCAGCTCGTCCGGCACCTCGGGGCAGGGTCGCCAGGTCGGCGCGGTGCCCGGAGCGGCCGCCTCGCCCTGGCTCTCGGCCCGCGGGGCGAACGCCGGGAGCGTGCAGCCGGCCGTGAGCACCAGCGCCGCGAGGAACCCGGCCAGGGTGGGCCGGCGGCGGAACCGGTCGGAGAAGCGGGTCACGTGGAGCCCTCCATGATCGTGTGGACCGCCAGGCTACGCCCGGCCGGGCCCGTCGCCTGCGGTCGCCGCCGGGTCCCCCCGCAGCACCTCGTCGACGTCGAAGCGGATCGGGCGCTCCAACTGCTCGTAGGTGCAGGAGCGGGGGTCGCGGTCGGGACGCCAGCGGACGAACTGCGCGGTGTGCCGCAGCCGGTCGCCCTCCATGGCGTCGTAGCCCACCTCGACGACCAGCTCCGGGCGCAGCGGCTCCCACTCCAGGTTCTTGCCGCCGGTCCACCGGCTCACCCCACCCGGGATGCGCTGCCCCCGCTCGTGGTCGCCGTGCACCCACGGGTGGTCGCCGCCGACCTCCCGGTAGGGCTCCAGCTCGTCCAGCAGCTCCTTTCGGCGGGCCGCGGTGAACGAGGAGCTGACCCCGATGTGGTGCAGCACCCCGGCGTCGTCGTAGAGGCCGAGCAGCAGCGAGCCGACCACCGGGCCGGACTTGTGCCAGCGGAAGCCGGCCACCACGGCGTCGGCCGTGCGCGCGTGCTTGACCTTGAACATCAGCCGCTTGCCCGGCTCGTAGGGCAGGTCGGCCGGCTTGACGATGAGACCGTCCAGCCCCGCCCCCTCGAACACGTCGAACCAGCGCCGGGCCGTCTCCGGGTCGGTGGTCACCTGGGTCACGTGCACCGGGGGCCGGACCTTGGCCAGCGCCTTCTCCAGGCGGCCCCGGCGCTCCGGGTAGGGCCGGTCGGTCAGCAGCTCGTCGTCGAGGGCGAGCAGGTCGAAGGCGACGAAGTCGGCCGGGGTGGTCTCGGCGAGCAGCTTCACCCGGGAGGCGGCCGGGTGGATGCGCTGGGCCAGCAGCTCGAAGTCGAGCCGTGGCTTTCCGCCCGGGCCGTCCCGGCGGATCACGATCAGCTCGCCGTCGACCGCGCACCGCTCCGGGAGCTGGCGGCGCGCCTGCTCGACCACCTCGGGGAAGTAGCGGGTCATCGTCTTGCCGCCGCGACTGGCCAGCTCGACCTCGTCGCCGTCGCGGAAGATGATGCAGCGGAAGCCGTCCCACTTGGGTTCGTAGGTCAGGCCGGGATCGGTGGGTAGTCGGGGCACGCTCTTCGCCAGCATCGGCTCGACCGGCGGATTGATCGGCAGGTCCACGGCGACCAGTCAATCAGACCCCACCGACGGTCGTGAGGCAGATCACCGGCGGCGCCGGGCGGCGTGTCCCGTCCCGGTCCCGATCGTCACCCGCGACCGGATGGTGAAACCGCAGGTCAGCGCTACGGTCGCGGCGTGCCGGAGTGGAGCTGCGGATGCTGCGGTCGCTGGCGGGTCAGCGTGGAACTGATCCGCGGGCGCTACCGCTACCGGCTCGTGCACCGCTACCCGTCCGAGCACGGCGGCGGCGCGAACGTCGTCGGCGAGGTGGCCTCCGTGGCCGAGCTGGAGCTGCTGCTCCGCCGGTACGCCCCGGTCGGCCTGGCCGACCTCCGCGAGGCGGCCTGACCGGGATCACCCGCCGTCGATCACCGGCGTAACCTGACCCTGATCGCATCAGGGAGGAAAGCGGCATGCGTTTCGTCGAGTCCGTCGAGATCGCGGCCGACGCCGACCGGGTCTGGGCGGTGCAGACCGACGTGGAGCGCTGGCCGGAGTGGACGCCCTCGGTGACCTCCGCACGGCGACTGGAACCCGGGCCGCTCACCCTCGGCGCGACGGCCCGGCTGGCGCAGCCCCGGCTGCGCCCGGCGGTCTGGCGGGTCACCGAGATCGACCCGCCGCACCTCTTCGTCTGGGAGTCCGACACCCCGGGCGTGCACAGCCGCGGCGAGCACCGCCTCGTGCCGCTGGCCGACGGGCGGGTCCGCGCCGAGCTGGTAATGGCCCAGACCGGCCCGCTCGCCGGGCTCGTCGGGCTGCTCGCCGGCCGGACCATCCGCCGCTACCTGCGGCAGGAGGCCGAAGGGCTCAGGCGCCGCTGCGAGCGGGGCTGACCGCGCCGGGCGCACCCGCGACGAGCTTCTCCAGCACCGCCAGGCGGTTGCCGTTCTCGTCCGGCCGGTGCGCCACGACCCGGTAGCCGCGCCGCGCGTACAGGCTCAGGTTCTCCGCGCTCTCCGCACCGGTGAACAGGGCGAACCGGGCCACCCGCCCGGCGCAGGCGCCCTCCACCGCGGTCAGCAGCCGGCCACCGATGCCGCGCCCCTGCTGGTCCGGGGCGACCGCGAGGCGGCCGACGTGGGCGGTGTCGCCGTCGACCCGGGCGCGCACCGAGCCGACCAGGCGCGGCCCGAGCCGGGCGGCCAGCACCACGGTCGGGCCGGCCAGGGCGGCGCGGACCTCGTCCAGGGTCTCGGTCAGCGGGGGCAGGAACACGTCCCGGTAGCGCTGCGCCTCCACCAGGTACGCGGCGCGCTGCACGGTGAGGATCTCGCCGGCGTCCGCGACACCGGCCGGGGCGACGGTCAACTGCTCGGTCACCCCGCAAGCCCACCACAGCCCGCCGGACCGGCGCCGGGCGGGCCACCCCGCCCGGCCGTACGCTGGCGGGGTTTCCGCGTGGAGGAGGCCGACGTGCCCGAGCTGACGTACCCCGAGGTGGGCGCGACCCGCGACGGGCGCCTGCCGGCCGGCTACGACCACCTGCGCCACCGGGTCCGGCTGCCCGACGGCGGCTTCGCCGCCGCGGCGGACGCGGTGCTCGGCTGGCGGCTGCACCGGGCGGCCGGCGTCGTCATGCGCACCGGCGCGCCGCGCGCCGCCGCGGGCGTGCGGGTCACCCCGGGGCTGGGCGTCGGCCCGCTGCGGATCTGGGGCCCGACCGAGGTGGTCTGGACCGTCGAGGAGCCCGACCGGGCCGGGTTCGGCTACGGCACCCTGCCCGGGCACCCGGAGATCGGCGAGGAGGCGTTCCTGGTCACCCGGACCGCCGACGGCGTCTGGTTCGAGGTGACCGCGTTCAGCCGCCCGGCCCGCTGGTACGTGCGCGCCGCCGGGCCGCTCAGCCGGGCCGTCCAGCGGGGGTACGCCTGGTGGCTCGGTCGGACCCTGCGCCGGCTCTGCGCCGGTCACCGGCCGGCGTCGCCGTCTCAGTAGCCGGCGAAGGAGCGGATCGGGGCGCGCGGCCCGTACTTCGGCGCCTGGATGCCGGCGGCCTCCAGCAGCACGCAGACCCGGCCGCGGTGGCCCCGGAACGGCTCCAGCAGGGCCAGCATCCGGGCGTCGTCGCCGCGCGGCTCCCCGGCCAGCGCCCAGGCCACCGTGTTCGGGACGTGGTAGTCGCCGACGCTGACCGCGTCCGGGTCCCCGTACGCGATCCGGACCACCTCGGCGGCGGTCCACGGCCCGATGCCGGCGATCGCGGTGAGCCGGCGGGTGGCCTCGGCGGCGTCGACGCAGCGTTCCAGCCGGTCCGCGACGGCGGCCGCGCGACGCAGCGTGTCGGCCCGCCGCTGCTCCACCCCGAACGGGTGGAAGACCCAGTACGGCGTGGCCGCCACCGCCGCGGCCCCGGGCGGCAGGAGCAGCGGTTGCAGCGGCCCCGGCGCCGGCTCCCGGAAGTGCCGCACGGTCGCGGAGTACGCCCGGTACGCCTCCTTGCCGGTGACCTTCTGCTCGAAGACGGCACGCAGCAGCCGGGGGAAGACCTGGCCGGTGGCGGGCATCCGCAGCCCGTGGTGCTCGCGGGCCAGCCGGGCCACCAGCGGGTGCGCGCCGGCCAGCGCGGCGAACCCGCTCAGGTCGTCGCGGAGCCCGGCCACCGCGTCGGCCCGCTCGACCACCCAGTCAGCCCCCGGGCCGTAGCCCTCGGCGACCAGCTCGCCCGCCTCGGGACGCAGCGCGAGGGTGGCCGGGCCGGCCGGGGTGCGGGTGGCCCACCAGAAGCTGCCGGCGGCGATCCGGGCGCACGGGTCGTACGGGCTGAAGGTGAGGGCGCGGACCGAGGCGGCCAGTCGGTAGCCGGCCGGGGGGCGCAGCGTCCGGCGGGCGTCGGGGGAGGTCACCCCGCCACTCTGCCATGACGTCCTCCGGTGACAGCGGACACGGCGCGGGGTGCGGCGCCGGCCCGTTTTGTTCGGGGGCCTGGCGCCGCGCGGGGTGCGGCGCCGGCCCGCATCGGGCCGGCGCCGCGCCGGGACGCGGGGCTGCCGGATGGCCACCGTCCCGGAACCACGACGGTGGCCGGCCGCGCCCTCCCCGGCTGCGACCGGCCACCGTGACCGGGGTCCGTCAGTACGAGTAGCCCGAGTCGCCGCCCGAGTCGCCCGACGCCGGCGGGGCGACGGCCTTCGGGGTGCCGGTGGGCAGGCAGGTCAGGTTCTTCTTGCCGTTCGGGTCGACGACGAACCACGTGCCGCCGACGCCCTGGCCCTTCCACTGACCGGGCTTCTTGTCCCCGATGTAGCGGTAGACCGGCCAGCCCCCGATGGTGATCTGCCGGGTGCCGTCCTGCCGGGTGACGGTGCCGACCTTGTCGTCGGAGACGCCCTGGAGCTGCGGGTTGCCGTCGGTCAGCGCGGGCGGCCAGACCTGGGCGCACTTGTCGACGCAGTTGGACTGCGCCGGGTCGGCCGAGTCCTTGTCGAACCGGTACAGCACCCAGCCGTCCTGGTCGGTGACGACCTTGCCCATCCGGGGCAGCTTCTTGCCGACCAGTTCGTCGGTGAGTTGCACGTCGGACGGGGGCGCCTTGTCGTCGGCGGCCGCGTCCGGGGACGCGGAGGCTTCCGGTTCGGCCGACGCGGTGGGTTCGGCCGCGGCGACGGCGACCGGCTCGGCCGCGCTCGAGTTCGCCCCGTCGTAGCCCGCGGGGGCGCAGGCCGTTAGTGCGACCATCGCGCTCGCGACGATGACGGTCGTCCGCTTCAGGTGTGCCACGTGCCCTCCTCGTTCTTGGCAGTTCGCCGAGTAGTACGGGCGGTGCGCTGTCAAGGTTGAAGGGAAAAAGGTGCTCCATTTCACAGTGGATCGGTTGAACCGATCCGGCCGGCGGCGCGTGGGGGAGCACATCGGGCCGGTGTCCCCGGGAACGACGGAACGGCGCCGGGCGATGTCGCTGCCCGGCGCCGGCGTTCCGGCGGGATCAGAGGTCGCTCACCGTCACCAGCGGGCTGGCGATGCCGTTGACGTCGACCGACTGGACCTGGATCTTCTCGATGTCCTTGAGCGGGGCCGACGTGGACGCGCTCAACTCCAGCGGGAGCTGGTTGGTGTTCGTGCCGTAGCCGCCGCCCGGCACCGACCAGGTCGAGACCACCTCGCTCGTGGCGTTCTTGCGGACGACGACCAGCCGGCACGTGCGCGGCCCGGGCAGGCGGGTCAGCTGCAGGTCGATCTGGGTGCCGTACTCCTTCGACGCCAGCCACATGGTGGTCTTCACGCCGGTGCCCGGGTCGACCGCGTTGTGCTGGTCGCCCTCCTGCTCGTTGCCGCCGACGTTCGGGTCGTTGGGGTCGGACGGCTCGCTGTTCGGCGGAGCGGTGACGGGCGCCGTGAGGGTCGGCCCGGCCTGCGGGAGAGGCTTGTCGTCGCCGCCGCCGAACACCCCGGCCATGCCGACGCCGCTCAGGCCGCCGAACACCACGACCGCGGCCGCGGCGGCGAAGACCTGCCGCATCCGGGTCCGCCGCCGGTCGCGGCGCACCGCCACGAGGGTACGGTCCAGCAGCGCCGGATCGGTGTGCGTCTGCTCCAGCGCGGCCATCGCCTCGCCGTCGATGCCGGAGAGCATCCCCACCACCGGGACCATCGTCTCCAGCTCCGCCGCGCACGCCCAGCAGGTGGCGAGGTGCTCCTCGAACCGCTCCGAGTCCTGCGGGTCCAGCACGCCGAGCGCGTACGCGGCGACGTCCATGTGGTCCGCGCGGCTCATTCCGTCACCCCCCTCTCCTGCAGAGCCGTGCGCAGCGCGCGCAGCGCGTAGTAGACCCGCGACTTGGCGGTGCCGAGCGGAAGGCCCAGCTCCTCGGCCGCCTCGGGCACGGTACGCCCCCGGAAGTACGTCGCCACCAGGATCTCCCGGTGCGACTGGCTCAGCGTACGCAGCGCGTCCGCCACGGTCATCGTGCGCAGCACCCGGTCGGTGCTGTCCGCCTCGGCGAACGCGGTCAGGTCCCGGTCGTACGTCTCCGCCGGGCGGGCCTGTTCGCTGCGGTGCTCGTCGATGGCGATCCGCCGGGCCACCGTGACCAGCCAGGGACGCAGCGACCCCTGACCGTGGGTGCCCAGCCGGTGCGCGTTGCGCCAGGCCCGCAGCAGCGTCTCCTGCACGATGTCCTCGGCGCGCTGCCGGTCGCCGCCGGTCAGCCGCATCACGAACATCAGCAGGGGCCCGGCGTGCTCGGCGTAGAGCAGCCGGATCAGCTGGTCGGAGTGGCTCGCCTCGGTGGACGTGGCCTGGTGGCGTCCGGGCGCCGGTCGCGGCGTCACCGGATCATTCTGGCGATCCGAGGGGCAGGCGTCGACCCCCCGGCCCGACCTCGACGCGCGCGACCGGGGCTGTGCCCGGGCGAACATCCACTCGGGCCTCGCCACCTCGCCGTGCCAGCCGGCCGCCACCGCATGCATGCAAGACCTCCGGTGTCCAATGACTCAGCCGACCCCCCACGGGCATGGCCGCCCGGTGATACGCACCGGCCCGCCGAGCGGATCAACGCCGGACGGAAAAAATTCCGGGCGGGGGCGGGGTGGAGTCCGTGGCGTCGGCGTCGTGGACCACCGGAGCGCCCCCGACGAAGCGGTCCAGCTCGGCGCCGGACAGCACCCGGCCGGGGAACCAGTCGCCGGCGGCCCGCCGGGTCAGCTCGGGCACCGGCGGCTCCACCCGGGACGCCACGAGCACGAGGTTGCCGTAGCGCCGGCCACGCAGCACCGCCGCGTCGCCGACCACGCAGGCGCGGGGCAGCACGGTGCGCACCGTGGCGACCTGCCCGCGGGCGTGCCGCAGCGGCGGGCCGTCGGCGATGTTCGCCAGGTAGCAGCCGTCGGGCCGGAGCACCCGGGCCACCTCGGCGGCGTACTCGGCCGAGGTCAGGTGGGCGGGGGTGCGGGCGCCGGCGAAGACGTCCGCGACCACCACGTCGTAGCTGCCGTCCCGGCTCGACGTCAGGGTGGCCCGGGCGTCGGCGACCCGGACCCGCAGCCGGGGGTCCGCCGGCCAGGGCAGCTCCCGGCGCACCAGCTCCACCAGCGCGCCGTCCACCTCGGACACCCGCTGGGTCGAGCCGGGGCGGGTGACCTGGACGTAGCGGGGCAGGGTGAGCGCGCCGCCGCCCAGGTGCAGCACCCGCAGCGGCGCGCCGGCCGGCGCCACCAGGTCGATCGCGGCGGCCAGCCGCCGGACGTACTCGAACTCCAGGTGGCCGGGGTCGTTCAGGTCCACATGGGACTGCGGGGCGCCGTCGAGCAGCAGCGTCCAGGAGCCCGGCCGGTCCGGGTCGGGCACCAGCTCGGCCTGCCCCGTGTCGACCTGCGTGACCTCCCGGTCCGCGCCGCGTCGCCGGCCCATCAGCGCCGGATCCCCCGGGCCGCCGCGGTGAGCACCCGGTGCAGCAGGCGGGCGTCGCCGAGCATCCCGCGCAGCCGGCGCTCCAGGCCGGCGATGGGGATGAGGTTCTGCGGGGCGCGCGGGTCCTTGTAGGGAGTGGAGGCGAACCGGGGCAGCGTCACCAGGGACAGGTCGGCCAGCCCGATGGCCTCGGCCTCGGTCAGCTCGGCGGAGCACTCGACCCGCACGATGCCGGCCCACGGGGCGCCGCCGGCCACCGGCAGCCGCAGGTACCACGAGTAGCCGCCCCACGCGGTGCCCAGCCGGAACACGGGGCAGCGCTGCCCGGGGGCCAGCCCGGTGACCACCGCGGTGAGCCGGCCGTCCAGGTACTGGCTGTGCTGGGTCTTGATGTAGCCGAGGGTGCGGGGCAGGTTCCGCCGGCTGCGCAGCGGCCCGTCCACCACCAGCAGGTCGCCGTCGGCCCGTACCGTCTCGGAGACCGCCACCTCCAGGGCGGTCAGCGGGCCCTGCACGGCGGCGGGGAGCTTGCTCAGCTCGCCCGTGCCGCTCACCCGGTGCACCGGGTAGTGGATCGCGCCGGCCACCACGTCCTGCGCCGAGGGGCTGGCGGTGAACAGGCCCCGGCCCACCCGCGAACCGGCCAGCTCCGCCGCGCCCCGCTCCAGGTCGCAGCGGACCACCCCCGCCGCGTACGAGGCGGCGATGCCGGGGAACGAGCCGCCGTCGTCCTCCGCCGTCCAGACGCTGGCGTCGATCCGGCGTACCCCGTCGACCAGCAGCACCACGTTCGGGGCGGCGACGTCGCGTCGCGCGTCGACGGCCCGCCAGTCGGTGGCGGGCAGCTCGACGTCGGCGTCGACCTGGGCGCTGCTCGGCGCCGCCGGCCCGCCCCCCGCCTCGAACGACGCCCCGTAGGCCGGGTCCCACGCGTCGACGAAGAACCGGGCTCCCGCCCTCGACGGTCCCGTCACGCCGCGCTCCTCACAGGCCGGTCCGTTCGACGCGGGCCGTGCGGGCGTCCTTGCGGACCTCGAAGCGGACCGGGATCCGCTCGGCGAGCGCCGGCACGTGGGTGACCACACCGACCATCCGGTCGCCCCGGGCGGCCAGGTTCTCCAGGGTCGCCGCCACCGTGTCGAGGGTGGCCGCGTCCAGCGTGCCGAAGCCCTCGTCGAGGACGATCGACTCCAGGCTGGCCGCGCTCGTGGACATCCCGGCGAGCTGCTCGGAGAGGGCCAGCGCCAGGGCCAGCGACGCCTGGAACGTCTCGCCGCCGGAAAGGGTGCGCACCCCGCGCCGCAGCCCGGCGTCGTGGTGGTCGACCACGAAGAACTCGCCCTTGTCGTGCACGAGGTCGTACTGGCCGCCGGAGAGCTCGCGCAGGATCCGCGAGGCGCCGTCGACCAGCAGGTCCAGGGCCTCGGCCAGCAGCCAGCGTTCGAAGTTGTTGGCCCGCAGGTGCCCGGCGAGGGCGCGGGCCACCCGGGCCTCCCGCTCGTGGCCGGCCCGCTGCTCGCGCAGCTCGGCGGCCTGCTCGCGGCGCTCGTCCAGCCGGCGCAGCTCCGCCTCGGCCCGCTCCACCGCCACGGCGGCGTCGCGCTGCGCGTCCCGCGGTGCGGGCAGCCCGGCGGCGTCGAAGAGCCCGCCGATCCGCTGCGCCACCTCGCCCGCCGCGGCCTCGGCGGCGTCGACGGCGGCGGCCAGCCCGTCCCGGTCGGCGC
This sequence comes from Micromonospora sp. NPDC005707, assembly GCF_040631005.1. Classification (NCBI taxonomy): domain Bacteria; kingdom Bacillati; phylum Actinomycetota; class Actinomycetes; order Micromonosporales; family Micromonosporaceae; genus Micromonospora; species Micromonospora sp. NPDC005707. The sequence continues at coordinate 185,473 of NZ_JBEXYR010000006.1, forward strand.
GCCGCCGCCCGGCCTGCTCGCCGGCCCATCCGGCGAGGGCCGTCCAGGCGGCGGCCACGTCGTCGCGATCGGCGGCGGGCGGACCGAACCGGGCCAGCCCGTCGCGGACGGTGTCGAAGTCGCGCCAGGCCCGGCGCAGCCGATCCTGCGCCCCGTCGAGGGAGCTGCGGGCCCGGCGCGCGGCGTCGCGGCCGGCGCGGACCGCACCCGCCGCCTCCTCCAGCGCCCGGCGCAGCCGGGCGTGCTCGGCCAGGGTCCCGCGCAGCGCCTCCGGGGTGGCGGCGCCGGCGAGCTGCCCGTCCAGCTCGGCCAGCCGGGTCGCGAGCTGGTCGTGCTCGGCCCGGGCGCGCAGCAGCACCCGGTCCAGCTCGCGGGCGGCCGCGTCGCGCTCCTGCACCACCCGCTTGGCGGCCTCGCTGGCCGCCCGGGCCGCCTTGCCGGCCGCGAGGGCCCGGGTCACGGCCGACCCCTTCGGCACGGCCGGCACCCGGGGGACCGGCTGCTCGCAGACCGGGCAGGGGGCGCCGTCGACCAGGTGCGCCCGCAGCGCCACCGCCTGGTCGGTGGCCTTCGCCTCCTCGTGCGCGCGGAACGCCGCCTCCAGCTCCGCCTCGGCCCGTTCGGCCTCGGCCCGGGCCGCGGTGAGCGCGCCGGCCGCCGTGTCGTGCTCGGCCTGGGCCGCGTCCACCGCCGCGCGGACCGCCGCCGCCTCACCGGTCAGCCGCTCCCGGTCGGCGTAGGCCTTGAGCTGGAGGCGCAGCGCGCTCTCGTCGCCGGCCGCGGCAAGCTCGCCGCGCAGCTTCTCCTCGCGCTCCTCGGCCAGCCCGACGGCGGCGGTCGCCTCGTCCGCGGCGGTCCGCGCGGCGGACACCGCCCGGGCCAGCTCGGCGGTCCCGTCCGGCGGCCGGACCCCGGCCAGCACGGTCAGCTCGGCGTCGAGCGCCGCGAGCGCCGCCGCCTGCTCGCGCGCCGTCGCCCGCGCCCGCTCCAGCTCCGGTACGGCCGCCGCGACCGCCCCGGCCAGCTCGCGCATCGCCTCGACCCGCTCCCGGGCGGCGACCAGGCTCTCCTCGTCGACGTCGGCGAGGCCGCCGAGCACCTTGTCGACCGCCTCCAGCTTCGCCTCGGCCTGCCCGGCGCGCTCGGTGGCCTTCTTCTGCACCTCCTCGTAGATGCCCAGCCCGAGGAGGTTGACGAGGATCTGCTGCCGGGTGGCCGGCTTGGCGTGCAGGAAGTCGGCGAACTGCCCCTGCGGCAGCACGACGCAGCTGGTGAACTGCTCGTACGGCAGCCCGACCGCGTCCAGCACCGCCTGCTCCATCTCGGCCGGGGTGCCGGCCACCACCTCGCCGAGATCCTCCGGGCTGAGCCCGGTGTCGAGCTTGGTGACGTCGAACCCGGGCGGCATGAGCTCCAGCCCCGCGTTGGCGGTCTTCACCGTGCCCCGGCCGTCCCGGCGGACCACCCGGGTGGCCACGTAGCGGTCGCCGGCGGACTCGAAGACCAGCCGCACCCGCGCCTCGGTGGCCGACGGGGCGAGGGCGTTGGCCAGGCCCCGCGTGCCGCCCCAGCGGGGGACCGTGCCGTAGAGCGCGAAGCAGATCGCGTCGAGCACCGTCGACTTGCCCGAGCCGGTCGGCCCGACCAGCGCGAAGAAGTCCGCGTCGGTGAAGTCGACGGTGGTCTCCTCGCGGAAGACGGTGAAGCCCGCCATGTCCAGCCGCATGGGCCGCATCAGTGCTCCACCTCCTCGAGCAGCTCGTCGAAGAGCTCCCGGACGTCCTCGTCGGCGTGGCCCCGGCTGCCCAGGTAGTCGGCGAACAGCTCGCGCGGCGAGCGGCCGGCGCGCTGGGCCGTGCGGGTGCCGCTGCCCGGGGCGGGCACCAGCTCCGGGTCGATCCGGATCTCCAGCGCCCGGGGGAGCAGCTCCTGCACCTCCTCGCGCAGCCCGGCGCGGGGCTGCTCGCGGACGTAGACCCGCAGCCAGCCGTCGGGCACGTCGATCTCGGCGAGCTGGGCCAGGGTGCCGCGGACCGTGCGCAGCGGGACGGCCCCGGGCACCGGCACCTCCCGGATCTGCGCGGCGGTCGTCGCGGTCACCTCGACGATCGTCACCGACCCGACGTTCTCCTGCTCGCCGAAGTCGACGGCGAGCGGGCTGCCGCTGTAGCGGACCGGGCAGGGGCCGATCACCCGCTGGGAGCGGTGCAGGTGGCCCAGCGCCACGTAGTGCGCGTTGCCCGGGAACACGGTCGCCGGCACCGCGTAGCCGAGCACGGTGTGCGCGTCCCGCTCGCCGCCGCCGGTGCTCGCACCGACCACGGTGAGGTGGGCGGTGACCAGGTGCACCCGGTCCGGCTCGGTGAACCCCTCGGCCAGCCGGGCGAGCACCCGGCCGAGGTGGTCGGCGTAGGTCTGGTTGGCCTCGGCCGGGGTCAGCTCGTACATCTCCACGGCGCGTACGGCGTAGCGCTGGGAGAGGAACGGCAGCGCGGCGACCTGCCAGCGTTCGCCGTCGCGGGTGGTGCCGTCGATGACGTGCTCGGCCGGATTCTCCCGGACGCTGCCCCGCAGCGTGATCCCGGCGGCCTCGGCCCAGGGGCGCAGCGCGTCGAGCGCCGCGCCGTTGTCGTGGTTGCCGCCGATCGCCACCACGTCCGCCCCGGTGCGGCGCAGCGCGGTGAGCGCCCGGGTGACCAGCCGGGTCGCCTCCGGGGTGGGCGCCGCCGTGTCGTAGAGGTCGCCGGCCACGATCACCAGGTCCGGCCGCTCGACCCGGGCGATCTCGATCACCTGGGCGAGCACCTGCTTGTGCTCCTCGGCCCGGGACTGCCCCTTGAGGACCTTGCCGACGTGCCAGTCGGAGGTGTGCAGGATCTTCATGTCAGCCCTCTAGAACGGGATGTCGTCGTCGGAGGTGCCCGAGCCGACCACCGCGAACGGGTCGGCCGCCTGGGTGATCGAGCGCAGCGTCTCCGAGGGCGCCCGGCCGGCCTCGGAGACCCGGGTGGCCCAGGCCGGGAAGGGGAACTCCAGGCAGAGCGGGACCGGGATGTCGGGCTGGTTGACGAACATGGTGCCCGGCTTGGCCAGCAGGGCCCGCTGCCGCTGGGCGGGCGGCAGGAAGCCGTATTCCGGGCGGGACGCCTCGGCCGGGTCGAGCCGGCCGACCACCCGGATCGCCGAGTTGGTGACGATCCGCCGCTCCACCTCGCTGGCGGTCTGCTGGGCGCCGACCAGGATCACCCCGAGCGAGCGGCCCCGCTCGGCGATGTCGAGCAGCACCTCCTTGATCGGGGAGGAGCCTTCCCGGGGGGCGTACTTGTTGAGCTCGTCGAGGACGACGAAGAGCAGCGGCTTCGCGGTGCCCGCCTTCTCCTTGCGCTCGAACTCGCTCTTGAGCGTCACGCCGACCACGAAGCGCTGCGCCCGGTCCGGCAGGTTGTGCAGGTCGACCACGGTGACCTGGGCGGACTCGGCGGTGTTGATCGAGTGCGGGCGGCGGGTGGCCAGGTCGCCCCGGATCAGCCGGCCCAGGTCCTTCTTGCTGCCGATCAGCCGGCGGGCGAACGCGTTGACCGTGCCGAGGCCGACCGCGCTGCCCGCCCACTCGCCCCGGGTCTCGTCGTCGTTGAGCTGCGCGACGACGTGGTCGACCAGGTCGGCGTAGGACCCCAGCCGCACCCCGTCGATGCTCACCCCGCCGTCGGCGGGCTGGGCGTATCGGGCCAGGTGGGCGGCGACCGAGTGCACCACCATCGTGTATTGCTGCCGCTCGTCGTCGGCGTCGGCGAAGACGTAGGGCAGCAGGCGGTCGGCGCAGAACTCGCTCAGCGTCCAGTAGAAGCTGTCCACCCCGGTGAGCCGGCTGCTCACGTCGGGGGTGCCGGACGAGTCGCCGACCCGGGGCGGCGCGTAGACCCGGACGTCGGGGAACGCGCCCGCGTCGAGCCCGAGCTTCGCGTAGCCGGCCCGGGTGGCGTCGTCGAGCCGGGTGTTGGGGTGGTCGAGGAAGAGCAGGTCCTCGCCCTTGACGTTGAAGATCAGCGCCTTGGCGTTGACCGCGTCGCCGCCGAGCACGCCGGAGCGGAAGACCGAGTAGAGCAGGAAGGTGGCGAAGCTGGTCTTGGTGGCCACGCCGGAGATGCCGGAGATGGAGACGTGCGCGCCCCGGGTGCCGTCGAGGAAATCGGCGTTGAGGTAGACCGGGACGCCGTCGCGGCCCATGCCCATCGGGATGCGCCGCTCCATCCGGTCGAAGTGCAGCGCCCGGGCCCGGGCGTCGCCCTCGGCCCGGTGCACCACGGCGCCCGGGGTGGGCGGCACGTAGAACTCGGGGTCGACGCGGGTGGTGGTGACCTCGGCGGCCTCCTGCACCTGCGCGGGCAGGGTGCCGTCGGCGATGGCGAACACGTCGGAGTCGAACTGCGCGCCCTCGTGCCGGGCGCGCACCTGCGTGACCACGCCGGCGATGGTGACCGGCTCCCGGTCGGGCAGCTCGCGGCGGGTCACCACGACGTCGTCGAGTTGGAGGTAGCTGCCGGGGGCGACGGCGGTCCAGAAGGTGAGCGGGGTGGCGTCGGCGGTGCCGAGCACGCGGCCGACCCCGTCGCCGGGGCCGTCGAGCAGGTCGTCGGTCATCGGCGGTCTCCGGTCGGCTGGTCGTCCCGTTCACGGCGCACGTCGTGCATCCTGCCCGAGGGATGCGACAGGTTGCCACGCGACGCGGCGGACGCCACCTCGCCGGTCCGCCGGCCGTGCGCAGCGGGACCGGCCGCTGACTCTCCGTACGCCCCGGTCGGCCATTCCGGCACCGCCGGGCCGGATCACGGGGGATCCTGCAAGGGGCCGGTGGACGGAAGGCACGAGGAGCGGCGGTGGAAGCAGTCCGGAGCCGGACGGCGTGGCTGCTGGCGCTCGCCGTGCTGCCGCCGGTCCTGCAGGCGGCCGTGCTCGTGGGCATCGGCTTCCACGGCGCCCGAGGGCTGGCGCCCCAGGTGACCGCGGTCTGGCCGTACGACTCGTTCCACGACCTGCGGTGGCTGCTGGTCTACCACGACTCCTGGTGGAACTTCGGCCTCGGGCTGGTGCTGCTCACCGTGTTCCGCGGGCTGCTCTCCGCCGGGCTGACCGCGCTGGCCTGGCCCGCGCGGGCGGCGCGTCCCCCGTTCGGCTGGCTGGTCCGGCGGAACCTGGAGGTGGCCGCCCTCGCCCTGGTCATCATCTCGCCGTGGGCCGCCATCTCGGTGGCCTTCTCGGCGGTCGCGCTCTCGCTCTACCTGTTCGCCTCGCTCGCCCCGATGCTGGTGCTCGCCCCGTTCCTCCAGCGCGCCGGGGTGGTCGGGAACTGGTGGCGCGGCCTGCCCACCATCGAGCTGCTCGGCTGGTCGGTGCTCAACTTCGTGGTGCTCACGGTCGCGGGCGCCGTCATCTCCAGCACGTCGGGCTGGTGGGCGGTCCTGGTGGCCGCGCTGGCCGGCCTGGCCAACGGCCTGCTCTGGCAGCGCACCGTGTCGGCGGCCGTGCTGCCGGCCCGGATCCGCCTGGCCCGGACTCCCGTGGCGCCGGTGGCCATCGCCCTCACCATGGCCGCGGCGGTCGGGTCGCAGTCTCTCGTCGGCCTGGCGACGGGTCCACCGGCGGAGTGGCTGCCCCCGCTGCTCACGCAGCGGCTGCCCGACCGGGTGCCGCACGCGGTGATCGCCATCGCCGGACACGACTCGCAGTGGAACGGCCGGCCACCGGCGGACCCCCGGGTGGAGCGCTTCTCCTACCGGGGGCTCGACCGGCAGGGGCGGCCGCTGCCGTACGGGCCGGAGACGACCCACCAGTCCCTGGACGCCAGCGCGGTGCTGCTGGCCGCGCAGATCGACCGGTTGCACCGCCGGACCGGCCGGCCGATCGGCCTGCTCGGGTTCAGCGAGGGCGCCATGGTGGCCCGCACCTACCTGGACAAGTGGGCGCAGCCCCTGCCGGTGGAGGCGGTGCTGCTGTTCAGCCCGCTCGTCCAGCCCGGCCGGGCCTACTACCCGCCCCCCGGCTACAGCGGGTGGGGCGTGGCCGCCGGTTGGGAGCTGCGCGGGATCTTCTGGCTGGCCAACCTGGGCCGCCGGGTGAAGAGCACCCCGGACGAGCCCTTCGTCCGCTCGGTGCTGGTCAACGCGCCCTTCTACCGCAACCGCACGCTCTGTCCGGTGGCCGGGGTCCGCGTGATCGCCTTCCTGCCCACGGTCAGCGCGGCGGAGGCGCCGCCCGGCGAGTACAGCCGTATCCCGGTGTTCCAGATGCCCGCCCTGCACGGCGGCCTGATCGGCCAGCGGCTCGCCGAGGAGCGGGTGGTCGACTTCCTGGCCGGCGGCCGGGTCGACGAGCCGCGCCGGGAGTACCGCCTGCTCCAGCGGCTGGGCGCCGCCTGGCAGGCCCCGCCGCTCGCGCTGGCCGTCAATCCGGTGTGGGCGGCCGCCCGGGAGGGCGACCCGGCCTTCTCCGGCCGGATCTGCGAGCCCCGCTGACCGGCGGCCTCACACCGCCCGGCCGGTGGCCCGGCGGTGCCGGAGCAGCAGCCGGATCGCCGCCGCGTCGACGGCGGCCACGATGAGCAACCGGATCGGCGCGTACGGCAGCATGAGCAGGTCCAGGGCGATCGCCAGCGCCGCGCAGCCGATCGCGACCGCGGCGGCGTCCCGCCGGCCGGTGAGCGCCACCAGCCCGGCGACCGCGACGGCGGCCCCGATCGTCAGTTGCAGCCAGGCCCAGAAGGTGAGGTCGACCTGGTGCATGCCGCCCTCGCCCACCACCACGAAGACCCCGGACCGGAGCATGCCGAACCCGGCCAGCACGTCGGTCAGCCCGGTGGCGACCAGCAGCCCACCGGCGAGCACCGGCCGACCGGTCCGCTCCGGGGCCGTCCCGGTCGCCTGCGGAGTACGCATTCCCCGAGGTTACGGCGCTGATCAACGGCGGGTTCGCGAGACGGCGCAGCCCGACCCGGCGGGGCGCGGGTTCCGGCGCCGGAGCACCGCACCCGCGCCCCGCGTCGTGCCTCAGCCGCCGGCGAGCACCTCGCGCAGCCGGGCGGCGAAGGCCGGCGGGTCCTCGGCGAAGCCGACGTGGCCGCCCGGGAACATCGCCGGCGCTGTGCCCAGCGCCGCCGCGAGCGCCCGCGAGGTGCGGTCGCAGACCTCACCGGTCGACCGCTCACCGAGACCGACGACGACCCGGGTCGGGCCGTCGCGCAGGGCGTCCACGTCGGGCCGGAAGCGGGTGGTCCCCCGGATCATGTGCAGGTATTGGAAGTGCTCGTCGGCGGCCGCCTGCGGGTCGGGCTCGCCGCCGAACATGCCCAGCACCACCTCCTCCGGCAGGTGGATGTTCGCGGTGGCGAGGAACTGGCGTCCGGCGCCGAGCCGGTCGCCGGAGCGGTAGGTGGCGATCATCTCGTCCTCGCGGGCCAGCAGGTCCGCCCGGTCGGGCAGCAGGCCGAGCAGCGGCGGTTCGTGCGCGACGACCGTGTGCACCCGCTCGGGAGCCGCCTGGGCCAGGGCGAGGACGGTCACCGCGCCGCCGCTGGAGCCCAGCACGGCGGCCGGACCCGCGTCGACGTGGGCGAGGAGCCGGGCCACGTCGTCGGCGCGCAGTTCGGGGGTCGAGTCCTGGTGCGGGTCGTGCAGGACGCTGCGGCGGATCCCGCGCGGGTCGGTGGTCAGCACGGTGTGCTCCGCGGCCAGCAGGTCGGCCAGTGGCACGAAGGCGTCGGCGTCCATCGGGGCGGCGACCAGCGCCACGAGCGGGCCCCGGCCGCGTACCTCGTAGTAGAGCCGCCCGTCGGGCACCGCCAGGGTGCCGGTGGTGACGGGTGCGGTGGACATGCTGCTCATCGGGTCCTCCAGGGTCGTGACGGGCGAGCCGTTCACCTTCCTGACTCCGGCGCTGCGGCAGAATCGTCGTCGTGAGCGTCAGTTCCCCGGCCGCCGCCGGATCCCCGGACCGCGCCCCCGTCGACGAGGCCGACTTCACGGCGCTCGTCGCGCCACTGCGCCGGGAGCTGCACGCCCACTGCTACCGGATGCTCGGCTCGGTGCACGACGCCGACGACGCCCTCCAGGACGCGCTGCTGCGGGCGTGGCGCGGGCTGCCCACCTTCGCCGGGCACGGCTCGCTGCGCTCGTGGCTCTACACCGTGGCGACCCGGGTCTGCCTCGACGCCATCGCCGGTCGCGCCCGGCGGGCCCTGCCGGTCGACCTCGGCCCGGCCAGTGACCGCGCGGTGCCCGACAGCGGCCCGGTCCACGAGGTCGCCTGGCTCGGCCCGTACCCGGACACCGGCCTCGCGCCCGGCCCCGTCGCTCCGGGCGCGCGGTACGAGCAGCGCGAGGCGGTCGAGCTCGCCTTCGTGGCCGCCGTGCAGCACCTGCCGGGCAACCAGCGGGCCGCGCTGCTGCTCTTCGACGTCCTCGGCTACTCCGCCGCGGAGATCGGGGTCATGCTGGGCACCTCGACCACGTCGGTGAACTCGGCCCTCGCGCGGGCCCGCCGGGTGCTGGCCGAGCGGGCCCCCGCCGCGACGCAGCAGCGCACCCTGCGGATGCTCGACGACGCCCGGCTGCGCGAGGTCGTCACCGGCTACGCCACCGCCCTGGAGAACGGCGACGCGGACGCCCTGGTCGCCCTGCTCACCGAGGACGTCACCTGGTCCATGCCGCCGATGCCGCACTGGTACCGGGGCGTCGCGGCCGTGCTGGACTTCGCCCGGTCGGCGCCGCTCGGCCCCTGCGGCAGCTGGCGGCACCTGCCCGCCGGCGCGAACGGCCAGCCCGCGGTCGCCGGCTACCTGCGCCGGGCCGGGACCGGCCCGTACCTGCCGTGGTCGGTCGACGTGCTGACGCTGCGGGGTGACCGGATCGCCGGGATCACCTCGTTCGTGGGCGCGGAACACGCCGCGGCGTTCGGGCTGCCGGACTCGCTGCCGGGGGCGGCCGTTCCGCCGACCCGGTGACCCGTGGCCGCCGGCCGCCGGCCGCCCGCTCCGCCCTGGCCGGGCGAGGCTGTCCGCGTATCCCCTTTTGCCCTTGACGGACGGTGCGGTCAGGCGGCCGGTGCGGCGCCGGCGGGCGGCGCCTCGCCGGGGTCCCGGGCGTAGCGCAGCATCAGCACGCCGTCGGCGGCGGCCAGCACGTGGCGCAGCGGCAGGTGCCGCGGCGCGCTGCCGGCCCCCGCGGTGATCCGGCCCGGGCCGGCACCGGCGAGCAGCGGCGCGACGGTCAGGCACAGCTCGTCCACCAGGTCGGCCGCGGTGAGCGCGCCGAACAGGTGCGGCCCGCCCTCGCAGAGCACCTGGCCCAGCCCGCGCCGGCGCAGCTCGGCCAGGCCGGCGGCCAGGTCGACCCGCTGCGCGCCGCAGCGGACGAGGTCGGCCACCTCGGTCAGCCCGGGCGGCGGGTCGGCGGCCGCGTGGGTGAGCACGAGCGGCCGGACCGGCGCGTCGGCGAAGCACGCCTGGGCCGGGTCGAGGTCGAGCGAGCCGGAGACCACCACGAGGGTCGGGTATTCGGCCAGGCCCTGCTCGCGGCGCCAGGCGCGGCGCTCCTCGCCGAGCCGCAGCGCCCGGTAGCCCTCGTGGCGCAGCGTGCCGGCGGCCACCACGAGCCCGTCGCAGAGCATCCGCAGCAGGCCGAAGACGCGCTTGTCCGGCTCGCCGGAAAGCCCGGCGGAGTAGCCGTCCAGGGTGACCGCGCCGTCGGCGCTGGCCACGAAGTTCACCCGCAGGTGGGGACGGGGGACGCGGCCGTAGAGCGCGGCCAGCTGCGGGTCGGTCAGCGGCCCGGTGACGGGCGCCGGCCAGACCCGTTCGATCGGGGTTCCGACGCTCATTCGCCGGCCGGACCGGTGACCGGAGGGGTGGGTTCGGGGGTACGGTGCTGGCAGTCGCACCACTTCCGGCCTGGACAGTCGTCGTGCCGCCGCTCCCGGCACGCTCGGCAGATCATGTGGGCAGCCTATGCCGAGGAAGGATGGGACAGCATGTCGCGTCAGATCTTCCAACTGAAGGTCTCGCTCGCCGGGGTCCGGCCGCCGGTGTGGCGGCGGGTGCTGGTGCCCGGCGGCTACACCCTGGACCGGCTGCACCGGGTGGTCCAGCACGCGATGGGCTGGCGGGACTGCCACCTGCATTCGTTCGACGTCGACGGCCGCCAGTACGGCGAGCCCGATCCGGACGGCGAGCTGGCCCTCCGCGACGAGCTGGACGTCCGGCTGGACGCGGTGGTGGGCAAGGGGGACCGGTTCCGCTACACCTACGACTTCGGCGACTGGTGGGAGCACGACCTGGTGGTCGAGGACGTGTGCACGGCCGACCCGGACGAGCGCTACCCGGCCTGCGTCGAGGGGGAGCGCGCCTGCCCGCCGGAGGACGTCGGCGGCCCGGCCGGGTACGCCGTCCTGCTGGCCGCGCTGGCCGACCCTGGGCACCCCGAGCACCGGATGATGCGGGAGTGGGCCGGCGCCGGCTTCGAGCCGGAGTTCTTCGCCGCCGATCGGGCCACCACCCTGCTGCGTCGCTTCTGCTGACCGCCCTTCCGGGACTGCGCCCGGGAGCCACGCGGTAACGATCTGGGAACGCTCCCAGCGGTCTATTGACACTCCTGACACGTGCCGGCAATCTCATGGGAGCGCTCCCGCAGGTGTGTCCCAAGCCACATCGCTCCTCGCGGCGGCGCCCCCAGAACCAAAGCCTCACCACGCGACCTGCCCGGCCGACGAGCGGGCGCGAGTCAGAACCCACCACACGAGTTACCCACCTGAGAGGGGTCAGGGATGAGCGTCATGAGGCGCCGGCTCCGGATTGCCGCGGCCGCCGTGCTCGCCGCGGGCGTTGCTCTCGGCAGCGCCGGGTGCAGCAAGAAGAACGACGACGAGGGGTCCGGCGAGGGCGGCCAGGTCAAGCTGGTCCTGCAGACCTTCCAGAACTTCGGCTACGACCAGGCCATCAAGGACTTCGAGGCGGCCCACCCGAACATCAAGGTCGAGCACCAGAAGATGGGCGAGCTGCGCGACTTCCAGCCGAAGCTGGTGCAGTGGCTCGCCGCCGGCAGCGGTGCCGGCGACGTGGTCGGTCTGGAGGAGGGCGTCCTGCTCGGGTACGTCCAGAACCCCGACAAGTTCGCCAACCTGCTCGACCTGGGCGCCGGTGAGGTGAAGGCCAACTTCCCCGAGTGGAAGTGGAACAACGCCCTCACACCGGACGGCAAGAAGCTGATCGGGCTCGGCACCGACGTCGGTGGACTCGCCATGTGCTACCGCAAGGACCTGTTCCAGCAGGCCGGTCTGCCCACCGACCGGGACGAGGTCTCGAAGCGGATGACCACCTGGCAGGACTACATCGCGCTGGGCAAGGAGTTCAAGGCCAGCGGCAAGGTCAAGGCTGCCTGGCTGGACAGCGCGACCAGCCTGATGCAGCCGTACGTCATGCAGAACTCGCAGACGTTCTTCTTCGACAAGGACAACAAGTTCATCGGCGACACCAACCCGGTCATCAAGCAGACCTGGGACATGGGCCTGCAGATGGCCAAGGACGGGCTGACCGCCAAGACGCAGCGGTGGAGCGCCGACTGGGACGGGGCCTTCAAGAACTCCGCGTTCGCGACGCTGCCCTGCCCGGCCTGGATGACCGAGGGCGTCATCGCCCCGAAGTCCGGCCCGGCGAACTCCGGCAAGTGGGACATCGCCAACATCCCCGGCGGCGGCGGCAACTGGGGCGGCTCCTACCTGGCCGTCCCGGCGCAGACGAAGCACCCGAAGGAGGCGTACGAGCTGGCCAAGTACCTGACCAGCAAGGAGGGCCACCTGGCGGCGTTCAAGGAGGCGGGCGCGATGCCGTCCGACATCGCCGGCCTGGACGACCCGGCGTTCAAGGACAAGACGAGCGAGTACTTCAGCGGTGCGCCCACCGGCAAGATCTTCGGTGAGAGCGTCAAGAACATGAAGCCCGTCTTCCTCGGTGCCAAGCACCAGCAGGTCTGGGAGACCATCTTCGAGCCGCAGATGCAGGCGGCCGAGCGTGGCCGGCTCAGTTCGGATGCCGCCTGGAAGAAGGCGGTGGACGAGGCCAAGAAGGCGACCAGCTGAGTCGCCGGTGACCGGCCGAGCCCACGGGGATCCACTGCCCGTGGGCTCGGCGGCGGCGCCCACACCCGCCCCAGGGGTGTGGGCGCCGCGGCGAGGTCGCCGCCGCCCCACCTCCCGGAAGGACCTGCAATGAGTTCGACTGTCGGCGCGGTGCCACCATCGCGCGCCGCTTCGCCGCCCCCGTCCGCCCCGCTGCACCGCCGCCGGTCGTACCGGCTCGGCCGCTGGGACCTCAAGTACTCCCCGTACCTGTACGTGGCCCCGTTCTTCGTCCTCTTCGGGGTCTTCGGCCTCTTCCCGGTCCTCTACACGGTCTACGTCTCGCTCTTCGACTACGAGCTGCTGAGCGGAACCAAGGAGTACGCGGGGCTGGAGAACTACCGCCTCCTGATGCAGGACGCCCAGTTCTGGAACGCGGCCTACAACACCCTCGGCATCTTCCTGCTCAGCACCGTGCCGCAGCTCATCGTGGCGCTGATGCTCGCCAACCTGCTGAACCGGCAGATGAAGGCCCGCACGCTGCTGCGGATGGGTGTGGTCATCCCCAACATCACCTCGGTGGCCGCGGTCGGCATCATCTTCGCGCTGATCTTCGCGGACCGGTACGGCCTCATCAACTGGTTGCTCGGCACGGTGGGCTTCGACCCCATCGCCTGGCGGGACAACCGCTTCGCCTCCTGGTTCGCCATCGCCTTCATGGTCGACTGGCGGTGGACCGGCTACAACGCGCTCATCTACCTCGGTGCCATGCAGGCCATCCCCAAGGACCTGTACGAGTCGGCGTCGCTGGACGGCGCCTCGACCTGGCGGCAGTTCTGGGCGATCACCGTGCCGCTGATCCGGCCGACGATCCTCTTCACGATCATCATCTCCACCATCGGTGGCTTCCAGATCTTCACCGAGCCCCTGATGTACGGGAACGGGCTGGTCCGCGGCGGGGTGGACCACCAGTTCCAGACCCTGGCCATGTACATCTACGAGAAGACCTTCACCGGGAACTCCGAGTACGGGTACGGCTCCGCGATGTCCTGGCTGCTCTTCATGATGATCATCATCTTCGCGCTGATCAACTTCGTGCTGGTACGCCGGACGGTGAAGGGGGACAAGAAGTGAGCACCACGCAGACCCTGCCCCGCCCGGTCACCCCGCCGCCGGTGCCGTCCCGCCGCCGCGGCCGCGGCCGGCTGCCCGGCGCCCAGCTCTGGCAGGCCAGCCCGCTGACCTACCTCGCGCTCATCCTCGGCGGCGTACTGTCGATCTTCCCGATCATCTGGTCGTTCATCATCGCCTCGCGGGACAACAGCGCGGTCTACGAGATGCCGCCGACCCCCGGCGACCAGCTGTTCACCAACATCGACCGGATGCTCGCCAACGAGGACGCCGCGTTCGTCTACGGTCTGGTCAACTCGGCCGTCGTGTCGACCGTCGTCACCATCTCGGTGATCTTCTTCTCCAGCCTGGCCGGCTTCGCGTTCGCCAAGCTCAAGTTCCGGGGCAGCAACGCGCTGCTGCTGATCATCATCATGACCATGATGGTGCCGACCCAGCTCGGTGTCATCCCGCTCTACCTGATGATGGTGGAACTCGGCTGGACGGGCACCCTGCAGGCGGTCATCGTGCCGTTCCTGGTGCAGGGCTTCGGCGTGTTCATGATGCGCCAGTACGCGATGTCCGCGATCAGCGACGAGCTGATCGAGGCGGCCCGGCTCGACGGCTGCTCCACCTGGCGGATCTACTGGAACGTGGTGCTGCCCGCGCTGCGGCCGGCGGCGGCGGTGCTCGGCCTGCTGACCTTCATGCAGACCTGGAACGAGTTCCTCTGGCCGTTCATCGTGCTCACCCCGGACACCCCGACGGTGCAGTACTCCCTGAAGATCCTCTCGTCCGGGCTCTACCAGACGGATTACGTGGCACTGTTCGCTGGCACCGCACTGGCGACCCTGCCACTGTTGATCGTGTTCATCATCTTCGGCCGCCAGATCATCGGCGGAATCATGGAAGGCGCCGTCAAGTCGTGAGCAACCCAGCCAGCCCGCCCGCCGTCGGCGTCCTCGACCAGGGTGCGGCAGCCACCTTCCCGCCCGGCTTCCTCTGGGGCGCGGCGACCGCCGCGTACCAGATCGAGGGCGCGGCGACGGAGGGCGGCCGCGGCCCGTCGATCTGGGACACCTTCAGCCACACCGAGGGGCGGACGGTGGCCGGGCACACCGGCGACGTGGCCTGCGACCACTACCACCGGATGCCCGACGACGTGCGGCTGATGGCCGACCTCGGGCTGAAGTCCTACCGCTTCTCCGTCTCCTGGCCGCGGGTGCAGCCCGGCGGCGCCGGAGCGGTCAACGCCGAGGGGATGGACTTCTACCGGCGCCTCGTGGACGAGCTGCTGGGCCACGGCATCGAGCCCTGGCTGACCCTCTACCACTGGGACCTGCCCCAGCCGCTGGAGGACGCGGGCGGCTGGCCGGCCCGGGACACGGCCGGCCGGTTCGCCGACTACGCCCAGCTGGTCGCCGACGCCCTCGGCGACCGGGTGAAGTACTTCACCACGTTCAACGAGCCGTGGTGCTCGGCCTTCCTCGGCTACGGCTCCGGCGTGCACGCGCCGGGCCGGTCGGACGGGGCGGACGCGGTCCGGGCCGGGCACCACCTCATGCTCGGGCACGGGCTGGCCGTGCAGGCCCTGCGGGCGTCCCGCCCGGACGCGCAGCTCGGCATCACCGTCAACCTCTACCCGGTCACGCCGGCCACCGGGTCGCCGGAGGACGCCGACGCCGCCCGCCGGATCGACGCGCTGGCCAACCGGTTCTTCCTCGACCCGGTGCTGCGCGGGGCGTACCCGGCGGACCTGGTCGCCGACCTGCGCGAGGTCACCGACTTCGGGCACGTCCGGGACGGCGACCTGGCGGTCATCTCGACCCCCCTGGACATGGTGGGGGTCAACTACTACAGCCGGTACGTGGTCGCCGCGCCGGCGGAGACCGGCCCGGCCGAGGCGTACTGGCGGGCGCCGTCGTGCTGGCCGGGCAGCCAGGACGTCCAGTTCGCCACCCGGGGCGTGCCGGTGACCGACATGGGCTGGGAGATCGACGCCCCGGGCCTGGTGGAGACGCTGGAGCGGGTGCACAAGGACTACACCGACCTGCCGCTCTACGTCACCGAGAACGGCTCCGCGTTCGTCGACGCGGTGGTCGACGGCCGGGTCGACGACCCGGACCGGCTGGCGTACTTCGACGCGCACCTGCGCGCCGCGCACGCCGCGATCAGCGCCGGGGTGCCGCTGAAGGGATACTTCGCCTGGTCGCTCATGGACAACTTCGAGTGGGCGTGGGGCTACACGAAGCGCTTCGGCATGGTCTACGTCGACTACGACAGCCAGGCCCGGATCCCGAAGTCCAGCGCCAGGTGGTACGCCGATGTGATCCGACGCAACGGCCTGGCCGCACAATAGGCTGGGCCAGCCAGTGACGGGCGGCCCGGCGCCGGCGCCGGTACAGGTGCCGGGTCGCCCGATGTCGGAGGAGCACAGACGATGACAACGCAGCGCACACGGTCGCTCGGGCGCCCGACCCTCGACGCGGTCGCGGCCCGCGCAGGCGTGGGGCGCGGCACGGTCTCCCGGGTGGTCAACGGCTCGCCGCAGGTCAGCCCCGAGGCCCGGGCCGCCGTCCAGGCGGCCATCGCCGAGCTGGGGTACGTGCCCAACCGCGCGGCCCGGGCGCTGGTCACCCAGCGGACCGACTCGGTGGCGCTGGTGGTCTCCGAGTCGGGGGAGCGCGTCTTCACCGAGCCGTTCTTCGCGGGCATCGTCCGGGGCGTCAGCTCCGCGCTGCTGGAGACCCCGATGCAGCTCTGGCTGGCCATGGCGCAGTCGCAGATCGAGCGGGAACGGGTCGAGCACCACCTGACCAACCAGCACGTCGACGGCGTGCTGCTGCTCTCGCTGCACGACGCGGACCCGCTGCCCACGCTGCTGGAGGAGCGCGGCCTGCCCACCGTGCTCGGCGGCCGGCCGGCCCGGATGCTGCACCCGAACGCCCAGCCGGCCTGGTTCGTCGACGTGGACAACGTCGGCGGCGCCCGGCAGGCGGTGGAGCACCTCTTCGCCCGCGGCCGGCGGCGGGTCGCCACCATCGCCGGCACCCAGGACATGGGCGCCGGCCTGGCCCGGTTGTCCGGCTACAAGGAGGCGGTCCGGGCCGCGGGCGGCGACCTCAACCCGGACCTCATCGCGTACGGGGACTTCAGCGAGGGCAGCGGCACGGCCTGCATGCGCCGGCTGCTGGAGGTCTGCCCCGACCTGGACGCCGTCTTCGTCGCCTCCGACCTGATGGCCTTCGGCGCCCTGCGCGCGCTGCGTGAGGCCGGCCGCCGGGTGCCCGAGGACGTGGCGGTGATCGGCTTCGACGACGCCCCGATCGCCCGGCAGGCCGAGCCGCCGCTGACCACGGTCTTCCAGCCGGTCGAGGAGATGGGCCGGCAGATGGCCCGGCTGCTGGTCTCCCGCATCCGCGGCGAGGACCTGCCCAGCCCGCACGTGCTGCTGGACACCAAGCTCATCCACCGCGCCTCGGCCTGAGGGCTCAGGCCCAGCGGCGCAGTTCCCGCTTCGCCAGGGACGCCCGGTGCACTTCGTCGGGCCCGTCGGCCAGGCGGAGGGTGCGGGCCTGCGCCCAGAGGGCGGCGAGCGGGGTGTCCTGGCTGACGCCGGCCCCGCCGTGCGCCTGGATGGCCTTGTCGATGACCCACTCGGCCATCGCCGGCGTGGCGATCTTGATGGCCTGGATCTCGGTGTGCGCGCCCCGGTTGCCCACGGTGTCCATGAGCCAGGCGGTCTTGAGCACCAGCAGCCGGGCCTGCTCGATGCGCACCCGGGACTCGGCGATCCACTCCCGGACCACGCCCTGCTCGGCGAGGGGGCGGCCGAACGCCACCCGGGTCAGGGCCCGCCGGCAGAGCAGCTCCAGGGCCCGCTCGGCCATGCCGATCAACCGCATGCAATGGTGGATCCGTCCCGGGCCGAGCCGGGCCTGGGCGATGGCGAAGCCGGCGCCCTCGGCGCCGACCAGGTTCTCGACCGGCACCCGTACGTCGGTGAAGTCGATCTCGGCGTGCCCGCCGTGCGGGGCGTCGCTGTAGCCGAAGACGGTCATGCCCCGGCGTACCGTCACGCCCGGGGTGTCGCGGGGAACCAGGATCATGCTCTGCTGGCGGTGCCGGTCGGCGTCCGGGTCGGTCTTGCCCATCACGATGAAGATCTCGCAGCGCGGGTCCATGGCCCCGGACGACCACCACTTGCGGCCGTTCACCACGTACGCGTCGCCGTCCCGCACGATCCGGGTGGCGACGTTGGTGGCGTCGGAGGAGGCCACCTCCGGCTCGGTCATGCAGAACGCCGACCGGATCTCCCCGGCCAGCAGCGGCGCGAGCCAGCGGTCCCGCTGCGCGTCGGAGCCGAACTCGGCCAGCAGTTCCATGTTGCCGGTGTCCGGTGCGGCGCAGTTCAGCGCCTCCGGGGCCAGGTGCGGGCTGCGACCGGTCAGCTCGGCGAGCGGGGCGTACTGGAGGTTGGTCAGCCCGGCGCCGTAGCGCGCGTCGGGCAGGAAGAGGTTCCACAGGCCGCGCGCCCGGGCCTCGGCCTTCAGTTCCTCCAGCACGGGCGGGCGGGCCCACGGGTCGCCGGCCGCGAGCACCTGCTCGTGGTGCACCGGCTCGGCCGGGAGGACGCACTCGGTGAGGAACGCCTCGAGCCTCTCGCGCAGCTCGACCGTCCGGGCGTCGTACGCGAAGTCCACTACTTCTCCCTCACCGCGTGCAGACCGTGCTCGACCAGCGGCGCCACCATCTCGCCGATCCGGTCGAAGCCCCCGCCGAGCGTCTGCCCGAGGGTGTGCCGGTAGTGGATGCCCTCGCAGATCACCGCGAGCTTGAAGCAGCCGAGCGCCACGTGCCAGTGCAGCGGCCCCACGTCGACGTCGCTGCGGCCGGCGTACCGGTCGATCAGCTCGGCGCCGGTGGGGAAGCCGGCCCGCGGGCCGATGCCGTCGGCCACCGGGTTGCCCTCGGCGCTGTCGCTGTCGCCCAGCACGTCCCAGTAGGTCAGCAGCAGGCCCAGGTCGGCGAGGGGATCGCCGAGGGTGGCCATCTCCCAGTCGAGCACCGCCCGCACCGCCACCGGCTCGACCGTGGCGAGCAGGTTGTCCAGCCGGTAGTCGCCGTGCACGATCCGCCCGGCGTTCGCGCCCTCGGGCACGCTGCCGGCGAGCGCGTCGCGCAGCTCGTCGATGCCGGGCAGCGGCCGGCTGCGGGACCGGTCGAGCTGCCCGGCCCAGCGGCGGACCTGCCGGCCGAGGTAGCCGTCGGGGCGGCCGAAGTCGCCCAGCCCGACCGCGCCCGGCTCGACCATGTGCAGGTCCGCGAGGGTGTCCATCATCGCCAGGGCCAGGTCGCGCCGCTGGCCGGCGGTGAGCGCGTCGGTCTGCTCCCGCCGCCGGTAGACCTCGCCGTCGACCTTCTCCATGAGGTAGAACGGCGCGCCGAGCACGTCGGGGTCGGTGCAGAGCAGCAGCGCCTCGGGGACCGGCACCGCGGTGGGGGCGAGCGCGGAGATCACCCGGTACTCGCGGGCCATGTCGTGGGCGGTGGCCAGCACGTGCCCGAGCGGCGGCCGGCGCAGCACCACCTCGCGGTCGCCGGCGCGCAGCAGGTAGGTCAGGTTCGACTTGCCCCCGGCGATGAGCCGCGCCGCAAGCGGCCCGGCGTGAGCCGCCCGGTCCGCTGCAGGCAACGGCCCGGCCAGCTCGGGCCGGTGCGTGGCCAGGTACGCGGCCAGCCGGTCGAGGTCGAGCCCGCGCGGGGCCGAACCGGTCGGGGTCTGCGGTGCGTCGACGGCCGGATCGGTCATCCGGTTAGTTGATGGCAGCTCAGCTTTGTTGTCAAGGTGGGATGTTCCCGGCGGGACATGCCGCTGCAACGGGGGCGAAATGGTCAACCGGCAGGCTGGGGCCCAGCCTGCCGGCCGCCACGGCCGGCCTGCCGAGCGGAGGGACCAGACATGCTGCTGAGAGTTCGGGTGACCCTGCCGGACCGACCGGGCACGCTCGGCCAGGTGGCCCGCACGCTCGGCGTCTCCGGCGCCGACATCGTCCAGGTGGTGGTGCTGGAGCGGCTCGGCGGCCGGGCGGTCGACGACTTCACCGTGGTCTGGCCGGGCGCGGCGCGGGTGGAGCGCCTGCTCGCCGGCCTGGCCGCCATCCCCGGCGTACGGGTGGACGGGGTGTGGCGGGCGATCGGCGCGCCGACGACCACGGGCCAGGACGCCGAACTGCTCGCACAGGTCGCGGCGAACCCGACCGACGGGGTCGCCACCCTGGTCGACGCGGCGCCCGGGCTGCTCGCCGCGGACTGGGCGGTGGCCGCGGTGGTGCCGCTGGACTGGGCCGCCCGCGGCGGCGGCGCGGGCGGGGCGACGGTCGGGCACGCGAGCTGGCGCGCCCCGGTCCCGCCCCGGCTGCCGGAGGTGACCCCGCTGCGCGCCCGGGCCATGACCACGCCGGACGGGCACCACTACGCGGTCGCGCCGTTCGGCCGGGCCGGCCTGGTGCTGGTGGTGGCGCGCGACCACAGCGACCCGCTCGCCGCGGCCGCGTTCCACTCGACCGAGGTGGACCGCCTCGCCCAGCTGGTCCGGGCCGGCGCGGTGATCCTCGGCGACCGGCTCGACCTGGTCGGCGCCCCGCCCGTGACCACCATCACCTGACCAGTCCCACCGTTTCACCCGTGGGCAACGGGGGCGCAACAGGCGGCCGGCAGGGTCGGTGGTGAGGAAGGGAGCGAACCATGGCGCTGTGGCGGATCCGTGCCACCGTGGACGACCGGCCGGGCTACCTGTCGGTGCTCACGGCGAGCCTCGCGTTGCGTGGGGTCAACATCCTCACCGTGCAGGTGCACACCACCGAGCTGGGGGCGGTCGACGACTTCCTGGTCGACGCGCCCGACCGGCTCACCGAGGCCGACCTGCGGGCGGCCGTCGAACGGGGGCGGGGCCGGAACTGCTGGGTCGCGCGCAGCGAGGCGCGCGGGCTGGCCGACCAGCCCACCCGGGTGCTCGGCCTGGCCGGCCGGCTGGTCCGGGACCCGGACGCGGCCGGCGAGACACTGCGCGTCCTGCTCGGCGCGGACGCGGTGGCCTGGCGGCCGACGCCGGCCGCCCCGCCCGGCGGGGTGGACGGGACCACGATGCTGCTGGCCGACCCGGCCGGCGGCTCGTACGAGCTGCGGCGGCGGGAGCCGAGCTTCACCCCGGCCGAGTACGCCCGCGCGCAGGCCCTGGTCGAGCTGGCCGCCACGGTGACCCGCCGGGACGCCGACCGGGTCACCCTGGTGCTGCCCGACGCGGCCGAGGTGCTGGCCCGGCCGGCCACCGCCGACGACCTGCCGGGCGTGCTGGAGCTGCACGACAGGTGCTCGCACCGGAGCCGCCAGCGGCGCTACCTGAGCGGCGCGGGGCACCCCGCACCGGCCCGGCTGCGCCGGCTGCTCGAACCGGCGCGAGGGCTGACCCTGGTTGCCACGGCCGCCTCCGGCGGGACGGCCGCACCGGTGGTGGCCATGGCCAACCTGCTCGGCGAGGGGGACGAGGCGGAGGCGGCGCTGCTGGTGCGCGACGACTGGCAGCGCCGGGGCCTCGGCTCGGCCCTGCTGCGGCGCCTGCTCGGGCACGCCGACCGGGCCGGCTACGCGGCCGTGCTGCTGCACGTGCAGGCCGAGAACACCCCGATGCTGCGCACCGTACGCGGGCTGAACCGGCCCACCTCGGTGGAGCGGGACGGCAGCGTGCTGACCGTGACGGTGCCGCTGGCGTCCCGCCCGGCCGTGCCGCCCCGCCAGGCCGGCGCGGCCGCGCGGGCGCGCCGGTCGTCCTGACTTCACGGTCGCGCGCCGCGACGCGTCCCGGGCCGCAACGGCGCGGTACGGGACGCCGGCCGGCGGGCGACCGCGCACCGGCGCCGGGTCACCGGCGCCACCGGGCCGACCTCCGATGCGGAGGACGGTGACACGGCAGGGCCCCCGGTGCGGGGGCCCTGCCCGTGTCCGGGCCCGGTCCGATCAGGTCGCCGGGTAGCTGCTGTAGTCCGGGAAGTTGCCGTAGAGCCGGCCGTCGCCGCCCACGGTGACCGCCTGCACCAGCAGGTCGCCGCCGACGAACGCGCCCTTCCAGGACGCGCCCCGGCCGCCGAACGGCTCCTCCCGGTCGCCCCGGGAGCGGGGCTTGTTGATGCCCACCTTGAACGCCTGCAGGTCGACCGCGAGCTTGCCGGCGAGTTCCTCGTCGTCGCAGGCCACGGAGGCGACCAGCGCGCCGTTGGACGCGTTCATCTGGGCCAGCAGCTCGTCGGTGGTGTCCACCACGACGATGGTGTCCACCGGACCGAACGGCTCGGCGTGCATGAGCCGCGAGCGGCCGGGCGGGGCGAGCAGCACGGCCGGCGCCACGTAGGCGGAGGTGTCCTGCCCGTCGAGGAAGGGCGCGCCGTCGAGCTTGCCCCGGTGCAGCGGCACCGCGCCGCCGCGGACCGCCTCGTCGACCTTGCGCCGCAGCTCCTCGGCCTTGGCACCGCTGATCAGCGGGCCGAAGTCCAGCTCGGGCAGCGGGTCACCGGCCGACCAGTCGTCACCCACGGCGAGCGGGTGTCCGAACCGGACGGAACGCACCACCGGCAGGTACATGTCGAGGAACTCGTCGACCAGGTCGCGCTGGACCACGAACCTCGGGTACGCGGTGCAGCGCTGCTTGCCGTACTCGAAGCCCTTCTTCAGGTGCGCGGCGAGCAGGTCCCACTGGGAGAAGTTCCAGATGCCCCAGGCGTTGAGGCCCTCCTGCTCGATGAAGTGCCGCTTGTCGGAGTCGAGCAGCGCCGCGGCCACCTTGCCGCCGTTGGAGCGGCCGCCGACGAACGCCACCGCACCGATCTCCGGGGCCCGGACCAGGACCTCGGAGAGCTCCTCGCCGCTGCCGGAGAGCAGGGTGGCGGGCAGCCCGGCGCGGCGCATCAGCGCGTGCGCCACGGTGAGGCAGACCGCCCCGCCCTGGGACGGGGTCTTGGCGATCACCGCGTTGCCGGCGAGCAGCTGCACCAGCTCGGCGTGCACGAGCACGCTCATCGGGTAGTTCCAGGAGGCGATGTTGCTGACCGGGCCGGGCAACGGCTCGCGGCCGTCGGCGAGCATCCGGTCGATCTCCTGCACGTACCAGCGGACGCCGTCGAGCGCGCGGTCGACGTCGGCGCAGGCCAGCCGCCACGGCTTGCCGATCTCCCAGACCAGCAGCAGGGCGAGCAGGTCGCGGTGGGCGGTGAGCGCGTCCAGGGCGTCGTCGACCCGGGCCTTGCGCTCGGCGAGCGGGGTCTGCGCCCACTCGCGGTGCGCGGCGGCGGCGTGCGCGACCGCGCCCCGCGCCGCCTCGGCGTCGAGCCGCGCCAGGTTGACCAGCACGGTGTTGTCGACGGGGGTGCGTACCGGGGTCGGCGCACCGACCGCGCGCCACCCGCCCTCGACCAGGTTGTGCAGGGTGGCGGTGCCGTCGGGTGCGGTGCCGAAGGCCTCCGGCGTGGCGGCCACCGCGCGGGCGAGGGTGTCGGACCAGGAGGTGCCGTCGGCGAGTCTGAGAGCCATCGCGATCTCCTCAGGGTTGTCCGGGGGAGCGGCGGCGTCGATGGCACCGCTGGTGTCGCGTACTGTCCCGCGCTGCCGAGCGGGCGGGCAACCGTACGCTCGTATGCCAGGACGCTCGGCCGGCCACCGCGACGCGTCGCGGCCCGACCGCCAGCAGCTTGACCTGGGCGTACGCGGGAAGCCTATAGAAGGCTGTCGATTATGTGATCCAGGCCCGGGCGGCGTCGACCGGGTTACCCGTCAGTACGGATCATTCCCTCGGCCGGTTCAACCGCCCAGTGCGGCGATCGCCTCCGCGGTCGTGCAGACCGTGCCGAGCCGGCGGAAGACGTAGTCGACCGCGAACTCGTGGGCGTACGCGTCCAACCCGGACATCGCGTCGTGCGGCAGCACCACCCGGTAGCCGATCTCGTCGCCGATGCGGGCCGTCTGCTCGACGCCGAAGTTGGTGGCCAGCCCGCCGATCACCAGCGTGTCCACGCCGCGCTCCCGCAGCGCCGCGTCGAGCCCGGTCTCGTGGAAGGCGCCCCAGGTGTGCTTGACGATCGCCAGGTCGCCCTCGCGGGGCGCCACCTCGGGAAGCAGTTCGCTCCCCGCCGGCTGCGGATCAGGGCCGGGCCGGTCGGCGCGGACCACCACCACGGTTGCCCCGGTGGCGCGGGCGGCCTCGGCGAGGGCAAGGCAACGCTCGACCACCTCGGGGCCGGTGTGCGGGGCGGTCGGCAGGTCCACGATGCGACGCTGGAGGTCGATCAGGACGACGGCGGTGCGGGTCGGGTCGAGAGCATCCACCCCAAGATCATATCGAGGGCGGACCGTCGGGGTGGCCCCGGAAAAGGTGGAGCCGGCCGCCGGACCGAGGTCCGACGGCCGGCTCCGAGCCGCTGTCCGGGTCAGCTCGTGAAGGTGATCCGGTCCCGGCGGCGCCGCAGCGTCATCAGGAGGACGCCGCCGCCGATGAGGGCGAGGCCGGCGAGCGAGATGCTGGTCGCGGCCACGCCGGTGAGCGGCAGCCCACCCTCGGTGCCGCTGCCGCCGCCCTGCCCGCCGCCGGCCGAGGTGCCGGGCGCCGGGGTGCCCGACGGGTTCTCCGGGCCGCCCGGCGTCGGGGTCGGCGTCTCCCCGCCCGGCGTGGCCGGGGTCGGCGTCGTCGGGTTCCCCGGTGACTCGCACGGCGCCAGCCAGAAGACCTTGTGCTTGCCGGCGGACGACCTGCCGTCGGTGAGGTCCACGTCGAGCTTGAGGTGGTAGCCCTGCTTCGGGTGCGGCGTCAGCCCGGCCAGGTCGAGGTCCTTCGAGGAGAGGCTGATGACCGCGTCGTGGTCGTTCTCCGCGCCGGAGGCCGGGTCGGTGCTGATCACGACGTTCTTCTTCGACCAGACGACCTTGTCCTTCGGGGTGGCCGACGGCGCCTGCGCCCAGAGCGTGATGTCGGCCTTCTGGTCCTTGTCGAAGTTGAAGAACTCCAGCTCGAAGTCGCAGGTGACGTGCGGCTGGTTGTCGACCTTGTCCGAGAAGGGCGTGCCGTCGATCTTGACGGTGCCGTTGTCGCCCTTGGGGTTGTGCGGGTTGCCGGTGGCCCAGGCCGGGGTGGCGAGCCCGAGCAGGGCCGTGGCGGCGGCTGCGGTGAGGGCAGCGCGCGCCACGTGCCGACGCTGTGGCATGAGGAATCCTTCGAGATCGGGAGAGGGGGACGCCACATGATCACATGTCGATGGGCTCCCGTCCAGATGGGACGAGGCCCCTGAGCTGCGCAGATGTCCTTGCCGTGGGCGAAATCCGGGCCACTTCCCAGGCGTGTCGGCGTAACGATGAACGGGCTCTCGACGCTTCGCCGTCCTCGGCGCCGGCGCCGGCTTCCCAACCGATGACGTCGCCAGTACATTGTCGACTATCCATGGGAGCGCTCCCGAGCATCCGGGTCCGTCCCACCACCACAGCCGCCGGCAGCCCCGACCGCCGACGCCGTCCCGTCCGGTCCGGGCCACCGCGGCGCCACCCACTGGAGCTCGCCATGCCCCGTCCGACCCCGCCCCCTCGCGGCCGGTCCCGGCTCCGCCGGCTGCTCGCCGCCGGCGCCGCACTCGCCGCCGGCCTGGCCGCAGCCGTCGCCTCCCCGCCGGCGCCGGCCGCCGCGGCACCCGCCGGCAACGACGGCGCGGTCTCCGCCGCGGCCGGCGCGCGGACCGGAAGCGCACTGGCCGCGCCCGCGTTCAACTATCAGGAGGCGTTGCAGAAGTCGCTGTTCTTCTACGAGGCGCAGCAGTCCGGCCGGAAGCCGGCCTGGAACCGGGTCTCCTGGCGGGGCGACTCGGCCCTCACCGACGGCGCCGACGTCGGCCTCGACCTCACCGGCGGCTGGTACGACGCCGGCGACCACGTGAAGTTCGGCTTCCCGATGGCGTTCAGCGCCACCATGCTGGCCTGGGGCGCCGTCGAGTACCGGGACGGCTACGTCGCCTCCGGCCAGCTCCCGCACCTGCTCAACAACCTGCGCTGGGTCAACGACTGGTTCGTCAAGGCGCACCCCGCACCGAACGTCCTCTACGGACAGGTCGGCAAGGGCGACGACGACCACAAGTGGTGGGGACCGGCCGAGGTGCTGCCGATGGCGCGGCCCGCGTACAAGATCGACGCGAGCTGCGGCGGCGCGGACCTGGCGGGGGAGACGGCGGCCGCGATGGCCGCCTCGTCGATCGTCTTCCGCCCGACCGACGCCGCCTACGCCGACAAGCTGCTCGGCCACGCGAAGCAGCTCTACACGTTCGCCGACACGGTACGGAAGAGCTACCACGAGTGCATCACCGACGCGACCAGCTTCTACCGGTCGTGGAGCGGCTGGCAGGACGAGCTGGTCTGGGGCGCGGCCTGGCTCTACCGCGCCACCGGCGACGCCGCCTACCTGACCAAGGCCGAGAGCGAGTACGACCGGCTCGGCACCGAACCGCAGTCCACCACCCGCTCCTACAAGTGGACCATCGCCTGGGACAACAAGCAGTTCGGCGCGTACGTGCTGCTGGCCAACCTGACCGGTAAGCAGAAGTACGTCGACGACGCCAACCGCTGGCTCGACTGGTGGACCGTCGGCGTCAACGGCTCCCGCGTCAACTACTCGCCCGGCGGCATGGCCGTCCTCGACTCCTGGGGTGCCCTGCGCTACGCGGCCAACACCGCCTTCGCGGCGCTGGTCTACAGCGACCGGACCACCGACGCCACCCGCAAGGCGCGTTACCACGACTTCGCCGTCCGGCAGATCAACTACGCCCTCGGCGAGAACCCACGCAACTCCAGCTACGTGATCGGCTTCGGGGCCAACTCGCCGAAGAACCCGCACCACCGCACCGCGCACGGCTCCTGGTGGGACAGCCAGACGGTGCCCACCGAGACCCGGCACGTGCTCTACGGCGCGCTGGTCGGCGGCCCGTCCTCGGCCAACGACGCCTACACCGACAGCCGCTCCGACTACGTCATGAACGAGGTCGCCACCGACTACAACGCCGGCTTCACCTCCGCCCTGGCCCGGCTCGCCTCCGAGTACGGCGGCAGCCCGCTCGCCGGCTTCCCGACCGCGGAGCAGCCCGACCTGGACGAGCTGACCGTGGAGACCACGGTGATGCAGGCCGAGCCGAGGGCCACCGGACTCAAGGCGATCATCTACAACAAGTCCGCCTTCCCGGCCCGGGCACTGACCACCGCGAAGTTCCGCTACTACTTCCGCCCCGACGGCACCGGCCCGGTGCAGGTCACCCCCGGCTACACGCAGGGCTGCCCGTCGCCCACCACGGCCAAGCAGTTCTCCGGCGACATCTGGTACGTCGAGGTCGACTGCACCGGATACACCATCGCGCCGGCCGGGCAGTCGCAGCACCGGATGGAGGTGCAGTTCAAGATCGGCGTGCCCGAGGGCGGCACCTGGAACCCGACCAACGACCCGTCGTACCAGACCACCGCCGGCCCCAACCGGAAGGTGCCGCTCTACTCCGGCGGGACGCGGGTCTGGGGCGAGGAGCCCGGACCGGCCACCCCGGACACCACCGCGCCGACCGTGCCCGGCGCCCCGGTCGCCTCGGCCGTCACCGCCACCGGCCTCACCCTGACCTGGCCCGTCTCCACCGACACCGGCGGCAGCGGCCTGGCCGGCTACGAGGTCACCCGGGCGCAGACCGGCAGCGACGCGCTCGTGCTGACCGACGCCCCGACCAACACCCTCGCGGTGACCGGGCTGCTGCCCGAGCGGACGTACCAGTTCACGGTGCGCGCCCGCGACGGCGCCGGGAACCGGTCGACGGCCTCGCCGGCCCTGACCGTGACCACCCCGGCCGCTCCGGCGCCGGACACCACCCCGCCCACCGCCCCGGGCACACCCACCGCGTCGGCGATCGGCCCGACCGGGCTCACCCTCGCCTGGGGCCCGGCCACCGACAACGTGGGCGTCACCGGGTACCGGGTCCACCGGTCCGGGAACGTCCTGGTCGGGTCGAGCACGGGGACCACCCTGGCGGTCACCGGGCTGACCGCCGCCACCGCGTACACCTTCACCGTGGTCGCGGTGGACGCGGCCGGCAACGTCTCGGCGGCCTCGCCCGCGCTCACCGTCACCACCGCGGACCCGCCGGCCGGCGGCGGCTGCGCGGTGACCTGGACGACCAGCAGCTGGGACACCGGGTTCACCGCGAACATCACCGTCACCAACACGGGGACCAGCGCCATCAACGGCTGGACGCTCGGCTTCACCTTCCCGAGCAGCGGGCAGAAGGTGGTCCAGGGCTGGTCGGCGAACTTCACCCAGACCGGGACGGCGGTGACCGCGACGAACGTCTCCTACAACGGCACGCTGGCGCCGGGCGCGTCGACCAGCTTCGGCTTCAACGGCACCCACACCGGCACCAACCCGAAACCCACCGCGTTCACCCTGAACGGCTCCCCCTGCACCGTCTCGTAGCGGTTGTTCGCCCGATCTTGGACAGTTGCCGTTCATCCCGAACGGCAACTGTCCAAGATTCACTTCGGTGGACGCCAGCCGGCGGCGCGGAGGGCGCGGCCGAGGGTGGCGGCGACCTCGCCGGGGCGGGCACGGACCAGCCAGGCGGGGAAGCGGAGGATCCGGTCACCGTTGGTCCAGATGTCGTTCTGCCGCCGCATGTCCTCGGCCCAGTGCCGCACGTCCATGTGGTGCGCCCCGTCAACCTCCGCGTGCAACCGCCACTCCCGCCAGTACGCGTCCAGCCAGCGGACCCGGCCGCTCTGATCCCTGCGGCGTTCCTGCAGGTCTGGGCGGGGCAGCCGGTGTCGGCGGCACAGCGCCAGGAAGTCCAGCTCCGACAGTGCCTGTGCGCCGCCCGCGATGTCCGCCACCGTCCGCCGGACGAGATCGCGGCGCCGTGGCCGGGTCAGCACCGCCAGCACGGCCTCGATCTCCTCCGGCAGCACACGTCGCTGCTGGCAGGCGGACGCCAGGACGAGCTGGGCCTCCCGGAGGCTCCGAGCCCAACTCGCGCCATCGACCACCGCCCGTGCCGTCGTGGTCCGGGGCGGCCGGGCGCGCTGGAGGTGCGCCTCGGGCAACACGGTGGTGCGGTGCGCCACGACCCCGGGCATGTCGATCGGGAGCCGGCGCGGCAGTGTCCTCACCCGCCGATCCGCCGGCACCAGCACGTGCAGCGGCTCCGGCGGCAGACCACGGACACCGGCCTCGGCCGCGGCGGTCACCCCGGCCAGCACGGCGCACGGTCCAGCGGCGAGCACGGCCACCCACAACTGCTGGTCACGGGTCAGCCGGCCGTTGCCGGTGAGCAGGATGCCGCGACACAGCGAGCGCCAGCGCCCCGAGCGGACCATGCCGCGCACGACGCCCTCGGTCAGCAGCCGGCTCGCCTGGCCGGTCGTCAGCACCCCCGCCTGCTCGAACGCCAGCCACTCCAACGTCCCCGCCTCGTCGGCGGGCAGCACCCTCACCACCCGCCCGAGTCTCCGCCCGACGATGCGGCCTCGCCGTCCCGTCCACAGATCTTGGACACTTACCGTCCGCCTCGAACGGTAAGTGTCCAAGATCTGGGGGAACCTGGGGGCGTGTTGGTGACGGTGGGGCACGGGGCCGCCGACCGGGAGCGGTTGGGGGAGTTGCTGGTCGGCGCCGGGGTGGCGCTCGTCGTGGACGTGCGGCGCTATCCGGCCAGCCGGACCAACCCGGACGTGCGGCGGGAGGAGCTCGAACGCTGGCTGCCGGAGCGGGGCGTCGACTACCGGTGGGAGCCCCGGCTCGGTGGCCGCCGGCACGTCCGCGCCCGGGACCCGGAGCCGGACACCTGGTGGACCGTCGCGGCGTTCCGCGCGTACGCCGCATACACCCGGACGCCCGAGTTCGACGCGGCGCTGGACGAGGTGCTCGCCGACGCGGAGCGCCGGACCACCGCCGTGATGTGCAGCGAGAGCGTCTGGTGGCGGTGCCACCGGCGGCTGATCGCCGACGTGGCGGTGCTCGGTCGCGGGGTGCCCGTCGCGCACCTCATGCCCGACGGCCGGCTCAGCCCCCACCGCCCCGCCGAGGGCGCCCGCCGCCTCCCCGACGGCCACCTGCTCTGGGACGGCTGACGCGCCGCCCCGGCCGCTGACACCGCCGCCGGCCGCAGGCCAGGCCGCCGACACCGCCGCCGGACTCAGCGACGCCGCCGCCGGATCAGTCGGCGAGTTCGTCGGCGAGCAGGTCCATGAGCAGGGCGTCGTGCCAGCGGCCGTCGGCGCCCCGCTCGTAGCGGCGCATGATGCCGACGGGCCGGAACCCCACCTTCGCGTACGCCCTGATCGCCGCGGTGTTCGCCGCCGCCGGGTCGATGGTGAACCGGTGGTGCCCGTACTCGTCGACGAGGTGCCGGACCAGCGTGCGGATGGCGTCCCCGCCGAGGCCGGCGCCGCGGGCCGCCGGGTCGAGGAAGATGTCGAGGCTGGCATGGCGGTAGTCGGGGTCGGTCTCCGCGTACCACTGGATGGCGCCGACCAGCCGGCCGTCGTGCTCGATCGCGTAGACGGTGAGGTCGCCGTCGTCCAGGTCGGCGCGGACCGCCTCGGCGAGGTCGTCCCCGCCCCGCCACCAGCGGCGCACCTCCGGGGTGGCCCGGATCGTCGCGAGGGCCGGCACGTCGGCGTCGGTCGCCGGCCGCAGCGTCACCGCCCGCCCCCGCAGCACGCCTCAGCCCCGGATCTCGCCGTGCTCGACGCAGACCGCCGACCAGCCGGTCGGCACGACCTGCACCTTCATCCGCCGCCGGCAGTGCGCGCACCAGCGCGGCGGCTCCAGCGCCCGGGCCGCCGTGCACGCCTCGTGCGGGCTCTCCGCCACGGACTCGCCGCAGCGGTCGCACCAGTGCGGCGTCGGGGCGGGCCGGCGCTGGTCGCCCGGTCGTCCCGCGCCGCCCGGGTGAACCGGGTCGGCAGCGGGACCGGCCGGCGGTGCGGGCTCGACAAGCTCGGTCACGTCGTCCTCACAGGGTGGCGGAGAGCGCCTTCACCGGCATCTTCAGGTCGTCCAGCAGCTGCAGGTCGGCGGTCGCTGGCCGGCCCAGCGTGGTGAGGTAGTTGCCGACGATCACCGCGTTGATGCCGCCGAGCAGGCCGTCGCGGGTGCCCAGGTCGCCGAGGGTCAGCTCCCGGCCGCCCGCGTAGCGGAGGATGGTGCGCGGCATGGCCAGCCGGAACGCGGCGATCGCGCGCAGCGCGTCCTTGCCCTCCACGACCGGGCGGTCGGCGAGCGGGGTGCCCGGGCGGGGGTTGAGGAAGTTCAGCGGCACCTCGTGCGGGTCCAGCTCGGCGAGCTGCGCGGCGAACTCGGCGCGCTGCTCCACCGTCTCGCCCAGGCCGAGGATGCCGCCGCAGCAGACCTCCATGCCGGACTCGCGGACCATCTTCAACGTCTCCCAGCGCTCCTCGAAGGAGTGTGTGGTGACCACGTTCGGGAAGTAGGAGCGGCAGGTCTCCAGGTTGTGGTTGTAGCGGTGCACACCCATCTCGACCAGCTCGTCGACCTGCTCCTGGGTGAGCATGCCGAGCGAGGCGGCGACCTGGATGTCGACCTCCGCCCGGATGGCGGCCACGCCCTCGCGCATCTGCTTCATGAGCCGCGCGTCCGGGCCGCGCACGGCGGCCACGATGCAGAACTCGGTCGCCCCGGTCGCCGCGGTCTGCTTCGCCGCCTCGACCAGCGCCGGGATGTCCAGCCAGACGGAGCGGACCGGCGAGGTGAACAGGCCGGACTGCGAGCAGAAGTGGCAGTCCTCCGGGCAGCCGCCGGTCTTCAGCGAGATGATGCCCTCGACCTCGACCTCCGGGCCGCACCAGCGCATCCGCACCTCGTGGGCGAGCTGGAGGGCGGCGGGCAGGTGCTCGTCGGGCAGGTTCAGCACGGCGAGGACACCGGCCTCGTCGAGGCCGACGCCGTTCTCCAGCACCTGGGTCCGGGCCTGGTCGAGGATCTCTGGCATGGCTCGTACCCTACAAGGCCGCTCCGAGCCCGGGAAACGGCCGCGTCGGCCCCCGCGAGCAGGCCCGGCGAGCCGGACAGCGCCACGCCGGGCCGCTCGGGCCGGGTGGTAACTTCGCCCCGCGGAAGCGCCCGGTGGGGCGACGGTAGGGGAAGGGACGTGACGGTGGCGGACTGGCTGGCGGCCCTCGACCGCCGCGCCGAGCTGCGGGCGAAGGCGGGCCTGACCCGCACGCTGCGCCCGCGCGCCGCCGGCGACGCCGTGATCGACCTGGCCGGCAACGACTACCTCGGCCTGGCCACCCACCCGGAGGTCACCGCCGCCGCCGGTCGGGCGCTGGCCGCGTACGGGCTGGGCGCCACCGGGTCGCGGCTGGTGCGCGGGTCGACGGACGCGCACCACGCCCTCGAGGACGACCTGGCCGGCTGGCTGGGCGTCGACCGGGCGCTGGTCTTCTCCTCCGGCTACCTGGCCAACCTTGCCGCCGTCCGGGGCCTGGTGCAGCCGCGTACGCTGCTCGTCTCCGACGCCCACAACCACGCCTCGCTGATCGACGGCTGCCGGATCTCCGGCGCCGAGACGGTCGTCACCCCGCACGCCGACGTCGACGCGGTGGCCGCCGCGCTGGCCGCGGCCCCGGGCCGCCCGGCGGTGGTGGTGACCGAGTCGGTGTTCTCCGTCGACGGCGATCTCGCCCCCCTCGCGGCGCTGCACGCCGTGGCCCGCCGGCACGGCGCGCTGCTGCTTGTCGACGACGCGCACGCGCTCGGCGTCACGGGCCCGGCCGGGGCCGGCGGGGTGGTCGCGGCGGGGCTGGCCGGCGAGCCCGACGTGGTGGTGACGGCCACCCTTTCCAAGGCGCTCGGCGGCGCCGGCGGGGTGGTGGCCGGGCCGGCGGAGTTCGTCCGGCACCTCGTGGAGACCGGCCGCACCTTCATCTTCGACACCGCGCCGCCGCCCGCCGTGGTGGCCGGGGTACGCGCCGCGCTGCGGCTGGCCCGGTCGGGCGACGGCCTGCGCGCCGAGCTGGCCGAGCGGGCCGCCCTCGTGGTGCGCCGGCTGGGTGGGGCGGGCCTGGAGGTGTCCGCCCCCGACGCGGCGGTGGTCTCGGTGACCGCCCCCGGTCCGGAGGCGGCGACCGCCTGGGCGGCCGACTGCCGGGACCGGGGCGTGGCGGTGGGCTGCTTCCGGCCGCCGTCCACCCCGGACACCCGCTCCCGACTCCGGCTCACGATCAGCGCGGGGGTCGACCGGGCCGACTTCGAACGGGCACTGGACGTGATCGTGGCGTGCGCACCGTGAGCGCGAGGAGTGAGCCGGGTTTGCGAGCCCCGCAGTCGCGAACGAAGGAGGGCTCATGAGCAACGGCAACGGCTGGACGGGGCCGGTGTTGGTGACCGGCACGGACACCGAGGTGGGCAAGACCGTGGTGACCGCGGCGATCGCCGCCGCCGCGCAGGCCGCCGGGCTGCGGGTCGCGGTGGTCAAGCCGGGCCAGACGGGTACGGCCACCGGTGAGCCCGGCGACGTCGACTCGGTGAACCGGCTGGCCGCCCCGCTCACCGGGCGGACCCTGGCCAGCTACCCGGACCCGCTCGCCCCGCTCGCCGCGGCCCGGGTCGCCGAGCTGGAGCCGCTGGAGCTCTACACCGCGGTCGACGCCATCCGCGAGGAGACCGACAAGCACGACCTGGTGCTCGTCGAGGGGGCCGGCGGGCTGCTCGTACCCATGGGGCTGCGGCCGTCGGGCGAGCCCTGGACGGTGGCCGACCTGGCGGTGTCGCTGGGCGCCCCGGCCGTGGTGGTGGCCCGCGCCGGGCTGGGCACGCTCAACCACACGGCGCTGACCCTGGAGGCGCTGGAACGCCGGGCCATCCCGGCCGGCGTGGTGATCGGCGCCTGGCCGGGCGAGCCGGAGCTGGTGCACTGGCTCAACCTCTCCGACCTGGTGCCGAACCTGCTGGGCGCGGTGCCGATGGGCGCCGGCGGGATGGACCCGGGCGTGTTCCGCCGGTCCGCGCCGGGCTGGCTCACCCCGGCCCTCTACGGGGTGCTCGACGACTGGCGTGCCTGGGCCGAGGAGATCAGCTGAGCCCTGACTTTCGTCAGTGCCCGGCCCGGCCGGCCGTGGGTAGCGTGGCCGGCGTGGAACCGCCCCGAACCCCGTCGCCCGCCCGGCGCCGGGCCGGTGACCTGCTGCTCTGGGCCGTGGTCGCCGCCCCGGTGGCGTACGCCGGGCTCACCCCGCCGTGGCCGCGCCACGCCGTGCCGCTGCTGGCCGGCTCGCTGGCGCTGCTCGGCCTCGCCGTGGCGTTCCGCCGCCGGTGGCCCCTCGCGGCGTTGCTGGCCGTGGTGTTCGGCTCGCTGGTCGACGGCAACTTCGTCTTCGGCATCCCGGTGTTCAGCTACCTGGCGGGCCGGCGCAGCGCCGGCGCCGGCCGGGTGGCGGCGGTCTTCGGCGCCATCGCGGTCGCCGGCACCGCGCTCAACCTCGGGCTGCTCGGCACCAACCCGGAGACCTGGTTCCTGCTCGCCTCGGTGCTGCTCTTCGCCGGGGTGTTCCCCTGGCTGCTCGGCCGGCTGCGCCGGCAGCAGCGGGCGCTCGTCGAGGCGGGGGAGCGGCACGCCGAGGCCGAGGAGCGGGAGCGGCGGGCCGCCGCGGAGCGGGTACGCCTGCGCGAGCGGGCCCGGATCGCCCAGGACATGCACGACTCGCTGGGGCATGACCTGAGCCTCATCGCGCTGCGCGCCGCCGCGCTGGAACTGGCCACCGACCTGCCGCCCGCCCACCGGAGCGCGGCCGGGGAGCTGCGGGCCAGCGTGTCCGCGGCGACCGAGCGGCTGCACGACATCATCGGCGTGCTCCGGGAGGAGCGCTCCGGGTCGCTGCGGCCGGCCGGCGAGTCGGTGGCCGAGCTGGTGGACGGCGCCCGCGACGCCGGCATGGCGGTCGAGCTGCGGGCCGACCCGGACGGCGCGGCCCTGCCGCCGCTCGTCGCGCACGCCGTGCACCGGGTGGTCCGCGAGGCGCTGACCAACGCCGCCCGCTACGCCCCCGGCGCCCCGGTGACCGTCACCGTCGACCGGGCGGGCGGGGAGGTGGCGGTGTCGGTCGTCAACGGGCGGGCGCCGGCCGGCCCGCTGCCGGGGCCGGCGTCGCACGGCTCGGGGCTGCTCGCCCTGCGCGAGCGGGTCCGCCTGAGCGGGGGCGTGCTCGACGCGGGCCCTCGCGACGGCGGTTTCGCGGTGACGGCACGCCTGCCGCTGCCGGCCGCCCCCGCCGGTGCCGAAGCCGATGGACCGGGCGGCCTCGCCGTGCCGACCTCGGCCGGCTCGGGCGCCGGTCGGTCCGGCGGCCTGCGGCTCGGTCGATCCCGCGACCTCGCCGTACCGAACTCGGCCGCCCTGGGCGCCGGCCGGTCCGGCGGCCTGCGGCTCGGTCGAACCCGCGACCTCCCCGGGCCGGCCGAGGTCGGCACGGGCGTCGGTCAGTGGGACGGCCTCGCCGGGCCGGCCGGTGGGCGCGAGGACGGCCTTCGGGAGGACGGCGGGCCGGGCCGGGCGCCGGAGGGCCGCCCCGGCGAGGCGGCGCGGCGGCTGCGGGAGGCCCGGCGGCGGGCCCGGCGCAGCCTGCTCGTGGCGTTCGGCGCCCCGGCCGGCCTCGCCCTCGTGCTCGCGCTGGTCTACTACCCGCTCGCCACGGCGGGCGCGGTCCTCGACCGGTCCGGCTACGAGCGGCTGCGCCTCGGCGAGGAGCGGGACGCCCTCGGGCTGCCCCGCCGGCAGGCCGACCCGCCGACCGGAGCCGCCCCGGCGGGCTGCGAGTTCTACACCGACGGCAACTTCCCCTTCGCGGAGCCGACCTGGCGGCTCTGCTTCGCCGACGGCCGGCTGGTCAGCAAGGAGCGGATCGCGCAGTGACCGAGGACCACGGGCGCCCCCTGCGGGTGGTGCTCGCCGACGACGAGGCGATGGTCCGCGCCGGCGTGCGGGCCATCCTGGCCGCCGACCCGGGCATCGAGGTGGTCGGCGAGGCGGGCGACGGCCACGCGGCCGTGGAGCTGGTCCGGGCGCACCGGCCCCGGGTGGCGCTGCTGGACATCCGGATGCCCCGCCAGGACGGGCTGGCCGCGGCGGCGGAGATCCGGCGGCTGGTGCCGGAGACCGCCACGGTCATGCTCACCACGTTCGGCGACGACGACCTGATCGCCCGGGCGCTCGGCCACGGGGCCAGCGGGTTCCTGCTCAAGTCCGGCGACCCCCGGGAGCTGCTGGCCGGCCTGCGGGCGGTGGCCGACGGCGGGGCGTACCTGTCGCCGCGGGTGGCGCGCCGGGTCATCGCGCTCAGCGGTGGCCGGCTGGCCCGCGGCCCGTACGCGCGGGACCGGCTGGCGGGGCTCACCGACCGGGAGCGGGAGGTGCTCGCCCTGGTCGGGGCGGGGCTGTCCAATGCCGAGATCGCCCGCCGGCTGCACCTCGTCGAGGGCACCGTGAAGAGCTACCTGACCAGCATCTTCACCCGGCTGGACGTGCGCAACCGGGTCCAGGCGGCGATCCTCGCGTACGAGGCGGGGCTGGTCCCGCCCACCGGCTGACCAGCCCCGCCCCGTTCAGGCGTCCCGGCGGCGCAGCGCCCAGCGGCCCAGCGCCAGCGCGGCGACGGCCCATCCGGCGAGCAGCAGCAGCCCGACGGCCGCCGGGTAGGGCTCGGTGTCCCCGGCGAGGAAGTGGTTGCCGGCCACCCCGGGGAACGCGTCGGCGATCCGGGTGAGCACGGTGATGCCCGGCTCCTGGAGCGACAGCGGCACGATCATCAGGAGCGCGAACAGCACGGTAAGGGTGAGCACCGCGCCGCGCAGCGCCGCCGCCAGCCCCAGCGCCAGCACGCCCAGCAGCGCGAGGTACGCGGCCGAGGCGACCACGTCGGCCAGGGTCCCGCCCAGCGGGGCCCGGCCCCACTCGCCGAGCACCGGCCGGGCGACCGCCGCGCCGACCGCGCCGATGAGCAGCCCGGTCAGGAACGTCACGGCGCCGACCACGACGGCCTTGGCCGCCAGCACCCGCCCCCGGGACGGGGTGCAGCGCAGCGTCGTCCGGATGGTGCCGGTGGCGTACTCGCTGGTGATCGCGAAGAGGCCGATCGCGAGCACCACGTACTGGGTGAGTTCCAGGGCGCCGGCGACCACCTCGCCGACCGGCAGGATGCCGGGGTTCACGGTCGGGTCGTCGTCGGTGTTGGCGTTCACCGCGTAGATGGCGAGCTGGCCGGCCGTGGCCGCCATGGTGAGCGTGGCGGCCAGCAGCGTCCACCAGGTCGAGCGGACCGACCAGAGCTTGGTCCACTCGGCGGCCACCGCGCCGGCGAACGGGCCGCTGGTCGGGGCGGGCCGGGACGCCGGCCGGGCCGGGGTGACGGTGGGCAGGGCGGTCATCGGGTCTCGCCTCCGGTCGGGCCGGCCGCGTACTCCACGCTGCCGGCGGTCAGTTCCAGGAACGCCTCCTCCAGTGAGGCGGCCACCGGGGTCAGCTCGTGCAGCCGCACCCCCAGCTCGTACGCGAGGTCACCGACCCGGCTGGCCGTGACGCCGGTGACGGCCAGCCCGCCCTCGTCCGGGCTGACGGCCGCCCCCTCGGCGGCCAGCCGCGCCCCCAGCGTGGCCAGGCCGGCCGGCTCGGGTCCGCGTACCCGGACGGAGCTGGCCGGGCGGGCGGCGATCAGGTCGGCGAGCGGCGCGTCGGCGACGAGCCGGCCCCGGCCGAGCACCACCACCCGGTCGGCGGTCTGCTGCATCTCGCTCATCAGGTGGCTGGAGATGAGCACGGTGCGTCCCTCGTCGGCGAGGCCGCGGGTGAACCGGCGGATCCACCGCACCCCGTCCGGGTCGAGCCCGTTCACCGGCTCGTCGAGCAGCAGCACCGGCGGGTCGCCGAGCAACGCCCCGGCGATGCCGAGCCGCTGGCCCATGCCCAGCGACAGCGCGCGTCCCGGCTTGGCGGCGGCCCGCGCGTCCAGCCCGACCAGGTCGAGCACCTCGTCCACCCGGCGGGCCGGGATGCCGTTGCTGCGGGCCATCGCCCGCAGGTGCGCCCGCCCGGAGCGGGCCGGGTGCACGCCGGTGGCGTCGAGCAGCGCGCCGACCTCGTGGAGCGGGTACCGCAGCTGCCGGTAGGGCCGGCCGTTCACCAGGGCCTGGCCGGCGGTGGGCCGGTCCAGCCCGAGCACCATCCGCATGGTGGTGGACTTGCCCGCGCCGTTCGGGCCGAGGAAGCCGGTCACCTGCCCCGGTCCGATGTCGACGGTGAGGTCGTCGACCGCGGTGGCCGCGCCGAACCGCTTCGTCAACGCACGAAGTGTGATCATGCGCCGACGGTAGGCAGCGGAGGGGGTGGCGCACCGCCACCGAACGGCACCCCCGCACCCTGACTTTCGTCAGGTCCGGCGGACCACGAACGCGTCGGGCATCCGGAACGTCAGGTTGTCCGGGCACCACGGCGGCCGGACCACCGTCACGCCGTCGAGCAGCGGCGCCGCCTCGGCCACCACCACGGCCGCCTCCATCCGGGCCAGCTGCGCCCCGACGCACCGGTGCGGGCCGGCGCCGAAGGCCAGGTGCCGCCGGGAGCCGCGCTGCCCCGGCCGGAACTCGCCGGGTGCGGCCACCACCGCCGGGTCCCGGCCGGCCCGGGCCAGCCAGGCGACGATGCTGGTGCCCGCCGGCACGGCGACCTCGCCCAGGGTGGTGTCCACGGCGGCCACCCGCCGCCAGGTGACGATCGGCGGTTCCAGCCGCAGCCCCTCCTCGACCACGTCGGCGACCGCGACCTCGCCCGCGCGCAGGCCGGCCCGCACCGCCGGTTCGCCGGCCAGCCGGTGCAGCAGCAGGGTGAGGAACTGCGACGTGGTCTCCTGGCCGGCGACCAGCAGGAAGAACAGCGCGCCGACCACCACGTCGGGGGAGTGCCCGGCGTCGCGCAGCCGGGCGGCCAGCCCGCCCCCGGTGGCGGCGAACGCGCGGAGCACGGTGTGGAACCGGCCCACCTCGGTGGCGAGGGCGAGCTGCCGCGCGGAGTCGAGCGGCGCCCAGAACAGCTCCAGGGCGGCCCGCGCGAAGTCCTTGACCGCGCCCACCGGGGCGTCCGGCAGCTCGACCAGCCGCGCCAGCACCAGCAGCGGCAGGTCGGCGGCGAGTTCCGCGTACAGGTCCACCGGCTCGCCCGCGGCGAGGGCGGCGGCGAGCCGGGTCACCCGCTCCCGCACCAGGGCGGTCAGCCAGGGTCGCTGGGCGGCCACCCGGTCCGGGTGCAGCGCGTCGGCGACGATCGCGCGGATCTCCGGGTGGCTGGCCGCCGCGTTGTTCGCGAGCGTCGGGGGCAGCCGGAACCGGTGCCCGGCGAGCACCCGCAGCGCGGCCACCGGGATCGGGGTCACCGCGTCGAGGGCGTTGTCCGGCCGGAACGTCGCCGGGTCGGTGAGCAGCCGCCGGACCAGCGCGTGCCGGGTCACCACGAGGTGCGGCACGCCGACGTGGTCGACCACGGTGGCCGCGTCGGGCCACGGTCCGTCGACGGACTCCCCCCAGCCCCG
The DNA here is from genome assembly GCF_040631005.1 of Micromonospora sp. NPDC005707. Taxonomy (NCBI): domain Bacteria; kingdom Bacillati; phylum Actinomycetota; class Actinomycetes; order Micromonosporales; family Micromonosporaceae; genus Micromonospora; species Micromonospora sp. NPDC005707. The sequence goes on from NZ_JBEXYR010000006.1 coordinate 224,326, forward strand.
GAACAGCACGGCGTCACGCTAGCGGGCGGCTCCCGGCGGAGCCGGGTCCAGCTCCCACACGGTGGTGTGCTTCACCCGTACGCTCTCCAGCGCCTCCGGCACCGGCACCTCGTACGCGGCCAGCTCGTGGAAGCGCTCGCGGGGGAGGAAGGCCCGGCCGGGGTCGCCGACCAGCACCCGCGCCCCGGACCGGGCGGCCCGGAGCAGGAAGCGCAGCACCCGGCGGGCCATGGCCTCGCTGTAGAAGACGTCCCCGGCGAGCACCACCTCGGCGTCCCCGGCGTCGCCGTCCAGGATGTCGCCGAGCTCGGCGTCGACGCGTACCCCGTTGGCGTCGGCGTTGAGCGCGACGGCCGCGACGGCCCGTTCGTCCACCTCGACGGCGCGGACGGCGGCCGCGCCGCACCGGGCGGCGGCGATGGCGACCAGGCCGGAGCCGGAGGCGAGGTCGAGCACCCGGCGGCCGGCGACCAGCTCGGGGTGGTCGGTGACGTAGCGGGCGAGGGCCTGACCGCCGGCCCAGGCGAACGCCCAGAACGGCGGCGGTTGGGCGCTGTGGAACTCGCCCTCGGTCAGCTCCCAGAGGCCGATCGGCTCGTCGGCCTGGTGCAGCCGCACCTCGGGGACGAAGGCGACCGGGGTGAGCCGGGCGTGCAGCCGGACGAAGGCCGCGGACAGGTCGGACACCGGGTGATTCTGTCGTACCGCCGGAGACGCCCGGCGGGGGATCCCGGGCGTGTCGCGGCGCGGGCGTGACCGGTTCACCACGTTCGGTGAGAAGGGGCCCCGGTGTTGGCGGTCCGTGCGAACACGCCCGTCTACCGGGGGCCGGTCCGCGCTCATAGCGTTTCCGGTTGGACGCGGCCGACGGGAGGAGACGGTGGTGAGCGGGTGGCGGTACGCGCTGCGGATCGGGGTCGTGCTGACGTGCCTGGCGGGGGCCGGGCTCGGCGCGGCCGTGCCGGCCGGGGCGGCGGCCGCCTTTTCCACCGAGCTGAGCGGCCTGCCGGACGAGTTCACCGCCGGCGACCGGGTGGAGACCCTCTCCGCCGTGGTCTCCCGCACCGACGGGGGCGGCTGCGTCAAGGTGCGCTGGTCGATGCTGCTGCGGGTGCAGGGCCTGCGGTTGGACCAGGTCAAGGTGGACCGGGTGGAGGACAGCGGCTCCTTCCCGTTGGAGATCCGCACCGAGGGGGACACGGCCCGGCTGACCGACCGTGACCTGGACCCGGGCGTGCTCTGCCCGGGCCGCACCGTCACGGCCCGCTACCGGGTGGCCTTCGCCGGGGACGTGGCCCGGGGGCGGGTGAGCTTCGCCGCCGAGGCGTACGACCCGGGGTTGCGCCTGCTGGCCCGGCGGACCGCCGACCGCCGGGTGGTGGGGGAGGAGGCGACGGCGACGGCCACGCCCACCGAGGCGACGCCGGAGCCCACGGAGCGCAGCGCCGAGCCGACCGAGCCGGCCACCGACGAGCCGGTGCTGGACGAACCGTCGAGCGAGGCGGCGGTGGTCGAGCCCCCGCCGCCCGGCGCGGCGGGCCGGCCGGTGTCCACCTCGGGCGGTTTCGGCGTGGTCCAGGTCGCCTTCCTCCTCGGCGGGCTGCTGGTCTTCCTCGGCGCGGGGCTGTTGCTGCGGATGCGGCGCCTGCTGCGCCCGGCCCGCGGGGCCCCGGAGTTCGAGCGGCCTGCCCGCGGGGGCTGGTGAGCGCGCTTTACAAAAACCTGCCTCTTGTAAAACACCGTGACCGCTGCCACAGTCTGGGCAGGAGTTCACGGATCGGAGGCTGACGATGGGCACCGACACCGTCCCGTGGCGGGACACCCGCAAGCCGCTCTGGCCGCTCGCCCTGCTCGTCCCCGCGCTGCCCTTCCTCGCCTGGTCGCTCTGGCACGCGACCGGCACCGGCTGGGCCTGGTGGCTCACCCCGGCGGTCGTCTTCGGCGTCATCCCCGTGGTCGACCTGCTCATCGGTGACGACCGGCAGAACCCGCCGGAGGAGCTGGTGCCGGCGCTCCAGGCCGACGGCTACTACCGCTGGCTCACCTACCTCTACCTGCCGGCCCAGTACGCCGCCCTCGTGCTCTGCTGCGCCGTGTGGACGCACGGCGGGCTCTCCTGGCCGGCCGCCGCCGGCCTGGTCGCCACCATCGGGGTGGTCGACGGCATCGCCATCAACACGGCCCACGAGCTGGGCCACAAGCGGGAGGCGGTGGAACGCTGGCTGTCCCGGATCGCCCTCGCGCCGACCGGGTACGGGCACTTCCACGTCGAGCACAACCGGGGGCACCACACCCGGGTGGCCACCCCCGAGGACCCGGCCAGCTCCCGGCTGGGCGAGACGTTCTGGGCGTTCTGGCCGCGTACGGTCTGGGGCAGCCTCCGCTCGGCCTGGCGGCTGGAGAGCAGCCGCCTGCGCCTCCGGGGCCGCACCCCGTGGACCTGGCGCAACGAGGTGCTCACCGCCTGGGCCATGACCGTGCTGCTCTACGCCGTGCTGGCCGTCGCCTTCGGCCCTCAGGTACTGGTCTTCCTCGTGCTCCAGGCGGTGGTCGGCTTCTCCCTGCTGGAGGTGGTCAACTACCTGGAGCACTACGGGCTGGCCCGGCAGCGCACCGCCGGGGGCCGCTACGAGAAGGTCGACCCGCGGCACAGCTGGAACAGCGACCGGACGGTCACCAACGTCTTCCTCTTCCAGCTCCAGCGGCACAGTGACCACCACGCCAACCCGCTGCGCCGCTACCAGACGCTGCGCAGCTTCGACGCCTCCCCGCAGTTGCCCGCCGGCTACGCCACCATGGTGGTCGCCGCGCTGCTGCCGCCGGTCTGGCGGCGGGCGATGGACCACCGGGTGCTCGCGCACTACGGCGGTGACCTGGAGCTGGCCAACGTCCACCCGCCGGCCCGGGAGCGGCTGCGCAGGCGCGCGCGGGGCGCGGCCCCCGGCCCGCTCAGTCCAGCTGGGCCGGTTCCAGACCCAGCTCGCGGGCCGCGACGAGCCGGACCCACTCGGCGATCTGCCGGCGGGTGATGACCCGCTCGTGCACCGCGAGCTGCACGGCGAGGCCGTCCATCACGGCGCTGATCCGCCACGCCGCGCCGGCCGGGTCGGGGCAGTCGAAGGTGCCGTCGGCCACCCCGTCGGCGATCACCGCGGCCAGGTCCCGCCGCCACCGCAGGTCCAGCCGGCGGGAGAGCTTCTCCAGCTCCGGGGTGCGCAGCGACTCGGCCCACCCGTCGATCCACATGGACCAGGAGGTCGACCGGCCGGTCGGGGCGTAGAGGCGGAGCATCCGGCGCAGCTTGGCCAGCGGCGGGGCGGTGGAGCGGACCACCGTGTCGAGCCGGTTCAGATCCTGCTCGACGGCGTAGGCGAACGCCTGCGCGAGCAGCCGGTCCTTGGTCGCGAAGTGGTAGAAGACCAGGGCCTGACTGACCCCGGCGGCCTCGGCCACGTCGGCCGTGCGGGTGTTGGCGAGTCCCCGTTCCGCGATCACCTCACAGGCCGTGCGCAGCAGCGCGTCCAGGCGGATCTCGGCGGCACGTCTCGTCACGCCGTTACCGTAGCCCATCCGAGTGACCACGAGGAGTTACCGAAGCGGCCGGTCGGGCGCACGACAGTCGGATCCCGGACAGTGCGGTTCGGGGCGACAATCCGCAGGTCCTCGCCCTGTCCAGCCCTTGATCGCCTCCCACCCAGGCTCCTAGGAAGCTTCAGGCGCCGGGAACCCCGTCACCCGGACGCGCCCGGAAACGGGAGCCGATTTGGCAACCGTTCCCGGGCTCGGCTAAAGTTCTCATCCGTCACCGGATAACACCGGGGACACGCGGACGTAGCGCAGCTGGTAGCGCATCACCTTGCCAAGGTGAGGGTCGCGGGTTCGAATCCCGTCGTCCGCTCGGAGCTGCCGCCACGCATGTCGGGGGCAACCTCGGTGGAGTGGCCGAGAGGCGAGGCAACGGCCTGCAAAGCCGTGTACACGGGTTCAAATCCCGTCTCCACCTCGGCAGTTGACGAGGGCGATTGGCGCAGTGGGAGCGCGCTTCCTTGACACGGAAGAGGTCACTGGTTCAAACCCAGTATCGCCCACCAGCACAGAGGCCGTGTCGATCATTCGACACGGCCTCTCGCTATGCCCGCCCGCTCACGCTGACGCGCCCAGCAGCGCCTCGGCCACGACCGTCCGGCTGCTCAACAGCGACCGCCCCTGCCGGTGCGTCACCACCAGGCCGGCCGCCCGCAGCGCGGTGAGGTGCTGCGACACCCCGGCGGGGGACAGTCCGGTGCGCCGGGCCAGCTCAGTGGTCGACCGCGGCGCGTCCAGCGCGGCGAGCAGCCGCGCCCGGCCCCGGCCGAGCACCGCGCCCAGCGCGTCCGGGGCGTCGGCCGGGCACTCCCACAGCCCGCCGATCCCCCGGGCCGGATAGGCCAGCTGCGGGACGTCGCCGGCCGCGATGCTGAGCACCGACGGCCAGACGAACACCGAGGGCACCAGCACGAGCCCGCGACCGTCGGGCACGTCCGGGGCGGCGCAGTGGCGCTGGCTGATCAGCAGGGCGTCGCCCTCCCAGCGGACCCGCTCGTGCAGGTCGTTGAGGAGCCCCGCCGCACCGTCCTCGGCCAGCCGGCGGGCCCGGTGGAACACCTCGGCGTCCAGCACCGCCCGGATCCGGGGCCAGTCGCGGGCCACCGCCACCCGCCAGTACGCCGCGATCTCGTCGGCGAGCCGCCGCAGCCCGGCCTCCGGGTCGGCGTACAGCGCGGCCACCGCCGCCGGCCGCGGTCCGGGACAGAGGTCGAGCTGGGCGCGGACCGTGTCGGGCGGGGTGGCGCGGAGCACGGCCAGCTCCTGGTCCAGATCCGGCGTCAGCCCGGCCGGCGGCGGGGTGAGGAAGTCGGGCAGGTAGCCCGGCGCGGGCGGCACCAGGTGCCCGAGCAGGCCGTCGAGCAACCCCGCCTCGGCCAGCCGCGGCCGGACCCGGTTGGCCCAGGGCAGGTGGAGCGCGTGCCGGCCCGGATCGCGGAGCACCCGGACGCCGGCCATCACCTCCCAGAGGCAGGAGAGCGCGAACCGGACCCGCGCCACGCCGCCCGCCGACAGCCCGATCGCGACCACGCCGCCCCCCGTCGTTTCAGCCAGGACTGAAACATTACGGCGGCCGACGCGGCCACCGGAGACTGGGCGGGTGAATGAACAGCACACCCGAGCCCTGCACCTCCGATCCCTGCACGTCCCCGGCGAGCCGCTGGTCCTGGTCAACGCCTGGGACGCGGCGAGCGCCCGGATCGTCGCCGCGACCGGCGCCCGCGCCGTGGCCACCACGAGCGCGGGCGTCGCGTGGAGCCGCGGCGTACCGGACGGCGACGCGCTCGGCCGCGAGACCGCCGTCGACGTCGTCCGCCGCGTCGCCGCCGCGGTGCCGCTGCCGGTCACCGCCGACATCGAGTCCGGGTACGGCGACACGGCCGACGAGGTCGCCGAGACCGTGGCCGCCGTGCTGGCCGCCGGTGCCGTCGGGGTGAACGTCGAGGACGCCCGACACGACGGCGGAGCGCCGCTGCGCCCGGTGGAGGAGCAGTCCGCCCGGCTGGCCGCCGTCCGGTCCGCCGCCGACCGGGCCGGAATCCCGCTGTACGTCAACGCGCGCGTCGACACCTTTCTGCGCGGCGCCGGCGGGATCGAGGAGACCGTGGCGCGGGCCGGGGCGTACCTGGCCGCCGGAGCCGACGGGATCTTCGTGCCCGGGGTGGTCGACCCGGAGACCGTGGCCGCCCTGGTCGCCGCGATCCCGGCGCCGCTGAACGTGCTGGCCGGGCCGGGCGCCCCACCGGTCGCGGCGCTGGCGAAGCTCGGGGTGGCCCGGGTCAGCCTCGGCTCCGCGGTCGCCGAGGCCGCGTACGCGGTGGCCCGGCGCGCCGCCGAGGAGGCGCTCACGGCCGGGACGTACGGCGCGCTGGCCGACGCGCTCGACTACGGGACGCTGAACGAGCTGATGCGCTGACCGGGTACGCGAACGGGGGCGCACCGCGGCGCCCCCGTCACACCCGGTCGGGGACCGATCAGCTCCGTCGGCCCCGGCGAGCTCACGTCACAGCGGCGGGGCGACGTCCCGGCGCTCCTCGACCCGGCGGTACTCGACCGGCTCGGCGGTGGTGACGACCTCGCGACGGCGGCGGCCCCAGACCAGGGTCGTCATGATCAGACCGAGGACGCCGGCCGCCATCAGGATCCAGCCGACGACGTCCAGGTCGACCCCGCCGACGCTGGCGTTCAACGCGAAGGTGAGGATCGCGCCGACCGCGATCAGGAAGATGCTCGTTCCGATACCCACGACAGCCTCCTTCGGGGGTTGTTGTGCTGTCGCAGCAGTCAGTACCCCCACGACGAGCAGCGCAATCACCCGGCTGTGACGGCGGTCACCCGACCGTCGCCGGGGCGCGCCGGGGCCCTGCCACGCGGCGATCTTGCCATCGGGTACAGTTGCAGCCGTCGCCGACGCGAGCCGGCGACAACGCGGACGTAGCGCAGCTGGTAGCGCATCACCTTGCCAAGGTGAGGGTCGCGGGTTCGAATCCCGTCGTCCGCTCGCGATCCGCCCCCTCGCGGGCCGACCGCCGCCGCCGATCCGGCGGATGCCCGGGCGATTGGCGCAGTGGGAGCGCGCTTCCTTGACACGGAAGAGGTCACTGGTTCAAACCCAGTATCGCCCACCAGCTCTCTGAACGGCACGAAGGCTCGTCACCACGCGGTGGCGGGCCTTTTCCCTTGCGTACCCGGATGTGACGCGGACGGGTGGGCGAGGCAGACGGATCGGACGGGCCGATCGCCGCCTCGCCGCGCCGGGCCGCCGGGTCGCCCGGCGCGGGCGGACCGCCGGGTCGCCGGCCACTGGCCACATCGGTCGCCCGGTCGCACGGAGGACCTGGTACGGATCCGCCCAACGGATTATGGAGCCGCTGGCCCGCAGCGTGACAGGGTGATGGCCCGTGGAGCTGGGAGGCGATCGTATGCGGTCAGTCAGGCAGGGACGGTGGCGGCGCACAGCCGCCCGGCTGGGCGTGGCCGCCCTGTTCGTGGCCACGGGGGTGGCGCTGGGCGCCGCGCCCGCGCAGGCGACCGCCACCCGGACCGTCGCGTTCTGGAGCATGGACGAGCCGGCCGGGTCGACCGTGCTCAAGGACAGCAGCGGCAACGGCCGCAACGGCGCCATCGGCGCGGAGGTCGTCACCAGCGCCCTCTACGCCGGCGCGACCGGGCACCGGTTCGCCACCCACCTGCCCACCGACCAGGAGTACGTCCCGGGCCACGTGAACCTGGTGCCGCACAGCACCGACTTCAACCCGGACGCCGGGGACTTCTCGTTCACCATCCGCTACCGGACCACGTACTCCTTCGGGAACATCCTCCAGAAGGGACAGGGCGCGACCGCCGGCGGCTACTGGAAGTTCGAGGCGCCGGGCGGCAAGCCGAAGTGCCTGTTCCGCGGCGGCGACGGTGCCTCCCGCACCGGCTACACCGACGTGCCCATCAACGACGGCCAGTGGCACACCGTCACCTGCAACCGCACCTCCGCCTACGTCGAGATGTACGTCGACGGGGTGCGGATGAGCCGGCTGACCGGGCCGACCGGCACCATCGCGAACAACTGGCAGCTCTCCATCGGCGGCAAGAGCCAGTGCGACGGTGTGAAGGTCACCTGCGACTACTTCGCCGGTGACATCGACTACGTGAAGATCCTGAAGGGCTCGGGCGGTACGGCCAACCAGCCGCCGGTGGCGCAGCTCGTGCCGTCCTGCTCCGGGCTGGTCTGCACCTTCTCCGGCGCCGGCTCCACCGACGCGGACGGCGCGATCCAGAACCACCGCTGGGCCTTCGGCGACGGGTCCACGAGCGACACCGTCTCCGTGCCGACCACCTCGCACACGTACGCGACGGCCGGCACCTACCCGGTCACCCTCACGGTCACCGACGACCGGGGCGCCACCGGCACGGCGACCGTCGACGTCACCGTCGCACCGGTGCCCGAGCGGATCTCCTTCGTCGGCCAGGCCACCGCGAACGCCAACTGGACCAGCCACACGGTGACCGTGCCGCCGACCGTGCAGCCGGGCGACACCCTGCTGCTCCTGCTGAGCCAGAACACCCACACCGGCGCCGGCGAGCCCACCGGGGTCACCGGCTGGACCCGCCTCGACCGGCTCGACGGCGGCTTCGCCACCACCACCGCCTGGTGGAAGGTCGCGGGCGCCGGTGACGCCGGAACGGCGGTACGCGTCGCCCTCGACAGCCAGGCCAAGGGCAACCTGGTGATGGCCGCGTACCGGGGCGTGGCGCCCAGCGCGCCGGTCTTCGCCCGGGCCACCGACCCGGCAAGCACCGCCACCCGGATCACCCCGTACGCCCCGGTGATCGCCGACCAGAGCTGGGCCGTCTCGTACTGGCTGCACGGTGACGGGGCGTCCACGGCGCTCACCCCGCCGGCCGGCGTCCAGGTGCGCAGCAACAGCTCCCAGACCGGCGGCGGACGGGTGACCGCCCTCCTCGCCGACTCCGGCAGCAGCGTGCCGGCCGGCACCTACGGCGGCCTGGCCGCGGTCGGCGCGGCGGCCAGCACGACCACCACGACCTGGACCTTCATCCTGCCTCCGGCCTGATCCGGATACGCCGCTGGCCGGCACCCCGCTCGGGGGTGCCGGCCAGCGTTCGTTCGGCTGTCAGCTGTTCCAGTTGTGCGCGACGATGTCGGTGGCCTGCTGCTCCCACTGGGCGTACGCGTCCGGGTAGGCCGAGACCTGCACGGTCTGCGCGGCGTCGGTCAGCGGCATCTTGTCCCAGCCGTCGACCTGCTTGAGGCCCTTGAGGAAGGACAGGGTGGAGTACCCGGGGTCGGTGATCTGCTCCGGCGTGCCCCAACCACTGGACGGGCGCTGCTGGAACAGGCCCAGCGAGTCGTGATCGTTGGCGTCACCGAGGTGGCCCAGGTTCTCCAGCTTCGACTCCTGCAGGCTCGTGGCGATCGAGATGACCGCGGCCCGCTCCGGCAGGCCGGCCTTCTTCGTGGCGGCGATGATCGCCTTGGCGTTGGCCGTCTGCTCACCGTTGAGGTCAATCTTGGACTGGGTGCCCTGCACGCTCACCGCTGCCGGCGTGGTGCCCTGCACGGGGGCGGCGTCGGCGTGGGCGGCGACCGGACCGGCGAAGATCCCACCGGTGAAGGCCAGACCAGCAATACCCAGCACGCTCTTACGGAAGATCGTGTTCATGGGGGTAGCTCCATTCGGGGGTTGGCGCACACCCGGGCCGACGGGGGTCGGCAAGGGGTGGTGTGCGCAAGCACCGTCAGGCGCTCAAGGGGAAAGTCTTAGGGGATCATCCAGCGGACGGGGCGAAGCCTCTTCGTCGCGCCGGGACCATGTACAACGACCGCCGGGCCACCGTCATTCCCGGCCGGGCAGTCCCGCCTCGGCGGGCTGTCACGCGGGCCGGTCACCCCGTCGGGCGGGGCGTGGTCCTCGGTCGTTCACCCGGATACAACGACCCCCACCCGCCCGCCATTCCGCCGCCGGGATGCCGCCGGTCACCCCGCGAAACGGACACCCCACCCAGACGCGGACGGTCGGTGGAACGTCATGGAGGTATCCCGGCACCGGAGACATGCATGAGGTTCCACTCAGCGGCCGAGGCCCGCCTCGGGTGGTGCCAAACGGGCCGAAGATCCGGTCGACGGCCGACCCAAGTGGGGCAGGAACCAGACATTTCGTGACAGCCAGTCGCGATCTTGGCGTGTTTCCGTTCGCGGCGAACGGTAAGTCGCCGCCCGCGTCGGGGACGCTCGGTGGAACGTCATGGAGGTATCCCGGCCCGGTACACACCCATAGCGCTCCACCCGACGCGCCAGGGCGCGGCAGGAATCGGACATCTCCGCGGTGACCAGCTGCGATCTTGGCGAGTTTCCGTTCGCTGCGAACGGTAAGTCGCCAAGATCCGCGCGGGTTGCGCGGGAGGCTGCCCGAGCGCGGCGAGGCGATCGGACGTGACGACACCAGGTGCCCGGGATGGTGGTGACCACGCATGCGGGACACTGCTGCCTCGGCGAGGTGGAGTGGATCAAGGCGAGGGCTTCTGCCGTTGGCAGATCCGCTCACCGTGAACATCGTTCACGGGAGCGGCGGCGGCGGGCAGGGTGGGACGCATGAGAGTGCTGATGCTGGGCGGTACGGGATTCGTCGGCGGGGCCGTCGTCACCGAGGCGGTGCGTCGCGGCTGGTCGGTGACGGTGTTCAACCGGGGGTTGCATGGCAGCGCGCCCGAGGGCGTACACCGGTTGCGGGGTGACCGCAGCGCGCCGGACGGGCTGGCGGCGCTCGCCGGCGGCGAGTGGGACGTGGTGGTGGACACGTGGGACGGCGCGCCCCGGGCGGTCCGGGACGCGGCGCGCGCCCTGACCGGCGCCGTGCCGCACTACGTCTACGTCTCCAGCGGCTCGGTCTACGCGCCGCCCGTCGGGCTGGGCACTGACGAGGACGCGCCGGTCGTCGCGGCCGGGGCCGACGCGGGCGACGGGGACTACCCGGACAACAAGGCGGGCGGTGAGCGGGCCGCGGTGGAGGTGTTCGGTGACCGGGCGCTGCTCGTGCGGGCCGGGCTGATCCTCGGGCCGGGCGAGGACATCGGGCGGCTGCCGTGGTGGCTGCACCGCGTCGCCCGGGGTGGGGAGGTGTTGGCGCCCGGCCCACGCGACCTGCCCGTGCAGTACGTCGACGCGCGGGACCTGGCCATCTGGTTGCTGGACCGGGGGAGCGAGGGCGTCGGCGGGGCGTACAACGTGGTCAGTCGGACCGGGCACACGACGATGGGCGAGCTGCTCGACGCGGCCGTGGCGGTGACCGGCGCGGACGCGACGTTGCGCTGGACGGAGCCGGACGCGCTCCTGGCGGCGGGCGTCGAGCCCTGGAACGACCTGCCGATTTGGGTTCCGCTCGGGCACGAGTACCGGTGGTTGCAGGAGCGGGACGTCGAGCGGGCGCACGCGGCGGGCCTGGCCTGCCGGCCGGCGGCCGAGACGATCGCGGACACCTGGCGCTGGCTACGCGAGGTCGGGCAGGTGCCGGCGCGGGCGGGACGCCCGGCACGGGCGCCGGTCGGCCTGGCCCCGGAGCGCGAGGCGGCCCTCCTGGCCGCCTTACCAGCCTGACCACGGCCCGGCCACCGGCGCGACGACCGGCCCGACGACCGGCGTGACCACCGGCCCGACGTCGGCCGTCAGTGCACGACCGGCAGGTCGAGCACTTCGTCGACCGGGCGGCGCGGGGTGGTGCGGCCGGGCTGGCCGAACCCGATCCGCATCACCATCTGTGGGGTGCCGAACCGGCCCAGGGACAGCCGCAGGGCCTCCCGCGCCCCGGGCACCTCGATCGGCTGGGAGAGCATCGACACGGCCAGCCCGGCGTCGGTGGCGGTGAGCAGCACCCGTTGCAGGGCCTGCCCGGCGACGATCTGGTCGGTGGCCGTGTTGCCGGTCGAGCCGAGCACGGCGACCAGCGGTTCCGGTTCGAAGTCGCGGCCGGGGGCGCGGTCGCGGCCGCCGAAGCCGCGCTGCGGCAGCAGGTCCTGCGGTTCGCTCTGCGGCCCGCCGGCGCCGGTCGGCACCCCGTCGGGGGACGGCTCGGAGCGGATCCACCGGGTGCGTTCGGTGACGTACGCGGGGTCGCGCTCCAGCACCCGGTGTGCGCTGCGGGCGATCTCGGCGAAGGCGTTGACCGCGGTGGTGCCGATGACCAGTTCCAGCCAGCACTGCTCGGCGCGGGCGGCCTCGCCGAGGCGCCAGCGCGCGTCCGCGGGGACCGGGTCGGGCCAGAAGGGCGCCCGGTTGCTGAACCGGCGGGAGATGGCGCCGTGCAGGCTCTGCTCGGCCGGGGTGGGGCGGCGCGGCACGTCGGGGACGAGCCGCGCCACCACGTCCGGGTCACCCGGGTACGGGCGGAGCCGGACCGTGGCCGGGGTGCCCGCCACGGCGAGCGCCAGCCGCAGGTTGAACAGGGCCGCCCCGCAGGCGATCCGGGCGCCCCACCCGCTCGGGTCGGTGGCCGGCAGCCGGCGCAGCGGGTCGACGGCGAGTTCGATTCCGCCGTCGACGAGGCGGAACCGCCACGGCTGGGTGTTGTGCAGCGACGGCGCGCGCACCGCCTCCGCGGCTGCGGTCCGCAGCTGTTCGGCCGTGTAGCCCGTGGTCATGGCGTTGCTCCCTCCGTGCGGGCCGCCCTGCCGGCCGCTCCATCCCCACGGTCCGTCAGCGGGCGGGGCCGCGAGCAGGGCCGGAGGTCCCCACCTGGGCGGGTCCGTCTGCCCGCCGCGACGCGTGACGGTCGGGACCTTCGGCCCGGTGCGGGACCGCCGGGTGGAGGGTAGAAAGGACGGATGATCCGGGTGTTCCTGCTCGACGACCACGAGGTCGTCCGTCGTGGCCTGGCCGACCTGCTCCAGAGCAGCGGCGACATCGAGGTGGTCGGCGAGTCCGGCTCCGCCCAGGAGGCGGCCCGTCGCATCCCGGCGCTCCGCCCCGACGTGGCGATCCTGGACGCCCGGCTGCCCGACGGCAACGGCATCGACGTCTGCCGGGACATCCGCGCCGTGGACTCGTCGATCAAGGGGCTGATCCTCACCTCGTACGAGGACGACGAGGCGCTCTTCGCGGCGATCATGGCGGGTGCCGCCGGCTACGTGCTCAAGCAGATCCGCGGCACCGACCTGGTGGACGCGGTCCGGCGGGTGGCGGCCGGGCAGTCCCTGCTCGACCCGGCGATCACCACCCGGGTGCTGGAGCGGATCCGCAGCGGCGTGGAGCAGCCGCGCGAGCTGAAGTCCCTCACCGAGCAGGAGCGGCGGATCCTGGAATACGTGGCCGAGGGGCTCACCAACCGGGAGATCGCCGGCAAGATGTTCCTCGCCGAGAAGACGGTGAAGAACTACGTCTCCAGCGTGCTGGCCAAGCTCGGCCTGGAGCGGCGTACGCAGGCCGCCGTGCTGGCCACCCGGCTGCTCGGCAAGGGCCACTGAGCCCGGGCGTCCCGCCCGGTCAGTCGCGCAGCGGCACGCTCCAGCGCAGCTCGGTGCCGTGCGGCGCCACCCGGCTGAGCTGGAAGTCCCCGCCCAGCCGCTCGGCCCGCTCGCGCAGGTTCACCAGGCCGCTGCGGGCCGCCTCCGGGTCGCAGCCCACCCCGTCGTCGGTGACCGTGACGCTCACCCAGCCGGCGTCGACCCGCACCCGCACGGACACCCGGTCGGCGTGCGCGTGGCGTACCGCGTTGGAGAGCGCCTCGCGGAGCACGGCGGTGAGTTCGGGGCGGAGCTGGTCCGGCACGGCGCTGTCGATGGGGCCGACCAGGTCCAGCTCCGGTCGGTAGCCCAGCGACTCGGCGGCCGCCTCGATCGCCTCGCGGATCTCGGTGCGCAGCGCCGCGCTCATCGGGGTGCGCAGCTCGAAGATGGTGCGGCGGATGTCGCGGATGGTGGCGTCCAGGTCGTCGACCGCCTGGTTGATCCGCTTGGCGGCCTCGGGGCGGGCGTTCATGGCTCCGCTCTGCAACTGCAGGCCGGTGGCGAACAGCCGCTGGATCACCACGTCGTGCAGGTCGCGGGCGATCCGCTCGCGGTCCTCCAGGACCACCAGCAGCTCCCGTTCCTCCTGGCCCCGGGCCCGCTCCATGGCCAGCGCGGCCTGGCCGGCGAAGCTGCCGAGCAGGGCCACGTCGTCCTCGGCGGCGGGGCTGCGGTCGGGCCGGTGCGCGACGACCAGCACGCCGTGCAGGGTGTCCGCCGCGGCGAGGGGCGAGACCACCGCCGGCCCGGCGACGACCGGGTGCGACCAGGGGGCCGCCTCGGCGAGGTTCTCCAGCAGCTCGTGGCGGCGTTCGGTGACCGAGCCGACGAACGTGGTCTCGTCGGCCGGAAGCACGGCGCCGACCAGCTTCCGCGCGGCCTCGTCGTCGGCGCCGTCGACCACCTCGACGGTGAACTGGCGCTCGTCCTCGTCGTAGAGCAGCACGAGGGCCAGCTCGGCCCCGGCGACCTCGCGGGCGCGCCGGGCGACGAGGGTCAGCGCGTCGGTGCGGCGCACCTCGCCGAGCAGCACCGAGGTGATCTCGGCGGTCGCGGCCAGCCAGCGTTCCCGCCGGTGCGCCAGGGCGTAGAGGCGGGCGTTCTCGATCGCCACGCCGGCCGCTGCGGCGAGCGCGACCACGATCTCCTCGTCGTCCTCGGTGAACTCGGCGGCGCCCTGCTTCTCGGACAGGTAGAGGTTGCCGAAGACGTGGTCGCGGATCCGCACCGGGACGCCGAGGAAGCTGTGCATCGGCGGGTGGTTCGGCGGGAAGCCGTAGGACTGCGGGTGCTGGGTGATGTCCGGCATGCGCAGCGGGCGGGGGTCGTCGATGAGCAGGCCGAGCACGCCCCGCCCGTGCGGCAGCTCACCGATCTTGGCGTGCAGCTCGTCGCTGATCCCGTGGACGATGAAGTCGTGCAGCAGCCGGTCGGCGCCGATCACGCCGAGCGCGCCGTAGCGGGCGCCGACCAGCTCGCAGGCCGACTCCACGATCCGCTGGAGGGTGCTGCGCAGGTCGAGGTCGGAGCCGATGCCGACGACCGCGTCGAGCAGGGCGCGGAGCCGCTCCCGGTTGGTGACCACCTCGCCGACCCGGTCCAGCATCTCCTGGAGCAGCTCGTCGAGCCGCACCCGGGACAGCGGGGTCAGCCCCAGCGAGGGGGTGACGTTCTCGTTGCGTGGATTCGGTGCGCTGGCCACCGGGCGATGCTATCGCCCGGTGGCCGCGCGAACGAGATCCGTCAGGAGAGCTGGTCGCGTACCGCGGAGGTGTCGACGGTCTGCGCGGTCTCCAGCCGCGGGGTGTGCGGGGGGCCGGCGTGCGTCGGGTCGGCCAGGCCGAGGCGCATCGAGATGTACGGGAAGCCCAGGCCGGACAGCATCTGCCGGAGGGTCTGCCGGGTGCTCTCGACCTCCACCACGCCGGAGAGCGGCACCAGGGACACCCCGTGCCGGGTGGCGGTGAGCCAGGCGGCGGAGAGCGCCTCGCCGGCGCGTACCCAGCTGTCCGGCTCGTCGTCGACGCCCCAGAGGATCCCGTAGACGGCGGCCCGGTCGTGCCCCTCACCCACGGGCAGGGTGCCGGGGCCGAAGTCGCGGGCCGGAACGGTGGTCTGGGGGGCCTGCTCCGGCAGCACCTCCGGCGGCAGCCCGGTGCCGGCGCGGGCCCGGGTGGTCCAGTACGCCAGCTCCTCCTGCAGGTCCGGGCTGCCCTTCTCGACGGCGGCCGCCTGCTGGGCGGCGGCGGCCAGCTCGATCTTCTGGTCGTCGTCCAGCACCTGCAGGTTGGCGCCCTCCCGGGTGGCGGCCTGGTCGATCTCGCCCAGCACGGCGGTCGGGATCGGCTCGTCGCTGACCGGCCGGCGGTCGGTGTGGCGGACCTGCATGCACTGGACGGTGCGCATGGCGTCCGGGTCGGCGCCGGTGGGCTTGAACCCGGTCAGCCGGGCGACCAGATCGGGCTGGCCGGGGTCGGGCATGCGCTCCACCACCGGCGTCCAGCCCTCGGCGGCCAGCGCCACCCGCGCGTGGTGCAGCGCGACGCCGCAGCTCACCACCAGCAGCCGGCCCTCCGGGTCGAGGACGCTGAGGTGCCGCTCCCGCACCACGCGCAGCTCCAGCGTGTCGGGCAACACCGTCCACTGCCACGGCTGCGTGTTGTGCACCGAGGGAGCGTGACCGGCCATTCCGGCGGCCTCCGCGAGCGCGGTGGTCAGCGGGCGGTCCGGCGTCTCGTGGCTCATCGTCACGACCTTCCTGTTTCTCCCCATCGTGCCCCACGCCCGGGGCGCCCGGGTGGGGTTGCCCGCTCCATCCTCGGCCATGTCCGCGGTGACCGCACGCGTCCCCCCGGTCCCGCGGCGCGGGCCCTTCGACCCGTCGGATTACCCGCGTTTGCCCTACCCGCGCCGCCGCGGCGCTGAGACGATCCGCACGTGGGGGCGGAACCGCGCGAGTGCGTACCGGAGCGGCCGGTGCGGCGCCGCCGGCTGGACCGGCGCGAGTGGGCTCCGCTGATCCTGCTCACCCTGGCCGTGCTGGCCGGCGCCGGGCTGTGGTTCGCCGGGCGGCGCGGCGCGGCAAACCTGGTCTGGGCGGCGGTGACCCTGCTGGCGCTGGGGCCGGCCGTCTGGACCACGCTGCGGCAACTCTGGCGGCGGCAGTTCGGGGTGGACGTGATCGCGGTGCTGGCCCTGGCCGGCGCGCTGCTGGTGGGCGAGTACCTGGCCGGCGCGGTGATCGCCGTGATGGTCGCCACCGGCCGGTCCCTCGAGGAGTACGCCCAGCGCCGGGCCAGCCGGGACCTGCGGGCGCTGCTGGAACGGGCACCCCGGCAGGCCCGCCGGCGCACCCCGGACGGCCGGATCGAGGTGGTGCCGCTGGACCGGGTCGCGGTGGGCGACCGGCTGGTGGTCGGCCCCGGTGACGTCGTGCCGGTCGACGGCACCGTCGAGGAGCCCGCCACGCTGGACGAGTCGGTGGTCACCGGCGAGTCGCAGCTGGTCACCCGCGCCGCCGGTGAACAGGTCGCCAGCGGCGTGGTCAACGCCGGCGCGGGCTTCGGGCTGCGGGCCGGGAAGAGCGCCGCCGAGAGCACCTACGCGGGGATCGTCCGGCTGGCCGAGGAGGCGACCGCGCGCAAGGCCCCGATGGTCCGGCTCGCCGACCGGTACGCGGCCGCGTTCGTGCCGTTCACCCTGCTGCTGGCCGGGCTGGCCTGGCTCCTCTCCGGCGAGTTCACGCGGGCGGTCGCGGTGCTCGTGGTGGCCACCCCCTGCCCGCTGCTGCTGGCCACCCCGATCGCCATCGTGTCCGGGCTGTCCCGGGTGGCCCGCCGGGGCGTGCTGGTCCGCGACGGCGGGTCGCTGGAACTGCTCGGCCGCGCGCGTACCCTCCTGCTGGACAAGACCGGCACGCTCACGGCGGGCCGCCCCCGCGCGGCCGAGACGGTGGTCGCCCCCGGCGGCGACCGGGACGGACTGCTGCGCCTGGCCGCCTCCGTCGAGCAGCTCTCCCCGCACGTGCTGGCCGCCGCCCTGGTCCGGCAGGCCCGCGACCAGGGGCTCCCGCTGGCCGAGCCGACCGAGGTCACCGAGGAGCCGGGCCGCGGCGTGACCGGCCGCGTGGACGGCCGGCTGGTCCGGGTCGGCCAGCTCACCGGCGAGCCGCCCGAGTGGGCGCACCGGATCCGCGAACGGGCCGAGCTGGCCGGGCGCTCCACCGTCTGGGTCAGCGACGAGCACGGCCCGCTCGGCGCGGTCCTCCTGGAGGACCCGGTCCGGCCGGACGCCCGGCGTACCGTCCGGCGGCTGCGCGAGGCCGGGCTCGACCGGCTCGTCATGGTGACCGGCGACCGGCCGCGCACCGCGCAGCAGGTCGCCCAGACCGTCGGCGTGGACGATGTGATCGCGCAGTGCTCGCCGGCGGAGAAGGTCGCCCGGGTGCAGGCGGAGTCCGGCCGGGCGGTGACCGTGATGGTCGGCGACGGGGTGAACGACGCCCCGGCGCTGGCCGCCGCGCACGTCGGGGTCGCCATGGGCGCCACCGGGGCGACCGCGTCCGCCGACGTGGCCGACGCGGTGCTCACCGTGGACCGGCTGGACCGGCTCGCCGACGCGGTCGAGATTGCCCGGTACGCCCGCCGCATCGCGGTGCAGAGCGCCACCGTCGGCATGGCACTGGCCGTGGTGGCCATGGTGGTGGCCGCCGCCGGCAAGCTGCCCCCGGTCGCCGGCGCCTTCCTCCAGGAGGGCATCGACGTCCTGGTCATCCTCAACGCGCTGCGCGCCCTCAGTGGCGGCCTGCGCCACCGGGACGTGCCCCCGCACACCCGCGAACTCCTCGACCGGTACGCCGGCGAGCACGGCGGGGTCCGCGACGTCCTGGCCCGGCTGCGGGACACCGCCGACCTGGTGGCCACCCGCCCCGACGCGGCGGAGTGCGTGCCGGCGCTGCGGGAGGTGCACCGCCGGCTCGTCGACGAGGTGCTGCCGCACGAGTCGGCCGAGGAGCGGCAGCTCTACCCGGCCCTGGCCGGCCCGCTGGGCAGCGAGGAGGCCACCTCCACGATGAGCCGGGCGCACGTGGAGATCAGCCGGCTGGTGGACCGGATCGGCGGTCACCTGGCGGCCCAGCCGGACGGCCGGCTGCGCCCCGACGAGGTGCCCGACCTGCTCGCCGCGCTCTACGGACTGGACGCCGTGCTCCGGCTGCACCTGGCGCAGGAAGAGGAGGACTACTTCTCGCTCAGCCCCGCCGAGGACCACCCCGACACCCGCTGACCCACCGGCACCAGCGCGTCCGCCGGGAGCCGCAGCGCCGGCCAGTCCCGCTCCGGGCGAAAGTCCGTGTGGGTGCCGTCGAACGGGAACGCCGCAGCCTCGATCAGCGTGACCACCCGGTCGGCCTCCGCGCGTACGGCGGTGGCGGTCGGCGCGTCGAGGTAGAGCGGGTGGCCGATCCGGGCCTCGAACTCGTCGTTGTCCTTCCACTCCCAGCGGCGCTGTGGTGTGACGACGATGTCGAGGAGTTGGTCGTTCGTGTCCACCCCTTCGGCGCGCCGGACGTACGGCGTCTCCAGGTTCACGTACCACCCGGCGAAGTCGCCGTCGCGGAAGAACCACCACACGGAGTGCGCGGCGCCGGGCGGCATGAGCACCAGGATGTCGTAGCCCGTCCAGGTCAGCACCGTGAGTCGCGGCTCGCGCATCCGGTCGATGGTGAGCTCGTGCTGGGTGTTGCCGTCGGCGTCGACGATGCGGGCGAAGTCGCTGCCCGCCGGGTGCCAGAGCAGCAGGCCCTGGTCGTCGTCGGCGAGCACTCGCATCGGCTGCACCCACGTGCACCAGTCCCCGCGCACGTACCTACGGGTGATGACCTGCCCCGGCGTGAACGTCACCGCCGCAGCCTAGAGCGATCCGGCGCGTCGCGGGTGCCGGCGACAGCCCGCTGAGTGGAACGCTATGGAGGTGTCCCGACCGGTTTGACCTCCATGGCGTTCCACCGACGGAGCGGAGTCCCTCAGATGGCGCTGCTCGGGTGCCGTGCGCTGCGGCCGCCCCCGGCACGTGCCGCCGGCCGGGTGACACGCGCCCACTCGGCGCGGGGTCAGCGTTCGCGGACCACGGCGACCGGGCACTGGGCGTGGTGGATGAGCTGCTGGCTGACCGAGCCGAGCAGCATCCCGCGCAGCCCGCCCCGGCCCCGGCTGCCGACCACCACGAGCTGGGCCGTCCGGCTCTCCTCGATCAGCAGCGCGGCGGGCCTGCCCGGGTTCGCCACCACCTCGACCGGCACGTCCGGGAAGGACTCCCGCCAGGGCGCCAGGTCCGCCTCGGCGGCCGCCCGCTCGGTGGCGTTCGCCTCCTCCGCGTCGAACCCCGGCGGCACCCGCCCCTCGCTGGGCGGCTCCCAGACCCGCAGCGCCCGCACCGGCACGTCGCGCTGCGCGGCCCGCTCGACCGCGAAGCCGAGCGCCTCCACCGAGGACGGGGAGCCGTCCGCGCCGACCACGACGGGCCCGGACGTGACGGGCCGGCCGTCCCGGACCACGATCACCGGGCAGTGCGCGTGGGCGGCCACGGAGATGGCCGTGGAGCCGGCGAGCAGGCCGGCGAAGCCGCCGTGACCCCGGCTGCCGAGCACCAGCATCGCCGCCTCGGTGGACCGCTCCTGCAGGACCAGCGCGGGCGGCCCGTCGAAGACCTCGCCGTGCACGGTGAGCCCCGGCCGGTCGGCGGCGGCGTCCGCCGCCGCCTTGCGGACCAGGTCCTCGACCTGCCGGCGGGCGGTCTCGTCGGGCCACACGCCGGGGGCCACCCCGGGACCGATCCAGCCGGCCACCGTCAGCCATTCGAAGACGTACGCGAGCCGGACCGGCCGACCCGAGCGGCCCGCCTCGTCCAGCGCCCAGTTCAGGGCCACCGACGCGTCGGCGGAGCCGTCGTAGCCGACCAGGATCTCCTCACCGTTCACCGTGCCAGCCTTTCGTTCGCGACTGCGGGGCTCGCAAGCTCACTCCTCGCGCTCACTGTGCCGGCCTTTCGTTCGCGACTGTGGGGCTCGCAGGCTCACTCCTCGCGCTCACTGTCCGCTCCGCACGGCTGGGTCGGTCTCCCGGATCCACCGCCACTCGGCGACCCGGGGGTCGTCCTCGCCGTGCTCGCGGGTGTAGTCGCGGCAGGCCTGTCGGAGGTCCACCATCTCCTGCCGCAGGTGGGCGGCGCGCGAGCGCAGCCCGGGCAGCCGGTCGATGACGTCGATGACCAGGTGGAAGCGGTCCAGGTCGTTGAGCATCACCATGTCGAACGGCGTGGTGGTGGTGCCCTCCTCCTTGTAGCCGCGGACGTGCAGGTTGTCATGGTTGGTCCGGCGGTAGGTGAGCCGGTGGATCAGCCACGGGTAGCCGTGGTACGCGAAGATGACCGGCTTGTCGCGGGTGAAGATGGTGTCGAACTCGCTGTCCGGCAGGCCGTGCGGGTGTTCCGAGGGCGGCTGCAGGCGCATCAGGTCGACCACGTTGACCACCCGGACCTTCAGGTCGGGCAGGTGCTGCCGGAGCAGGCCGGCCGCGGCCAGCGTCTCCAGGGTGGGCACGTCTCCGGCGCAGGCGAGCACCACGTCGGGCTCGCTGCCGTCGTCGGTGCTGGCCCAGTCCCAGATGCCCAGCCCGCGGCGGGTGTGCTGGATGGCCTCGTCCATGGTCAGCCAGTTGGGCGCGGGCTGCTTCCCGGCCACCACCACGTTGATGTACTGCCGGCTGCGCAGGCAGTGGTCCATGGTGGAGAGCAGGGTGTTGCCGTCCGGCGGCAGGTAGACCCGCACCACTTCGGCCTTCTTGTTCATCACGTGGTCGATGAAGCCCGGGTCCTGGTGCGAGAAGCCGTTGTGGTCCTGCCGCCAGACGTGGCTGGAGAGCAGATAGTTCAGCGAGGCGACCGAGGCCCGCCACGGGATCTGCCGGGTCACCTTGAGCCACTTGGCGTGCTGGTTGACCATCGAGTCGACGATGTGGATGAACGCCTCGTAGCTGGTGAAGATACCGTGCCGCCCGGTCAGCAGGTAGCCCTCCAGCCAGCCCTGGCACAGGTGCTCGGAGAGCACCTCCATGACCCGGCCGTCGGGGGAGAGGTGGTCGTCGCCGGGGAGCCGGCTGCTGACGAACGCGCGGTCGGTGACCTCGAAGGCGGCGCCCAGCCGGTTCGAGGCGACCTCGTCGGGGCCGAACAGGCGGAAGGTCTGCGGGTTGCGGGTGATCACGTCCCGGATCCACGGGCCCAGCGTGCCGGTGGCGCCGGCCATCGGGGAGCCCGGCTCCTTGACGTCGACCGCGTAGTCGCGGAAGTCCGGCAGCTCCAGGTCGCGCAGCAGGAGCCCGCCGTTGGCCACCGGGTTGGCGCTCATCCGCCGGTCGCCCCGCGGCGGCAGGTCGACCAGCTCGGCGACCGGCGCGCCGGTGGCGTCGAACAGCTCCTCCGGCCGGTAGCTGCGCAGCCACCGCTCCAGCTCGGCCAGGTGCGCCGGATTGTCGCGAACTCCGTCGATCGGCACCTGGTGGGCGCGGAACGTGCCCTCGACCTGCTTGCCGTCGACGTCCGCCGGTCCGGTCCAGCCCTTCGGCGTACGGAGGATGATCATCGGCCAGCGGGGGCGTTCGATCTCGCCGCCGGAGCGGTCCCGGCGCTGGATCTCGGCGATCTCGTCGACCGCCCGGTCCAGCGTGGCGGCGAGGGTCTGATGCACCCGGGCGGGGTCGTCGCCCTCGACGACGTACGGCTGGTAGCCGAAGCCGCGCATCTGGTCGAGCAGGTCCTCGGCGGGGATCCGGTCGAGCACCGTCGGGTTGGCGATCTTGTAACCGTTGAGGTGCAGGATCGGCAGCACGGCCCCGTCCCGCGCCGGATTCAGGAAGACGTTGGACAGCCAGCTTCCGGCCAGCGGCCCGGTCTCCGCCTCACCGTCGCCGATCACGCAGGCGACCAGCAGGTCCGGGTTGTCGAACGCGGCACCGTACGCGTGGCTCAGCGCGTACCCCAGCTCGCCGCCCTCGTGGATCGAACCCGGCACCTCCGGTGCCACGTGGCTGGGGATGCCGCCGGGGAAGGAGAACTGGCGGAACAGCCGCTGCATGCCGGTCTCGTCGCGGGCGATGTGGTGGTAGAGCTCGCTGTAGGTGCCCTCCAGCCAGGTGTTGGCCACCAGAGCGGGGCCGCCGTGGCCCGGGCCGGTGATGTAGATGGCGGACAGGTCCCGGTCGACGATGACCCGGTTGAGGTGCGCGTAGAGGAGGTTGAGGCCGGGGCTGGTGCCCCAGTGCCCCAGCAGGCGCGGCTTGATGTGCTCGGGCTTCAGCGGCTCACGCAGCAGCGGGTTGTCGAGCAGATAGATCTGCCCGACCGTGAGGTAGTTCGCCGCCCGCCAGTAGGCGTCGAGCCGGCGCAGCTCGTCCTCGGTCAGTGGGCTGTGCAGGTCCAGAGCGGTGTCCATGCTGCGTTAGCCTCTCGCGGCTCGGGGTCTTCTGCCACCCGGGAGCGGATCCGCCGCCCCCGGCGGGTCCAGCCTCGTCCTCGGACCGGCGGTCCGATCAGGGCCGTTGGTCCCGGGCCGGGCGGGCGTCATGACCCGTCCTCGTCGTCCGGGTCGAGTCCACGCACGACGATCACCGGGGCCGGCGAGTGGTAGAGCAACGTCTGGCTGACCGCGCCCAGCATGCCCCGCAGCGGCTCGTCCCCGCGCGCCCCGACGAGCGCCACCTGTGCCGAGCGGGACTGTTCCACCAGGACGGCGCCGGGGTCGCCGCTGATCGTGTGGCACTCGACGGCCACCCGGGGATACCGGGCGCCGCACCGGGCCACGGCCTCGTCGAGCAGTCCTTCGTCGCCGTCGGTGTGGTGGTTGGGCTCCGTCACCCGGATGGCGAGCAACCGCGTGGCGCGGCCTTCGGCGCAGTCGAAGGCGTACGCCAGGGTGGCGCGGGAACTCGCCGAACCGTCGAAGCCGACAAGCAGGGGCCCCTGCGGGGGCGGCCCGATCCGGGCGACCAGCACCGGGCAGCCGGCCCGGGCGGCGACCTGCACGGACGGCGCGTCGGCCGGTGCGCAGCCCGGGCGGCCGGACATGCCGCTGTCGCCGACCGCCAGCAGGAACGCCGAGTCGGAGGCCCGGATCAGCGCCTCGACCGGGTCGCCCTCGACGATCTCGTCGGTGACCGGCATCCCCGGCGCGACCTCGGTGGCCACCCGTCCGGCCTGCTCCAGCAGCTCCTCGGCGGCGTCGCGCGGGCCGCTCACGGAGAACGACTCCAGGGCCGCCGCCCAGTTGAAGGCGTGCAGCAGGTGCAGCGGCCGGTCGTGCGCGGCGGCCTCCCCGGCGGCGGTCCGGACCAGCTGGAGGTCCTCCGCCGAGCTGCCCACGCCGACCACCACCGCGCCGTGGGTGGGTGCGGGCATCCCGGCTCACCTCCCGACCGCGATCTCCTCACCCACGGTAGTCGTGCGGGTGCCCGCCCGGACCGGGTCGGCGGAACTGGCGCGGGCGGGAGGGATCAGCGGGGGTTGGGCAGGGCGGGGTGGACGCGGACGACCACGGCGGTCGCGTTGTCCTCGCCGCCCTCGGTCAGGCTGGCGGCGAGCAGGGCCTGCGCGGTCCGGGCCGGGTCGCGGCGCGCGGCCAGCAGGTCGCGCAGCCGGTGGTAGCCGAGCTGGTCGCTCACCCCGTCGGTGCAGAGCAGCCAGGTGTCCCCGCTGCGCAGCGGCACGGCGAGCAGGTCCGGCTCGGGCTTGTCCGGGTGCCCGACGTAGCGCAGCAGCTGGTAGCGGGCCCGGGCCGCCTCCGGCGAGTCGGGTGGCCACCACCCGTGCAGCAGGCCGAGCCAGGCCATGGTGTGGTCGACGGTCACCAGTTCCAGCAGCCCGTCGCGCAGCCGGTAGGCCCGCGAGTCGCCGAGCTGGACCAGCCAGCCCTGCCCGCCGTCGGGCTCGGCGACCAGGGCGGTGAGCGTGCAGCCGGTCAGCCCGGCCAGCCCCGCGCCGACCCGGCGTACCCGGAGTTGGGTCTCGGCCGTCGCGGCGCGCAGCCGGGCGGCGTCGAGGGCCGGCCAGCCGGCGCGGACCTGCGCCACGAAGGTGGTCATCGCGGTGGCGCCCGCGGCCCGGCTGCCCTCGCCGTCGCCCATCCCGTCGGCGACCGCGGCCAGCGGCAGCTCGGGGTCGACGTGCAGGACGTCGAAGTTCTCCGCGTAGCGGTGCCCGACCACGCTGCCCCCGGCGATCTCCAGGGTGAGCCGGCCGACGGTCAGCCGGCGGGTGGCCTGGACCGGCTGGTCCAGCGGGCGGCGGCGGAACACCAGCGGACCGTAGCACCGGTCCGGGTCGCGGATCGGCAGGTCGCGGCGACGTGTCGGCCTGTCGACCGGGGCCGCCGCGGAGGCCGGCCGGATTCAAACCTGATTGCGGTTCTCGCAACGTCCGCCCGCGTCGGGTCGCTCAGCCGCCCCGGGTGCTGCACACTTGCGCCGTGGACGGTGGAGACGAGAAGAGCCCGTTGACCGCGGACAATCCCGCACCGCGCTCGGCCGTGGTGGTCAACCCGACAAAGGTGACCGATCTCGACGGGTTCCGCCGCACGGTGGATGGCGCCCTCACGGCCGCCGGCTGGCCCGCGCCAACGTGGTACGAGACCACGGTGGAGGACCCGGGTCGGGGCCAGGCCGAGGCGGCCGTCGAGGCCGGCGCCGAGGTGGTCTTCGCCTGCGGCGGTGACGGCACCGTGATGGCGTGCGTGACGGCGCTGGCCGGCACCGACGTGGCGCTGGCCGTGCTGCCCCAGGGCACCGGCAACCTGCTCGCCGCCAACCTCGGCCTCTCCGGCGACCTCGCCGCCGGGCTGGAGGTCGCCGTCGAGCGGGGCGTGCGCCGGCTCGACGTGGGCGCGGTCGGTGACCGGTGCTTCGCCGTGATGGCCGGGATGGGCTTCGACGCGCAGATGCTCGACTCCACCTCCGAGACGACCAAGAAGCGGATCGGCTGGCCGGCCTACGTGGTGGGGGCGGCCAAGCACCTGCGGGACCGCCCCATGCGGGTGTCCATCCGGATCGACGGCGGGCCGCCGCTGCGCCGCCGGGCCCGTTCGGTCCTGGTCGGCAACGTCGGCCGGCTCCAGGGCGGGGTACGCCTGCTCACCGACGCCGAGCCGGACGACGGCTGGCTCGACGTGGCCGTGCTGACCCCGCGGACGCTCGGCCACTGGCTCGCCCTCGGCTGGGCGGTGCTGCGGCGGCGCGGCAGCGTGCCCCGCATGGAGGTGTTCCGGGCCCGCACGGTCGAGATCGCCAGCAACCGCGCCCAGCCCCGGCAGCTCGACGGCGACCTCATCGAGCCGGGCCGGTCACTGAAGATCGAGATCCGGCCCGGGTCGCTCTGGCTCTGCGTGCCGCGGCCGGCGCGCCACCCCGACCTGTCGGTCGACGCCGACGCCGCCGCCGAGCGCGGCGAACGGCTGGTCGAGGAGGCCCGCCGTGAGTAGCACCAAGCTGGTCCCCGAGACCCGGCTGATGGCGAGGGAGGAGCTGTCCGCCGACGACGCCTGGCGCACGCTGCGCCGCCACGGCGGCTGGTGCCTGCTCCGGGACGCCTTCATCCGGTTCCGCTACGGCGACGGCTTCAGCCACTCCCGGGCCTTCGCGTTGCAGCTCTGCCTGGCCGTGGTGCCGTTCCTCATCGCGCTCACCGGCCTCATCTCCGACCTCGGCGCCGACGAGGGCGGCAAGGTGGTCGCCGACACGGTGCTGGCGATCACCCCCGGGCAGAGCGAGTCCGTGGTCCAGCAGTTGCTGGCCGACACCGACCGCACCGAACGGGCCGGCGAGCTGGCGCTCACCCTCGGCCTGCTGACCGGTCTGATCGCCCTCGCCACCACCATGGCGCAGATCGAGCGGGGCGCCAACCGGATCTACGGCGTCGAGCGGGACCGCCCGGCCCTGTTCAAGTACCTGCGCGCCGCGGTCCTCGCGCTGGTCGCCGGCGTGCCCGCGCTGGCCGGGTTCCTCATCCTCGTCGGCGGCCGGGCGATGGGCGATTCGGTACGCCGGCACTACGAGTGGGGCGACTTCGCCCACGCGGCGTGGGACGTGGTCCGCTGGCCGCTCAGCCTCGGCCTGACCGTGCTCGCCGTGGCGGTGCTGTTCCGGCACGCCCCCCGGCGCAACCAGCCCGGCCTGTCCTGGCTCTTCTTCGGCGCCGGCATCGCCACCGCGCTCTGGTGGCTGGCCAGCCTGCTGCTCGCCGCCTACGTGAAGTACAGCGGCGGATTCGGGCAGACGTACGGCGCGCTGACCGGCATGATGGCCCTGCTGCTCTGGGCCAACCTGACCGGGATGGCGCTCTTCGGCGGGCTGGCCTTCGCCGCCCAGTTGGAGGCGATGCGGATCGGGGTGGAGGAGCCCGCCCAGCCCGACCTCTGGGAGCCGGAGGCCGAGCGCGAGGAGGTCCTCGACACCGGCGAGATGACCGCGCTCTGACGTCGTGCCGCCGTCCGGCGTGTACGCGGAGCGCGAATCGGGTACTGCGCGCCTCGCAGCAGACGAGGGAGGTGCGGGGTGACCGCGGTCAAGGAGGCGACTCGCCGCCCGCTCGGCCATTTCGCCGAGCGGAGCCTGGCGGGGCTGCTCGTCGTGGCCGGCGCGGGCGTCGGGTTCGGCGTGCTGCTCATGCTCGTGCGGTTCCACTGGGGCCCGCTCTACCACGCCGACCACGAGGCGGCCGAGTGGTTCAACGGGCTCGTGGCGCCGCACCACCCGCTGGTCACCGTTCTCCAGGCGGTCACCGACCTGGGCGGGCGGCCGGTGCTCGTCTGGCTGGTCACCATCGCGGTGGTCGGCCTGCTGATCCGCCGCCAGTCCCGGCTGGCCGTCTACCTGATCATCACCGGGGTGGGCGGGCTGATCCTCGACCCGTCGCTCAAGGCGCTGGTCGGCCGGCTGCGCCCGGTGGTGGACGTGCCGGTGGCCCATGCCCCCGGCAACAGCTTCCCGAGCGGGCACGCGCTCGGCTCGTTCGTCGCGTACGGGGCGTTGCTGCTGGTGTTCCTGCCGGCCGTGGCCCCGCGCTGGCGCAAGCCGGCCATCGCCGTCGCCGGCCTGCTGGTCGTCCTCATCGGGCTGACCCGGATCGCGCTGGGCGTGCACTTCGTCTCGGACGTCCTGGGCGGCTGGCTGCTCGGCGCGGCCTGGCTGGGCGTCACCGCGTACGCCTTCCGGCTGTGGCGGCGCGAGCGCGGCCGGCCGGTGCCGCCGCTGACGGAGGGCCTGGAGCCCGAGGCGGGGGAGGAGATCACGCCCGCCCCGGCCGAGGAGC
Source organism: Micromonospora sp. NPDC005707 (assembly GCF_040631005.1). Classification (NCBI taxonomy): domain Bacteria; kingdom Bacillati; phylum Actinomycetota; class Actinomycetes; order Micromonosporales; family Micromonosporaceae; genus Micromonospora; species Micromonospora sp. NPDC005707. Next base: position 251,776 of record NZ_JBEXYR010000006.1, read on the forward strand.
ACCTGCTGGAGCATCCCCGCTCGTCGGTGGCCGAGCTGCTGGTCGGCTGGGTGCTCGTCTTCGGCGCCCTCTACGCCTTCGGCATGTACGTCAGCTACCACGCCAAGGGCACCGTCTTCGACACCCTGGACACCGAGGTGCCGCACTGGTTCGCCGACCGGCGCACCGACGCGCTCACCGACCTGAGCTGGTGGTGGAGCAAGTTCGGCGACACGCACGCCATCCTGCTGGTCTCGCTGGTGTTCTGCCCGATCGTGCTGGCGATCTGGAAGCGGTGGCGACCGGTGCTGTTCGTGGTGCTGGCGATGTTCGGTGAGCTGAGCCTCTTCCTGGCCACGGCCCGGGTGGTGGAGCGGCCGCGCCCGCCGGTGGAGAACCTGGACGGGCAGATGCCCACCTCGTCCTTCCCGTCCGGGCACATCGCGGCGACCATCTGCCTGTGGGCCGCCATGGCGATCATCGTGCTGCCGCGCACCGACCGCTGGTGGCGCTGGCTGTTCGTGGCGATGGCCGTGATCATGCCGGTCGGGGTGGCCACCTCCCGGATGTACCGGGGCATGCACCACCCGACCGACTTCATGGGCGCGATCCTGCTCGGCGCGCTCTGGCTCTCGCTGCTCTGGTGGGTGGTGCGCCCCAACGCGGATGTGCGCGAGGGCAACCGGCCGGCCATCGAGTCGGAGCAGGTGCACGAGCTGGACGACGAGTTGGCCCGGGCCGGCCGCGAGGAGTGATCGGGCGCCGATGCTGCGGGCGATGACCTGGAACATCCGGACCGGCGGGCGGGACCGCGACGGCACCGACCGCCGGGACCGGATCGTCGCCGTGGTCGCGGACCAGCGTCCCGACCTGCTGGCCCTGCAGGAACTGCGCGGTCTGGACTCCGACGGCGGGCTCGCCGAGCTGGCGCAGCGGACGGGCCTGGTGCCCCACCTGGCCCGGTCCTGCTTCGGACAGGCGGTGGCGGTGCTGGTTCGCCCGCCGCTGCGGGTGCTCCGCGCGGGCCGGGTACGCCGCCCGTTCCACCACGCCGCCGCCCGGGTCGAGGTGGCCACCGGGTCCGGCCCGCTGACCGTGTTCAGCACCCACCTGAATCCCTTCTCCGGCGGGCGGCGACGGATGGAGGCCGACTGGCTGGCGGCGGCGGTGCGGCGGACCGGGGGCGCCCTGGCCCTGCTCGCCGGTGACCTGAACACCCTGGAGCCGGCCGTCGACCACACCGCCCGGCTGGCCGGGCTCGCCCCCCTCTACCGGCGGCGTCACCTGCGCCGCGACGGCCGTACCGTCGACACCCGCGCGGTGGCCCGGCTGCTCGACGCGGGACTGGTCGACCTGTGGCCGCACACCGGCGGTGGCGAGCCGGCCGGGCTGACCGTGCCGACCCGGCACGGCGGGGCGGAGTTCGCCGGGATGCGGCTGGACTACCTGCTCGCCACGCCGGCGCTGGCCGCGACGGCGCGCGCGGTCCGGGTGGTCCGCGGCGGCGACGCGGACAGCGCCTCCGACCACTATCCGGTGGTCGCCGACCTGGCGCTGGCGCCCGGCTGACGGGACTGCCGTCCGGGCTCCGGAGTCGGTTCAGACGAGCAGGTTCAGCAGCACGGTCAGCACGATCGAGGCGACGATCGAGAAGAGGATCATCAGCAGGCAGCCGAGACCGCCGCCGAGGGGCCGGATCTCCGTGTTTCCGATGCGCATGGACTCACCTTCGCAGGACGGGCGCGAGCAGGTCGCGGATCGCGTCGGCGACCTGTCCGGGCGCGGTGGTGGCGACGTTGTGCGCGGCACCCGGCACGGCGGCCGTCCGGGCGCCCGGTACCAGGCGGGCGGCCTCCGCGCGCCAGCCGGCCGGTACGACCGGGTCCCGGTTGCCGGTCAGCACCAGCGTCGGCGCGGTGACCCGCACCAGGTCCGCCTCGACCGGGTTGCGCACCGAGTGGGACAGGGTGGCGAACACCCGCCACGGGCGGGCGTCGAGGACGTCGCGCAGCAGGATCGGCGCCTGCCACTTCGCCTCCCGCAGGGTGTCCAGCAGCCACCGCCCGACCTGGCCGCGCCGGGAACGGGCGGCCGGGTCGCTGGTCGGGGCGGCCAGCACCAGCGCGCTAACCAGGTCGGGGCGGCGGGCGGCGAGCGCCGCGGCCACCTCCGCGCCGAACGAGTGGCCGAGCAGGCAGACCGGCCCCAACCGGTACGCGGCCAGCCAGTCCGTCAGGAACGCGGCGTGCCGGGTCACGTCGTACGCCGAGCCGGGGCGCTCGGTCAGCCCGAAGCCGGGCAGGTCCGGCACGTACACGGGGTGGGTGGCCGACAGGGCCACCGCCAGCGGGGTGAGGTAGCGGTGTGAGACGGCCAGGCCGTGCACCAGCACCACGGGCGGCCCGTCGCCGCCCGGGTCGGCGGACCGGCGGGTGTGCGTACGCAGGCCGTCGACCAGCCGGAACTCGCTGGTCAGGCCGGCGGCCGGCCGGGGCGCGGCCAGGGCCAGCCGCAGCTCCGCCGGCCCGAAGCGCCCCGGTGGCGAGAGCCGGACGTCCCGGCCCGTCACAGCTCGCGGAGCCGGGGCAGCAGCTCCTCCTGCGCCCAGTCCAGGAACATCGGCTGACTGTCCCCGCCGACCTGGACCAGCGCCACGTGGGTGAATCCCGCGTCGACGAACTTCTTGAACGCCTCGACGTGCCGGTCCACGTCCGGCCCGCAGGAGATGCCCTCGGCCACGTCCTCCTCGCGGACGAACTGGGTGGCCGCGGCGAAGGCGTCCGGGCCGGGCAGGTCGGCGTTGACCTTCCACCCCAGACCGAACCACCGGAACTGGTCGTGCACGATCTTGCGGCACTCGGCCTCGTCCGGGCCGTAGCAGATGGCCACCTGCCCGTAGCGGGGGCGGCCCGCGCCGCCGGCCTCCTCGTACATCTCGACGAGGTGCGGCAGCGGGTCGGTGGCGATCATGGCGTCGGCGTAGTCCGCCGCGAGGGTGGCGGACTGCCGGCCCGAGGCGGCCACGGCCATCGGCACGGGGCGCCCGGGCCGGTCCCAGACGTAGGCGTCGGGCACCTCGAAGTGGTTGCCGGAGAAGGTCAGCGTCTCGCCGTTGAGCAGCGGCCGGATGATCTGGAGGGCCTCCTCGAACATCTCGTGCCGCTGCTGCACGTGCGGCCACCCGCCCACCACGTGCTCGTTGAGGTTCTCCCCGGCGCCGAGGCCGAGGGTGAACCGCCCGTCCGAGAGCACACCGATCGTGCTGGCCTTCTGCGCCACCACCGCCGGGTGGTAGCGCCGGATCGGGCAGGTCACGAAGGAGAGCAGCTCGGCCCGGCTGGTGGCGTGGGCGACCGCGCCGAGCACCGACCAGGCGTACGGGGAGTGGCCCTGCGAGTCGAGCCAGGGGGAGTAGTGGTCGGACATGACGAGGTGGTCGAAGCCGGCGGCCTCGGCGCGGACGGCGTGGTCGACCAGCTGCTTGGGTCCGGCCTGTTCGCACATGAGGGTGTAGCCGACGTTGACCATGGCACCTCTCCTTCCGGGCGGATCGTCACCGGTTACCCCGCGCAGCGACGGTCAACCCTGGTGTCCGCTTCGGCGGCCCAGCGTCTTGACGCCGGTGGGGATGCTGCCTACAGTCCCGCTTAACCGGTTCAGACTCCGGTGGCGCACCATCCTGTGGTGGGGATGACCGCCCCTGCGGCGGCCCGTGGCGACATGGGCCGCCGCAGGCCGCCACCCCGGATAGCCGATCTGCTTAACCGGTTGCCTTCCCCGATCCATAGCCCTACGCTGATGCGTGCGTCCGCCGGGAGTCGGGCGGCGGCTGCCGGGCTTCAGCCGCCACGCCCTCGTCACCATCACCGCACCCCCACCTGGGCACGGGGGAGACCTCCCTGAGGACAGCCATGAAGAAGTTGCTCTCCGTCGCGGGCGTCGCCCTGCTGACGGTCCTCGCCGCCGTCTTCGCCTTCGGGCAGCCGGCCCACGCCGCCGCCGGGTTTTCCGTCGCGAACGGCCGGCTCTACGACGCCAACGGCACCGAATTCGTCATGCGCGGGGTCAACCACGCGCACACCTGGTACGCGCAGCAGACCAGCTCGTTCGCCAACATCAAGGCGCTCGGCGCGAACACCGTGCGGGTGGTGCTGGCCAGCGGCGACCGCTGGCCGAAGAACAGCACGGCCGACGTCGCCAACGTCATCTCGCTCTGCAAGGCCAACCGGCTCATCTGCGTCCTGGAGGTGCACGACACCACCGGGTACGGCGAGCAGAGCGGCGCGATCACGCTGGACCGGGCGGTCGACTACTGGCTCAGCATCGCCAGTGCCCTCCAGGGTCAGGAGAAGTACGTCATCGTCAACATCGGCAACGAGCCGTACGGCAACCAGGGCTACGGCACCTGGGCCACCGACACGGCCAACGCGGTCAAGCGGCTGCGCGCGGGCGGCCTGACCCACACGATCATGGTGGACGCCCCGAACTGGGGCCAGGACTGGTCGTTCACCATGCGCGACAACGCCGCCTCGGTCTTCGCGGCCGACCCGCAGAAGAACACCGTCTTCTCGATCCACATGTACGGCGTCTTCGACACCGCCGCCGAGATCACCGACTACCTGGGCCGGTTCCGCACCGCCGGCCTGCCCATCGTGGTCGGCGAGTTCGGCTTCAACCACTCCGACGGCAACCCGGACGAGGACACCATCCTGGCCTACAGCCAGGCCAACGGGATCGGCTACCTCGGCTGGTCGTGGAGCGGCAACGGCGGCGGCGTCGAGTACCTCGACATGGTCACCAACTTCGACCCGAACCAGCTCACCACCTGGGGTCAGCGGATCTTCAACGGTGCCAACGGCATCAAGGCCACCGCCCGGGAGGCGTCGGTCTACGCCGGCACCTCGCCGAGCCCGACCACGAGCCCGACCACCAGCCCGAGCCCGACGACCAGCCCGACCGGTGGCCCCACCCGACCGCCGGCCGGCTGCACCGCCGTCTACACGATCGTCAACTCCTGGCAGGGCGGCTTCCAGGGCGAGGTCAGGGTGACGGCGGGCGCGGCCGCGATCAGCGGCTGGACGACGAAGTGGACGTTCGCCAACGGCCAGACCGTCAGCCAGTCCTGGAACGCCACGGTCAGCGGCAGCGGCGCGGCGTACACCGCGCGCAACGTGGACTGGAACGGCCGGCTCGGCGCCGGGGCCAGCACCTCGTTCGGCTTCATCGGCAGCTGGAACGGCAGCAACACGATCCCCGCGGTGACCTGCACCGCGAGCTGAGCGCCACCGGTGGCCGGGTCCGCACGGACCCGGCCACCACCCTTCCCGGGTGCGCCCCGGCGTGATCGCTGAAGCAGGGGGCGTGCGTCTAGAAAATCTAGGTCCGAACCGCTAGACATTCTCGTCGCTCCTGGCTAATGTTCCTGTCGTTGACAGCAGAGATCAGCGAACACGCAGACGAAGCAGTACAAGACCCTGACGTAGTTCCAGGTCAGGGCAGCCAGGTGGGCCGATGCAGGTTCAGGGCTCGCCTGGCAGGAGACAGTCCTGCCGCACGTGGATGGGGCCATGAAGTCGCGTGGGGCTCCGGCACCGGCGGGCAGCACGACAAGCACCACAGAAATTGGAAGCAGAGGAAAGGGAGGGCCCGAACACCGTTGGATCGCCCGTCTCCAGGACGCGGTTCAGCTCTGGAGCCGGACACCGCAGTTTCCATCGAACGAGAGGTGGTCTCCGGTCACGCTTATGCGATCCTCGCACCCCAAGCCGCCGACGGCGGCAGGTGCGGATACGACAACCCGACGAACTTGCCGGTAGATGGTGTTTTGACCCGTAACCCCGGGCCCCGGCGCTGAAAAGCGCCGGGGCCCTCGTCATGGAGAGGTACGTGTATGGCCCAACCCGACGACATGTTCGGTGACGACGACTACCCCGCCTACACGATGGGCCGCGCCGCGGAGATCACCGGCGCCTCGCCGGACTTTCTCCGTCGCCTCGACGAAGCGAAGCTGATCACCCCGTTCCGGTCGGCCGGCGGCCATCGCCGATACTCCCGTTACCAGCTCCGCCTCGCCGCCCGGGCCCGGGAGATGGTCGATCAGGGCACCGCCCTGGAAGCCGCCTGCCGGATCATCATCCTCGAAGACCAGCTCGAAGAAGCCCTTCGGCACAACCAGGACAACCAGCGCTGACAGCAAGCGGACGCGCCTGATCTCATCGCCTCACGGTCCTTCTCCAGCAGAGGGACCGTTTGTCGTACCCGCTTCCCTCCGGTGTGCTGCTGAGCCCGGGAGTGGGCCTGCCTGCTCGCCGCCGTATGGATGGCTGGTGGCCAGGCGGGCCGCACGCATCAGCAGATACTCGTGCTCCGGGCGGCTGGCCGTACGGGCCGCGGCGGCCCGGTAGTGCGCCACCGCCGCGTCCCGGTCGCCGGCCATCTCGTGCAGGTGGGCCCGGGCCGCGTCGAGCCGGTGGTGCCCGGTGAGCCGGGGGTCGGCGGCCAGCGCCTCCAGGGCGGCCAGCCCGGCGGCCGGGCCGTGCACCATGGCGGTCGCCACCGCCCGGTTGAGCGACACCACCGGGCTCTCCGCCAGCCGTTCCAGCACCCCGTAGAGCGCGAGGATCTGCGGCCAGTCGGTCCGTTCGGCGGCCGGCGCCTCGTCGTGCAGGGCGGCGATGGCGGCCTGGACCTGGTAGGGCCCGACCGGCCCCCGGGCCATGGCCCGGGTGACCAGCGCGGTCCCCTCGGCGATCGCGGCGGCGTCCCACCGGGAGCGGTCCTGCTCGGCCAGGGAGATCAGCTCCCCGGACGGCCCGGTGCGGGCGGCGGCCCGGGCATCGGTGAGCAGCATCAGGGCAAGCAGCCCGGCGACCTCGCTGTCGCCGGGCAGCAGCGCGTGCATGGCTCGGGTCAGCCGGATCGCCTCCTCGGAAAGGTCGACCCGGCGCAGGTCGTCGCCGAGGCTCGCGGTGTGCCCCTCGGTGAAGATCAGGTAGAGCACGTGCAGCACGGCCGCGAGCCGGGGCTGCCGGTCCTCCTCCGCCGGCATCCGGAACGGCACGCCGGAGGACTTGATGCGCTGCTTGGCCCGGCTGATCCGCTGCGCCATCGTGGCCTCGGGGACGAGGAAGGCGCGCGCGATCTCGCCGGTGCTGAGCCCGCCGACCGCGCGCAGGGTCAGCGCGATGGCCGACGCCGTGGACAGCGTCGGGTGACAGCAGAGGAAGAGCAGCACGAGGGTGTCGTCCCGGTCCGCGGTCAGCGGCTCGTCGGCGGCCGGCGCGGTCCGCCGGTCGTCGCCGCCGCGCCGGGCGGCCCGGTCCTCCCGGTCCCGGCGGGCCGCCTCGCCCCGGACCAGCTCGATCATCCGGCGGTACGCGACCTGGACCAGCCAGCCGCGCGGATGCTCCGGCAGCCCCTCGACCGGCCACTGGGTGGCCGCGGCCAGCAACGCCTCCTGCACGGCGTCCTCGGCCGTGGCGAAGTCACCGAACCGGCGGGCGAGCACGCCGAGGACCTGCGGCGCCAGCTCGCGCAGCAGGTCCTCGACGGTGTGGTCCGGTACGCCCAGGGGTCACAGCTCCTGCGGCGGCGCCGACATGACGGGGTGCACCTCGATCGGCATGTTCAGCGGACGCCCGCCCGGCCCGGGCGCCGTGGAGATGTGTGCCGCGATCTCGACGGCCCGCTGCGGCGTCTCGCAGTCCACGATCCACCAGCCGGCCAGGAACTCCTTGGTCTCCGCGAACGGCCCCTCGGTGACCACCGGCGCGCCGTTCTCGCCGGCCCGGACGATCCGCGCCTGCTGCGGCCCGCCCAGGCCCTCGCCCTGCACGAACTCCCCGTCGGCGACGAGCTTCGCGTTGACCTCCCCCATGAACCCGATGTGCGCCCGGATCTCCTCCGGCGTCCAGGTGTCGATCGAGGGGAAGTCGGTCCCGGCGGCGCTGAACTGCATCAGCAGCATGTACTTCACGGTTGGCTCCTCACGCCCGAGCACCGATTGTCGGTGCTTCCACCCTCCGGTAGAAGCTGCCACCCCGCTTCTCGACATCCGTCGGGAAGAAATTTTCCGGCGTCAGCCGGCCGCGCAGGAGACGGTCGGCCAGGTCCGGTTGCCGTTGTGCTGGATGGTGACGCCGAAGGTGTTGCCGCTGCCGTTCGGTGTGGCGACCATCGTCTGGGCGTTGGGCCAGGTGGCGTTGACATTCCAGACGTTGATGATCTTCGCGGGGGACGGCACGTTCATGGTGACCGTCCAGGTGTTGGAGCCGGCCACCGAGACGTTCAGGTTGTAGCGGTCGCTCCACTGCTGCCCGGCCGAGAGCGTCGCGGTGCAACTGCTTCCACCGCCACCGCCACCGCCGCCACCGTCGGGCGCCACGGCGCGGCCGGTCTGCGGGGAGATCATGCCGGCGCACAGGCCGCGGCCGGCCAGCCCCTGCGCGATCCGGGGGATCGCGGCCAGCGTGTTGGCGGGCCAGTCGTGCATGAGGATGACCTGGCCGTTGGTGAGCCGCGCGTTGGCCTGCACGATCGCGTCGACGCTCGCCCCATTCCAGTCCTGCGAGTCGACGTCCCAGATGATCTGGGTCAGGCCGTACCTCGCCAGGACCGACTGCAGGGTGGAGTTGGTCTCGCCGTACGGCGGGCGGAACAGTTTGGGCGTGCCGCCGCCGGCGTTGGCGATGGCCTGCTGGGTGCGGGAGATCTCGGATTCGATCTGCGACTGGCTCTGCTGGACCAGGTGCGGATGCGTGTAGCTGTGGTTGGCGACCCACATCCCGGCGCTGACCTGCGCCCGCACCTGGGCCGGGTTGGCCGCCGCGTACTGGCCCTGGTTGAACATCGTGGCCCGCAGCCCGTTCTGCCGGAGCGCGGTGAGCAGGGCCGGGGTGTTGTTGGACGGGCCGTCGTCGAACGTGAGCCCGACGTACCCGTTACAGGCGGCGGCCCGGGCCGGGGCGGCCGGGGCGGCGAGCGTGACGGCCAGGCTGCCTGCCGCGACCAGCGCGGCCGCGGTGAGATCCGCGGCCAGGGATCGCGGCGACGGAAGTGTTCTGCTCCACATGCGGATGAGCCCTCCTTATGGTGGTGGGTTGGCCGGACCTTGACATCGATGGACATCGAGGTCTGTCGGCGGCGCAAGTATTTGCCCGCCGCCGACGTGGAGTCAAGAATTTCCGGAAGTGCTGCCCGCCGCTCAACCGTGACAGCGCACGCCACGGACGCGAGTGTGCCCACTGCGGACGGCCCGGCACCCGGAATTTCCGAGCCGCTTCCGATACCACGCGGTAGGCAGATGTGGTGGCTCTCGGTTGCTGCGCCCGGTCAGTCCTCGTCGCTGGGCCGGGACGGTTCTTGATGAAGAATCTCGTCGGGAACCGCGGCGGCCGAGCGGACAGGTGTGACATGTGGAGATGAGTGTGCGCGCCCGGATCCGCTCCGGCGACCCCGACGTGTTCCGGGAGCTGTTCGACGACCACGCCCGGTCGGTCTACAACCACGGATTCCGGTTGACCGGTGCCTGGTCGGTGGCCGAGGACGTGGTGTCGTTGACCTTCCTGGAGGCCTGGCGGCTGCGGGAGCGGGTGGACGTCGACGGCGAGGCCGGTTCGCTGCGGCCCTGGCTGCTCGGCATCGCCACCAACGTCGCGCGCAACGTGCGCCGCGCCGCCCGCCGACACGCCGGGGCGCTGGCCCGGCTGCCTCCGCCGGAGGTGGTGCCGGACTTCGCCGAGGAGGTGGTCGGCCGTCTCCGGGACCGGGAACGGCTCGTCCAGGTCCGTACCGCTCTGGCCGCCCTGCGCCAGCCGGAGCGCGAGGTGCTCGCGCTCTGCGTCTGGTCCGGGCTCGACTACGCCGAGGCGGCGGCCGCGCTCGGCGTGCCGGTCGGGACGGTGCGGTCCCGGCTGTCCCGGGCCCGCGGCAAGCTGCGGAAGCTCGTCACCGCCGGGAAGCTCCAGTCGTCCGGGGAGATCCGGGAACCCGCCGTGAGCCGTGGACAGATACCGGTCGACCGCACGATCGCGGTCCGGTTCGCTCAGGAGGAGGCCCGATGAATGCCGACGCGAGAGACGTACGTAGCGATCTGGCCGGCCTGCTGCCGGCCCCGGCGGAGCGGGACCTGCCGGGCGACCGCCATCGGTTGATCCAGGAGTTCGTGATGACCCAGATCCACCCTCACCGACCCCCGGCCGAGCGGGTTCCACGGCGCCGACCGCGGCGCCGGCTGATCCTGGCCTCGGCGTTGACCGCGGCCGCCGCGGCGACCGCCGCCGTGGTGGTGATCGGTGCCGCCGGCCCCGAAGCTGCCGCCCCGATCGCGGGGGGCCGTTCCGCCCCGGTCGGGACGGGCCCGGCCGGCCACCAGATCCTGCTCGCCGCCGCAACCACCGCGGGAAGGACCCCGGCCGGTTCCGGTGCCTACTGGTACCTGCGGACCGAGGCCCCCGACTGGCGGTCGGAGAGCTGGACCCGGCGTGACGGCCGGACCTGGGTACGCGGCGGCAAGACCGGCGGCAAGGTTCTCGAACTGGCCGGACCCGTACCGTTCCGCCTGGGTGGCCCCCAGGTCAGCTTCGACGAACTTCAGCGGCTACCGACCGAGCCGGCGGCGCTGAAGGAGCGGATCGGCGAGCTCGTGCGCGACAGCGACATCCGGACGAGCGCCGGCCGGCCGGACGCGGCGATGCGGGAGCAGATGGTCTTCGACGGACTGCTGTCCCTGATCGCGCAGTTGCCCGCGCCTCCCAAGGTCCGCGCCGCCGCCTTCCAGGCCGTCGGCGGGTACCCCGAGGTGACCAGCACCGGGGCGACCGAGGGCGGGGAGGGCCTGCTGATCCGCCTGGACGCGGACTGGGCGGCCCGGCTGGTCGTCGACCCGGCCACCGCCCGCATCCGCAGGACCAACTTCTTCGTCACGGCCGACGGGGCCCGGATCACGGCGCCGGAGGGCAGGATGTTCACCCTCACCACCGAGTGGACCGATCGCCCGCCCGCCTGACGATGGGCTCCGGGTGCGGGTGTCGTCCCCCGGCGGCGACGCCCGCACCCGATCCTCACTCGACCGAGCCGACCTCCAGCAGCAGCGCCTGCTCCGGATGCAGGGCGGGCAGCTGAAGTCCCACCGAACCCAGCACCGACCCGCTCAGCGTCACCCCGCCGCCCGTGGCCAGCCAGGCCGGCGGCGCCAGTTCCAGCAGTGCCGGCTCCGGCACCCCGGCCGGCGGCCGCACCCGGTAGCGCCGCGCCGGGTCCAGTCCCGGCAGCCGCACCACGCCCGGCACCTGCGCCACCGACGTGGTCAGCCGGGACACCGCGTACACCGCGTGGGAGCCGTCGTGGGCGACCACGCCGTGGGCCTGGACGGCCGGGTCCGGGTGGTCGACCCGGACCACCCGGCCGCCGTGCAGCAGCGGGCGGAGCCGCTTGTGCAGCGCCACCCAGGCGGCGAGCTCGGCCCGCTCGGCCGCTCCGATCCCGCTGATGTCCCACTCGATGCCGTGGTGACCGAAGAGCGCCGTGACCGCCCGGAAGCCCAGGTCGTGCACCCGGTGGGTGGTGTGCGAGCGCTCCGGTCCGATGTGGGTGCCGATCAGCTCGGGCGGCAGCAGCAGGCCGGTCCAGCGCTGGATCGACAGCCGCTCCAGGGCGTCGTTGCAGTCGCTGGCCCAGACCCGGTCGGTGCGGCGCAGGATCTCCAGGTCGACCCGGGCGCCACCGGAGGAGCAGCTCTCGATCTCCACGCCGGGGTGCCGGGCGCGCAGGTCGTCGAGGAGCCGGTAGACGGCGACCGTCTGCGCGTGCACGCCCGGCCGGCCGCCGTGCCCGGCCTCGGTGAGGTCCCGGTTGTGGTCCCACTTCAGGTACGCGATGCCGTCGTGCTCGCTCAGCACGGCGTCCAGCCGGCCGAGCAGGTGCGCGTACGCGTCCGGGTGCGCCAGGTCGAGCACCTGCTGGTGCCGCCACTCGGGCGGCAGCCGGCCGGGTGCCTGGAGCGCCCAGTCCGGGTGGGCCCGGAACAGGTCCGAGTCCGGGTTGACCATCTCCGGTTCGACCCACAGCCCGAACTGCATGCCGTGCTTGCGGACGTGGTCGATGAGCGGTTGCAGCCCGCCCGGCCAGACCTCGTCGTCGACCCACCAGTCGCCGAGCCCGGCCCGGTCGTGCCGCCGGCCGCGGAACCAGCCGTCGTCCAGCACGAAGCGTTCCACGCCCACCTCGGCGGCCCGGTCGGCCAGACCCTTCAGCCGGTCCAGGTCGTGGTCGAAGTAGACCGCCTCCCACACGTTCAACGTCACCGGCCGCGGGCCGCGCGGGTGCTCCGGGCGGGCCCGCAGGTGGGTGTGCAGCACGTCGCTGAGCCCGTCCAGCCCCTCGGCGGAGTGCACCGCGTAGAGCAGGGGAGTGGCGTACTCCTCGCCCGGCCCGAGCACGATCTCGCCGGGGGCGAGCAGCTCACCGCCGCCCAGGGTGGCCTCGCCGGTAGGCCGGCGCTCGGCCACCGTGACGTGGTCACCGCTCCACGCCGTGTGCACGGCCCACACCTCGCCGTGCCCGAAGCCGAACCCGGCGGTGCCGGCGACCAGCAGCAGGGTGGCGTCGTGCCCGGTCCGGCCGTGCCGCCCCTCGCGCACCCAGGCGCCCATCGGCCACGGGTGCCGCTGCGGCGTGCGCTCCCGACACCAGCGACCGGTCAGGTCGAGCAGTTCGGTGGCGACCGCCGGCACCGGCAGCACCGGCGTCAGCTCGCGTACCTCGTAGGGCCGGTCGCCGTCGTTGCGCAGCCGGTGCCGCACGGTGAGCAGCCCCGCGGCGGTCAGGGTGATCTCGACGGTCAGCGACAGCCCGGCGCCCGGGTCCGCGGCCCGCACGGTCACCCGCGCGGCCCCGGCCCCGCCGCGGTCCCGCTCCTCCCCGGATACGCGGACAGCCTCCCCACCCCCGGTCACGCGGCCCGGTTCCGGGACGTCGTCGGCGACGTCCACCCCGGCCAGGCGGAAGGCGGTCGACCAGTCCCGGCCGTCCCGGTGCCCGGCCAGGCCCGGGCGGCCGCTCCAGCCGGCGCTCGCCTCGGGCAGCAGCGACAGCACGGTCGGCGCGTCGAAGCTGCTCGGCACCACCGGCGGGACGGTGGCGTCGACCAGCGCGGGCAGGTCGTCGGCGGGCAGCGGGCCCAGGTCGGCGCCCCAGTGCACGACCCGGGGCAGGCCGGGACCGCGCGCGTCGAGCACCAGGCTGGCCCGCGCGCGGCGCAGGTGGACGATGGTCATCCCTTGCTGGCTCCCAAGGTGAGGCCCCGGACGAACTGCTTCTGCAACAGGAAGAAGATCACCAGGGTGGGGATGGCGACCAGCACCGAGCCGGCCGAGACGAGGTTGTTGTCGGTGAAGAACTCGCCGCGCAGGTTGTTCAGCGAGCTGGTCACCGGGAACTTGTCGCCGGTGCGCATCAGCACGGTGGCCCAGAAGAACTCGTTGTAGATCCAGGTCACCTCCAGCGTCGCCAGCGCGGCCAGAGCCGGCCGGCACAGCGGCATGGTCACCTGCCAGTACTGCCGCCAGACGCTGGCCCCGTCCACCATGGCCGCCTCGTACAGCTCATGCGGCAGGGCCTTCATGTAGTTGCTCAGCACGAAGACGCAGAAGCCGCACTGGAAGGCGACGTTGACCAGGATCAGCCCCCAGTAGCTGTCGTAGAGCAGCTCCGAGTCGCTCAGGAAGGCCGGCAGCGGAATCTCGGTGAACATCCGGAACAGCGGGATGAGCAGGGCCTGCTGCGGCAGGAGGTTCGCCGCCGTGAAGAGGCCGAGCAGCACGATGTTGAACTTCCAGCTGAACCGGGCGATCACGAACGCCACGCACGAGGCGAGGAAGAGGGTCAGCAGCACCGCCGGCACGGTGATGTAGACCGAGTTGAGGAAGTGCTTGCCGAACTCGGCGGTCCGCCACGCGGTGACGTAGTTGTCGAGGGTCCAGCCGCCGAGCGAGACGTAGCCGTGGGTGGCCGTGTACTCGTACGAGCGCAGCGAGGTCAGCACCGCCCAGAGGATCGGGAAGAGCCAGCCGACCGCCACGGCGGCGAGGAAGACGTGCAGGACCACCCGGGCCGGCCGCAGCGGCCGGCGGCGGGCGGGCGGCGCCGCGGTGTCGTTGGCGCGGGTCAGGGTCGCGCTGCTCATCGCCGGTCCTCCCGCATCACGGTGAACAGGTAGAGGGTGATGAAGACCAGGGAGACGACCAGCATGATGGTCGCCAGCGCCGAGCCGAAGCCGATCCGGCTGGCCTCGCCCACCACGTTCTGGGTGACCAGGGCGGAGATCAGCTCCAGGCCGTTGCGGCCCTTGTTGATGACCCAGACCAGGTCGAAGGCGCGCAGTGACTCGATCACCGTCACCACCAGCACGATGATGTTGATGGGTCGCATCACCGGGAAGACCACCCGGAAGAACGTGCTGGCCTCGGAGGAGCCGTCCACGGCCGCGGCCTCGCGCAGCGACGGGTCGACGCCCTTCAGGCCGGCCAGGTAGAGCAGCATGATGTAGCCGACGTGCCGCCAGCCGGCGGCGAACAGCACCGCCCAGATGTTGACGTTCGGGTCTCCGTACCAGTCGGTCTGGGTGCCGAGCAGCGCGTTGAGCAGGCCCTGGTCGCGGCTGTAGATGAGCTGCCAGACGAAGCCGATCAGCGCCAGCGAGAGCACCACCGGCAGGTAGAGCGCGGTCTGGTAGAACCGGCTGCCGCGCAGCTCCTTGTCCAGCAGCACGGCGAGGAACATCCCGAACGGGGTGGCCACCACGAACAGCGCGGCCAGCCAGAGCAGGTTGTTCTGCACGGCCGGCACGAACGGCGGGTAGATGTTGACCACGTCGTCGTAGTTCTTCAGACCGACCCAGTCGATCTCGCCCAGCGGGCCGATGCCGTCCCAGTTGGTGCCGGAGAGCAGCACGGTCGCTCCCGCCGGCAGCCAGACCAGGCCGACGACGAGCAGCAGGGGCACCAGCACCATCAGCGTGATCACCACGCGGTCGGTGCCGGACAGGAGCCGTAGCCGGCGGCCGCGACCACGCCTGGTGGTGGTCGCGGCCGGCGGCGGCACGGCGCGATCCGCTTGGATCAGGGGCAGGTCGGACATGGCTGTCCTCCCCCTTCCGCCGTCAGCTGGTGAAGATCGATTTCTTCTGGTTCTCGATGCTGGTGAGCAGCCCGCCGATGTCCTTCGGGTCCTTGATGAACTGCTGCAACGCCGGGATCATGACGGTCGAGGCGAAGTCCGGCCGGGTGTCCCGGTCGAGGAACTGGGCGATCTCGGTGGCCGAGCCGACCAGTTCGGCGGCCTTCTTCTTCAGCGCGGTGTAGCCGCTGGTGTCCCCGCCCGTGTTGGCCACCAGGGTGCCGGGGTCGCCCTTCACCATGATGTTCGCGGCGTCGACGCCGCCGATGTACTCCAGCAGCTTCTTGGCGTTGGCCTCGGACTTCGGCTTGCGGGCCATCATGTAGCCGTCGATCGGCGCGTCCAGGGCCTTGGCCCCGATGGTGGAGTCGATCTCGGGGAAGGTGAAGAAGTCGATGTCGTCCTGCTCGTTCTCGTTGAACTGCTGGGCGACGAAGAGGCCGAGCAGGTACATGCCGCTCTTCTTCTGCTGCAGCGACTGGGCCGCCTCCTGCCAGGTCCGGCCCAGGGCGTCCGGCTGGTGCAGCGGCAGCAGGCCCGCCCAGGTGTCGAAGACCTTCTTCACCTTGTCGGAGGTCCACGCCTCCTTGCCGGCCATCAGGTCGACGTGGAACTGGTAGCCGTTGATCCGCAGGTTGAGGATGTCGAAGGTGCCCATCGCCGGCCAGCCGTCCTTGTCGGCGAAGGCGATCGGGTTGAGGCCGTCCTTCTTCATCTGCGCGCCGAGCGTGTTGAACTCGTCGAGCGTCTTCGGCACCTGGTAGCCGCGCTGCTGCCACACCGACTTGCGGTAGAAGACGGCCCACGGGTAGTAGGACGCCGGCACGAAGTACTGCTTGCCGTCGTCGCCGGTGGACGCCTTCTTGAACGCGTCGGAGAACCCGGAGAGCTTGCCCCAGACGTCGCTGACGTCGCCGGCCAGGCCCTTGGCGGCGAAGAACCGCATCCGGTAGCCGGCGAACCAGGTGAACACGTCGTCCGGCTTGCCCTGCAGGTAGTTGTTGATGTTCTCCTGGAACGTGTTGTGGTCGACCGTGTTGATGCTGGCGGTGACCCCGGACTTGGTCTGGAAGCCGGCCGCCAGCTTGGCGAGGACGTCCTTCGGCGTGGGGTCCGAGGCGTTCGAGCCGATCGACACGGTCTTCGAGCCGGCGCCGGAGTCGGAGTCGGAGCCGCAGCCGGCGAGCAGTCCCGTGCCGAGCAGCGTGCCCGCGCCGGCCGCGCCGGCGAGCAGCGAGCGGCGGTTCAGGCCGGCGACGGACGGGGGTACGAGTCGGGCGAGGTACTCGGCTTCGGTACGGGGACGGGACATTGTGCCTCCTGCGTGGAAGAGGTGCGCTGCGCCCAAGGGCCGTGATCGGTGGCGGGGATAGGTGTTCATGCCGGCCGGCGTAGATCCACCGTGAATCCACACGTCCGAACACAAACAGCCGGTGGCGGTTGAAGCTACCCCTTGCTTCGGCGCTGTCAAGAGGTCGGAAGGACAGCGATAACCCAGTTGTGACAACGGCGGGACAAGGTAAACGTTGGAATTTCTGTCGATGTTGGAAAGTGTTGACTTGGGTGGCGTTCGGCGGCACTCTCTGCTGTCATGCGGAACTGGCACGGCGAGCAGATCTGGTACGGCGCCGACTACAACCCGGAGCAGTGGCCCGAGGAGGTCTGGGTCGAGGACGTCGAGCTGATGCGCCGGGCCGGGGTCAACCTCGTCTCGGTCGGGATCTTCTCCTGGGCCCTGCTGGAACCCGCTCCCGGCCGCTTCGAGTTCGGCTGGCTGGACCGGGCGCTCGACCTGCTGCACGCCGGCGGGATCAGCGTCGACCTGGCCACCGCCACGGCCAGCCCACCGCCCTGGCTGGCCCACCACCACCCGGAGACGCTGCCCCGCCGCGCCGACGGCACGATCCTCTGGCCCGGCGGGCGGCAGGCGTACTGCCCCAGCTCGCCGGTGTTCCGGGAGCGCTCGCTCGCCCTGGTCGAGGCCGTCGCCGGCCGGTACGCCGACCACCCGGCCGTCGTCATGTGGCACGTCTCCAACGAGTTGGGCTGCCACAACGTGCACTGCTACTGCGACGTCAGCGCCGAGGCGTTCCGCGGCTGGCTGCGCGAGCGCTACGGCGACCTGGACGCCCTGAACGCCGCCTGGGGCACCGCGTTCTGGAGCCAGCGCTACCACGACTGGGCCGAGGTCAACCCACCGCGGAGCGCCCCGACGTTCGCCAACCCCACCCAGCAGCTGGACTACCTGCGCTTCTCCTCCGACGAGCAGCGCGCCCAGCTGCGCGCCGAACGGGAGGTGCTGACCAGGCTCACCACCCAGCCGGTCACCACGAACTTCATGATCGGCACCGGCATCAAGCACCTCGACTACCACTCGTGGGCCGCCGACGTGGACCTGGTCGCCAACGACCACTACCTCACCGCCGCCGACCCGCAGCCGCAGGTCGGGCTCGCGCTGGCCGCCGACCACACCCGGGGCGTCGCCGGCGGCGGTCCCTGGCTGCTCATGGAGCACTCCACCAGCGCCGTCAACTGGCAGCCGCGCAACGTCGCCAAGACCCCCGGGCAGTTGCGCCGCAACAGCCTCGCCCACGTGGCGCGCGGCGCCGACGGGGTGCTGTTCTTCCAGTGGCGGGCCTCCCGTGCCGGCGCCGAGAAGTTCCACTCCGCGCTGGTCCCGCACGCCGGCCCGGAGACCAAGGTGTTCCGTGAGGTCTGCCGGCTCGGCGCGGACCTCGCGGCCCTCGCCGAGGTGCGCGGCAGCCGGGTCGACGCCGACGTGGCCGTCCTCTTCGACTACGAGGCCTGGTGGGGCGCCGAACTCGACTCCCACCCCAGCGTCGACGTGACCTACGCCGACCGGCTCACCGCGCTGCACGGCGCGCTCTGGCGGGCGGGGGTCACCGCCGACGTGGTGCACCCGTCCACCGACCTGTCCCGCTACCGGCTGGTCCTGGTGCCCACCCTCTACCTGGTGCGCGACGCCGACGCCGACGCGCTGCGCCGCTACGTCGAGGCGGGCGGGACCGCGCTGGTCACCTACTTCAGCGGCATCGTCGACGAGCACGACCACATCCGGCTCGGCGGCTACCCGGGCGCCTTCCGCGACCTGCTCGGCGTACGCACCGAGGAGTTCTTCCCGCTCCGGGAGGGCGAGTCGGTCCACCTCGACGACGGCACGACCGCCGACGTGTGGACCGAGTGGCTGCACGCCGAGGGCGCCGAGGTGCTCGCCGCGTACGCCGACGGGCCGCTGCCCGGCGTGCCGGCGCTGACCCGGCACGCGGTCGGCGCGGGCGCGGCCTGGTACCTCGGCACCCGGCTCGACCAGGCGGCCACCGACCGGCTGGTCGCCCGGCTGCTCGCCGAGGCCGGCGCCGGCCCGGCCGTGCGGGCGCCGGAGGGGGTGGAGGTGGTCCGCCGCCGGTCCGGCGACCGGAGCTGGCTGTTCGTCGTCAACCACACCGGGGCCGAGGCCCGGCTGGCGGCCACCGGGGCCGAACTCCTCGGCGGCGGCCGGTGCGACGGCGAGCTGGTGGTTCCGGCGGGGGAGGTGGCGGTGGTCCGCGAGGAACCCTCGGCCCGTCCCGAGGCCGCCTGATCCCGCGTACCGTGCCGCGCCTGAAGGAGGTCCGATGCTCGCCCAGCAACGGCAGAGCGCCATCCTGGAGCTGATCCGCCAGCGCGGCGGCGTCCGGGTCAGCCACCTGGTCAGCCGCTTCGGGGTGTCGGACATGACCATCCGGCGGGACCTGGAGGTGCTCGCCGAGCGGGGCCTGGTCGACAAGGTCCACGGGGGAGCGACGCTGGCCGGCCCCGGCTCGGCCGAGGAGCCGGGCTTCGCCGCCAAGTCGATCCGGCAGCAGGCCGAGAAGCGGGCCATCGTCGAGCGGGCCGCCGGCCTGGTCGAGCCCGGCATGGCCATCGCGCTCTCCGCCGGCACCACCACGGCCGCCCTGGCCGCCCGGCTCGCCGACGTGCGGGGGCTGACCGTGGTCACCAACTCGATCCCGGTGGCCGACGCCCTCTACCAGAACCCGCGCGCCGACCAGACCGTCGTGCTCACCGGCGGCATCCGTACCCCCTCGGACGCGCTGACCGGGCCGGTGGCCGAGGCGGCCATCGCCGCCCTCAACGTCGACCTGCTCTTCCTCGGCGTCCACGGCATGAGCCCCCGCACCGGGTTCACCACCCCCAACCTGTTGGAGGCGGCCGTCAACCGGCGGCTGATCGGCGCGGCCCGGCGGCTCGTGGTGCTCGCCGACCACACGAAGTGGGAGACCATCGGCATCGCCACCATCGCCCCGCTGGAGGACGCCGACCTGCTCGTCACCGACGCCGGACTGCCGCCGGAGGGGCGCCGGCAGATCGGCGAGCAGGTCGGTGAGCTGGTCGTCGTCGACGTCGACTGACGGCCCTGACTTTCAGGCACTTCACAGGCGCCCAGGTTAGGGTCCCCTTCGTGGCCCTTGCGTTCCAGGGTGGAGCGCGCCGACGGTGGAAGCGGAGTGGCGATGGTCTTCAAGAAGATGTTGAGCGCGTTCGGCGTGGGCGGCCCGAGCGTCGACACCG
This sequence comes from Micromonospora sp. NPDC005707, assembly GCF_040631005.1. NCBI lineage: Bacteria > Bacillati > Actinomycetota > Actinomycetes > Micromonosporales > Micromonosporaceae > Micromonospora > Micromonospora sp. NPDC005707. The sequence goes on from NZ_JBEXYR010000006.1 coordinate 271,501, forward strand.
TGCTGACCAACCCCAACACCCGGCCGGGCCTGACCCTGGACGGGCACGTCAACCTGGTCGGTGGCGACGCGCCGGCCAGCATCGAGCAGATCACCGTCGGCCTGGTCACCCGGGTCGAGATCGAGAGCGGCGACACCGAGTACGCGGGCGTCATGGAGTTCCACCGGATGTCGGTGAGCGGCCCGCTGCAACTGGCGCCGAAGCAGCAGCTGTCCATCCCGTTCCAGCTCCCGGTGCCGTGGGAGACCCCGGTCACCGACGTGTACGGCCAGCGGCTGCACGGCATGACCATGGGCCTGCGCACCGAGCTGGCGGTGGCCCGGGCCGTGGACAAGTCCGACCTGGACCAGGTCGCCGTGCACCCGCTGCCCATCCACGAGCGCATCCTCGACGCCTTCCAGGCCCTCGGCTTCCGCTTCAAGCACGCCGACCTGGAGCGCGGCCACATCCGCGGGGTGCAGCAGACGCTGCCCTTCTACCAGGAGATCGAGTTCTACGCCGCACCCCAGTACGCGCAGGTGACCAACGAGGTCGAGCTGACCTTCGTCACCAGCCAGCAGGGCGTCGAGGTGATCCTGGAGTGCGACAAGCGCGGCGGCTTCCTGACCCCCGGGCACGACGCCTTCGGGCGCTACGCCGTACCGCACAGCGACGCGGGCCGCACCGACTGGGTCCAGGTCGTGGACGGCTGGCTGCGGGAGACGACCTCGCGCTACGGCAACCTGCGCGCGCACGGCTTCGGTGCCCCGCGCGGGCACCACGGCCACCGCGGCTCCGGCATGGGGGGCATGGTGGCGGGCGCCGCGCTCGGCGTGGCGGGCGGCCTGGTCGCCGGTGAGCTGATCGAGGACGCCTTCGAGGGCGACTTCGGGGACTTCGGCGGGGAGTGACCACACGCGACGATGCCCCCGGGGTGAATCCCCGGGGGCATCGTCGTCTCAGGAGTGGCTCCGGTCAGTGCCGGGCCTTGCGCTCCTCACCGCTGCGGAAGTTGCTTCCGGCCTTGGCCAGACCGCGGCTACCGAGGTAACCGATGGTCAGCAGCGTGATGAAGAACCAGGCTTGCGGTGCGCGGAAGATGTCCACCCCGACCGAGTTCTTGCCGACCAGGTAGGACGCCACCAGCACGGCTGCCACGGACGCGACGTAGACCCAGAATTCGGTCGTCGCGAACGACGGCTTGGTCTCCGTGCCGGGCGACTGGATCGCCTGCCGGTGACCGTCCTGCATCATCGGCATCGGGCGGGTCGGCGTCTCCTGCATCCCGGCCCGGTTGGACATGTCCTGTGCCGGCCGGTTCATCGGCCTCGCGGATGCAGCCTGCGTGCTCATCTGGTCCTCCTCAGGATTTGATGAGTCGTTCTCTGCACACCACCCGCCCCGCTGCCGCAGGTCGGCCACGGCACGGTTCGCGCACTGTGGCGGGGGCACCCTCCGTCTACCCCTGGCCCCGGCGAGGTAACGCCGCCCCGCGGCCGAATAGGAGCACTCGCCGGGCTCACCGGAACCCGACATCCGGGCAGGTAACCGGCGCCGCTGCCGGTCGGGCGGGCCGGCCGGTTTCAGCCGCCGGCCGTCGGGCACGCAACGAGGATCCCGAGAAACCTGCGAGGTGGTTCACGTGCGTGAGGACGACATGCGGCAGCAGGCCGCCCGGCGGGCCGAGGAGCGGGTCGCCGGCGGTGTCTACGGCGAGGGCGCGCTGGACGAGGTCACCGTGCCGCAGACCGACGTGCTCCGGGTCATCCAGGAGGAGGATCCCGACGACCCGGCGCACGCCCCGGTCGACCCGAACGTGTTGCGCGACGGCGGTCCCACCCGGGGCCAGGGCGCGGTCACCACGACCGGCGGCACCGCCGGTCCGGCCAGCGTCCGCCGGCTGGCCCGGCAACCGGAGCAGCACCGGGGCAGGGTGGCGCCGACCACCACGGGCGACGCCACCACCGGCGGCCTGAGCACCCCGGCCGGCGGCTCCACCAGCGACGCCTCGTCGTCCGGCAGCCAGGTCGGCAACTTCACCAACGACCAGGCCAACCCGGGCTGACACCGGGCAGGCGAACGGAGGGGGCGGCTTGGGCCGCCCCCTCCGTCGTCACGAGGTGCGGAGGATGCCGAGTCGCTGGGTCGCGCGGGTGAGGGCGACGTAGAGGTCGCTGTGGCCGCGCGGGGACTCGGCGACGATCCGGTCCGGGTCCACCACCAGCACCGAGTCGAACTCCAGGCCCTTGGCCTGCTCGGTGGTGAGCACCACCACCCGGTTCGCCAGCTCCGGCTGCTCGCCGACGGTCGCCTCCGGCAGCGCGGCCACGACCGCCGCCCCCAGCTCGGCCACCCGGCCGGCCGGCACGATGACCCCGAGCCGGCCGTCGGCCAGCCCGGCCGCCTCCCGCGCGGTCGCCTCCACCAGCTCCGCGGTGAGCCGGTCCGCCGGGACCGCACGGTCCCACGGCGGCACGCCGGTGGCGCGTACGGAGCGGGGTGGGCGCAGCGCCGGGTCGATCTCGGCCAGCACCTCGGCGGCGACCGCCATGATCTCGGCCGGGGTGCGGTAGCTGACGGTCAGCTCCTCCAGCCGCCAGCGGTCCGCCACGTACGGCGCCAGCGCCTCCTGCCACGACGGCGTGCCGGCGAGCGCGCCGGTCTGCGCCACGTCCCCCACGATGGTCATCGACCGGCTCGGGCACCGGCGCATCAGCAGCCGCCAGGCCATCGGCGACAGCTCCTGCGCCTCGTCGACGATCACGTGCCCGAAGGCCCACGTGCGGTCGGCGGCGGCACGCTGCGCGGTGGTGAGCCGGTCGGCCTCCTCCTGCCGCTCGGAGAGCCGGCCCGCGTCGATGAGGTCGGTGACGCCGAGGATCTCGCCGCCGTCCGCCTCGTCCTCGACGTCGATCGAACGGGAACCCCGCCAGATCTCCAGCACGCCCTCGGCGTACTCGCGTTCCAGGGCGCGGATCCGCTCCCGGCGGGCCGCGGCGGCGCGTTCGTCCTCGCCGAGCAGCTCGGCCGCCTCGTCCAGCAGCGGCACGTCGGCCGGCGTCCAGCCGCCCGGCTCCCGGTGCAGCGCGGCCCGCTCCTCGCCGGTCAGCATCGGCGCGGCGGCGGCGATCCGCTCCGGCGAGGCGAAGAGGTCGGCGAGCAGCCGCTGCGGGGTGAGCACCGGCCACAGCTCGTCCAGCGCCGCCCGGATCTCCGGCTCGTCGCGCAGCTCACGGCGGATCTCCGCCCGGTCGGCCTCGGAGAGCAGGTTCTCCCCGCCGAGCGGGTCGGCGCCGATCCGCTCGGCCACCTGGTCGGCGAGCGCGTGCACGATCTCGATGTCGAACAGCGCCCGGGCCAGGTTGTGCGGGCGGCCGGTGCGGCGGACCCGCTCCCGCGCCTGGCGGACGGTCTCCGGGTCGAGCGTGAGGACCTCCCGCTGGGGCAGTTCAATCTCCAGCGGCTCGTCCGGCACCCACTGCCGGTCCCGCACGGCGTTGGCCAGCACCTCGGCCAGCACGGCACGGCCCTTCAGCGCCGCGGTCGCCGCCGGCTCGGTGCGCCGGGCGTGCACGCCGGGGAAGAGGTCGGCCTGGGTACGCAGCAGCACGCCCGTCTCGGCCAGCGCCGGCAGGACCTGGGAGATGTAGCGCAGGAAGGTGGGGTTGGGCCCGACCAGCAGCACGCCCCGGGTGGAGAGCTGCTGCCGGTGGGTGTAGAGCAGGTACGCGGCCCGGTGCAGCGCCACCGCGGTCTTGCCGGTGCCCGGCCCGCCCTGCACCACCATGACGCCGGGCAGGTCGGCCCGGATGATCCGGTCCTGCTCGACCTGGATGGTCTCCACGATGTCGCGCATCCGCCCGGTACGCCCGGCGTTCAGCGCGGCGAGCAGCGACGCCTCGCCCGTCACCTCCTCGTGGGCGGTGGGGGAGGCGGCGGCGATGTCCAGCACCTCGTCGTTGAGCCCGGTGACCTTCCGCTCCCGCGTACGCAGGTGCCGGCGCCGGCGCACGCCCTGCGGACTGGCGGCGGTGGCCAGGTAGAAGGCGCGGGCGGCCGGGGCGCGCCAGTCGATCAGCAGCGGGTCGTAGTCGCCGGAGGCGTCGAAGATGCCGATCCGGCCGATGTAGCGGCACGAGTCGTCGTCGCCGTCGAGGCGGCCGAAGCAGAGGCCGGCCTCCACCGCGGAGAACTGCTCGACCTGCTCGGCGTACATCCGCACGGTGTGGTCGCGCTGCGACCGGGCCTGCTGAGTGCCGCCGGTGGTGCGCAGCTCCTCGGTGAGCCGCCGGGCGGCCTGGTCCCGCATGCCGTCCAGCCGGTCGTAGAGCATCGAGACGTACTTCTGCTCGCTACCGATCTCGTCGTCCTGGTGCAGCTCACCCGACACGTCGGAGTGCGTTGACAAGCCGGCTCCTCATCGCCTAGAATTGCGGCAGGAATGGCTTTCGGAGCCATTCCTTTTTGTGTTTGAACTGAGAAAGATACCGCGCGGCAGCCTGTCGGACCAAGCCCCGCCGGCCGTCCGCGACCACGTCACACCACAGGCTGGCACACGAGAGCGGGGCCCGGCCGGCACACGCCGACCGGACCCCGACAGGCCCGCTTGCGGGATCTCAGCCCTTCGCCGCCTGGTACAGCCGCTCCGGCCGCACGAGGCCGGCCACCACCCGGCCGTCGTCGGTGAGCAGCACGCTGAACAGCTTGCCGGAGAGCAGCCGGCCGCTGCCCCAGTCGCCGCTGACCCGCTGCAACCCGCCGAGCACCTTCGCCACCATGTCGGCGTCCGGCCCCGGCTTCGCGCCGGGCTCAGCGCCGGGCTTCGCGCCGGACGCGCCGGCCACGTCGAGCTTCGCCACCAGCACGGTGGTCCAGCCGGTCCCGACGGTACGCACGTCCGGCCCGTCCTCGCCCCGCTCCGGGCGCTGCCGGCCGGCCGGCCCGCGCTCGTCGCCCGCCGGCGCCTCCTTGACCGTCACGCCGGGCGGCGGGTTGAACCGGAACTGGTCGGCGTCCGGGGTACGGAAGTCGACCTGGGTGAACGCCACCTCGAACGCCGGCTCGTCCACCCCGTCGGCGAGCACCTCGAAGCGCAGCGGCACGTGCTCCTTCGCGTCCAGCGCGATCCGCACCTGGTGCACCAGCGAGTCCCGGTCGCGCGGGGTCAGCACCAGCTCGTACACGCTGCGCCCGGCGACGGTGGCGGAGCGGCCGACGGTGACCGCGGTGCTCGGGTCGATCGCCTCGAGCGCCCGGTCGGCGGCGTCGGCCGGCGTGGCCGGGGCGGATTCGAGGTCCTTCGCGTCCGCCGGCAGCTTCCGGTGCGACGCGCTGTTGGCCCGGCTGTCCCAGGTCCAGACGTCGCGCCCGTCGCGCAGCACGTCCCGCTCACCCAGCGTGTCGACCAGGGCGAGCCGCTGCCGCTCCGGGCCGGCGTACCAGACGCGCAGCGTGTGGGTGCCGCTGACCAGGCTGGCCAGCTCGTTCCCGGCGGCCTGCCCGATCAGCCCGGCGATCGGCGGCAGCCCCAGGTCGGCCCGCTGCACGACGGTGCCGGAGAGCCCGTCGAGGCGGGACGTCCGCAGGTCCTCCAGGAGCTGGGCGGCGGTACGCGGCGGCAGCGCCGGGTCGGCCCCGGCGGCGAACGTGCCGACGGCGGCGCCGCCCCCGATCACGGCGACCCCCGCGGTCACCGGGACCAGCCAGCGGAGCACGGCGCGGTTCTTCAGTACGGACATGGTGTGCACCTCCTGACGGTAGATGCTGCACCAGGGTCGCTGTGAGAGCGCTGAGGAGATTCCCTAGGGGGTGTCACCGGATGGCACCCTTGACCCCGTGCGTGTGCTGGTGGTGGAGGACGAGACGCGGCTCGCCGCGTCGCTGCGGCGGGGTCTGCAGGCCGAGGGCTTCGTGGTGGACGTCGAGTCCACCGGCCCCGGCGGGCTGGACGCCGCCCGGCACGGCGACTACGACGCGATGATCCTCGACGTGATGCTTCCCGGCCTCTCCGGCTACGAGGTGGTGCGCCGGCTGCGCGCCGAGGAGCGCTGGCTGCCGGTGCTGATGCTCTCGGCCAAGGACGGCGAGTACGACCAGGCCGACGGTCTGGACTGCGGGGCCGACGACTACCTCACCAAGCCCTTCTCGTACGTGGTGCTGCTGGCCCGGCTGCGGGCGCTGCTGCGCCGCGGCGCGCCGGAGCGCCCGGCCGTGCTCGCGGTCGGCGACCTGCGGTTGGACCCGGCGCGGCGGCGGGTGACCCGGTCCGACGCCGAGGTGGCCCTGACCGCCCGCGAGTACGCCCTGCTCGCCTATCTGATGCGCCGCCCCGGCGAGGTGGTCTCCAAGACCGAGCTGCTGGACCACGTCTGGGACGCCGCGGTGGAAACGGCCCCGAACGCGGTCGAGGTCTACGTCGGCTACCTGCGCCGCAAGATCGGCCGGGACCGGCTGGAGACGGTCCGCGGAGCCGGCTACCGGCTGGCCACATGAGGCGCCGGCTCAGCGCGTTCCTGCCGGACCTCGGGCTGCGGTCCCGGCTGCTCGCGCTCGGGGTGCTCGGGCTGGTCCTCGGGTTCGCGCTCGGTGGGGCGCTGCTGCTCGGCGCGCTCGGCTGGACGTTGCAGCGGTCCGTCGACGCCGAGGCGCTGCGCACCGCGGACGCCGTCGCGCTGCTGGCCGCCGAGGACGCGCTGCCCGATCCGCTGCCGGTGGCCGGCGGCCAGCTCCGCGTCCAGGTGGTCGACGGTCAGGGCCGGATCCGGGCCGCCTCCATCGACGCCGATCGGCTGGTGCCGATGCTCGGCGCCGACCAGCTGCGTGCCGGGGAGCGCCAGCGGCTGGTGGTGGACGGGCGGCGGGTCGGCCTGACCGGCCCGGTCCGGGTGGTGACCGTGCCGGCGGGCACCCCGGACGAGCCGCTCACCGTGCTGGTGGCCAAGTCGATGTCCGACGTCCGGCACAGCCTGCACGTGGTCCGGAACCTGCTGCTGGTCGGCTTCCCGCTGCTGGTGGCCGGGCTGGCCGTGGTGGCCTGGCGGGTGGTGGGGGCGACCCTGCGCCCGGTGGAGGCGCTGCGCAGCGGGGCCGCCGAGATCACCGGCCGCGCCGGGGCGGAGCGGCTGCCCGTGCCGGCCGGGCGGGACGAGATCCAGCGGCTGGCGGTGACCCTCAACGACATGCTGGACCGGCTGGCCGCGTCCCGGGACCGGCAGCGGGCGTTCGTCGCCGACGCCGCGCACGAGCTGCGCAGCCCGGTGACGAACATGCGCACCGAGCTGGAGGTGGCCCGGCGGCTGGGCGACGGGACCGACTGGCCGGGGGTGGCGGAGAACCTGCTCGCCGACACCGAGCGCCTCAGCCGGCTCGTCGACGACCTGCTGCTGCTGGCCCGCCTCGACGAGCAGGCCGCCCGGCCGGACCGTCCCGCGCCGCGAACGGTCGGCCCGGTGGAGCTGGGCGAGCTGCTGCGCGGGGTGGCCGAGCGCTATCCGTCCCCGCCGCTGCGCCACACGCCGCCGCCCGGCCCGCTCTGGACCGAGGGGGACCCGGGGGAGCTGCGCCGGGTGCTGGTCAACCTGGTGGAGAACGCGCTGCGGCACGCGCACGGCGAGGTGCGGCTCGCGGTCACCGGCCCGCACGCCGACCCGCTGGTGCCCCGGCAGCGGGGCGGCTCGGCGTACCACCTGGTCACGGTGACCGACGACGGGCCGGGCATCCCGGCGGCGGACCGGGAGCGGGTCTTCGCCCGCTTCACCCGGCTGGACGACGCCCGGGCGCGCGACGCCGGCGGCGCCGGCCTGGGCCTGGCCATCGTGCGGGAGCTGGTCCGCCGGGCCGGCGGCGCCGTCGAGCTGGCCGACGCCGCGCCGGAGACGGGTGCGCCGGGGCTGCGGGTGACGGTGCGGCTGCCGGCGCTGGCCGACCCCGAGGTGGACTGAACCGGCGTCAGCCGATCCGGTCGGCGAGCGCGCGCACGGCGGTCTGGTACGCCGTCCGGGTGTGGTACGGCCAGTGCCGTTCCAGCGGCGGTGGCACGGTGTCCGCCGGGTCGATCGCCAGGTTGACCGGGTCGCGGAGCCGGATGTCGACGGATCCGGACTCGCCGCCGCCACACGCCGCCGGCCCGTCTTTCGGCTGGGCGAAGACGGGCCCACCGACGGGATCCGTGTCCCGCCACAGGTTCCGCCACCGCCAGTCGAGCCGGTCGCCCAGGTCGCACAGCGTCCCCGGGCCGAGGTAGGCGGGGTAGAGGCGGGTGTAGAGCCGGCTCAGGGGGCACCCGTGGGTCAGCAGCGCCACGTGGCGCAGGGCGTCCGGCGGCAGTTGCAGGATCGTGGCCGCGGCCAGGACCGAGCCGTGGCTGTGGCCCGAGATGACCACCTTGCCGCGGGCGGCGAGCGCGGACACCCGCCGGGCGAGTTCGGGCACGGCCCGGGCCGCGTAGCAGGGCGGCGCGAAGGGGTGGACGGTGCGGGGCCAGAAGTCGCCCAGGTCCCACAGCGCGGCCACCGTGCGGCGCGTCTGCGCCGACCGGTAGGAACGGAAGGCGAGGATCATGAGGCCGATGACGAGCAGGCTGATGAGCCAGACGCCGCCGTCGGTGACGTACGCGGTCAGCAGGGTGGTCTCCGCCGGGTCCCGGGTGAGCCGGGCGACCAGCTGGGTGGGCCCGACCCCGATCAGGTCGAACGCGATGGTGGCCAGCCCCAGCGAGGACATCACGAAGAACGTGACGAGGATCGGGCCCAGCTCGTCGGTCACGTGGGAGCGGGCGATGGCCTCCCGGACGACGTCGCGCCGGGACACCGCACCGGGCGCGGCGTCCGGGTAGTCCCGCTCGACGATCCGGGCGGCGCGCCGCCGCCTCCGCCGCCGGCTGATCACCAGCGTGAGCCAGGCGGCGCCGGTGGTGATCAGCAGGGCGGCCAGGCCGGCCAGCGCGGCCCACCAGTAGGCGACCGGCGGGTCCAGGGGAGCGACGCCCGGCGGGTCCGGCCAGATCGGGCCGGGCAGGGAGCCACGGTCGAGGAAGTCGGCGACCCGGAAGACCAGGGTGGCGGCGAAGGCGCCGGCGATCGTCACCGAGGCCGCCGCCACGACGGGCATGCCGAGCCCGCCGAGGACGGTCCGGCTCCCGGTCGCCCGGGGCGTCATCGTGACGAGGGCCAGCACCACCAGCAGGACGCCCTGCGCCCCGAGCAGGGCGCCGACGGCGCCCTCGTAGCCGGGCAGTTGCCCGGGTGGCGACCGGACGTCGCGCGACAGGGCGGCGTAGCCGAGGCTCAGCGCGCTCAGCCCGAGGGTGGCCGTCGACAGCGGGCGCAGCACACGGCGGACCCCTCGCCGGGTGGCCGGGACGGGCAGGCAGAGCAGCACCGTCGCGCACCCGATCAGGCCGGCGGCGGCGACGAACAGCACCAGCCCGGCGACACCGTCCGGTGCGGAGATCCCGGCGAGCAGGCTGGCGTCCAGCGTGCCGGCGCCGATCGCCACGTGGATCTGGCGCAGCCAGGCGGGCGTCCGCTCGTCGTCCCAGAATCCCGGTACGTCGAGGCGGTCGGGCGCGCGGGCGGCCTCCAGATGCGGCTGGGGCGGGCGGAATCCCTCGAGTGCTCGCGTCGACCGTGCGCCGATGCCCCAGACGACGCGCAACGCGACCAGCGGGACGACGGCCAGCAGGGCCAGCCGGGGGCCGGTCGGCAGGTGGCCCAGCCAGGACAGGTAGGGGCGGTTCGCACGGCACCCGTCGTAGGGCACGCACTGCCAGCCGACCAGGTCCAGCGTCACGCCGACGACGGAGAGCACGAAGGCAGCGGTCAGCGTCCCGGCGAGCAGGCGGCACAGCACCCGGAACAGGCGGGACCGGCCGGTGGCGGCCGGGCGCAGCCGGACCGCCAGGTTGCTCAGCATGAACGGCAGCAGCAACAGCATGGACGCGGTCCGCACCGCGGCCCCGGCCGTCAGCGCACCCCACCGGTACGCCTCGACGGCGATCCCGGGGGTGGCCCCGCCCGCCGCCCCGGCCCCCGGCCGGGGCCGGTAGAAGCCCGCGTGGCCGTCCCCGGCGACCCGGTCCACGATCGGATGGTCGAGGATCTTCTCCGCGGTCCCGCCGGACACGCCGTGCACTCTCAACTCGACGGCTTCGCCCTCCGGTGCTGTGCCCACGCCGCCAGGGTCACAGACCGGGGGCGGGCCCACCGCCGATACGGCGCAAACGGCGGCAGCCGGCGGTCAGCGGCGTCGTTTCGTGCAGACCGGGCCGGTCCGGGCGACCGTGTCGGTGGACCAGGCTACCGCGACCGTGAAGCAGTAGTCGGTGGTGCGGTCGAGGCCGTAGGCGATGTAGTCGACCGAGCCGGCCGGCAGGGTCAGGAAGGTCCGCTGCGGCTGCCCGGAACGGCCACCGGCGACCACGACCGGGCCCTCCGCCCCGGCCGGGTAGGTCCAGCTCAGCACGATGCTGTCCCGCCGGTCGGTCAGGGTGAGCCGCCCGGGCGGGGTGCCGGGGGAGGCGGCCGGGGCGGCGCTCGACGGGCCGGCGGTGGGACCGGCCGAGGAGGCGCTCCCGGTCGGCGCGGGGCCCGGCGTGTCCCGCCGGTCGTCCACTCGGGACACCCCGGCGATGACGGCGATGACGCCGAGCAGCAGCGCGACCACCACCCCGGCCACCACGAGCGGCAGCCACGGCGTGGTCCGGCGCTCGGCGGCCGGTGGCCGGGGCACGTGCACCGGCAGGTAGCGCGACGGCGCCTCGGCTCCGGCGCCCGGCACCGCGCGTACGCCCGCCGGGTCGGAGTCGGTCAGCCCCACCACGGTCGGCGGCAGGGCGCTCTCCCCGGGCCGCCAGGGCTCCTCGGCCGACTCGTCGGGCGGCCACGGGTAGTCCGCGAACGCCTCGTCGTCGGCCTCGAGCGGGGTGCGGGGTGTCGGCACGTGCGCGGCCTCGGCCCGGTCGGGCGGGCGGTAGAGCGGCGTCTCGACCGGGTCGTCGAGCGTCGGCGGCTGGTAGGGCGGCAGGTCGGGTGGCCCCTCGGTGGGCGGCGGGACGGCGCCCTGGTGCCGGCCGGCACCGTCCGGGTCGGCCGGCCGCCGGGCGGCCGGCACCACCGGGGTCTCGCGGGCCGGGGGCTCGGCCACGGCGCAGACGTGGTCCGGGTCGGCGGCGGCCCGGACCAGCCCGGCGACCTGGGCGGCCAGCGGGTCGTCGGCGGCCAGGTGCTCCCGGCACAGCTCCTCGGCGAGCGTGAGGTGCTCGTGGGACTCGGCGTAGTCGCCGCAGTCGCGTTCCATGGCGCCGAGCTTGGCCAGCATCTTGATGCCGCTGGGGTGGCCGTCGCCGTAGACCTCGCGGTGCAGCTCCCAGGCGTCCTGCAGCCGGTCGCGGGCCACGTCGCACTGGCCGCGGGCGTATTCCACGGTGGCCAGGTCGGCGTGCGCGGCCAGCACCCGCTGCGATTCGGGCCCGTCGCGGGCGGTCAGCTCGATGATGACGTCGGAGTAGAGCCGGGCGGCTCGGGCGTCGCTGCCGACCCGGTGCAGCACGGCGGCCAGGGTCGCGGCGGCGGTGACCGTGCGCTCGTCGGAGCGCCCGAACAGCCGGGTGGCCGCCGCGTACGCGAACGCGGCCCAGCCGCGCGCGGAGTGCGGCTCGCCGAGGGCCACGAGCACCCGGGCCTGGAGGCCGGCGGCCTCGGCCAGCTCGGCGGAGGCGTTGGCGGGACGGGGGTCGGCGTCGCTCAGCGCGTCGGCGAGCAGTTGCTGGGCACCGGTGAGATCGCCTTCGGACACCAGGTGGTGCGCCTGGACAGTCAGGTCAGCGAAGCCGGAGGACACGCCCCATCGTGCTCATCCGACGACGGTAAGTACAACCCCCGCTGTGGATCAGTTTGGTCGCGATCCGGTCAGGTGGTCGGCGAGGGTCTCGCTGATCCGCCGGAGCTGGTCCACCTGGGCCGGGCTGAGCGCGTCGAACAGGTGCCGGCGTACTCCGGCGACGTGGCCGGGCGCGGCGGCGGCCAGGGTGGCGAAGCCGGCGTCGGTGAGGACGGCGAGCTGGCCGCGCCGGTCGGTGGCGCACTCCTCCCGGCGGATCCACCCGGCGGCCTCCAGCCGGGCGGCGGCGTGCGAGAGGCGGCTGCGGGAGGAGCCGGTGGCGTCGGCCAGGTCGCTCATCCGCAGCCGCCGGTCGGGGGCCTCGGAGAGCCGGACCAGGATCTCGTAGTACGCGTGCGGCATCCCGGCGTCGCGTTGCAGCTCGCGGTCGAGGGTGTCCATCAGCGCGCGGGAGGCGGTGAGGAACGCGCGCCAGGTCCGCTGCTCGTCGGGGTCCAGCCACCGGGTCATGACGGCCATCATAGCGCCGATTGTTGAACGCTCAACAAAAGCGCGCTACCGTCGGTGTCATGGGAATCCACCGCCTCAACCACGCCGTCCTCTACGTCCGTGACCTCGACCGCAGCGTCGCCTTCTACCGCGACGTGCTCGGCTTCCGCCCGGTGCCGATGACGCCGGACGGCTTCCGCGGCGCCGCGTTCCTGCAGGCGCCCGACTCCACCAACGACCACGACCTCGGCCTGTTCGAGATCGGCGCGGCCGCCGGGGCCTCCCCGGCCGGCCGGTCCACCGTCGGCCTCTACCACCTCGCCTGGGAGCTGGACACCCTGGACGAGCTGGCCGCCACCGCCGAGCGGCTGGCCGCCGCCGACGCCCTGGTGGGCGCCTCGGACCACGGGACCACCAAGAGCCTCTACGGCCGCGACCCCGACGGGCTGGAATTCGAGATCGTCTGGATCGTCCCCGCCGCACTGCTCGACGACGCGGCCCTCGCCGCCCGCAAGCGGATCGGCCGGCTCGACCTCGACCGCGAGCGGCAGCGCTACGGCGGCCAGACCCGCGGCGGCGTGGGCATCTCCGTTCCCGTCTGACCGCGCATGCGGTAGAACGGCAGCATGTCGACCGACGCCGTCCTGCGCGAGCTGCTCGTCCGGCAACTCGACCACTGGTTGCCCGCCGCGCTGCACCGTTCGCGCCGGGCCACCCTGGCCCTCGCGTACGCCGGAAGCGACGTCGGTGGCGCCGAGGCCGCGCTGCGGGTGGTGGCCGAGTTCGCCGACCGGCTGCGTGGCCGGCGGCTGACCGTGCTCGTGCTCGCCGACGGCGGCGCGGACCTGCCGGCCCGGCTGGGCGCGGCCGAGGCCTCCCTGCCGGCGGACGTCGCCGTGCACGTGGTGCCGGGCCGGCCGGACCGCCTCCCGGTGGCGCTCAAGGCGGCCGGCGCGGCGGGCGCCCCGCTGTTCACCGTGGTCGACGGCGGCGAGCCCGAGCCGGCCCTGCTGGCCGCCGCCGCGTCCGGCCGCCCGGCCGAGGTGCTGCTGGTCACCGCGCCCGGCCGGTCGCTGCGCCCGGCGCTGACCGGGGCCGGCTTCCCGCTGGTCACCGAGGTCGAGCTGGTGCCGGTCGACGGCGGACCGGCCCGGCTGTTCGGCTACGCGACCGGCTCCGACCGCGGCCTGGAGGCGGTCAAGGACGCCCTCTGGGCGGTCGACGAGTACGCGGGGGTGCGCTACCGCGACCCGGCCGACCCGGCGGGGCGGCTGCTCGACATCAGCCTCGACCCCGAACCCGGCCCGCTGCGCCGTGAACTGCTTGCCGAACTCGCCCGCTCCGGCCCGCGTACGGTGACCGAGCTGCGCCGCTTCGCCGCCACCTCGACGGTCTACCGGGCCGCCGACGCCAACCGGGCGCTCGCCTCGCTGCTCGCCGCCGGTGCGGTGACCCGCGACCCCGAGCACGGCCGGCTCGGCGGGGACGTGCTGATCAGCGCCGGGTCGGGCGGGGCCGCTGGGTCATCTGCTTGACCACGATGGACGCGCCGGTGGCGATCACCCCGATGCTGAACACCATCTGCGCGCAGACCACCACCCGGGCGATCTGCCCCTCGGCGTTGACGTCGCCGTAGCCGACGGTGGTGAGCGTGGCGAGCGCGAAGTAGAGCGCGTCGATCCGGGTGCGCAGGCCGGCGAACTCGCCCGGTCGGCTGTTCGCCACGACGTAGTCGGCCAGGGCGAAGACCAGCAGCCCGGCGATCAGCGCGACGGCGAGCCGGATCAGCGCCCGGGTCTCCGCGTCGCCGGTCGGCTGGGTGGCGGCGAGCTGGCGGCGTACCTGGCCGGTGACCAGGAACGCGACCACGAGCACCAGGATCAGGGTGCCGGCCGAGCGCAGGGCCAGCCGCGGGCCGTTCGGGTCCGGCTCGACGGGGACCACGAAATAGGCGAGCAGCAGCAGCGCGACGGCCGCCGCGGCCCGCCGCCGCTCCCGCCGGAAGGACTGGTCCGCCACTCCGTGATTCTCCGCCGTGGCGGGGTTCCCGTCGGTCGAACGGGGAAGCCCGCCCGAACGCCGAGCGGGGTGCCGGTGAACCACCGGCACCCCGCTCGACGTCGGGACGTCACGCCCGGGACTTGTCCTGCTTCCAGGAGAGCGGCCCCGGCAGGTCCACGCGGTGGGCGCGGGTGTTGGAGTTCCACGACCACCGACCGATCTTGATGCTCCAGGACGAGAAGCCGTTCTCGGTGAAGTGGAGGATCACCGGACCGTACTTCTTGCGCTTGCGGAACTGGATGCCCATGGGGTCCTCCTTCGTCTCCCTGCGTCTGCGGGATCGAACATGCCCGAAACGACGGTTCGCGAAACCCGGTCGGATCCGGTCTGGACGGTGCCCGTCCCACAGGTCACAATCTCTATCCAACGGGTAGGTGTTAAGGGGCGGTAAATGCTGGTGGTGACGGGTCGTAACAATGCCAGCGATACAAGTCTCACTCTATGGAAGGCCATTGACCGGCGCGGAGATCGGTCGGCAGCATGAGGTCATGTCGCAGCGGGACGAGCTTCTCCTCACCGCTCGCGTGCACGTCGACCTGGTCCGGCACGCGAGCGCGCTCTGTTGAGCTGACCGCTCTCGGTCGTCGCATCTCCTCCGCTCGTCCGCTCCCGTCGCCGGCGCATCGTGGCCCGGCCGGCAGCGGCGTGCTCACGCGCCCCTCGCGGGCCCTCGCCACCGCATCGTGGACAGATCAGGAGACCTCTCCATGCCCTCGACCCGTCAGTCGCCGCGGCGTGCCCTCGCCGCCGCCGTCACCCTGCTCGCCCTCACCGCCGCCGCGGGCTGCGGCGCCGACGCCGCCGCCGGCGGCCGGCAGACCAAGGAACTGCGCTACCAGGGCTCGGTCGGCCAGGTGACCCTCCCCGAACTCGCCGCCGACCTCGGCTACCTCGGCGACGTCAAGCTCAACTGGATCGGCAACGTCACCGGCGGCCCCGCCGACATCCAGGCCACCGCCACCGGCCAGACCGATTTCGGCGGCGCCTTCAACGGCGCCATCGTCAAGCTCCGGGCCGCCAACGCCCCGATCACCGCCGTCGTCGCCTACTACGGCTCCGACGCGCAGACCTTCCAGGGCTACTACGTCCTCGAGGACAGCCCGATCCGCGGCCCCCGGGACCTCATCGGGAAGAAGGTCGGCATGAACACCCTCGGCGCCCACGCCGAGGCGGTGCTCAAGACCTGGCTGGTCAAGGGCGGCCTCACCCCGGCCGAGATCGCCAAGGTCGAGCTGGTCGCGCTGCCCCCGGTCAACATCGAACAGTCGCTGCGGCAGCGGCAGATCGACGTCGCGGTGCTCGGCGGCGTGATCCGGGACAAGGCCGTCGCCGCCGGCGGCATCCGCACCGTCTTCACCGACTACGAGCTGCTCGGCGCGTTCAGCGGAGGCAGCTACGTCTTCCGGGACGACTTCATCAAGCGCAACCCGGAGACCGTCCGGGCGTTCGTCACCGGTGTGGGCAAGGCCATCGAGTGGGCCCGCACCCAGCCCCGGGAGACCGTCATCGCCCGGCTGGAGTCCATCATCGCCAAGCGGGGCCGCAACGAGGACCCGTCGCTCGTGCGGTACTGGAAGTCCAGCGGGGTGGCCGGCAAGGGCGGCCTCATCAGCGACCGGGAGTTCACCACCTGGATCGACTGGCTGGCCGGCTCCGGTGAGCTCAAGGGCGACCGGCCGAAGCCCGCCGACCTCTACACCAACAGGTTCAACGACGTCGCCACCACCGGCGGTGGCGCGTGAGCACCGACAAGATCCTCTTCGACCGGGTGACGAAGGTCTTCCCGGGCCGGCGGGGCAGCGGCGGCGCGGTCACCGCGCTCGACGAGCTGACCCTCGGGGTACGCCCCGGCGAGTTCCTGGTCGTCGTCGGTCCCAGCGGTTGCGGCAAGTCCACCCTGCTCGACCTGCTCGGCGGGCTCTCCACGCCGACCGGCGGGCAGGTGCTGGTGGACGGCCGCCCGGTCACCGGGCCCGGCCTCGACCGGGGCATCGTCTTCCAGCAGTACGCGCTGCTGCCGTGGCGCACCGCCGCCGGCAACGTCGCGTTCGGACTGGAGGCCAAGGGCGTGCCGCGCGCGGAGCGCGCCGACCTCATCGCGCACCACCTCGACCTGGTCGGGCTCACCGGGTTCGCCGACCGCTACCCGCACGAGCTGTCCGGCGGCATGAAGCAGCGGGTGGCCATCGCCCGCAGCCTCGCGTACGACCCCGACGTGCTGCTCATGGACGAGCCGTTCGCCGCGCTGGACGCGCAGACCCGCGACTCGCTCCAGGACGAGCTGGTCCGGATCTGGCAGGCCACCGGCAAGACCATCGTGTTCATCACCCACGGCATCGACGAGGCCGTCCACCTGGGCCAGCGGGTCGCCGTGATGACCTCCCGCCCGGGGCGGATCAAGGAGGTCATCGAGATCGAGTTGGGCGACCGGGAGGCCGAGGAGGACGTCCGCTCCTCCGACGCCTTCCGGCACCACCGGCACCAGATCTGGACGCTGCTGCGCGACGAGGTGCGGGCCGCCCAGTCCGCCGTACGAGAGGAGGCCCGCGTTGGTTGACATCGCCGAACGCCCCGCCCGCCCGGCGGCCCGGCCCGCCGTGTCCCCGTCGGCGGCTCCCGCCGCCGCGTCCGCCCTGCCGGGACGGCTGCTCGGCCTCGGCGGCCGGGCCCTGCACCGCAGCGTCGCCCTGCTGGTGCTGGCCGCGATCTGGGAGACCACACCCCGCGCCGGTCTGGTCGACCGGGTCTTCCTGCCGCCGCTGTCCGAGGTGCTCACCGCCTGGTGGACGCTGCTGCGCAACGGGCAGCTCGCCGACCACGTCGGCGCCAGCCTGACCCGCTCGCTCACCGGGCTGGCCCTGGCCGTGGCGGCCGCCATCCCGCTCGGCCTGCTGATCGGCTGGTACCGGCCCCTCGCCGACCTGCTCAGCCCGCTGCTGGAGGTGTTCCGCAACACCGCCGCGCTGGCGCTGCTGCCGGTCTTCGTGCTCATCCTCGGCCTGGGCGAGACCTCCAAGATCGCCCTGGTGGTCTACGCCTGCTCCTGGCCGATCCTGCTGAACACCATCGCCGGGGTGAAGGGGGTGGACCCGCTGCTGGTCCGCTCGGCCCGCTCGATGGGGCTCAACCACCTGCGGCTGTTCCAGAAGGTGATCCTGCCGGCGGCCGTGCCGACCATCTTCACCGGCGTCCGCCTCGCCGGGGCGTACTCGATCCTCGTGCTGGTCGCCGCCGAGATGGTGGGCGCCAAGGCGGGGCTCGGCTACCTCATCAACTACGCCCAGTACAACTTCGCGATCCCCGACATGTACGCCGGCATCATCACGATCTCCGCCATCGGCCTGGTGGTCAACCAGCTCCTCGTCGCCGGGGAACGCCGTTTCTCCACCTGGCGCGTCGACGTCACCGCCTGAGAGGAAACCCCATGTCCCGAACCCTGCACCTCAACGCGTTCCTGATGGGTGTCGGCCACCATGAGGCGGCCTGGCGGCACCCGCGTACCGACCCGCGCCGGGTCGCCGACGTGACGCACTTCCAGGAGCTGGCCCGGATCGCCGAGCGGGGCACGCTCGACTCGGTGTTCCTGGCCGACGGGCTCGCCGTCGGTCCGGCCGTCCGGCACAACATCCAGGCCGTCTTCGAGCCGCTCACCCTGCTCGCCGCGCTGGCCACGGCCACCGAGCACATCGGCCTCATCGCGACCGCCTCCACCACGTACAACGAGCCGTTCAACCTGGCCCGGAAGTTCGCCTCGCTGGACCATCTGAGCGGCGGCCGGGCCGGCTGGAACATCGTCACCTCCGCACAGGCCCGGGAGGCCCGCAACTTCAACCTGGACGACCACCCGGCGCACGCCGAGCGGTACCGGCGGGCCGCCGAGTTCGTCGACGTGGCGATCAAGCTCTGGGACAGCTGGGAGGACGACGCGCTGGTCCTCGACACCGCGGCCGGCGTCTTCGCCGACACCGACCGGGTGCACGAGATCGCGCACGAGGGCGAGCGGTTCCGGGTGCACGGGCCGCTGAACACCCCGCGCCCGCCGCAGGGCCGGCCGCTGCTCGTGCAGGCCGGCTCGTCCGCCGACGGCATCGCGTTCGCCGCCCGCTACGCCGAGGCCGTCTTCACCGCCCAGCAGACCCTCGCCGACGGCCAGGCGTTCTACGCCGAGCTCCGCCGCGCGACCACCGCCGCCGGCCGGGACCCCGACGGCGTCAAGGTGCTGCCCGGCATCGCGCCCGTGATCGGGGGTACGGAGTCCGAGGCCCGTGCCCTCGCCGACGAACTGGAGGCGCTCATCGTGCCCGAGCACGCCCTCGCCCAGCTCTCCGGCATGACCGGTCTCGATCTCACCGGGCTGCCGCTGGACGGGCCGCTGCCCGACCTGCCCGACGTCAGCGCCGTGCAGTCCCACCAGAGCCGCTACCAGCTCGTGGTGGACCTGGCCCGCCGGGAGAAGCTCACCATCCGGCAGCTCATCGGCCGGCTCGGCGGCGGTCGCGGGCACCGGGTCGTCGCCGGCACCCCGGAGCAGATCGCCGACCAGATCGAGCTCTGGTTCACCCACGGCGCCGCCGACGGCTTCAACGTCATGCCACCCTTGCTGCCCCACGGACTGGAGGCCTTCGTGGACCACGTCGTTCCGCTGCTGCGCCGGCGCGGCCTGTTCCGGCACGAGTACACCGGCCGCACCCTGCGCGAGCACTACGGGCTGCCCCGCCCGGCGAGCACCTACGCCGGCCGAGAGCTGGTGACGGCGTGACCACCGTGGACCGGCCCGGGGCCGGCACCGTCGAGCTGCGGCCGGTCGACTCCGACACGTTCCGCGGCCTGCTGCGCCGGCAGGCGTCCACGGTCACCGTGGTCACCACCCCCGGCCTGCACACCGGCCGCCGCCTGCCGCCGCTGCCACCGGCCGGCTTCACGGCCACCTCGTTCACCTCCGTGTCGCTGGACCCGCCGCTGGTCTCGTTCTGCCTCGGCCGCGAGTCGTCGAGCTGGCCGACCGTGGCCCACGCCGAGCACGTGGCCGTGCACCTGCTCGCCTCCGGCCAGCAGGAGGTCGCGAAGATCTTCGCCACCAGCGGGATCGACCGGTTCGCCGCCCACCCCGGCTGGGCGGCCGGCCCGTTCGGGGTGCCGCTCATCGGCGACGCCCTGGCCGTGCTGCTCTGCCGGGTGGTCCGCCGGATCGAGGCCGGTGACCACACCCTCGTGCTCGCCGAGCCCCTCGCGCTCGGCGCGGGCGAGGACGGCGACCCGCTCGTGCACCACCGCGGCGGCTACACCACCACCCTCGGCGCCTGGCCGGAGACGTGGTGAGCGCACCGGCCACCGACCTGCTCGCGCTCGACCGGGCCGCCCAGGACCTGCTGTTCCGCGCGGCCCGCACGGCCAACGCGTTCACCGACGAACCGGTCGACGAGGAGCAGGTGCGGGCCGTCCACGACCTGGTCCGCAACGGCCCGACGGCGATGAACGCCCAGCCGCTGCGGGTGGTGCTGCTGCGCTCGGCGGCGGCCCGGGCCCGGCTGCTGCCGCACCTCAGCTCCGGCAACCGCGACAAGACCGCGGGCGCGCCGCTGACCGCGGTGCTCGCCGCCGACGTCGACTGGCACGACCGGCTGCCCGAGCTGTTCCCGCACCGGCCCGGCGCGCGGGACTGGTTCACCGGCGACCCGGCCGGCCGGGAGGCGCAGGCCCGGTTCAACGCCGCGCTCCAGATCGGCTACCTGCTCATCGGGGTACGGGCCGCCGGGCTGGCCGCCGGCCCGATGGCCGGGTTCGACGCCTTCGGGGTCGAGCGGGAGTTCTTCCCGGACGGCCGGCACCGGGTGCTGCTGCTCATGAACATCGGCCGGCCGGCGCCGGAGGCCTGGCGGGAGCGGCTGCCGCGGCTCGACTACGCCGAGGTGGTCAGCACGCTCTGAGGCTTCAGCGGGGCTCCCAGGCGTCGGGGCGGGCAATCAGCTTGCGGACGTGGCCGGGGAGCTTCCCGCTGGCCATCTCGGCCAGGCTCACCTCGTCGACCACCTGCCGGACGGCGGCCCGGACGGCCACCCAGAGCCGGGGCAGGTTCTCCGCCGCGCCCTCGTACCGGGTCTCCTCGGGGCGCAGCCCGCGTACCCCGGCGAGGGGGCCGTCGACGGCGCGCAGGATCTGCCCGATGGTGACGTCACGCGGTGGCCGGGCCAGGGTGTAGCCGCCCTCGGCGCCGCGCTGGGCCCGGACGATGCCGGCCCGGCGCAGGTCGGCCAGGACCGCCTCGAGGAACTTGCGGGGCATGTCCTGCTCGGCCGCGATGGCCTGGGTGGACACCAGGGTGGGGTACGCGGTGGCCAGGCTCAGAGCGGCCCGGACCGCGTAGTCGCCGCGCGCGGAGATCTGCACAGTGCCATCATGCCCGGCCGGCCGGGGCGGGGGAGTCGGCGGGCGGGCGAGGGCGCACCATGCGGACGGGCAGAGGTTGCTCGCGGGCGGCCCGGAAGGCGCCCGGGCTCACCCCCACCTCCCGGGTGAAGAACCGACCGAAGTTGGTCGGCTCGGGGAAGCCGAGCCGCCGGCCGATCCGGGCGATCGGCTCGTCCGTGGCGGCGAGCAGCCGGCTGGCCTGCAACGCCACCCGCTCGTCGATGACCTGCTTGGCGCTGCGGCCGGTCACCGCCAGGCAGGCCCGGGTCAGGGTACGCACCGAGCAGCCGAGCTGGGCGGCGTAGTCCTCCACCCGGCGGGTGTGCCGGTAGCCCCGCTCGACCTCCCGGCACAGCCGCCGGAAGGTCTCCGTCTCGGCCCGCGGCGTCGCCCGCTCCCCGGCGGCGGGCAGCAGGCTCAACCGCAGCAGCAGCACGGCGAGCTGGTGACGCAGCAGCGCCACGGCGGCCGGGACGCCGGCGTGCCGGTCGGCGTCCACCGCCAGCTGGGTCACCTCGCTGATCACCGCGTCCTCGTCCTCGCCGGCGAGCTGCCGGTACGCCGGCACGGCGTCCGGGTCGACGTCCAGGCCGCGCAGCGTGTCCGGACCCCACCGCACCACCGTCGCGTCGAGTTGTGGACCGAGGCAGCGCAGCACCTGACCGGGTCGGGCCCGCAACAGCGTGCCCGGGCGGCAGGGCAGCGCGCGGAAGTCCAGCTCGGCGCTGCCGTGACCGTGGGTGACCAGGATCAGCAGGTCGGCGTCGAGCATGACCGGCCGGGACCAGCCGGACGCGGGCGCCAGGTCGGCGAGCGCACCGGTGCCGATCTCGTCGGCGTCGACGCGGGGCGTCGACAGGTCGGTGCGGGTGGCCGGGGAGGGCTGACCGGTAGTGACCATCGTCCCGACGGTAACCGCCCGGTGCGCACGTTGCATCTCGACGGTTTCGGCCGGCCTTGTCGGCACCGACGGGGGACGGTTAGGTTACCGATCGGTAGCGCCGGGGTCGCCCGACCGGCCCGCGGCCCCGCACACCGGCGATGGGATGGGCATGACGGATCTGTTCTCGGTCGAAGGCAAGACGGTGCTGGTCACCGGCGGCTCACGGGGCATCGGCCTGATGATCGCCCGGGGCTTCGTGCGGGCCGGCGCCAAGGTCATCATCTCGTCGCGCAAGGCCGACGTCTGCGAGACCGTGGCCAAGGACCTCTCCGCGGAGGGGCACTGCGAGGCGATCGCCGCCGACCTGGGCCACGACGAGGGCGCGCTCGGGCTGGCGCAGGCCGTGCGGGACCGCACCGACCGGCTCGACGTGCTGGTCAACAACGCTGGCGCCACCTGGGGCGCGCCGCTGGAGGCGTACCCGGAGGCCGCGTTCGACAAGCTGTGGGCCGTCAACGTCAAGGCCGTCTTCCGGCTCACCACGGCGCTGCTGCCCGCGTTGCGGGCGGCGGCGAGCCCCGACGACCCGGCCCGCGTGATCAACATCGGCTCCATCGACGGCATCCGGGTGCCCTGGATGGACGTGTACGCCTACTCGGCGACCAAGGCGGCCGTGCACATGCTCACCCGCAGCCTCGCCCACCAGCTCGCCGGCGAGCAGATCACGGTCAACGCGATCGCGCCGGGGCCGTTCGAGAGCAAGATGATGGCCTTCGCGCTGGACGACCCGGCCTCCCGGTCGGCCATCGAGCAGCAGGTGCCGCTGGGCCGGATCGGCCGCCCCGAGGACATGGCGGGCACGGCGATCTACCTGTCGTCGCGCGCCGGCGCGTACCTGACCGGCGCGGTCATCCCGGTCGACGGTGGGATCACCACGCACGGCTGAGCTGCTCCCGGCGTACCCCGGCACCGACGGCCCGGGGCCGCGCGGACTCGGCAGATCCGCGCGGCCCCGGGGTGTGCCGTGTCAGCGGCCGGCGAGCAGCCGGTTCACCGCGGTGTCGACGTCCAGGTGCTCGGCCTCGCGGCCGCGCGGGACGACGACGTAGGTCCGGCGCAGGAAGCGCACGAGCACGCTGCGCGGGACCTCGAAGAGGGCGTTGCCGTCCGGCGACGACAGCGCGAGCGCGACGAAGTCGCCGCGCGGGGTGGCCCACGGCCAGACCCGGACATCGCCGATGCCGGCCGGCTCGTCGAGCCCGGTGACCAGCAGTTCGCGCGCGAACGACCAGCTCACCGCCTCGCCGCCGGCGGATTCGGCGTGGAACAGGACATGGACCGCATACGGGTCAGCAGGGTCGTAACGCAGACTGGCACGCACCGGCAAGGCGGTGGCGTCAGGCGCGACGAGCCTTAGCGACGTCTCGACCTCTACGGTCGTCGGTCGAATGACACTCATGGACGTTCTCCCCCCGGCACCGCTGCGGAACGCGCGTGTCCCGCTTTTCCCATACTCAGGTGCTGCTCCTGGCTACGCTCCGCCATACGCTGACTTCACCCAGTGGTGGGAAGGGGGTCGGAAAGCCTCCGAGAACATGAAAATTCTTGTAGGATTTCCGCTTCCGCCCGATCCGTCATCCCGCCCGGCAACGGGTGCTTCAGTCGTCGACTTACTCCGGTAACGTCCAGTCCTCAGCAGGGGTGACGGTCCCGGGCGACACTGGGGGTGGAAATGGTCACGAGGGGTTCCTCGGTGGAAACGAGGACCACGGCCGGCCCACCGAAAGGTGCGGCCCGAGCAGCCAAAAGTCGGGGGTACGAGGTGCCTGTCGAAGGGCGTTCCGGTACCGCTCTCGCCGAGCGGCGCCGCGGTGGATGGCGGGGGCGCCTGCACACCACCCTCGAACTCATCCGGGCCAACCCCACCGGCCGGATCGCCCTCAAGATCTTCATCGGCGTGCTCGGCGCCATCGTCGTCACCATCGGCGTCGCCCTGATCCCGCTGCCCGGCCCCGGCTGGCTGCTGGTGATCGCCGGCCTCGGCGTCTGGGCCGTCGAGTTCCACTGGGCGCGCCGGCTGCTCGCCTTCACCCGCCGGCACGTCAACGCCTGGACGCGGTGGGCGACCAGCCGGTCGCTGCCGGTGCGCTGCGCCCTGGGCGCCGCCGGGCTGGTGTTCGTGTCGGTCGTGGTGTGGCTGTCGCTCAAGTACAGCCTGGGGATCGACCTCGTGGCACGGGCGCTGCACTACCTCGCGACGCACTGAGACCCGGTTTTGGTCCGGGGTCTCGATCAGGTAGAGTCATCGGCGCTGAGGGCGATTAGCTCAGCGGGAGAGCGCTTCGTTCACACCGAAGAGGTCACTGGTTCGATCCCAGTATCGCCCACGCAGGTCAAAGGCCACTTCCCGGTTTCGGGAGGTGGCCTTTCTGCTGTCGTACAGCAGTTAAGTACAGCAGCGGCGTCAGTGGCCGAGTGAATCACCAAGGCGTTTAAGGGCGTCTCTGGTCGCCTTGGTCGATACCTGGGTGTAGATCTCCATCGTCACGGAGAAGCGGGCGTGCCTCAGCACCTGCATGGCGACTCTGGGGTGGACGTCGAGGTCGGCGAGCAGCGTGGCGCAGGTGCGCCTGGCGTCGTGGACGGTGATCGGCTTGACTCCCGCCAG
Organism: Micromonospora sp. NPDC005707; assembly: GCF_040631005.1. NCBI lineage: Bacteria > Bacillati > Actinomycetota > Actinomycetes > Micromonosporales > Micromonosporaceae > Micromonospora > Micromonospora sp. NPDC005707. Next base: position 295,827 of record NZ_JBEXYR010000006.1, read on the forward strand.
GAGTAGGCCCCAATAGCGCTGGCGATAGCGGGGCGCTGGTCCAAGGATGGTGGCGTGATTAACGAGAAGCTGCCGGGAACCGTGCTGGTTGACGACCTGCGCTCGTTCGTGGATGGCCGGGTGGCACACGTTGCGCGCAGCAGCAGGGCCGGCATCGAGGCGCTGGAGCGACACCGCGGAGAACGGGTGGACGAGCTGTGGCTGGATCACGACCTCGGCGAGAACGACACGATCTGGCCGGTCGTCGAGGTGTTGGAGCGGGCCGCGTTCGAGGGGCGCCCGTTCGATGTCGGTCTGGTGTACGTCCACTCGGCGAACCCGGCCGGCGCTGAGAAGATCATTCAGGCGTTGCGGCGCTGGGGGTACGACGTCCGCTCGGCGGCTGGATCACCGCAGGTCGGCTACCTGTCAGAGGCCGATTAGCGGCCGGCCAGCCGGACACCGCAGCGTCGACGGCCGATGAAGCCGATTACCGCCTGCCAGCCTGTGATCCGCCAGCAGATGTGCGTCACATCTCCGCCAGCTGATGCGCGACAAGGTCTAGAAGTTTGCCGACGCCCGCGACGGACGGTTTACGCGCGCATCTGCCAAGAGTTGAGCCCGCACACCGCCGGTTCGCCGCGCACAGTCGCTACCGTGCGGATGGGGGCTGGCGACAGGCCATCACACGCGAAAGGAGCTGACTGATGACCGACTGGCGCTCTCTGTGGGATGCGGTTGTCGCCAGCGATGTGAGCGCCCGAGACGGCCTTGGCTGGGAGTTCACCAGCCGGACCGGTAAACCGGCCTGGGCAGTCTTCCGCGAGGACAGTGGCCCGTTCCCGGTTTTCTCCGCAGCGCGCGGGCACATCATGCCTTCGGCGGACGACCTAGCCGCCATGACGCACGAGGCTGTGGCGGACCTCTTGGCTGCCGCTGGACTGGCTGACCGACACGGCTGGATCACTGAGAACATCTCGGCCGCACTTCTGCTGGCCTCCATGAGTGTCGAGTCGTGGGAGGGGGTGGAATGGGCCCTTGAGTCTGGTCCTAACGATGTCGCGATTGCGTGGGCTGAACCCGACGCCGCGCGAACGCCCTACGCCTGGCTACGCGCCGTTGGCGCCGACGCATCGGCAGAGGTCAGCGTCTACCAGGATGACGCGCTCTTCGGCCTCTGTTTCATTCCGACCGTCGAACTCCGACTGCCGGAGTCCGACTCCGGCTCACTGCGGTCCCGCCGAGGGATTCCACTCGTATGCGGCCCAATCAACCAGGTGGAAGTCGTCTACGACAACGTTGTTGAGGGCCGTCACGATGCTGGGCTCGTGAGCGAGGTCTTGCTGCACGGCGACCACGCGTCGACGTTGCTCATCGCCGCCGAAGCGTATTCCCGGCACGAGTGGCACCTCTTTGACGAATCCGTAGTCGCTCTGACGGACCCGACCACTGCCGACGCCCTCGCCTGGATCCCCGAGCGACACCGCTGGCGGCGGACCGAAGGTGACCCCTGACACTCATTCATGCCGCGATCCGCGCCATCGACTGTCGCCGACCACTTGGCGGATGCGTGCCGCACCTCAGTCGACGGAGGACGCAATGGCTGCCAGCCGTGTCGGGTCTCAGGACCTGCATGACAGATCAGTCTCGGGACGTAAGTGACACGTCCGGCTAGAAGATCTCGAACCCGGCCGCTTCTTGCGCGGAGACAGGACCGCCGAACCTTGCTGGAGAATCACGGCATGGATGTCCCCGACCTTCTTCGCCAGGCCGCCTCTCGCGTCCCCGCGTCAGCGACGAGCAGCACTGGCTGGACGGTGACCGATGCGAGTGAGTACGTCGGACACCATGACTGGGAAGCTGCACTGGACATTCTCATGGAGCTTGGCGATGTCTACCCCGCCGAGACCTCGTTCTGGGACCTCTGCGCCCAGGCCGCCCATTGGATGCAGCTCGACAGAGCCGAGCGATGGTGTCACTGGCGTCGGTTTGAAGTGCTCCACGGCGTTATCCGCGCGGACCTTCAGCTCGTCGAGTCCACTGCTCCGGGTGGCCGGCACATGCCCATACCAGGCGATGGGCGCCTTCGACCGCTGTGGGACATCGGGGACGTGACAGCCGCGGGCAACCCGGATCTGTACGTCGCCCGGATCTGGGTCGAGCACGAGCCGGACCTTAAGCCCGGCGAGCGCGGTGCTGTTCGTCTAGCACCGTTGAGCCCGGAACGCTGGCGACGTCTGACAACCGGCGATGTGATCACGATGCACGAGCAGATGCCCGAGGCCGGTGCAGCGACCATCACCGCGGCCACGTTCCCCTAACGGCTTCGGGCGACCGCCTGACCGTTGCCTCGTCTGGCTGTCACGCAGGTCCTGATAACGATGTGTCGCGCAGGTCCCGAGACCGGACAAATGGCTGCCAGCCGATGTGGGAGAACTTTCTGTACATCTATCAAGGCGGCCCTTGACGGGCCGCACGCGCCGCCGCCTGGGCGCGCGCCGGCCGCTGCCGCTGTCGCTCTGCGGCCGTCACGCCTGATGCCCGGCGGCTGGCGCGGAGAGCGGGGAGCCCGGTGGGCCGCCGCAGAACGACAGGCCGTTGACCGGGGGTGTGGTGGGCCGGCAGCCGGCCGGGCCGCGCGGCCACGAGCCGGCGCGGCGTAGGGGAGCGGACGCCGGCCGCGTCGGCGAGCTTGCGGCGGTCGCGGGGTTGCGGTTAGGGCGCCTCCGGCGGGGGCGCTCCGGCTCCAGGATGGCCGGGGCTGCGTCGGCGGGTCACGGTCCGTGGGTGGTTGCGGTGGGAAGCCATCCCGCCTGCCATCGACCCGGGCGAGCCGAGCAGACCACCGCCCGACCCGCCAGCGTCCGAACCTGCGTCAAGGCCCGCTTGACGTGGCGGGCCGAACGCTGGCCTGCTCCCCAGGAGGGCGGGTCGATGGCATACGGGATGGCATCCAAGGGGCCTCGAAGAAGTCCTGAGCTATACCTCTGGAATGGCTACGGGGGGTACAACTGTCGCCACGGCGGTTTCAATGAGGTCGGTAATGCCACTACTGGCCAAGGCGTTACGAACCAACTTGCGTGCCTGCTTGAAGTCCCTCGTTCCTGTGACATCCACCCCGGCAGCAACCTCCTCAGCGTCAGCCGCCAGCGACACCAACTTCATATGCTCACTGTTGCCGGCGTCAAAAACCGGAATGGGTGCATCGAAGACGTGCTTATCGAAATGCCGAGGACCGAACAGGCCTAGCGTTTGCAACGGCCGAATGCGCTCCAGCACAACGCCTGAGTTCAGGATTGCGGTCAGGAAGCGCGCCTCTTCGATGCTGCTTGCGGCGGCCCAATACAGAACGTGTTCGATACTAATGTCCGCCCGATCGATCCGTGCCGCCGCCAACGTATTGCCTGAAGCAGTATAGATAACCCGATGGCGGGCGGCCGGGAGTTGAGCGCTAAGCTGGTTGTGATAGTTGATGCGGTCAAGAAGTGACCCTGAGTCGCTTTCCGGCTTGTTCGCCGACCATTGTTGCTCCGCCTTCTCCCACCACGAGTTCAGATCAGGGTGGTTGTCGATCTGGGATGGCGTCATGATGGAGCGGTCCGTAATGGGGAGAACTGCGCGAAGGGGAGTTGTAGGCCGGAACGGTAGGAGCGTCTCACCAAGGTGAACCGACCTAACAAAGGCTTGCTCAACCACTCCGGTGAGTGATGGCAATTCCTTCCACGGCGGCTTCTCAATAGTTGTGCGGCGAGAGCGAACAGGAAGTCTGCCCGCTCCAGCTCCTAGAGGCCCGGCCGGAGCCTCTTCCACAAATAGCAAAACACGAGGGGCAAGAACTGCGCCTTGGCGGAAACGAGACTTGTATGGAGAAGCAGCCGGCAAGTTGGTCGAGCTGAGGGGCTGAACCCGCCCCGGTTCGATCTGGAAGCGTGCCTTTGCCTGGTCCCAGCTAACGTTTGGAGAGCGTAGCCGAGCGGACCAGACGGTGACATCCGCCGGCATCGTCTTGGGCTTGCCTGCCGTCACGTGCCCATGCACAACGCACGACACCATCGGGAAACCTGTGGGGGCATGCTGGAGATCCCATGATTCGGTGAAAGCGACATTGACATCGGCCCCCCAACGGCCAGAGCGGAACCCATCAGCAGGTTTCCGAGTAAGAACGCCGTGAGGCATAACGAACGAAAACCTGCCCGAGTCTTTCAAGTACAGCTGCACTGCACGAGCGACAAAGAGTGTTGAAAGGTCGCGGCCGGAAGCGCCGAGTGGGCCGCTCAACAACCCGCGGTCCCTTGCCAGAGCCTTGTATCGGTCCTGCATGCTATCCGTCATGGACGAATAACGAAGCCATGGAGGGTTACCGACCAGTACATCGACGCGGTGGGCGGGCTCCGCGAGCCAGAGAGGTCTGATGAGGTTACGAACGTAGTAACCCCAAATGTGGTCCCGCCCGCTGTCGTGCAATCGCCGCATCGTGTCGAAGGTCTGTACAAGGGTTGAAATGTCGGCCTCGTGTACGCCGAACTGACGAAGAGTAGGAAGTATGAGTTCCTTGCTCTGCTTAGCGGATGGAGTCACGGCGCGGTTAGCCATAGCATCTACCAAGCGGTCGAAATCCCCTGCGTCGTGCGACACGCTGCGTGGGAAGACCAGGTCATCGCCGAAAAGCATTCCACCCCCGGCGACGAGATCGTCGCCGGACGTGGCAATCCTAATCTCGTCACGACCGCCGAACAGGTCTCGGCGCTGCTCCCACTGTAGTGAGTCTCCGAGATATACGGGGATAGAGATGGGGCCCCTGTCAGGGGCCTGAAGGCGGTCATTCCCGATTGCGAGAAGGTACGTCACTCGCGCGAGTGTCACCGAGACCGGATGGATGTCCATCCCGAAAACATGCTCGGTAAGCGCTGTTACTGCCTTGCCGGAAGGAATTCCGGCATCGTCGGCTGCTGAAAGGTATGCCCTGATCGCGTGGAATAGGAAAGTGCCCGAGCCGCATGATGGATCCAGGACGCGCTGGGACAGTGGATCACGGATCGTGTTCGCGACGATTCGCTCGGCGAGCCAATCGGGCGTGTAATACTCACCCAAGCTTCGTCGCTCGTCCTGGCTGATGACGGACTCGTACAGAACCTTCAAGACGTCGTGTTCGACCTGGCTCCAATCGAACCGACCGATTCGGTGCGCGAGGTCGGTGATGAAGTCTGGCCCCTCTGGGATGTGCAGGACCCAGTCAAAGAAGTCAGCCTCTACCGCTCCATGGACCTTCGCGCTCGCGAAGCTGGTGCCCTGAGCCAAGGCGCTGGGGTTCAGATTGCCAGTGCGTGAGACGTCAAATCCCACTACTGCATGAGCGATTATCTCCGCGGTTAGGACAAGCAAGGTGTGATTTACAAAGAGAGTCGCATCGTCCGTAAAAGACTTGCCGAACGCAGTCCGAAGAAGCTTGCTCCAAAGCTGACGCTTTAGTTGCACCTCAGGAACTTCGGCGGCCTGTGCGTACAACGAGGTAAGCGTTGCGTGATCCAACAGGTGCGATGGAGATGAGGCCCCAATCCTGCGTCGGATCTCCTCGGGTGTCGGCAGCACGCGGTCCTGGGTCGCGAGAATCGCCTCTAGCCAGACAAGCAGCCTTTCAACGTCTGGATTCGACGTGTTGAGCTCTAGCTCGGCGACACACTCCAACGTCCCGTTGACTAGGTGGTACAAGCGCCACTGCGTACCGTCGGTGAGGATGCCTACGTAGCGCGTGCCGAGTCGAGCCGACTGCGTAGACACATATCCGGCAAGCTGCAGCTCGGCGTCCCGAAGGACACCGCCGACGCGGAGGTCTCGCTTGACCTCAATCACAGCATGTCCGATTTCTACGTCCAGTCGGCGGCGTGTCCCGTCGCCGGTCTGAACCTCCAGCCGCGCGACCTGGTGGTCGGCGAGGGAGAGACCGCCACTGGTCAAGACCACGTAGATGTCGGCTTGGAGGTCGGCCTCAGTGCGGGTGGCGTCACGAGATGCTAGGCGTGCGATGGCCTGGGCTGCGGCGGTGGGCGGCATCGGCGTTCCTCCAAGACGGGCCGGTGCAGGCAGAGTACCTAGGTTGACCTGGCGCTACCGACATGACCTCGTCTCATGCCGTGGGACGGCTCTGCGGAGCACGCGCTACTTCTCGCCACGACGGAGCCGGCGGTGCGCTACTGAAGCAGCAGGTGACGGTGGGTTCCTGCCGCAGGCGCGAGGGCCGGCAGGCGACGCGGCTCTCGGCGGTTGGGAGATATTTCCGTGCTGTGTAACGGACTTGCCGCACTAGCGGACTGAAGCCACTACAGTTCGGCGAGCGACAGTTGGGGGCCATCAAGAGTGGCGGCCCCGGGAGTGCGATCCCGAGGCCGCCGCAGGTTCCCGGCTGTCGATACATCGCCTGTAACGAGTCGTAACGAGGGTGGGGAACGTGCAAAGGGTAGCTAGACGAACGAGGCGGGGCCAGCGGAACCCTCAAATTGAGGCTGAACTGGCGGCGCTGTGGGCCGTGATGCTGGTGACGCTGGTGGCGATCGGCTCAACCCTGGGCATTGTCATGCTCGCCAGGCATGTCGTTGCGGAGGTGGCTCCGGCTGCGATCGGCGCCATCAGCGCCAACACATTGGGCGCGGTTGCTGCTGTGGGAGTTGTACTCCGACGCCGGTCCCGCAGTAGCTAACAACCCCGTCACCAGCCCGGGGCCGGGGTGCACGAACGCGCCCCGTCCCGGGTCTGGCGTTGCTGGTTGCGGTCGATTGCAGCTGGCGAGACCCGGCAGGGCTGGCTCATGCCTCTCGCTGCACCCGCGTGACGTGCTTCGCCGCGTACCAGACGCACTCGCCCGTGCTCTCGAAGTAGACGAGATGCCCCGACATGCCCAAGTCAGGCTTGCCGATGTGGCGGGAATCGATGACGGTTCCGATCTCGTCTCGCCCTGGCACGCGGACAGGGAAGGTCTTGGAGCTCCAGGGGTCTTCAGGTTGAGATCTCTGCACGGTGAGGTCCATCGTGGAATCATAGGCCGATCGCGGCCGGCTACTGACGGCGCACACTCGTGATCGGTCTCAGATCGGCGAGTCGCCGATCCATCCTTCGCCTTGCACGAGAAGGTGAGGGCGTGCAGGCCACCTCTCCCACGATCACCACTTCGCTGGTTGCCGGAAGTTTCACCTTGGCGGCCGCCATGGTGGGCTTCCTGAGCGCTCGTCACTTGCAGAACCGGACCAGCAAGGCCAACGCACGTGATCAACTACGTATAGCTCTGAACGAGCTGATAGCCGCTGTGTTCGATCTTCAGATCGCGCTCGCGGCCTACGACACGCGATGGAACTCATGGCGAGTCAGGGGCCAAGGCGTCGGGATGGCCTTCCTGGAGTTCATCGCCGGTAAGGCCGAGGGGAACTGGGGGCATGGGACGCTCCGAGCAAGCCAGACAGTCGTCGACTGGGATCACAAGTCGGCGGATGCTGCGATGGCTGTTATTAGTGGGCCGTTGAGCCGAGTTGGGGCGGCGCTAGGCCGAGTGCTGCTGCTCCCCGAGCCGGCTGTGGCCGTCGCCGGCAAAGATCTCAGCGACGCGCTCTTTGCCGTCGTGCTCGCTCACGGATCCCCGAACATCTACCGCCCAGCCGTGCGGACCCGAGAGCTGAAGCGGGCCGCTGAGCGGCTAGAGGAAGCTCTGGCGAACCTGACCGCCGTCGCCCACAAGCGGCTAGACCCGCCTCCGAGGTGGCGTCGCGCTCTCGAATGGTCTACTGGCGTGGTGCGGCGGGTCCGTTGACTAGTGCGGGCGGTCAGGCTACCCCCGGGTTGGTTGGGAGCGGCGCTGACGACGTTTCGCCGGGACGATCAGCATTGGGCTCGGTCCGTTGGGAAGTCACGGACACCGTCCACCGGACGCCTAGCGTCTCGTAGAGGGCCTTCTCGACGTAGTGCAGCTCCGGGCGAAGCAACTTCTCCAGTACGGAGCTTGGTACGTAAAGATTGACCTGTGTGTCGTCTACGTGGACGACCCAGGCAGCCCTGACGATGGCTGCAACACGCTTGCTCTTTTTGGCCGTTGCCTTGGTGACCTCATCCCACGCGCGGCGCACCTCAGCGAGACCGAGTTGCGGTGTCTCGTCGGATGGGCTGATCTTGCGCTGCGTAGCGGCATCGATGGCCGCCGCGCGGGCGGCTTCGCGAATCGCAGCGGCAAACAGCTCTGGCCCACGCTCGTCCAGCCACTCCCTGACCGCCTCCTTGGTCGCCGCCTGGATTAGCTCGGGCAGCGACACCTCCCGTTGGCTGAGCCAGAAGTCCCAGGCGTCGGTCACCGCTGCCTTGATCACGTCGTCTGGCGCGGTCGTCTGGTCGCCGTTCTTCAGTGCGCTCACGCCGGTGACTATGCCACCGAACCGCAATCATGGGCAGCCTCCGCTGAGCGGGGATGGGCCCCTTGAGAATCACGAGCTGCACAGAGCCCGTCAGCGAGGCGTCAGGCAGAAGGCAGCAAGAAGGCAGCGCGAGCCCTGATGCGGGTCGGCCCGGAATGCCACCTAATGATGTCCGGCTCCTGCTCGTCGAGGCGTGTAACCACCGGTTGGCAGCAGCCGACAGCTTGATACCGCATCCCCCCGACGGGGGTCGCCGCTGATGCCGGAACCTGAACGGCGAGCGATGGACTGGCGAGATCGTCGGGCACGACTGACGCCGACAATCGTTGTAGCGCAAACGAGAGAGCTCGCCCCAAGTCAGGACGCCGATCCGCCGGATCTGAGATGATTGGCAGGCCGTCGGAGGGGTTCAGGGTTGCTCCCCCGCCGACCATCCGATCAAATCCTTGATCCTGCGAGTGCCCTGCTCCACGTCGACGCCTGGTGGCTTTGGACCACGATTGTTCACCCAGTCCTCGCACTGCTCGTATGCCGTATAGCTATCGGCATCCGCGCCGGCGGCTTCCACCTGCTCGGTACATTCCAGCTTCCGATAGGTGTCGTTGGGTATCACGCCCTGGGACAGAAGGACGATCACCTGGAACAGCACAACCAGGGCCGCCAACGCCCAGGGCCACCACCGTTTACGGAGCGGAATGCTCGGAAGACCTATCGGCATCACGCCACTCGGGGCCTTTAGCGCGACAGGTCGCCGAGGCGCAACAGGCTTCCATTGGGCGCCCTGGGTGTTCTTGCTGCTGGCCTCTTGATTGTCCGTGCACGGATGCTTCGGCCAGGGGTGGCCTACCGCGTCGAAGTAGACTTTGCTCCCGAATTCGTTGGCGTAGTAGTACACGGCGGCGCCGCATACTGGGCATTTCGCATTCGGCTTCGCCAGGCGTGCCCAAGACGTCCGTGTCGAGTAAGTGGGCTGTGGGGGCGACGACCATCCCCAGCTTGAGGGCTTGCGGCCACGATTCACTGTGTGAGGCGAGACCCAGTGGCGCCCACCAGCCGTTCCCGTACGCCAGTGGCCACGTCGACGATATTGCGGCACGCGCCCTCCGCCGACGAGCCAGCTGGGTTGATCATATGGTCGCGCGATCGTAGCGCATCCCCGAGACCGGAGCCCTCCGGCGGGTGTCCGCCTGGGTCGCCGACGGAACGACGGTCGACAGCAGCGCTGACAGCAACGCCGTCGGGCGGCGGCACACTTGCGAGCGCTGGCACGGACGAATCTCCGAGCGTGCAGCCGTGGCCGGACCTGTGCGGACGCGACGCACAGAGCTTACAAGCGAGGGGTCATCGGTGCGCTGACTATCGGGGGTACCGTCGACATCGGTGGCTTGCCGTATTGCGGCCGGGTGAGTCCGCCTGACCCTTCAGCTTGGAGCGGCGTATGGCTTCATTCGTCGACCCGCGCTTCGGCGTAGCTCTGCGTGGGTTTCGGGAGCGACGGGGTCTGTCGCTTCGGTCGCTCGGGCAGCTCGCCCATCGGAGTAAGAGCCACCTGCACGAGCTGGAAACGGGGGTCAAGGCTCCGACCGCCGATACCGCGCGCCACCTGGATCGGGTTCTCAATGCCGGAGGCGTGCTCGCTGGCATGGTCGATGCGCCGATCGACCATGCTGCTGAGGCCGGCGAGCTGCGCGCGAGGGTCATGGCCAGCGACGTCGGCAAGGATGTGCTCGACCGTATCGAGCAGGGCGTCGATGATCTGGCCAGCGCCTATCCGACGACGGCCCCGGCTGATCTCCTGCCGCTGGTACGGCGGCATCTTGCATATGTGGGCCGGCTGCTGGACGGGCGCGTCACGCTTACGCAGCAACGCCGGCTGCTGGTCGCCGGCGGGTGGCTCGCGGTGCTGCGGGCCACCGTGCACATCGACCTGAGACAGCGGGCCGCGGCTGCTGCCCATCTGCGGGCTGCTCATGACCTCTCCGAGCACGCGGAGCATGCGGAGATCCGGGGATGGTGCCTGGAGACCCGTGCCTGGGACGTGCTGACCCAGGGCGACTACCGGGCAGCGCTCGACCTTTCTCGACAAGCCCAACGGATCGCCCCGCAAGGCAGCTCCGCCTACATCCAGGCCACTGCCCAGGAGGCGCGCGCCTGGGCGCGGATGGGTGACGTCGGTGAGACCAGACGAGCGTTGGACCGCGTGGAGCGGCTGACGGCCAACCTGCCGGTTCCGGGGCGTGCCGAGCACCACTATCGCTACGACCCAGCCAAGGCTGCCGCGTATACGGCCACGACCCTGTCATGGGCGGGCGACCCGGGCGCCGAGCAGGTGGCGAGGGCGGTGCTGGCCGACTTGGACCCCGACGGCGACGGAGGTGCACGGCCACGCCGTTCTGCGTCGGCGCGTCTCGACCTCGGTCTTGCCCTGGTTGCCTCCGGGCAGCCGGACGAGGCGGTCGCTCTCGGGACGGAGGCTGTCGTGTCCGGGCGGGTGGTGCCGTCGAACTGGTGGCGGGCGACGGAACTGCTGGCGAAGGTGGAGCAGGCCGGGGTGCCGGAGGCGGCGGCCTTACGTGAACTGTGCGCCGAGTACGCCCCTTGACGTGGGCCATCAGCGGACAGCACAACCGGTTAGCGGACGATCACTGTCTGGATCGACGACGTTTGCGGCGCGACTCTGGTCCTCACTGCACCGGGGCGCGGACACGGCACATCGGCCGGTGATCTGCGCTCCCTCACAGGGAGGAGCCGGACGTGACGGTGACTGTCGGACTTCTGAGACGGATCGCGGGTCGGTGCCTCCCGTCGACGCCAGCGGTGCCGGGCGTCGGACAGCGCATCCAGGCCGGGGAGCAGGAAGCGGCCCGGCGGCGGCTTCTGGATCAGGTGCGAGGCGCGGAGCACCACTCGACGGCGGACGGTGGGCCGTTTGACCATTATCCGGATCGGCTCGCGGGACGTGACGAGTGACCGCCCACGGGCCGGTGCTGCCGATCTGGAGTTGCGGTGGCTGTGGCGCACCATGGCCGTGCGTCACTCGGCGGCGGGAACTGCGAGCAGAGTTCGAGGACGCCCCGGTGTCCCTCTCCCTCTACATGGGGGCGCAGCTTGTCCGCGCCACCGCCGACCTGACCTGGGCACCCGCCGGCACGCTGCATCGGCGCTTCCTCGGCTGGACGAGATGAGCATCCTGCGACCCGGCGACGAGAAGTTCCACTACAGCGACAGCTCCCACAGGTGGATCCCGCCGGACCCCGACTACGACCAGGAGGTCTGGGACGAGCAAGTGCGCCAGCACAAGCAAGGCCACCTCAAGAACGAGCGCCCGAAGGTCCGCATTCAGCGCCTCGTGTGATGCCAGCAGTACAGCAGCGGAGTACAGCAACCGTGCCAGCCGAACCGAGCCCAGAAGCGCGTCAACACGCCTTCTGACCTCGCATCAAGCCCGATCCGACCCGCTTGCCGAGAGTTCACACCGAAGAGGTCACTGGTTCGATCCCAGTATCGCCCACCATGGATAAGGCAAGCCCAAGGCCCCTCGATCGAGGGGCCCTTGACTCGTATTTGAGGGTCAGTCGTTGCCCGGAGGCGGCGAGAAAGCAGCAAAGGACTTCGACACCCGGCGGTCACGCTCAGCCGGCGAGTGGGTGTAGCGGTTCGATGTCGTCGACGTCTGCTCGTGCCCCATCACCTTCGCCACGTCATTGATCGGTACGCCGTCGGAGACCAGCCAGGTCGCATAGGAGTGCCGCAGGTCGTGGAAGAGTAGAGCCACCGGCAGGCCGGCACGTTGCGGCGACGGTTTCCAGACTCGACTCCGGAAGGTGCCTCGACGGATCGGCTCGCCGGTGCTCGTGGTGAAGACGAGCGCCTGGCCGTCGGTCCGGTTGGCGCTCTCGTGCTCGACGAGAAAGCCGCTCGCAGGTGGCGACGATGACAAGTCGCCGACTAAGCCCTCGCTCAGTCGATACCTTCGATGATGCGGAAGTCGCGCTCGACGCCGTCGGAGAGGGCGAGGAGCGCCTCCTGGTAGGCCTCGCTCTCGTGTGCTGCGACGGCCAGTTCGAAGCTGTCGAACTCGATCAGGACGGTGCGCTCGGCGATTCCGGCGTCGTGTGCGACGACCCGACCGCCGCGGGCGAGGACTCGCCCGCCCCCGGCCCGGACGGCTGGGCCGGCCAGTTTGTTGTAGGCAGCCAGCTTTTCGGGGTCTGAAATGGTGCGGTAGACACTGACCCAGTAGCCCTTGGCCACGGAACCTCCAGTTTTCTTGTCAAGATCGGCTGATGCTCAGAAGCATGCTCAGATCCATGGCCGGTGCGCTGTGGGTCAGCGCGCCGACGGAGATGGCGTCGACACCGGTTTCCGCGACGGCGCGCAGGTTGTCCAGGGTGATCGTGCCCGAGGCCTCCAGTCTGATGTCGGAGTCGGGGGCCAGTTCGCGGCGAAGTCGGACGGCTTCGGCCAACTGGGGCACGGTCATGTTGTCGAGCATGATCCATGACGGCTCGGCCCGTAGCGCCTCACGGGCTTGAGCGATCGTGGTCACCTCTACTTCGACGGCCCTGGTCCTGCCCTCCGACGCCATGTTCTTACGGACGTTGTCGATGGCGGCGGTGATGCCGCCTGCGGCCGCGATGTGGTTCTCCTTGAGGAGCACCATGGCGCCGAGGTCCAGCCGATGGTTGTGGCCGCCGCCCGCGGCGACCGCGTACTTGTCCAGCAACCGGAGTCCGGGGGCGGTCTTGCGGGTGTCCAGGACGCGGACAGGCAGATCGCGTACAGCGGCCACGTACCGGTCGGTGAGTGTGGCGATGCCGCACAGGCGCTGGAGGAAATTCAGCACCGTCCGTTCGCCGGTGATGATCTGGTGTGCGGGGCCGGAGATCCTCGCCAGGACGTCGCCGGCCTCCAGTCGGGTGCCGTCGGGCACTGATTCGTCGATCTGTGTTTCACCGCCGATACGGGCGTAGACCTCGGCGACCAGAGGTACGCCGGCGGCCAGGCCCGGTTGGCGGGTGCTGATGACTGCCGTCGCCCGTTGTCGCGGCGCGACGCTCCATCGAGTGGTGACGTCGTCGGCGGCTGCGTCTTCGGACAGCGCGAGGGTGACGGCCTTGCGGGCTGCCATGTGAGGGAACTGCATGCGGGCGGTCCTCAGCTTCCGGTTCGATCGGATGGGGCGTGCCGGTGGCCCTTGCTGGGCACGCCGGCCGGGGCCGCGGTCGGGTTGGGCTGCGGTGAGCGTTGGCGGGCGAGAGCGAGGCTGGTCAACGTGGTGATCGCCATCGCGGCGATGCCGACCAGCGCCGCCGTGGTGTAGGCGCCATCGTTCGGGAAGAGACGGCCGGGGTTGGTGCCGGCGGCCAGGACCAGGCCGCCTGTGGCGCTGCCGAGGGAGTACCCGACGCTACGGACGACATAGTTGAAGCTCATGGCGCTGGAGGTCTCGCTCTTGGGGGTGACGGCCAGGATGACGCCGGGCATGGCGGCCGAGAAGCTGCCGACACCGAAGCCCAGCACGCCCATCGCTACCAGGAGTTCGGCCAGGTTCGACCGGGCCGCCGCGAAGAGGACGAACCCGCCACCGACGACGACGGCGCTGCCGGCCAGGACCAACGGGGCGTCGATCCGCTCGCGAACCCGAGGCGTGAGTTTGCCGGCGACGAACCCCAGTGCGGAGAACGGGACGAGGACCAGCCCGGCGACGAAGGTGGTCAGCCCGAAGCCGTAGCCGGCGCTGTGCGGCGTCTGCGCGTACCTGGTGATGAGCGTGAGGAGGAGATACATGCCGATCCCGGCGACGAACATGGCGATGTTCGCCCCGGCGACCGTCGGATGCCGCATCGCCCGGACATCGACCAGCGGCGTCTTGCTGCGCAGCTCGGTGGCGGTCCAGACGCAGAGCAGGAGCACAGCGACGATGGCGAGAGCCACCGCCACGGCGAGGTGACGGTTCCAGAGACTCGTCTGGCTTGCGAGGAACAGGACGAGGAACAGTCCACCGGCCAGGACGAGCGCGCCCACTACGTCCAGGTGAGCGGAGCGGCCTGCGGGAGCTGCGGGTATGGAGCGCCACGCGGTCAGGAGAGCGACAGCGGTGACGAACAGGCCGAGGCCGTAGGCGGTCCGGACCCCGCCGATCTCGGTGAGCAGCGCGGCGAGCGGGTACCCGACCCCGGCCCCGATGATCGAGACCACCGAGATCAGGGCGATCGTGGCCGCGCTACGCCCCTCGGGAAGATGGTCACGGGCCACGCCCATCATCAGCGCCGTCAGACCGAGCCCGACGCCTTGGGCCGCCCTACCGACGAGCAGCCACGCGAACGGCAGCGGTAGCACGGTGAGCGCACTGCCGGCGACGACGACCGCCAGCGTGGCGAGGATCGTGGCTCGTCGGTGTGGGCCGGCTCCGAGCCGGCCGAGGACGGGCGTAGCGACGGCGCCGCTGAGCAGCGCGATGGTCAGCGTCCACTGCGCGCTGTCGAGCGCGACGTGGAACGTGGTCGCCACGCTGGTGATCAGCGGCGTCCCGAGGCTGGCGACCGCCGCCACGACCAGGGCGATGAACATCAGGGCAGGGACCAGCAGCCGCGCCTCGGAGCGCTCCGGGTTAGTGCTCATCGGCTGGTCCCGGTCGTGATGTCATTGCTTCGAGTCTTCTCGATCTTGGCTGTCGAGCTCTGCCAGGTGCTGCAGCGCCGGAAGGGCGGCCACCAACGCCTCGACCTCGTCGTCGGTGAGTTTGTCGATCAACCCTACGTACGCTTGGACGCCCGCCTGGCGCCGCGCCCGGACGTAGGACGCGCCGGCCTCGGTCAGGCACGCCAGCGTCACCCGCTTGTCGGACGGGTCGCCTCTCCGCTCGACCAGCCCCGATTCCTCCATCACCCGGACCAGGACAGTCATCGCGGGTTGGGTGACGCCCGCAATCACGGCGAGATCGGTGATCCGTCGTGGGCCGGTCCTGTCCAGGGTGGCCAGGGTGGCGGCGGAGGTAAGGCTCATGTCACGGGGAAGGCGCCTCACGGCCCTGGTGGCCAGCCCGTAGAGCGCTGACCCGATTGCAGTGGAAGCGCCACGAGTGACGTCTCGGCGACTCACGCTCGAAGCATAGCAGATTTATATGAAGCCTTTATGTATCGGCCCCCGCACGTACGAGCCCGCCGCGTCGGTCTCGGCTAGGCCTTGCCGACCTTGGCCAGCAGTTCCGGGCCGTGCGTGCCCAGCCGCCGGTACGCGAGCCGGCCGAGGCCCCAGGCGAGCAGCCCGCCGATCGCGAAGCCGGCTGCGACGCCCACCCACGGGAGCCCGGTGGCGACAAGCACGATGACCGGGGCGGCGGCGACCGCCAGGACCGGAAGCACCAGCCAGACGAGCCCGGCGAGCGAGCCACCGTCCTGGCCCGGGTTGCTGCCCCGGCGGTGCGGGTCGGTCATCCGGATCGGCACGTACACCGAGATCAGCAGCATCACTCCGACACCCGCGCCCAGTGTCACGGGCAGCAGCGCCATCGCCCAGCGCACCATCGTCATCTCACCGTGTGCGATCGCGCCGAGCGCGGTCAGGACCACGGCGGGCGGTCCGACCACCACCAGCCACGCGAGCTGACGACCACGGACGTCGGCCCGCTCGTTGCCCGGCGCCAGGAGCGTGTGCCACAGTGCCGTGCCGTCCGAGCTGTGGAGGTGGGCGCTGCAGCCCGCCGCGAGAGCCAGCCCGAAGACGCCGGTCATCGGCAGGTAGTCGGTGGAGCCGATCGCGAGCGGCAGGAGCGCGTACGTGACCGCGTACACGAGCGCGAACGTGAGGAAGTGGATCCGGACCAGGTCGCGGCTCCACGTCCGCAGCTCCTTGCCAAGCACCGCGCGGATGGCGGTCGGCGGCGCCCAGGCCTGCGAGGTTCCCGGCGTGATGACCGGCGCCGGCTGCGGCCGGCGGAGCAGGCGGGCCCAGACCAGCACCGCCAACGCGAGGATCGCCGCCATGCCGGCGAGCGCGGCCAGCGCCGTGCCCCACTGCCCACGGCCGGCCGCCTCGACGGCCGCGACCGGCCAGCCCGACGGCGCGACCCGCAGACCGCGGGCGAACTCGGCCGGCAGCGGCCCGCCGGCGGCGCCGCCGAACGCGGCGATGAGGGTCCACCCCTGCGCGGTCAGGCAGATCAGCACGCCCCACGGGACGGCCATCAACGCGGCCGCCCGTCGCGTGTTCAGCAGCGAGCCGACGCCCACCACGACCGCGTTGGACACCGCGACCACGAGCAGGACCAGCAGGAGTACGGCCGGCACGGCCACCGCCGCAGCGCCCGCGCCGAGGCGGGTCGCGTACCCGAGCAGGGACGTGGCGGCGACCAGCATGACGGCCGGTCCGACGCCGACCAGGGCGGCGGCGAAGAGCGCGACAGCCTTGCGCCGGTGGGTGATCGGCAGGCGGTCCAGGTGCTCCTTGCGGATGCCCGGGTCGCCGCTGCCCATCATCGGAGCCAACACCCAGCCCACGACCCAGGACGCGAGCGTCAGCGCGAGCAGGTCGCCGGCTCCGGCGCCGGCCCGCACGACGAACCAGATGGTGGCGCCGGCGGCGAGGAGCCCGGCGATCAGGCCGTAGACCGTCGTCGCGGCCTTGGCTCCGCTGAACGAGTGGCGCAGGACCAGGTACTTCGTGTGCATCAGGACCCCAACCACGACAACTGCTCCTCTCCGGCGGTGCGGGCGCCGACGAGCGCGACGAACGCGTCGTCGAGGGAACGGCCGTTGCGGACCTCGTCGAGCGGACCGGCGGCGACCACGCGACTCTGGCTCATCACGGCGACCGTGTCGCAGAGCTGCTCGACCAGCGGCATCACGTGGCTGGACAGCACGACCGAGCCGCCGCCGGCGACGAAACGCCGCAGGATCGACCGGATCGTGGCCGCCGACACCGGGTCGACCGCCTCGAACGGCTCGTCCAGGACCAGCAGCTTCGGGGCGGCCAGCAGGGCGGTCGCGAGGCCGATCTTCTTGCGCATGCCGGCCGAGTAGCCGAGCACCAGAGTGCGGTGGGCCCGTTCCAGGTCGAGCACGGCGAGCAGCTCGTCGATCCGCTCGTCCAGCACGTCACGCGGGATGCTGTGCAGCCGGCCGAGGTAGGTCAGCATCTCGCGGCCGGTGAGCCGCTCCGTCATCGCGAGGCCGTCGGGCAGCACGCCGACGAGCCGCTTGGCGGCGACCGGGTCGGTCCATACGTCGGTGCCGAAGATGTGCGCCGTGCCGGCGTCCGGGCGCAGCAGCCCGACCGCCATCGACAACGCGGTGGTCTTGCCGGCGCCGTTCGGGCCGACCAGGCCGAAGAACGAGCCGGCGGGGACGGTGAGGTCGACCGCGTCGACCGCGGTCGTGTCCCCGAACCTTTTCGTGAGGCCCGAGAGCTTCAGCGCGGGAGTCGTTGGTGTCATGCCTGGAACGCTAGAAATCGAACGTGCGCGCGGTAATGACGCCAGATCCCCGAGGGGGTGTGGCTGGCCCCACCCCTCGAAACGGGCCCTGGACCCAGTGCGGCCAGCGAGCCGCGCAGGCCAGACTGTGCGCATGACGTGGATGACGCGGGGGATGGCCGCGACGGGGAGCGCCCTCGTACGCGGCGGGCTGGCGATCGCGTCGGCCATGCTCCTGGTCGTCCACCTCGCGCTGCTCGTTCCGGGCTTCGGTCTCGGGCTGTTCTTCCTCGTGCCGTGGCCGTTCGTCCAGATGCGCCCGGTGACGGCGCTCGCCCGCCGGGTCGCGGGCGGCGTGCCCGCCCCGTACACCCCGAAGCCGCCTCCACCCGAGTCCGAGCCGGACGGCCGCTACCTGCACGGCCGCCAGCTCTACCAGCACCCGCACTGGCCGCGCGCGATCCGCTACGTCGAGTGGGTCACCGGCGACCCGGCAACCTGGCGCGACCTCGGCTGGATGTTCGCCAACCCGATGGTCGGCACGGTGCTCGGCTTCGGTCCGGTGGCGTTCATCGCCGGCGGCGGCGCGCTCGCCGCCGTCCGGCCCGGAGCGCTCGGCTGGTGGGCGATCCCGGTAGGCGCTGTCGCAGCCGTGGTCGGGTTCGCCGCCGCGCCGGGCGCCGTGCGGGCGCACGACCGCTGGACGGGCCAGGTGCTCGGCCCGAAGCCGGCCTGCGTGGGCGCGATCAGAGGCTGGTACGGCAGGTGCCTCTACGACCTCCTCCGGCTGGCCACTCTGGCCGGGTTCACCATCGGGTCGGCGATCTACGCCGCCCTGGCCCTGCTGGTCCTCGCGCTCTTCGCGGTGGGCCTGGTCATCTTCCTGTCGCCGTTCGCCGAGCACACCCGGTGGCTCACCAACCTGCGCCGACGGCTGGCGCGCGACTGGTCCGGGGTGACGGTTGACGAGCCCTACCGGCCGGAGCCGCAGCTGCCTCCGCGGCGGCCGGACGGGCTCTACGAGGTGAACAAGCACCTCTACAAGACCCCGCAGTGGGCCCGCTACAACCTGCGGATTGACCGGTCCTGGCGCGACCCGGCCACCTGGCGCGACTTCCTCTTCCTGCTGCTCGACCCGATCGTCGGCGGCGCGATCGTGGGCGCCTCGGTCGGCGCGGTCGGTGTCGGCTTCCTGGGCCAGGTGATCCCCGCGGTGCGGCTGTTGGTCGGCGACGACGCCGTCGACGGCCCGTTGGCCCTGGCCGGCCGGCCGTGGCTGGCTCTCGTGCTCGGCGTCGCGCTCATGGTCTTCGGCCTCGTGTCCGCCCCGACCGCGCTGCGCCTGCACGGCCGGTGGACGGGCTGGCTGCTGCGGCCGACCGAGAAAGCCCGGCTCGACCTGCGGGTGCGGCAGCTGACCGAGAGCCGCGACGACGCCAACGAGGCCCAGGCCGCCGAGCTGCGCCGTATCGAGCGGGACCTGCACGACGGCGCCCAGGCCCGGCTGGTGGCGGTCGGCATGGCGCTCGGCCACATCGAGTCGCTCATCGACAAGGACCCGGCGGCCGCCCGCAAGCTCATCGCGGAGGCGCGGAAGACCTCGGCGGAGGCGCTCGCCGAGCTGCGCGACCTCGTACGCGGTGTGCACCCGCCCGTCCTCCAGGAGCGCGGGCTGGGCGACGGGGTCCGGGCGCTGGCCCTGGAGATGCCGGTGCCGACCACGGTGACGGTCGACCTGACCGGCCGCGTCCCGGCGCCGATCGAGGCTGCCGTCTACTTCGCAGTCAGCGAGGTGCTCACCAACGCGGCCAAGCACTCCGGGGCACGGCGGGTCGAGGTCCGGATCGAGCACGACGGCCGGGCCCTCTACGTCCGGGTCGAGGACGACGGGCGGGGCGGCGCCGACCCGGCCCTGGGTAGCGGCCTGCGGGGCCTGCGGCACCGGCTCGCGGTCTTCGACGGTACTGTCCGGGTGGAGAGTCCTTCGGGCGGCCCGACCGTCGTGACGTTGGAGGTACCGTGCGCGTCGTCCTCGCCGAGGACCTCTACCTCCTGAGGGAGGGGCTCATCCGGCTGCTGGAGGCGCACGACTTCGACGTGGTCGCCGCCGTGGACAACGGTCCCGACCTGTTGAAGGCCCTCCTGGAGCACCGGCCGGACGTGGCGGTCGTCGACGTACGGCTGCCGCCGACCCAGACCGACGAGGGCCTCCAGGCCGCGCTGGCCGCCCGGCGCGAGATCCCCGGCCTGCCGGTGCTCGTGCTCTCCCAGCACGTCGAGCGGCTGTACGCGCGCGAGCTGCTCGCCGACGGCACCGGCGGGATCGGCTACCTGCTCAAGGACCGGGTCTTCAACGCGGACCAGTTCGTCGACGCCATTCGTCGGGTCGCCGGCGGCGGCACGGCGATGGACCCGGACGTCGTGGCGAAGCTGCTGGCCGGCGCCCCGACGACGGCGTCCGGGCGGGCGGTCGACCGGCTCACGCCGCGCGAGAAGGAGGTCCTGGCGCTGATGGCCGAAGGCCGTTCCAACGCGGCGATCGGCCAGCGGCTCTTCCTCAGCGAGAGCGCCGTCGGCAAGCACACGGCCAGCATCTTCACCAAGCTCGACCTCAGCGTCTCCGACGACGACAACCGCCGGGTGCTGGCCGTGCTGGCCTACCTCGACGGCGCCGGCTGAGAGGCCCAGCCTGGCGCGGAGGGCGACCTGCCCGCCTGGAACGATGGGCGAGTGAAGATCACCCGACTCGTCACCCCGGAGGACGCGCCGGCCCTGGCCGAGTCGCTCCGCGTCAACCGTGAGTTCCTCGCGCCGTGGGAACCGCTCCGGAGCGAGGACTACTTCACGGCAGACGGCCAGCACGCCGTCATCGAAGCCGATCTCCAGCAGCACGAACAGGGATCGAAGCTGCCCCACGTCATCCTCGACGACTCCGGTCGCGTGATCGGCCGCATCACGCTCAGCGGCATAGTGCGCGGCCCGTTCCAGTCATGCGCCATGGGCTACTGGGTGAGCGCCAGCCACAACGGCCGAGGTTTCGCGACCAGGGCGGTGCGCGAGATCGTGCGGGTGGCGTTCGATGAATTGGGGCTGCATCGGGTGCAGGCAGAGACCCTGCTGCACAACGCCAGATCGCAGCGGGTGCTGGAACGCAACGGGTTCGTGCGGTACGGCATGGCGCCGGAATACCTCAACATCGCCGGCCGATGGCAGGACCACGCCATGTACCAGGTGGTGAAGCCGTGCCCAGCCCCACCACCTGCATGACGGCTGGTCCAGGAAGTGCGGGCGGCCGCGGGTGCGGGCTGCGGCTCATGGCGGTATACAGGCCGGAAGCCCGTTCCGGTTGGGCCGGTAACGGGCTTCCGCGCTGTTGCCTCCATCGGGAGACGGTCCTTGCTACGCGCTCACGGCTCAGCCGGGGATCTCTCGGGGGTCGCGGCTGCGGGGGTAGGTGTTCTTCTCACCGATGGTGCCGTCCTGCTTCTTGATGACGTGCTCGGCGTCCCGCTGCTTGGCCATCTCGCGGCCGGCGGCCTCGGCCTCCGCCTTGGTGTCGTGCACGCTGCTCGCGCGCTGGTTGCCCTCCGGACGGTTCTTCCACTGGCCGTCCTGCGGGTAGGTGTCGATGTCGCCCTTGGCCATGCTCTTCGCCTCCCTGATCGTCATGGTCGGTCACGAATATCTGCCCCGACTGTGCGGTGCCTGAAACGTTCCGCATGCAGGTCCGGTGGAAGCCACGATCAGGGAACGCTCATCCGAAGGCGATTCCGTACGACAGCCCGCACCGGTTCACGGCCGGGCGACGACCATCGCCTCGTCAGCGAGGGCCGCTGACGAGGCGATGGTCACCAGGGGGCGCCGAGCTGCCCGACTACTGGGCGACCGTGATCGTCGCCGTACGGTAGTTGTTGCGCTTGTCGTTCTTGGACGGGTCGTAGTTCTGCTCGATGTTGCCGGCGCTGTCGACCGAGAACCAGTGGAACGTGGTCGTCTCGGTCACGTGGAACACCTGCCCCGGCTCACGGAACTCGGTCGCCGCGTAGCGCGGGGACTCGAGGGTGGGCCGGCTGCCGTCCGTCGTGTAGTAGATGGTGGCCGGTTCGCTCGTCTCGAAGCGCACGTCGACGGGCCCGGAGTACTTCCCGCCGCCGGGAACGAGCTGGGACGTCGGCTTCTGGTGGTCCTTGCCCCAGTCCGCCGCGATCCGGAACATCTCCATGATGCCGTTGGCGTACTCCATCGTCTCGGAGTGGCCGCTGACGAGGTCCGGGTCGCCCACCCACGCCGGCTGGAACGAACCGCCCTGCCAGTTGCCGGTGGCCGGGTTGTAGACCGAGCCGCCGACCTCCCAGCCGAAGGCGTAGATCCCGTAGTTGTAGTAGAGGTCCTCGCGCACGTTGCCCGCGGAGGAGTAGAGGACGTCCGACGAGCCACCGACGTTCTCCGGCGTCACGACGGTCTGCCGGTGCGCCTTCACCTGCGACAGGATCCGGGCGGCCGACTGCCAGTAGAAGGCCTCGTCACCCAGCGGGGGCCGTGGGGTGGTGATCCGACCGTCCGCGATGTAGGCGCCCGGCTGCCAGAACAGCTGGCCGCCGTTGGAGTGCACGGACATCATGAACTTGATGTTCCGGTACTTCTCGACCAGCCAGATGATGTTCTTCGACTCCGGCTCGGACAGCTTCTCCGGGCCCTGGTACGTGTCGCTGACGCAGCTGAACGACCCGCCCGAGTAGCCGTCGTGAGCCGACCCCACCCGGTAGTTCCGGTTCAGGTCGACGCCCCAGGAGTTGCGCCGTGCCGGATCGGCGTTGTCGTCCGCGCAGTGGTTCGTCATGTTCCGGCGCTGGGAGGCGAAGTTGTAGAAGCTGTAGTTCGCCCCGTCGGGGTTGTTGGACAGGATGAAGAAGATGTCGGTGTTGTCGACGATCTTCTTGGTCTCCCGGTCGGACTTGTAGTTGTGCACCAGGCGCTCGGCCGACTCCAGGCTGGTCGTCGCGGGCACCCATTCGCGGGCGTGGTCCTGCGCCTGGATCAGCACACCCGGGTTCCGGCCGTCGCGGTGCTTGCTGATCCGCAGGACGGGGATCGTGGCCGGGCCGCGCGGCACCTCGCCCTCCGGGGCGCCGACGCGCTTCTGGTCGAGGAAGTCGGTCAGCGCGACCGGGCCGGCGGTCGCCGCGACGACGCCGGTGCCCGCGTTGGTCCGGTACGGGTGCGCCCGATCGATCAGGCCCTGGGACTGGCTCTCCAGTGCCGCCGCCACCTGCGCGGCCGTACTCGCCAACCCACCGGAGGCGTTCTTCGCGAGGAGGACGCGGATCGCCTTGCCCGCAACCTCGACCCCGAGCGGGAGGTTCGCCCCCGGCCGGTCCACGAACTCGACGGTGATGTCGTTGCCGCCCTCGTGGCCCCAGGCGGCCGAGCTGACGACGACCGCGCTCTGCCCGGTGCCGCCGATCGTGGCCTGCGCCTTCCGCTGGTAGCCGTTCGTCTTGTTCGGCAGGTAGACGATCTCGGCGATGTCCGGGTACTGGCGGGCGATCTCCTCGGCGCGGCTGAAGAGCTGCTGCGGGTGCCGGTAGCCGTCGACGAAGTCCCACTTGTAGGCGGGGTTCGCCGTCAGCGGCGGCGCGGCGTCCTCGAGCCAGTTGGAGACGTTGCCGGTGGCGACGCCACCCGTCGAGCTCGTGACCCGGATCTGGCTCGGGCGGGTGTCGAGCTTGAACAGGTTCCGGTGGAACATGTACTGCCCGGAATCGACGAACCGGCTCATCGTCCGGGCGGAGCCGAACGAGGTGCCCGGGCCCGAGTCGTTCTCGAGCTGCATCGAGACGATCGGGTTCGTCTGCGCCCCCTCGGTGGTCCGCGCCTCGACGTACAGGAAGCCCTGGCCCTTCGTGGTGAACCAGTCGGCGCGGGCGATCCGGACCGTCTCCTGGTGCGCGAGCGGCTGGACGGCCGCCGTGCGGAGGGCCTGGAGGCCGCCGTCGGCCTCCTCGCTCCAGGCGAAGCCCTCACCGTCGCCGAGGATCTCGACGCCCAGCGCCTCGAGTTCGGCGACCTGCTCGGCGGTCGCCACCGCCTCGCCCTCGATGCCCGTCGGCACGCGCTTCAGACCGTGTTCGAGGTCGAAGCCGGCGGCGACCACCTTGTCCAGCATGTCGGCGCCGGTCAGCTTGACATGGACGAGGCGTGCGGCCTCCGGAACCTCGAGGCGGGATCGTTCTGAGCCTGCCGCTGCCGACCCGGCGGGGTCCGCGCCCGCGGGCCCGGTCGCCATGAGGACGCTTCCCACCAGGGTGGGCAGCGCGAGAAGCGCAATGCGTCGTTGTACGGGTCCCATTCTCCCCTCCTTCTGCTTGCGCCGCGTGGTGGTCGGCCCGGCTGCGGGTCGAGCCGATCCATCCGCGACGGTCGTGCCGAGCTCGCGCAGGGTCGGCCCGCGCGCGGCGGTGGTTGCCGCCGTGACGGGCTCGGGGAGGACCGTGAGAGAGCCAGGTGCGTCGAGCGTATGTACGCCCGTCGCATCGAAGGATCGGCCGAGCTGGATTTGAGAATTACTTGAGGCGCGCGGCGAACCGCCTGCGGACCTGGAGGCGGCCGGCCAGGAAGAGCAGCGCCGGCCCAGCCGTAGCCCGGAGATCACCCACAGGTAGGCGAGCGCGACCAGCGCCACGGGTACCTTTCCCACTCAACCCCGGACGCCACAGATCGCGTCTCACCCTGCATCCGCACGTGAACGCGAGGCGGACGCGACCTGGAGGTGGCGTGAGACGGCACGAGGACGAACAGTTCCGGCTGTTCGTACAGCGGCAGTGGGGACCGTTGCTCCGGACGGCCTACCTGCTGACCGGCGACCGGGGGACGGCCGAGGACCTGACGCAGTCGGCGTTGGAGAAGACCCATCGGCGCTGGGAGCGGATCCTGCGCAAGGACGCGCCCGAGGTCTACGTACGCCGGGCGATGGTCAACACGGCGATCTCCTGGCGGCGCCGGCGGCGGCCGCTGGAGGTGCCGCTGCTGACCTCCGACAGCGCGCCCGGCCCGGACGCGTACGCGCAGGTGGAGCAGCGACAGCTGCTCCTCGCCGCGCTGCGTCGGCTGCCGCCCCGGACACAGGCCGTTCTGGTGCTGCGCTACTTCGAGGATCTCAGCGAGGCGGACACCGCCCGGATCCTCGGCTGCTCCGTCGGCTCCGTGAAGAGCAGGCGTCGCGCGGGTTGGCCCGGCTGCGGGGCGAGCTCAGCCCGACCGCCCCTCAGTCTTCGCTACGGCTTCAGGAGGAATCGGCATGACCGGGAGCTTCGTGAACGCGGCGCTCAGCCCCGCGCTGCGGCAGGCCGCGCAGGGCGTCGACGCGCCTGAGGACCCGTGGCCGGGGTTCGCCCGGCGGGAGCGACGGCACCGGCGTACCCGACTGGTCCGGACGGCGCTGGCCGCCGCGGTCGTGGCCGCGCTCGTCGGAGTCCAGACGAACGTGGTGCCGCTGCCCGGCTGGGCGCCCGGCATCGCGGTCGCCGCCGCCCCGGCAGCGCTGCTCGACGCACCGCCCCGGGGCACGCTGGCCGGCGACCAGGACTGGCTGGACACGCTGCGGGCGCGGATCAGCACCGACACTCCGTCGGGTGGTGGCTGGAACCCGGACGGCGCCTGGAGAGTGGGCGACCGCGACCGGATCCGCCTGCTGTACGGCAGTGACCGGCCGGGCCACCGGGTCGCACTGGTCGCGGTGCCGCTGCGGTTCGGCCTACTGACCAGGGAGGCGCTGGTCTGGTACGTGGGTCCGGCCGGGGCCGGCGCCGACCAGATGCACTACGCCGGCCACAGCGAGCGCGACGACAGCCCGGTGGTGACCCTGATGCGGACCGACCCCGACCTGGGCGGATTCGCCGTCGTCCTCGGGCCGGCCGACTCGAGCGTGACGATCAGCGGCGACCCCCGGTACACGCCGGGGGGGACCCTGGAGTACGAGAATCTCGCCAGGGCGGACGGCAGCGGAGCCGGGTTCGCCGTCCTGCCCGCCACGCCGCTCCAGCACGAACCCGTCGTGCGGGTCAGCCGCGACGACCACGTGCTCTACGAGGGCGGCCTGGGTGGCGGCCCGTACGGGCCCACGGTCGACCCGACCGGGCCGGAGATGGACGCCCTGCTCACCGCCGCCCGACGGGGCACCCGGGGTACGCCGCCGGACGACGCCACCCTGCGTACCTTCATCGAATCGGCACTCCAGCACAGTCGCCTCCCCGCTGCCGGGACGACGGTGCGGGTGCGCTGGTCGGGCAGCGAGCACGGCCGGGCCGCCGCGCTGCTCACCGTGCAGCCCACCGGCGGCGGAGTCATCGCGTACGCCATGCACGGCGACGAGCGCACCGGGTGGTGGGTCGACCTGCGGCTGCTGCTGCCGGCCGAGGGCGCCGGCCAGCGGCCGATCGGCTGGCGGATCCGGGCCGACGACACCACGCGCACGCCGACGGACCAGGTGCGAGTGATCGCCCCGCCGGACGCGGCTCGCGTCACGGTCACGGCGGGCGGCCGACCCCCTGCTACGGTCACCCTCGATCCGTCGAACGCCGGCACCACCCGGATACCGCCGGACCAGCCGGCCACCTTCACCGCGTACGCCGCGGACGGCAGGGTCCTCGGCACCACTCCGTTGCCGCCGGTCGAGGCCGACATGTCGGGCCTGCCGGGCGACAGCCCGGCTACCCGGGTGAACCCCTGACGAACCGAGGTGACCGGATGCCGCGCATCGAGCTGACCACGGTGGTCCCGGCCGCTCCGGAGACCGTCTTCGACGCCTGCCTCGACGTCGACACGCACACCGAGTCCATGGGGGCCAGCGGCGAGCGGGCGATCGGCGGCGTGACGGCCGGCCGGTTGACGGCCGGCGAGGCCGTCACGTGGGAAGCCCGGCACTTCGGCCTTCGCTGGCGGATGACCGTCCGGATCACCGACCACCGGCGGCCGCACGGCTTCACCGACGAGCAGGTCAGCGGCCCGTTCGGCCGGTGGCGGCACGAGCACCGGTTCACGCCGGACCCGGCTGACTCCTCGGCAACGGTCATGCGTGACGTCATCGACTTCACCGCGCCGATGGGGCCCCTCGGCCGCCTCGTGGCCAGCCTCGTCCTGCGGCCGTACCTGCGACGCCTCGTCGCGCGCCGGAACGCCTACCTCGCTGCGACCCTGGCGGATCTTCCTGGTCCGCCCGACGAGGAGGCGCATCGGGACGGTCGGTGACGGCGGGGCCCGGAGCCGGCCCGTCCTGGTCCGGCTCAGGCTGTCACAGGCTCCTGTAAGGATCGTCGCCGTGACGGCATGGAGATACAACGACCGCCCTGAGGGCGTCAGGTTCCTGACCGAGCGGATCGCGGAGCCGGGCCGTGCGGAGATCGAGCGCGAGATCTGGGACTGGGTCGTGCGAGGCGAGGACGACGCCGGCGAGTTCGTGGAGTTCTTCGACGCGGAGGAGGAGCGTCACGGCGCCTCCGACGAGGAACTCCGGGCGGCCTACGAGGCGGCGCTGGACGCTCGGCGGGAGCAGCAGCGGCAGTGGGGTGAGGTGCGCAGCAACCTCACCCGCGCCTTCGCCGAGCTCAACGAGCTCGGGGTGTTGGCCAGGGAGAACTTCAGCTGCTGTGGCACCTGCGCGGCCGCCGAGATCCACGACGAGCGGGACGGCTCCCGCCACTGGCACGGCTACCTCTGGTACCACGAGCAGGACACGGAGTCGCTGCTCGCCAGCGACGACGGCGAGGTCTACCTCGGCTACGGCGCCTATCCGCCGGCGGACTTCGACGAGGTGGCCTATGCCGCCCTGCCCGAGGCCGAGCAGCAGGCCCGCTACCAGGCGGACCTGGAGCGGCTGCTGGACGAGGTCGTGTTTCCGGTGCTCCGCACGCACGGCATGCGGCCGGTGTGGAACCGCAAGCAGTCCACGCGGATCCGGGTGACCGGCGCCCGGTGGTACGCGCCAGTGAGCTGAGCGCCACCCGCCTCGGCGGGCTCGGGCCGGCCGCGAACGCGAGCGGGTCGCGTGCGACGACGCCAGGAGACGCGGTTACCTCTGACCCTGGTGGTCACCGGCTACCGGCTCAGCGACGGGCTCTGCTCGCCCGGGTGCTGGGGCGGGACGGCCGTCGCGCCGGAGTCGCGCCGCGCCGAGGGCGTTCAAACCCACACCCCAGATGAGCAGAACGGCGAGCCACTGGACCCAGTTCAGTGCGCTCATCTGGCCGGAGAGCAGGTGCCGGACGGTGGAATACGGGGTCAGGGCCTGGGCCGGATTGAGGACCTCGACGGCACCCAGCAGGATCCACAGGCCGAGCGGCAGGACGATGCTGGCGGCGAACGCGAGGGCGGGGCGCCGCATCAGCAGGCCGAGTCCGGTGCCCACGAGCTGGGCGACCACCTGGACCAGCACGCTGCCCGCCGCGATGATGCCGACGTGCCGCCACGGCTGCGGCGCGGTCGACGTGGTCATCGCGAGGGCCGCGACGCACACCAGGAAGCCGAACAGACCGACGGCGGCGGCGAACAGCACCGCGGCCAGCAGGGTGGGCATGAGGCGAGTGATCCCGGCCCTCCGTCTCAGGTCGCGGGCGAGCAGGATGCCGAACGCCGGTACGACGACGGACATCAGGCTCTGCACCAGGTCGGAGAGCTTGGCGAAGGTGCGGTCACCGGGCGGCCCGGCCAGCGCGAGCCCGGCGGCGGCCAGCAGCCCGAGCAACAGGGTGACCGCGAGTAGACACCAGCGGGCCCGCGTCCCGAGGCAGCGGCGCAGGGCGGCGACAGTGGCCGCGCCGAGGGTGGAGGTGCTGCGGTCGTGAGGAATGCCGGTCTCGGTCATTGCGCCCCCGTTCGACGATCAGACCTCAGTCTCTCCTGAAAGGACGCTGCCAGTCACGACCGGTTCGAGAATCGCCACGCTCCGGTGAGGTGGTGGCAGGTCCCGGTCCGCGCCCCTCACCGGCGTCCGGTCCGATGAGGGGCGCGGAGGCTTGTCCTACTTCGATTCGATGCGGCCCATCTCTCCGGCGCTCGCCATGGCCCAACCGGCGTCGGTGGGATAGAGCGCGCTGCGCAGGTAGGCCCACGTGAGCCGCTGGATCAGGGCGACGCGTTCGGGGCTCTCGTCGGTCGTCTCCGTGACGGTGTAGCCGGCGATCCCGCCGAGGGAGTGTTCCGCTCCGAACAGGGTGAGCAGGCTCTTGGGGCCGGGGCTCAGGTGGTACGGGTCGGTGAACCAGTCCGGCCCCCGGACGGACAGCGGCGAGTCGTCCCGGTCGCCGGCGATCACCAGGGCCGGCGTGGTCATGTCCGAGAAGCTCGGGCTCATGAAGGGGAAGTGCTCGGCGGCGAACGGGCTCAGGTCGGCTCCGCCCGTGCCGGTCGTCGCCAGCAGCACACCGGCCTTGACCCGCGGGTCGGACATGTCCTCGCCGGGGACGCCGTCGGCGCCGACGACCCGGGCGCCCAGCAGCATGCTCGCCGTCTGGCCACCCCAGGAGTGTCCGGCCACGGCGACGCGGCTCCGATCGAGGCGTCCGCGCAGACCGGGTACGGCGGCCTCGATGAGATCGAGTTCGTCGAGGACGTGCCGGAGGTCCGCCACGCGGAGACGCCAGATCTCCGGGTACCGGGGATCGTCGGGCGTGACGGCCAGCGTCCTCGAGTCGAGGTGTGTGGGCTGCACCACCACGAAGCCGTGGGCGGCCCAGAAGTCGACCAGCGGGGCGTAGCCGTCCATCGACCAGCCGAAGCCGTGCGAGAAGACGATGACGGGCAGGTCCGATCCGGTCGCCGGGGCGGACACCCTGACCTGCAGGTCCTCGCCGCGTCCTTGATCCGGCAGCAGGACCGGACTGACCGAGACGACCGGGGCGGGCGCACCGGAGGCTTCAACGGAGTGAGGCATGGCTGTTCTCCTTCACGGGGCGAACCGAGTTGATGACGCGGCTTGGACACGGGGCTTCCGCCCTGACATCATGAACAAGCGGAACGGCGTTCCGTTAAGACGATACGGAACATGGTTCCGTTTACCAACTCGTGTGACGGAGGCAACTGCACGTGGCCCACTTCGACAGCGCGGCGGGGGAGTCCGCCCCGCGCAAGCGTGCCGACGCCCGGCGCAACGAGCAGACCCTGCTCGACGCTGCCGCCGAGGCCTTCCTCGCCTCCGGCGTCGACGTGCCGGTACGCGACATCGCCGCCAGGGCGGGTGTCGGCGTCGGCACGATCTACCGCCACTTCCCGACGCGGGCCGATCTTGTCGTCGCTGTCTACCGGCACCAGGTCGAGGCCTGCGCCGAGGCGGGTCCGGCCCTGCTGGCGAGCAGCGCCAGCCCGCACGCCGCCCTGGCCCGATGGATCGACCTGTTCGTCGACTTCCTGGTCACCAAGCACGGGCTGGCGGAGGCGCTGCAGTCCGACGATGCGGCCTTCCAGTCCCTGCACGCCTACTTCCTCGACCGCCTCGTCCCGGTGTGCGCCCGGCTGCTCGAGGCCGCCGCTACGGCGGGCGAGGTCCGTCCCGAGGTGCACGCCTACGAACTGATGCGCGGCGTCGGCAATCTCTGCATCGGCGCGGGCCGCGACCCGCGCTACGACGCGCGCCGCCTGGTCGGACTCCTGGTCGCGGGGCTGCGTCCCACCGGCGAGGAATGATCGCGGGCTCGGGGCGCCCGATCAGCTGGTGATCCGGATGAACTTCTCCCAGTTGCCGATGGCGGTCCGACTCGCGACCAGGGGCTGGGTGCCGGCCTGGTCCGCGGTGACGTACCGGTTGTTCGCGTTGGCGAGCAGGCTGACCGTGCCGTCGGCGTTGGTGATGAGGCGGAACTTCTCCCAGGGCCCGACCGCCGTGCGGTTGGCGATCAATGGTGAACCGCCGGCGTTCTCCGCGGTGACGTACCGGCCGTTGGCGCGGGAGCGGAAGGCCACGAAGCCGCCTCCCGCGTCGATCTGGTCGAACTGCTGCGCCGCACCGGCCGTGGTCTGGTTGGCGATCAGGGCCGAGGCGCCGCCGCTGCCCGCCGTGACGTAGCGGAGGTTCACGCCGGCCAGCAGGCTGACGAGGGCCGGCGGCGGGACGGCGCGGAACTTCTCCCAGGCGCCGACGGCGGTCCGGTTGGCGATCAGCGGCTGGGCGCCGGCCTGGTCCGCGGTGACGTACCGGTTGTTCGCGATGGCGAGCAGGCTGACCGTGCCGTCGGCGTTGGCGGTGAGGCGGAACTTCTCCCAGGCTCCGACCGCCGTGCGGTTGGCGATCAGTGGTGCGGCGCCGGCGTTCTCCGCCGTGACGTACCGGCCGTTGGCGCGGGAGCGGAACGCCACGAAGCCGCCTCCCGCGTCGATCTGGTCGAACTGCTGCGCAGGACCGATCGTGGTCTGGCTGGCGATCAGGGCCGAGGCGCCGGCGTTCTCCGCAGTCACGTAACGGTTGTTGACGGTCGCCAGCAGGCTCGTCGCGGGACCGCCGAGCAGCCGGGCCAGCGCGGCGTGGTCGCCCTTGAAGACGTCCAGGTCGGGCGAGGAGTAGTCGGAGCCGGGGATGGCGGCGCCCGCGGCGTGCTGCCAGACGGTGAAGGACGACCAGCCGGCCGGTAGCGGCGGCGGGTTCTGTGAATAGTTGGCGATGAACAGCGGGTTGGCCGCGAAGCTCTGGCTGCTGGCCGTGCAGGGATTCCACCAGTTGGTGTTGGTGTAGATCATGGCCTGCCGACCGGTGCGCACCGCGATCTCGGTGACGAAGTCCCGGACCCAGGCCACCAGTTGGGCGGGCGTCATGTTGTAGCAGTCGTTCAAACCCCAGTCGGCCCGGGGCCACTCGATGTCCAGCATCGGCGGGAGGCTGCGACCATCGGCGACGTAGGGGGCGAAGTCGAGCAGGACGTCCGCCTGCTGCTTGCCGCTGCTCAGGTCGGGGCGGGCCCGGTGGTACGCCCCGGTGTACAGGCCGTTGGCGCGGGCGCCGGCATCGTTGGTCGCGTAGAAGGGATCAGGATTGTTGTGCGGCACCACCCGGCCGTCCTGCTCGCTGACCCGGATGTAGGCGAACTTCGCCCCGCCCCGGGCCATCGCGGCCCAGTCGAGCGATGGTCCCTGGAAGTAGGACACGTCGACGCCGGTGATCGCGTATCCGCTGGGGGTGGGCAGCGCCCGGGCCGGTGACGCACCCCCGGCCAGCCCTCCGAGCCCCAACGCCGCACCCAGCAGCACAGCCAGACCTCTGCGTACCATGGCTCGCCTCCAGACACCGGCCAGGGCGCTACCCGCGTCGTGACGAAGCGTAACGCCGTCTCGGACGCACAGGTATGGGCCACGTGTCCACAGTTGGCGGCGCGCTGTGCGGGGAGCGAACCCCACCGGCGGGCGGGGACCGTGTCACGCGGGCGGTGCCACCTCTTGGTGATCCCGTCCTGCGGTGGTTCCGCCCCCGGGCGCTTAGGCTGGGTGCGGATCGTCCGCGCTGGGAGGCTGTTGTGGATCTGCTGATGTCGGTCCGTCCGGGCCGGGGTTGCACCGTGGTCGAGGTGCGCGGCGAGCTCGACATGGCGACCGCCCCGCAGCTGCGCGAGGGGCTGCAGCAGCTGGTCGACGCCGGTGACCGGCAGGTGGTGCTCGACATGGCCGGAGTGGGCTTCATCGACTCCAGCGCGCTGGGCGCGCTGGTGGTGACGTTCAAGTCGCTGCGGGATGTGGGCGGCCAGCTGCGTCTGGCCGCGGTGCGGCCCGCCGTGCGCAGCGTCCTGCGCATCACCTCGGTGGATCGGGTGATCGACATCTACGACAGCGTGCAGGCGGCCGAAGCCGACCTGCGGCCCGTGGACGGTGCGGCCGGCGGGTAGTCAGTCCGGCGGGGGCGCGCTGGCCCGCCGTGGGTCGGCGCCGGCAGCGGTACGCCGGCCTCGCCGGTGCCCGCCGTACCAGTCGAGAATCAGCAGGGTCGCGTCATCGGGCAGGCGCGGCCCGGCCACCTCGAGCACGGCGTCGGCCAACGCCCGGACAGCCTCCCGCGGGTGCAGATGCCCGATCGACCGCAACATGGCCAGCAGGTCCAGGCTGGCGGCGGCGCGCTCGCGCATACCGTCGGTGACCAGTACCAGGCGGTCGCCGGGTTGCAGTTCGACCTCTCCGTGGTGGTAGTCGGCCTCGGCGAACATGCCCAGCGGGAAGTTGCGCGGCAGCCGCAGCGGCTGCGCGTCCCCGCCGCGCACCAGCAGCGGCGGCACGTGCCCGGCGTTGAGCAACGCGCACGTACCGGTGCGCAGGTCGAGGCGGCCGAGCACCGCGGTGACATAGCTGCCGCGCACGCCGGCGTGTTCGGCCACGGCGGCGTTCGCGGCGTCGGCCTGCTGCACCAGACCGGCCCCGCGCCGGCGGGTGTTGCGCAGGCTGCCCACGCCGAGGGTGGCTGTCAGCGCGCTGGCGACCCCGTGGCCCATGG
This sequence comes from Micromonospora sp. NPDC005707, assembly GCF_040631005.1. NCBI lineage: Bacteria > Bacillati > Actinomycetota > Actinomycetes > Micromonosporales > Micromonosporaceae > Micromonospora > Micromonospora sp. NPDC005707. The sequence goes on from NZ_JBEXYR010000006.1 coordinate 329,068, forward strand.
CGTCGGTGACGCTGAAGTGCAGCACGTCGCGGCCCAGGCTGTAGTCGAAGGTGTCCCCGCCGATGCTGGCGGCGGGTTCCAGCCAGCCGGACAGGGTGAATGCGCTGGCCTCACACGTGAACGAGGCCGGCAGCAGGCGGCGCTGGATCTCCGCGGACAGGGTGAACGGGGTCGTGCGCTGCCCCCACTCGAACAGGTCGGTGTGCCGGCGGTTCGCGATCACCACGAACGCCAACGCGTGCGCCGTGCGCGAGATCTCCGCCAGCATCTGGGCGGTCGGCTCCTCGGGCAACACCATCTCCAGCAGGCCGATCGCCTCACCGCGGTCCGTCACCGGCGCCAACACCGTCCAGCCGCCGGGCTGCGCGATGACCTGCACCATCTGGCTGCGCAGCGCCTGCTCGGCGGGGCCGCCGTCGAACGGCAGCACGGTGGCAACCTCTTCACCGTTGCGCCGGGCCCCGCCCGCGTCATCGAACGGCACGTGAGCCAGCCGAACCAGGGCCCGGCCGCCGAGATCGGCGATCAGGAACGAGACGGTACGCGCGGCGAGCGCCGCACCGAGCTCCCGGGTGACCGCCTCGACCGCGTCCACCGGCGAGGCGTCCTCCGCCGCGTCCAGCATGCCCGCCAGGACCTGCCCTTGACTGCTCTGCACCCTCGGAGTCTACGAGTGCCCCCGACCCCCGTCGTGCTCAGCGCAGCCCGGCGAACAGGTCGTCCTCGCGCGTCGGCGCGCCGGTGGTGTCGCGGACCCGGACGAAGGTCTCCACGCCCATCAGCTCGGTGAACCGGTCCTGCCCCAGCTGGAGGAAGAAGATGTTCTCGGCCTGGCTGGCGTGCGCGGCCAACGATTCGAACTTCTGCGCGCCGTAGGCGCTCGTGTCCACCCAGGTGGTGATCTCGTCGTCGGGCAGGCCGAGCTGCGGCATCTCCTCCGACGGCTCGTCCGGCTCGGGGAACTCGACGCCGATCTCCTTCATGACGCGACCGAACTCCTGGAAGGCGCTGCGCGGCACCGTGGTCCAGTAGACCTTCGCGGGGATGCCCGTCCGCTCGACGGCGGCCATGGTGATGCGGTGCGCCTGGATGTGGTCCGGGTGGCCGTAGAAACCGTTCTCGTCGTAGGTGACGACGACGTTGGGCCGGTAGCGCCGGATCAACTCGGCCAGCCGGTCGGCCGCCTCCGTCACCGGCGTGTTCCAGAACGCGCCGGGCAGATCGTTGGTCGCCCAACCCATCATCCCGGAGTCGGCATAGCCGAGCGTCTCCAGGTGCGTGACCTTCAACGCCTCGCAACTGGCCTCCAGCTCGGCGCGGCGCATCGCCGCCACGGCCTCCGGGTCGTGCCCCGGGTCGCCCGGCTTGATCCCGCCGGGGCCGTCGCCGCACCCCCCGTCCGTGCAGGTCACGAGCACCGTCGTGACCCCCTCCGCCGCATATCGGGCGAGGATGCCGCCGGTGCTCGTCGCCTCGTCGTCAGGGTGGGCGTGCACCGCCATCAAGGTCAGGGATCTGTCAGCCACCCCATCACCATACGAGGGTGGTCCGACGCACTAGCATTGCCGCGGTCCGGGACGGCTCTGCTGAAACGAGGCGAAATGGGTTGGCTCCAGCGGTTGCTGGGTGGCAGGCGGGTCCAGCTCGATCCGGAGCGGCAGCAGACACTGCTGCGGGAGGTCCGGCACCGGTACGGCGCCCGCGCGCAGATCCGGTTCCCCGAACAGGTCGACGCCGTCACCCGGATGCTGAGCGGCGACGACGGCCTGGTGGTGGCGGCCCGGATCGTGAGCGAGGTCGCCGACGAGGCCCACGCGGACCTGCTGGCCCAGGCCCAGGACATACACCGCCGGACGGGCCGGCGGCTCCTGGTGCACCGCCGGAACTACCGGCCGTTGTGGAAGGAGGCCGGCCGGGGGTTGCGGTGGCCGCTGTTCGCGCTGCCGTGCGGCTTCCACCCGTACGCGCAGGTGCCCGCCGCCGTCGCGGTGCTCGGCGGCGGGGCGTCCCGGCTCGACCGGGTGACCGACCCGGCCCCGGTCGTGACCCGGGTGTTCGAGCTGCTCGACCTCACCATCGCCGGCTGGGAGTACGGCCGGGTGCGGGTGGACACCGACGCCGCCACCCTGGCCGCTCGACTGATCTCGACCGCCGGGCAGGTCCTCGCGGCCATGGACGACCCGCCCCGGCTGCCACCGGCGGTTCGCGAGCTGATGCGCCGCAACAACACCCTCGACGTGTACGACCCGAACGGTCCCCGGGTCGTCCACGGGATCAATCCGGGCGCGACGATGCGGGAGACGCTCCTGGCGTGAGGGCGCCGGGGGAGCCGGCCCCGGGCGGGACACCTGCCGGCGATCCGGCGTGGGCCGGTGCCGGCTCCCGGTCGGGTACGACCGGGTGATCCTGGCGGCGCGGTAGCAGCAGCGGGCTGGCGAGGATCAGCAGCCCGGCCATCGCGATGGCCGTACGGGGGCTGGTCGCGCCGGCGAGCAGCCCGCCGAGCGCGCTGAGGATGGCGATCGTGGCGCTGCTGCTGATCGACCAGGCCGACAGGGTGCGCGCGATGCGGTCGGTGGGCGTGTGTTCGAGCCGATAGGTGGCGAGCACCGGGTTGTACAGGCTCATGCTGATGATGATCGCGAGTTCGACGGCGATCACCGTCGCGAGGCCGGCGACGCCGGGTTGGACGAAGGCGAGGCCGATCAGCCAGACCGCGCGCAGCGTGCCCACCGTCCGGAGGATCCGGTGCTGGCCGTAGCGCGCCACGACACGGCGGGCGAGGCGTGAGCCGATGAGCCCGCCGACGCAGGGAGCGGCGAAGGCGAGTCCGTACTGCCAGGGCGGGAATCCGAGTTGGCCGAGCAGGAGCACGGCCAGCAGCGGCTCGGTGGCCATGATCAGGCCGCCGACGAGCAGCTGGTTGAGGTAGAGCGCTCGCAGGCCGGGGTGGGCCAGGAGGTGGCGCCAGCCGTCGAGCAACTCGCCGGCCCGGACCGGCCGGCGGTCGTCGCGTCGCCGGTGTTCCTCCCGGCCGCGGACGGCCGTGATGCCCAGCGCGGACAGCAGGTAGCTGAGCGCGTCGGCCACCACGGTGGTCACCGGCCCGAAGAGGCCGACGGCCGCACCGCCCAGCGGCGGACCGACCGCGATGGCGCTCCACGTCGTCGACTCGAACCTCGCGTTCGCCACGAGCAGGTCGCCCGGCCGGACGAGGGCCTTCAGGTAGGCGCCGCTGGCCGCCTGGAAGGTGATCCTGGCGGCGGCGACCACGGCCGAGACGATCAGCAACTGGACGAAACTGAGCCGGCCGAGGGCGTAGGCGACCGGAATCGTCATGATGACTGCGAAGCGGGCCAGGTCCATCGCGATCATCACGGGACGCTTGCGGCGGAACTCCACCCAGGGCCCGAGCGGCACCGCGATCAGGGCGCCGATCGCCGGCCCCACCGCGGACAGCGCGGACACCTGAGCGGGACCGGCGTGCAACACCAGCAGGGCGATCAGCGGCATCGCACCGAAACCCAGCGCGGAGCCGTAGGCGCTCACGGCGTAGGCCGTCCAGAGCCATCCGAACTGCCGGCCGAGGGATCGTCTGACCACCAGGTTCCGCACCTTCCGTCCCGGACACGTGCCGTTGACCGCCGTGATCGAAGCAGGGCCGGGGAGGCGGGATCAAACAACCGAGCCGGCGGCGAGCCACAACGGTTCGTTGTGCGGCTAGGGTCGGTGAGTGGATCTCGACGCCGTGCGCACCTTCGTCGCCGCCGCCGACGCCGGCCAGTTCCAGGTGGCGGCCGCCGCGCTGTCGATCACCCAGCAGGCCGTCTCCAAGCGGGTCGCCGCGTTGGAGAGAGACCTGGATGTACGCCTGTTCACCCGTACGGCCCGGGGGGTGCGGCTCACGGTGGACGGCCAGGCATTCCTGCCCCACGCCCGGGAACTCCTCCGGGTGGCCGAGCGCGCCGACGCGTCCGTGCGTCCCGGCCGGCGCGCCCTCCGCGTCGACGTCCACAGCCGGCGGACCGCGCCGGCGGTGCTCCTGCAGGACTTCCACCGGGCGCATCCGCGGATCGAGCTGGACGTCGTGACCCTCGACGCCGACGTGCACGCCGCGACCGCCGCCGTCGAGGCGGGGACGGTCGACGCCACCTTCCACGCCGTCACCATTCCCGCGCGCCACCTGCCGGGCGCGATCAGGACCGCCCGCCTGATCGACGAGCACCACGAGGTCCTCGTCGGGCCACGCCATGCGCTCGCCAACGCCCGCGCCGTCACCCCCGCGCAACTCGCCGGGCACCGCATCTGGATGCCCGGCATGGCGGCCGGCACCGAATGGGCAAGCTACTACGACGAACTTGCCGCCGCGTTCGGCCTCACCATCGACCGGGTCGGGCCGGTCTTCGGGAACGAGGCGCTGCTGGCCGAGATCGCGGACTCCGCGGAACTGGCGACGTTGGCCGGAGAACGCACGCGGTATCTGTGGCCGGACAGCTACGACCTGCGGCGCATACCGGTGCGGGGCCCCGCACCGGTATACCCGATCTCACTGATCTGGCGTGACGACAACCCGCATCCCGCGCTCACCGAACTCCGCGCTCACCTCGACTCCCGGCGGGCGGACGCACCCGACACCGAGGTCTGGCTGCCGACCTGGCGCCTGACGTAGGGGCGGTGTTCAGACCGCGCCGGACAGGTACTCCCGACGTCGTTGCGGTTCGAACTTCTCGATCGCGTACCGCAACATGACCCGCGGCATGGTCCGGTACCGCCGGGCCAGGAACTCCTCCTCCGCCGCCCGGTCACGGTTGCCCACCTCGCGCAGCATCCACCCCACCGCCTTCTGGACGAGATCGTGCGGATCGTCCAGGAGCCGTTCGCTGAGGCGGAAGGTCCACTGGAAGTCGCCGGCCCTGATGAAGGCGAAGGTCGCCATGACGGCGATGCGCCGGTCCCACACCAGGCTCGACCCGGCCAACCGGTCCAGGACGCTCCGGTCCTTGTCGATCAACCAAGGGCCGACGATGTACGGAGCGGACGAGTCCACCAGGTCCCAGTTGTTGATGCGGCCCGTGTTCGCGAGGACGAGGCGGAAGATCCGGCCCCGTTCCTCCTCGTCTCCCTTGGCGAACTTCCGCACCAGGATGAACAGCGACGTCAGCCTCTCCTCGTGCACGCCACCGGCCAGCAGTTCCGCCGTTGCGGCCAGGGAGAGGTCGCGCCAGTACCGGGCGGCCACCTTGCGCTGCTCCGGCACCGGGACGCCGATGGTCCGGTCGCCCTCGCCGTACCCGCCCGGGGTCATCTGGAGGAACCGGCTCGATGCCTCCGCCCGCCGCGGATCGGCGAGGCGGGCGAGGTCGTGGCGGACGTCGGCGGTCGTGGCCATGACTGTGCAACCTACCGCGACGGCACCGCGAAAACTCGGGGGACAGCGAGGACGGGCGCGGCTAGCCTCCACGGGCACCAGCGATCGGGGGAGGGGCGCGCATTGTCCGGCGGCCAGATGCACGTTGATGAGGTACGCACGGACGCCGCCCTGGTCCGGCGGCTGATCGCCGGACAGTTCCCGCGGTGGGCGGACCGGCCCGTCACGCCGGTGCCCTCCGGTGGCACGGACAACGCCATCTACCGGCTCGGCGACGAGCTCACGGTCCGGCTGCCGCGCATCGCGAGTGCCGTCAAACAGGTCGAGTTCGAACACGAGTGGCTGCCGGTCCTCGCGAAGCACCTGCCGGTGGCGGTGCCGCAGCCGTGCGCCGTCGGTCGGCCGGCCGACGGGTACCCGTGGCCGTGGGCGGTCCACCGCTGGGTCGACGGCGAACACCCGACCGGGGGCAACACCGATCCGCGGGGCTTCGCCGCCGACCTCGGCGAGCTGGTGGGCGGCCTGCGGCGGGCGGACACCGCCGGCGCCCGCACCGGATACCGCAGCGGTCCGCTGAGCGGCCGTGACGAATACCTGCGGGAATGGACCGAGGCCGCCCGCGGCATGGTCGACACCGACGCCGTCCTGGCCATCTGGGAGGACGCCCTGGCCGCGCCGGCCTGGGACGGCCCGCCCGTGTGGACCCACGGTGACCTGCTCGCCGGCAACGTCCTGGTCAGGGGCGGCCGCCTCCGCGGTGTGATCGACTTCGGCGCGGCGGGGGTCGGCGACCCGGCCTGCGACGCGATGGCGGCGTGGACCCTGCTCGACTCCGACACGCGCGATGTCTTCCGCGAGACGGCGGGCTTCGACGACGCGACCTGGGCGCGCGGCAAGGGCTGGGCGCTGACCTTCATCAGCGCGCTGACCTATTACCGGGAGACCAACCCCACCATGTACGCGCTCGCGAAACGGGCGGTGGGCGCGGTGCTTTCCGACCGCGCCGCCCGGTGACCGCGCTGTAGCGGCGTCACGACGCGTCGTGCCATCCTGATCGGATGCGGGTCGCCTCGATTCACACGTACCCGATGAAGGGGTGCCGCCGGATGGACCGCGACACGGCGCGGGTCGAGCCGTGGGGGTTGGACGGCGACCGGCGCTGGCTCATCGTGGACGAACACGGCGTCGGCCTGACCCAGCGCCAGCACCGGGAACTGGTGACGACGCGGGCGGTGGCCCGGCCGGGCGGGCTGACGCTGGACGCGCCGGGCCTGGCCCCGCTCGATCTGGCCGAGCCCACCGGCGGTGAGGCGATCCAGGTCCGGGTGTTCCGGGGGCGGCCGCCCTCACCGGTACGCGCCGCCGGCCCCGAGGCGGACGACTGGCTCAACCGGCTGTTGGGGCGCGCCGCCCGGCTGGTGTGGCTCGGTGAGCCCACCCGCAACCTCGTGCCCTGGGCGGTGCCGGCCGGCGCCGGCGCCGAGGTGAGCTTCGCTGACGGCACCCCGTTGCTGCTGGCCAACACCGCGTCGTTGGATGCGTTCAACGACTGGCTGGTGGAGTCGGGCAGCGCCGAGGGGCCGCTGCCAATGAGCCGGTTCCGCCCCAACGTGGTGGTCGGCGGCGCCGCGCCGTGGGCCGAGGGCGAGTGGGTCGGCCGGCGGATCAGGATCGGCGGGGCCGTGTTCCACGGCGTCAACGAGTGCGGTCGCTGTCTGGTCTCGACGATCGACCAGGAGACCGGGGAGCGGGGTCGGGAGCCGCTACGGATGCTCGCCGCCCGGCGGAACATCGGCCAGAAGCTCCTCTTCGGCCTTCAGATGGTGGTGCGGACCGAGCCGGGCGGACCTTCCCCCGACGGTCGCACGGTCAGCGTCGGTGACACCGTGGAGGTGCTGGACTGAGCGGGACCGCCCGCGTCGGGCTGCCTTCGCCGGCTCGTCCCCGCGACTGGGGAGGATCGTCGGCTGCGCACCGCCGGACCCTTCGCGCGGCCCGATCTCTAGCCACTCGCACCCGGCGGGACCGCGTCGGCGGCGGTGCGACTGCGCCCCAGGGCATCCACCCTGCCCCACCGGCCGGGTATGTCGAGCAGTTCCAGCCGTCCCAGCCCGGGCGGGAGTTCCGGGTCGATGATGAGGTGCTCGTCGTGGGGCTGGAGGCCGAGGATCACCCGCAGCAGGAGCAGCGGCGTTCCTGCTGACCAGGCCTGGGGGCTGCACGCGGTCGGGTACTCCACGGGGTAGGTGGTGCGGGCCCGGGGGTAGCCGGCGAAGGCCTCGGGCAGCCGGCCTCGGAAGTAGTCGGCGGCGTCGAAGGCGGCCTGGCAGATGGTGGCCGCCTCGCGGCGGTAACCGTAGCGCCAGAGGCCCCACGCGATGATCGAGTTGTCGAACGGCCAGACGGTGCCCACGTGGTAGCCGAGCGGGTTGTAGCGGGCGCAGTCGGTGGCCAGGGTGCGCACACCCCAGCCGGAGAAGAGCCGTTCGCTGAGCAGCAGCTCGGCGATCCGGCCGGCCCGCGACTCCTCGACGATGCCGCTCCACAGCAGGTGCCCGATGTTCGAGGACAGCGCGTCGACCTGGCCTCCCTCCGCGTCCAGCGCGAGGGCGTAGTACTCGCGGTCGGCGATCCAGAACTCCTCGTTGAACCGGGCCTTCAGGTCGGCGGCCTCGCGTTCGAGCCGGTCGGCGTAGGCGGGGTCGTTCCAGAACAGCCGGGCCAGGCGGGCGCCCCGGATCTTGGCGTCGTAGGCGTAGCCCTGCTGTTCGCAGGTCGCGCGGGGAAACGGGGGCAGGCGCCCGTCGCGGTAGCAGATCGAGTCCGGGGAGTCCTTCCAGCACTGGTTGACCAGACCGTTGTCGCGGTTGCGGGTCTCGTACCAGAGGTAGCCGGTGCCGAGCAGGTCGCCGTAGGTGTCGATCCAGTCGAGGGCGGCCCGGGCCTCGAACTCGTAGGCGCGCACCAGGGCGCCGTCGCCGGTCCAGCGTTCGTACTCGTCGAGCAGGATGACGAACAGGGGAGTGGTGTCGGCCGCGCCGTAGTACGGGGAGTGGGGTTGTTCCTCGAATCCGGCGGACTCGCCGTAGCGCAGCTCGTGGAGGATCTTGCCGGGCTCCTCGTCCCGGAAGTCGTCGAGGCGGCTGCCCTGGCCGTAGGCGAGCGTGCCGAGGGTGGCGGGCACGAGCTGCGGGGTGAACGGCAGGGCCTGCAGGCAGGTGAAGATGCTGTCCCGGCCGAACACGGTCATGAACCACGGCAGTCCGGCGGCGACCAGTTCCTCCGCCATCGTGATGGAGGTGTAGCGCAGGGCGGCCAGGTCCACCAGGCTCTGGCGGTAGGCGGTGGTGATGGACGGGCTGTCGCACTTCAGCCGGGGTGCGGTCGCCGTCCATTGCCGCAGCTGCTCGTCGAGCTCGGCCGGGGACCGGGCCTGGCGCAGCTCAAGGCTGTCGCGGAAGTCGCGCTCGTGTGCGCCCAGCACGAGCGTGCGTACGTGCAACCGGGTCTGCCACTCCGACTGCGGCGGTACGCGCACCTCGAACGTCATGCCCTCCGGGTCGACCCGGGCGGGCGCGGAGCTGGAGATCACGGTCTCGCGGTGGAAGCTGTCCCGGCGGTAGCGCAGCCGCAGCTGTCCCTTCTCCACGATCGCCTGCACCGGCGCCTTCTTGCCCTGCGGGTTCTTGATCTCGAAGATGTCGGCGAAGTCGGAGGCCATGTCGACGCGTACCGTCAGGGTCGTCTCCGCGTCGGTGTGGTTGAGCACCGCGAGGTCCTCGGTGAAGCTGCCGCCGATGCTGCGGTCGCGGATCACCGACACCGTCGCGTCGACGTAGTGGGTCGGTTCGCCCGGCACGAGGAAGAAACGGCTCTCGAAGTACCGGATGTCGTCCACCGACAGCGCGTGCAGCCGTTCTCCGTTCACGCTCAACCGCCAGGTGGACAGGAAGCGGGTGTCGTAGGAGAACAGACCGGTCGGCACGCTGGGCGACGGATCCACGTCGCCACGGTCGTCGCAGACCAGGAAGGTGTTCCCGTCCAGGATGCTGATCGACTTCCGCGTCGCCATCCGGTCACACCAGCCCGGCTCGCAGGCGCTCGCGCCACGCCTGCCCGTGGAGAGCCCGCCGCTGCGCGCCCTCCCGCGGATCGCCGGTGCCTCGCGGGGGCGGGAAGTATCGCCGGAACGCCAGGATCAGTCGGGCGTCGCCGACCAGGGTGGCCTCGTTGCGCAGCAGCACGGCCGTGGCGGGGGACTCGCCCCGCACCAGCCGGACGAACACCGCCGGGGTCGTCGTCAGCACGGCGTCGGCCGCCCTGACGTCCCGGTTCACCACCACCTGGTCCGCCGCGCGGAGATCGACGTACCAGTGGTCGGTCGAGCCGTGGGTCACCAGGTCCACGCGCAGCGTGCCGCGAACCCGTGGTGGCAGCATGGCACGCCCCCGCGCCGGTAGCGCCACGAAGAACGCCTCGATGTCATCGCTCATGCCTGCCCCCGCCCGATTGCAGCCTAAGGCCACACCACCTGCGAGAACTGCCGTTTTTCGTACGTTGCCGTGCGGGCTCCGGGGCGCCACCGCACCTCGTCGCCGCGGCTCACACCTTCCCGTCGGCGCAGCAGCCGTCCGCGCAGCTCGCGGGTCGGCCGGCATCGGGAACCGGCAGGGGTGCGCAGTCGTCGCAGTGCTCGCCGCGCCAGGCCGCCACGCCCTCCTTGACCGCCACCCCGGCGATGACGAGCGCGGCGATCGGGTCGGCCCACGACCAGCCCCACAGGGCGTTGAGGACCAGGCCGGCGAGCAGCACCACGGACAGGTAGGTGCACAGCATGGTCTGGGTGGAGTCCGCCATGACCGTCGCCGAGCCGAGCTCCCGGCCGGTGCGCCGCTTCGCCGCGACGAGCAGCGGCATCACGACCAGCGACGCGACGGCCAGGCCGATGCCGACCGGGCTGGCGTCCGCGTCGCCCCCGGCCACCAGCGAGCGGCCGGCGTCGACGGTCACCCACGCGGCCAGGGCGAAGAAGGAGACGCCGATGAGCCGCAGCGCGAGGCGTTCCCGTTGCTCGGGCACCCGCGAGCGGAACTGCCAGATGACGACGGCGGCGCTGGACACCTCGACGAACGAGTCCAGGCCGAACCCGATCAGCGCTGTGGAGGAGGCTGCCGCGCCGGCCGCGAGGGCGACCAGGCCTTCCAGGAGGTTGTAGCCGGCGGTGGCGTAAGCCAGCCACAGGCTGCGCCGGGACAGCACCGCCCGGCGCTCCGGGGTCAGCAGCGACACGCTCACCGCGTCACCGCCGCCGGCGAGCCGGCCGCCGTCCCGTAGACCGGGCACAGTGCCACCGCTTCGCCCGTGGCGGCCAGGAGCTGCTCGGCGGAACGCAGCAGGTCGAGCAGCTCCGGCCGGGTCAGGAAGTAGAACGACTGGCGGCCGTCGACCCGGTAGTCGACGAGGCCACAGTCGCGAAGGCACGCCAGATGTTTCGACACGCTCGACTGCGCCAGGCCCAACTCGCCGGTCAGGTCGACCACGCGAGCCTCGCCGGTGGCGAGCCGGCGCAGGATGGCCAGCCGGGTCGGGTCACCGAGGGACCGGAACAGGGCCACGGCGGGGCCCGACCCCGGCTCGCAATCGATCGCCATCAGGTGATGATATCCCAATCACGGAATGGATCAGGCCGCGAGGCCGACGGTCACTCGAGAACCTCCTGCAGCTTCATCGCGAACAGGGCGACACCTGACCTCCACGGGCCAGCCGGGGTGCGGCAGATGGCGGTGACGCACGAAGCCGACGTCACCCTTCGGGTCCGTTTCGCCACGTGCCCAACGGGTAGTCGCGGCCTCTCATGGGCCGTGCCACCGGTCCGGCGGTGACGGGCAAGCGCTGTTCGTGTCTTCCGGCAGGCCAGAGGAGGTGCCCTGAGGGTGTGCGGGATCAGCGGGGAGGCGCGATTCGACGGATCCGTGCCGGACGGCCACGCGGTGACCCGGATGAGCGAGGCGATGCGGTCCCGGGGGCCCGACGGGGAGGGCCTCTGGAACGACGGGTGGATCACCCTCGGCCATCGCCGGCTGACCATCATCGATCTCTCCGATGCCGGAGCCCAGCCGATGGTCCGGGAGGATCTCGGCCTGGCGCTGGTGTTCAACGGTTGCGTGTACAACTACCCGCAGCTCCGCGACGAACTGCGGAGGGCCGGGCACACCTTCCGCTCGACCAGCGACACCGAGGTCATCCTCGTGGCGTACGCGGAGTGGGGTGAGGACTTCGTCCACCACCTCGTCGGGATGTTCGCGGTCGTGCTGGTCGACCGGGAGCGGCGCCGGCTCGTGCTGGCCCGGGACCGACTCGGGATCAAGCCCCTCTACCTCGCCGAATCGCCGGGGCGGCTGCGCTTCGCCTCCACCCTGCCGGCGCTGCTGGCCGCCGGCGACGTGGACACCGGCATCGACCCGGTGGCGCTGCACCACTACCTGTCCTGGCACTCGATCGTGCCGGCGCCCCGGACCGTCCTGCGGGGGATACGTAAGCTGCCGCCGGCCACCGTGCGGGTGGTGGACGCCGACGGGCGCAGCCGCGAGCGTGTCTACTGGCAGCCCGACTACCGGCGGGACCCGGCGCACGCCGGGATGGAGGCGCGGGACTGGCAGGCCGCGGTCGGTGACGCCCTGCGCACGGCGGTGCGGCGGCGGCTGGTGGCCGACGTGCCGGTCGGGGTGCTGCTCTCCGGCGGGCTGGACTCCAGCATGATCGTGGCCCTGCTCGCCGAGGCCGGGCAGCACCACCTGCAGACGTTCAGCATCGGCTTCGACAGCCGGGGCGGCGAGAGCGGCGACGAGTTCCACTACTCCGACCTGGTCGCCCGGACCTTCGGCACCGACCACCACCGCATCCAGCTCGGCAACGACGACCTGGAGCCGGCGGTCCGCCGGACGATCGTGGCGATGACCGAGCCGATGGGCAGCCACGACGTCGTCGCCTTCCACCTGCTCTCCGAGCAGGTGGCCCGGCACGTGAAGGTGGCACAGTCCGGCCAGGGCGCCGACGAGGTGTTCGCCGGGTACGCGTACCACCAGCCCCTCACGCAGGTGCCCCGGGGCGGTGCCGCCGAGGCGTTCGCGGCCGCGTTCTTCGACCGGAGCCACGCGGAGCTGGACCTCGTGGTCGACCCGGCGTACGCCTGCGACCACGACGCCAGCCGCGAGCTGCTCGCCGCGCACCTGGGCGCACCCGGCGCGCACACCGCACTCGACGCGGTGCTACGCCTGGACACCCACCTGATGCTGCCGGACGACCCGGTGAAGCGGGTGGACAGCATGAGCATGGCGTGGGGGCTGGAGGTGCGTACCCCGTTCCTGGACCAGGATCTCGTCGCCCTCGCGGCCGCCTGCCCCCCGGAGCACAAGGTGGCGCAGGGCGGCAAGGGCATCCTCAAGGAGGTGGCCCGGGAGACGCTGCCGGCCGAGGTGATCGACCGGCCCAAGGGCTACTTCCCGGTGCCCGCCCTGCGCAACGTCGACGGGCCGGTGCGGCACCTCGTCACGGAGGCCCTCGCCGCGCCCACCGCGCGGGAACGCGGCCTGTTCCGGCCCGAGTACGTCGCCGAACTGCTCGCCGAGCCGGACCGGGCGCAGGCCGCCGCCGGCAGCAACAAGCTCTGGCAGCTCGGCCTGCTGGAACTCTGGCTCCAGTCCCACGACATCCGGTGACCTCGGGCGGCCGCCCGTCAGCAGTCGAAGTACAGGGCGAACTCGTGCGGGGTGGGCCGCAGGCGCACCGGGTCGACCTCGTTGGCCCGCTTGAAGGAGATCCAGGTGGAGATGAGGTCGGGGGTGAACACGCCGCCGTCGAGCAGGTAGTCGTGGTCGGCTTCGAGGGCGTCGAGGACGGCGGGGAGGCTGCCGGGGACCTGCTTGACGTCGCCCCACTCCTCGGGGGGCAGGTCGTAGAGGTCCTTGTCGATCGGTGCCGGCGGCTCGGTCTTGTTCTTGATGCCGTCGAGGCCGGCCATCATCATCGCGGCGAACGCGAGGTACGGGTTGCTGGAGGGGTCGGGGACGCGGAATTCGACCCGCTTGGCCTTGGGGTTGCTGCCGGTGACGGGGATGCGGGTGCAGGCGGAGCGGTTGCGCTGCGAGTAGACCAGGTTGACCGGGGCTTCGAACCCGGGCACGAGCCGCCGGTAGGAGTTGACGGTCGGGTTGGTGAAGGCCAGGAGCGAGGGCGCGTGGTGGAGCAGGCCGCCGATGTACCAGCGGGCGGTGTCGGAGAGGCCGGCGTAGCCGGTCTCGTCGTAGAACAGTGGCTTACCGCCGAGCCAGAGGCTCTGGTGGGTGTGCATGCCGGAGCCGTTGTCGCCGAACAGCGGCTTGGGCATGAAGGTGACGGTTTTTCCCGCGGCCCACGCCTCGTTCTTGATCAGGTATTTGAACAGCTGCAGCTGGTCGGCGGAGTGCAGCAGCGTGGAGAACCTGTAGTTGATCTCCGACTGGCCGGCGGTGCCGACCTCGTGGTGCGAACGCTCGACGATGAATCCGGCGTCGACGAGGCGACGGACCATCGCGTCGCGCAGGTCGGCGTAGTGGTCGACGGGCGGGACGGGGAAGTAGCCGCCCTTGAAGGCGGTCTTGTACCCGCGGTTGCCGCCCTCCTCCTCGCGGCCGGAGTTCCAGGCGCCCTCGATCGAGTCGATGTAGTAGAACGACTGGTGGGCGGAGGTTTCGTGGCGGATGGAGTCGAAGATGTAGAACTCCGCCTCCGCCCCGAAGTAGGCGGTGTCGGCGATGCCGCTGGCCGCCAGGAACGCCTCGGCCTTCTTGGCCACGTTGCGCGGGTCGCGGGAGTAGGCCTCGCGGGTGAACGGGTCGTGGATGAAGAAGTTGAGCGCGAGGGTCTTCTGCGCCCGGAACGGGTCGATGAACGCCGACGTGACGTCCGGCAGCAGCAGCATGTCGGACTCGTGGATCGTCTGGAAGCCGCGGATCGACGAACCGTCGAAGGCGAGGCCGTCGGTGAAGACGCTGTCGTCGAATGACTCCACCGGCAGGTTGAAGTGCTGCATCACGCCGGGCAGGTCACAGAAACGAACGTCGACGAACTTCACGTCCTCGTTGGCGAGGTAACGCAGCAGTTCCTCGGGATTGGCGAACACACGTCCCCCTGACACGTCGGCACGGCGGTTGAGCGCCCGGGATTACCCGTTCCGCGCCGACGTACACCCGGCGGGTGCTCCCGGCGGCCGCACCGCCGGGAGCACCCGATCCGGTCAGGGCAGCTCGGGCGGGTCGAGCCACGTCCAGGTAACGCCGTCGGTGGAGAGCCAGGCGCCCTCGCTGTCCGGCCAGCCGGTCTGCACGTACCCGTCCGCCACCGGGCGGGGGTCGGCGCCGGGCCCCAGCGGCGCGGGGCGCAGGGTCGCCCCGTTGTCGGAGCTGGCGAACATCAGCGGGTTCTCCCGGGCGGAGATGCCGGCCTGGACCACCAGCACACCGTCGGGCCGCACCGCCGCGCGGATGGTGCGGTCGCCGACCCTGGCCGTCGCGGCGGTCCGCTTCCAGGTGCCGCCGCCGTCCGTGCTGCGCCAGATCACCAGGGCGCCACGCACCCGGCCGAGCGCGTAGACGGTGCGGCCGTCCCGAGTGGCGACCGCCGGACCGCCGACGTCGTCCGAGGCGGCGAGGTCGTCCGGGAACTCGTGCCGGGACCAGGTACGACCGCCGTCGCGGCTCACCTCGACGGCGCCGCCCGTGCCGACGATCCGGCTGTCGCGCTCGGTGCGCTCACCGGTGAACCCGCTGACCCACAGACCGGCCGCCGCGGGCACGCTTTCGACCACCACCGAGTTGAGCAGGGCCGACTTACGGGTGAGCTGCGCCAGGTCGCCCGTGGCCGGGTCGGCGGCGATGATCGGGTCGTACGTGGGGCCCGGCTGCCGGCCGAGGACCCGCCAGCCGGCCGGTAGGGCGTCCACGGCCCGTACGGTCACCTCACGCCAGGTGTTCCCGCCGTCGGCGCTGGCGATCCAACGCGCGGACCTGCTGTCCGGGGCGGACCGGGACAGGTAGTGGGCCACCACGGTGCGCGGTCCGGCCGCCCTCAGGTCCACCATGGCGTCCGCCGGTACCGGTAGCGGACCGGTGCGCCAGTGCCGGCCGCCGTCGTCGGTGCCCGCCCACTTCAGGGGACAGCTCTGGCACTCGCTCCAGCGCAGGTAGACGTGGGTCAGGTCGCCGGCGGCGGGCCGGCCGGTGGCGACCTGCGGGCCGGTGCCCGGGGTGGGGGTGCCACCCGGGTCGGGGATGAACTCCGGCGTACGGTCGGCGGCGAACCGGCCCACCGTCGGGCCGGAGTCGCCGGACCGGGCCGCCACGGCGGCCCCGGAGCCGGCGAGCAGCAGTGCGACCGTGGCGACGGTCACGACCTGCCGACGGCGACGGCGCCGGCGCGCCGCGGCGACGACCTGCTCGAAGTGCGGCTTGAACCCGGCCTGGGCGGCGGCGTTGAGGCTGGCGAAGTTCAGCTCAGGCATGGCGGGCCTTCCGGTCGGGGCGGGTCGGGACACCGTGGGAGGCCGCCGGCACCAGCGGGGCCCGGTCGTCCTCGCCGAGATGCTCGGCAAGCGCGCGGCGGGCCCGGACCAGCCGGGTCTTCACCGCCTCCACCGAGCAGCCCATCGCGGTCGCCACCTCGGTGACGGGCAGGTCCGCGAGGTGGTGCAGCACCACGGTCTCCCGGGCCGTACGCGGCAGCCGCTGCAACGCCGCCACCAGCGCGACGTGGTCCGGGGACAGCGCCGGCGCGCTGGGCTGCGCCGGGTCGAGGCGACCGGAGCGGACCAGCCCGTGCAGCAGCACCCGCCGGCGGTGCCGGGACCGGGCGACGTTCAACGCCACCGTCCGCAGCCAGGCCTCCGGGTTGGCCACCTCGCGGAACCGTCCCGGCCGGGCCAGCGCCCGGACGAACGCCTCCTGCACCACGTCCTGCGCCTCGGCGTAGTCCCCGGTCATTCCGTACACCTGCGCCACCAGGCGGGCCGCCGAGGTGGCGTACACCTGTCTGATTTGTTGCTGTGGCTCCACATCGTCCCCTCCCGTGCCGATCACTCCACCCGGTACGACCGGCGAGCGGGCCGCGAGGTGACATCATCGCCGGGCGATCACCGGTCAGCACTGGTGAGGACGACGAGCTGCTGGGTCGCCCGGGTCATCGCGACGTAGCGGTCCACCGCTCCCTCGATGCCGTCACCGAACGCCTCGGGGTCGACGAGGACGACCAGGTCGAACTCCAGCCCCTTCGACAGCTCCGGGGTCAGCGACCGGACCCGGGGCGTCGCCCGGAACTCCGGTTCGCCGATGACGCAGGCGACGCCCTCGGCGTGCGCGGCGAGCCAGGCGTCGAGGATGGAGTCCAGCTCGGACACGGACCCGTGTACGACGGGGACGCCGCTGCCGCGGATGGAGGTCGGCACGTTGGCGTCCGGGAGCGCGGCCCGGATGACCGGCTCGGCTTCCGCCATGACCTCCTTCGGCGTCCGGTAGTTGATGCTCAGCGTGGCCAGGTTGACCCGGTCGAGCCCGATGCGTTCGAGCCGTTCCTGCCACGACTCCGTGAACCCGTGCCGGGCCTGGGCGCGGTCGCCCACGATGGTGAAACTCCGGGACGGGCAGCGGAGCAACAGCATCTGCCACTCCGCGTCGGTCAGTTCCTGGGCCTCGTCCACCACGACGTGCGCGAACGGGCCGGCGAGCAGGTCCGGGTCTGCGCTGGGCAGTCCGGCCTCGTCGACCAGGGCATCCTGGAGGTCCAGCTGCCGCAGGCTCGACAGCACACCTTCACCGTCGTCATAGGCGTGGGCCTCGATCAGCTCGTCGACGACCGTGGACATCCGCGCACGTTCGGCCGCCAGGGTGGCGTCGTGCCGGCGCTGACGCCCGGACGCCTCGGGGTCGCCGAGCCGCTGCCGTGCCGCGTCCAGGAGTGGCAGGTCGGACACCGTCCAGGCCCGAGGGTCGGCGCGCTGCAACGTCCGGACCTCGTCCGGGCTGAGCCAGGGGGCGCACTTTCGCAGGTAGGCGGGAACCGACCACAGGTCCCCGACGAGGTCGGGCGCTTCGAGCAGCGGCCACGCGCGGTGGAAAGCGGTCCGCAGCTCCCGGTTCCGCAGCAGTGACCCGCGGAGCTGGTCGGCCGGTTCGTCGCCGTCGTGCTTGTCCGTCAGGATCGTGAGCAGCTCCTCCCAGATCCGCTCGCGCGCCTCGTTGTGCGGGGTGCCGGGATCCGCCGCGTCGAACGCGACGGCCCAGTCGTCGGCGCTCAACCAGATGTCGGACTCGTCAGTCGTGACCGTCATGCCCTTGGCCGGCGGCTCCTCGTAGAACCGGACGGCCGCCTCGATCGCCGCGACCAGGTTCGCGGACGACTTCAGGAGCGCCACGTCCGGGTCGGTCTCGACGGTTGCCTCGGCGCCCTCGGGGACGAGGTCGCGCAGGGTGCAGGTCTGCACCTCCTCCTCGCCGAGGCTGGGAAGGACGTCACCGACGTAGGCGAGATAGGGCTGGTGCGGACCGACGAACAGCACGCCGCCCCGGCGGTGGCCGAGGTGCGGGTCGGCGTAGAGGAGGTAGGCGGTGCGGTGCAGGGCGACGACGGTCTTCCCGGTGCCCGGACCGCCGTCCACGACGAGGGCGCCGCGGGACCCCGCCCGGATGATGGCGTCCTGGTCGGCCTGGATGGTGCCGAGCACGTCCCGCATCCGGTTCGACCGGCTGCCGCCCAGGCTGGCGATGAAGGCCGACTGGTCGTCGAGCGCCGCGTGCCCTTCCCACCCGTCCGAGGTGAACACCTCGTCCCAGTAGTCGGTGATCCGGCCGCGGGTCCAGCGGTACCGGCGGCGGCTCGCCAGACCCATGGGGTTGGCGTGGGTCGCGCCGAAGAACGGCTCGGCCGCGGGGGAGCGCCAGTCGAGCAGCAGCCGGCGACCCGTGCTGTCCGTGAGGCCGCGCCGTCCGACGTACACGGGCTCGCCGTCGTCGGCGCCGACCATGCGCCCGAGGCACAGGTCCACGCCGTAGCGATGCAGGGTGCGCAGCCGGGCGGTCAGCCGGCGGACCTCCTCGTCCCGGTCCGACGCCTGCCGGCCCTTGCCGCCGGGCGCCCGGCGCGCGGCGTCGAGGCGCTCGGACAGGTCGGCGGACAACCGCTCGATGCTTTCCGCCAGGACCGCGAAGTGCTCCTCGTCGCGGGCGATCAGCGTCGGGTCGGCCTTGGCGGAGAGACGGTCGGGAAGGTCGAACACGCTGCTGGTCAGGGGATTCAACGCACCATTTCCGATCTGGGGCCGCGATGGCGCCGCCGGTCACCGGCGCCGTTCCGCCTGCCCCGTTTTCGCAGGTAGCTGGCTTCGGCGGGTGATTCTGCGGCACGACCGGGGTCTTGCCGCAAGCCCCCAGGTGCGATATACGTTGGAGGTGGAAGGGAGCAGGTGCTCCCTTCTTTGTGATTTTCGGGCCCATCTTTTTCGAATTTCGGCGGACGAATGCTGGCCGGTCGCCCCGGCCGGTCAGTGCGGCCGGGGCGACCGGCGCGGCATCAGGGCAGGGCCTTCAGGAAGGGGCCGTGCTGGAGCCGGAACTCCCAGCCGTAGTACCGGTCCCAGTTGATCGACCACGTCATGAGGCCGCGGAAGCCCGGGTTGGTGCCGCTGCGCGGCGTGTAGCCGCCGCAGCTCTGGCCCTTCACCAGGCAGGTGACCGCCTGCTGCACGCCCGCCGGGGCGACGTAGCCGTTGCCGGCGCTTGTCGACGACGGCGCCCCGAAGGCGACCTGGTCCTCCCGTAGTGCCGGGAACACGGCGCTGGCGTTCCCGGCGACCGGGAAGCCGGCGAGCAGCATGTCGGTCATCGCGATGTGGAAGTCGGCGCCGCCCATGGTGTGGTACTGGTTGTCCAGCCCGACGATCGGGCCGGAGTTGTAGTCCTGCACGTGCAGCACCGTGAGGATGTCGCGCAGGGCGTGGATCACGGGCAGGTACGACCCGGCGCGAGGGTCCTGCCCGCCCCACGGGCCCGGCCCGTAGAACTGGTAGCCGAGCTGCACGAAGAAGGTCTCCGGGGCCATGGTGAGGACGAAGCCGGCGCCGTAGCGCTGCTTCAGGGTCCGGATCGCCGCGATCAGGTTGACGATCACCGGAGTGGTGGGGTTGCGGAAGTCGGTGTCGCCGGGGTTCAGGTAGAGGGAGTGGCCCTCGAAGTCGATGTCCAGGCCGTTGAGGCCGTACCGGTCGATGATCGCGGACACCGACCGCACGAAGGTGTCCCGGGCGGCGGCCGTCGTGAGCTGGACCTGCCCGTTCTGGCCGCCGATGGACAGCAGCACCTTCTTGCCCTGCTGCTGCTTGGCCCGGATGGCGGCGGTGAACTCCGCCTCGCTCTCGACGTTGGGGCACTCGGCGACGGGGCAGAGCTGGAAACGGATGTCGCCGGAGGTGACCGAGGTGGGTTCGCCGAAGGCCAGGTTGACGACGTCCCAGTCGGCGGGCACGTCGGCCATCCGCAGGTAGCCGGAGCCGTTGGCGAAGCTGGCGTGCAGGTAGCCGATGAGGGCGTGCTTCGGCAGCCCGCCGGCCGGCGGCGGGTTCGTCGGCGGTGGCGTGGACGGCGGGGTCGTGGTGGGCGGGGTCGTGGTGGGCGGGGGGCTGGTCGTGGGCGGTGCGGTGGTCGTCGGCGGGGTGGTCGGGGTGCCGCCGCCGCACGGGGCGCCGTTCAGGGTGCAGTCGGTGGGCGAGCCGGACCCGGTGGCGAGGAAGCCGAACGACACCGAGGCGCCGGGGGCGATGGTGCCGTTCCAGGACCGGTTCGTGAACGTGTGCCGCTGGCCGGCGCTGCTGACCGTGGCGTCCCAGTAGGAGCCGAGGGTGGTGCCGGCCGGCAGGGTGAAGGCGACCTGCCAGCCGGTGATGGTGCTGGCGCCGCCGTTCGTGATCGTGTACTTGCCCTCCCAACCGGTGCCCCAGTCGGAGGTCTTGGCGAAGGTGGCGGTGGGGCCGGCGGCCAGCGCCGGGCCGGCGAGCGCCACGGTCGCGGCGGCGGTGGCGAGCGCCGCGAGAGCGGCCAGGAACGGGGTACGGGCGGTGCGGTGCATCCGGTCCTCCCGGTACGGGGGTGGGCCGTCGGACGTATCGACGGATGCACAATTATTAGGTTTGTTAACTGTAGCTGTCCAGGACCGCGCTGTCGCCGCGGTCACTTCCGGCGGTGGATCCCATCGCACCGTGGTTGGATGGCGGGATGGGTTTCACGGTGACGGACGTGCCCGAGCGGGAGCGGTTCGAGGCGCGGGACGAGGCGGGCGCGACGGCCGGCCTGGTCACCTATCAGCTGAGCGGCAACATCATCGCCTACACCCACACCGAGGTCGCCCCGGAGTTCGAGGGGCAGGGCGTCGGCTCGCTCCTGGCCCGGGCCGTCATGGACGACGCGCGGGCCAACCGGCGGACCGTGGTGCCGATCTGCCCCTTCCTGAGCGGCTGGCTGGAGAAGCACCCCGAGTACGACGGCATCGTCGCCCGCTCGACCCGCAAGGTCAAATAGCGGCGGGCTCAGTCCGTCGAGCGGGTGAGGATCGGCGACGCGCCGAGCGGCGGCGAGGAGACCGTCGTTTCCGTGCCGTCACCGCCCCGGACGGGAAGCGCGCCCGCCGGGATGTCTCTCGCGGCGTGCCGGCGCCCGGCGCGGAGCACCGCCGCCCCCGCCACCACTGCCGTCAGTGTGATCATCGCTGCCTGCAGCAGTGACCGCCGCCTGCTCCGCCGACGCTTCATCTCGTTGCCTCCTGGCGCTCGTGTCCTGTCTCGTTGCCATGATGAAGGCGTCAAAGCGGCCGTTCGGGATGTTTCGGAACTTCGACACCGCCCGGGTGAGTGAGTCCTTCCGGCCACCCGCGGTCACGCCGGATCGACCCGGCCACGGCGCGGCCCCACCCGGCCGGTCTCGCCCCGGATCGGCAGCCAGTAGAACGGGATGAACGCGGCGATGACCGCGACGCCGAGAGCGGGAACGAGGGCGCCCACCAGCGTGCCGGCGGCGATCCAGGTGAGGGCGAGCCGGAAGCGCCGGGTGATGGCTCGGGCGCCGGCGGAGTCGATGGTGGTCACGAGCAGCCCGGGACGACGGCGTGCGTACGCCCAGATGACGTTGAACAGGACGGCCGCCACTTCGAACGTGACGCCGTGGAGGACGACGGCGACGCGCTCTCCGTGCCCGTCGCGGAACGCCTGGGACAGAATCGAGGCGGCGAAGGGCAGGAAGGCGATGTCCATCAGCAGCACGGTGTTGAGGAACAGCACCGTCCGGTCGGCGGTGCGGATCTGGTCGAACATGACGTGGTGATTGGCCCACACCTGCCCGATCAACATGAAGGTGACGACGTAGGCCAGGTAGGACGGCCAGAGCGTGACGAGGCCGTGCAGCAGGTGCCGGCTGTCCTCCGGTGGACGGATCTCCAGGACGAGCAGCGTGACGGCGATGGCGATGACCGCGTCGCTGAACGCGACGACCCGCGAAGGATCCCGCTCCATGCCGAACGGTGATGACCTTCCTGGCCAACCAGCGGGTTCTGTCACGGTCCCAGCATCGGGCACCAGCGGCCGCGGACCGCGAACGCCGAGCGGCATTTCGTGGCGCCGTACCCGGAAGGGGTTGACGGGTCGCTGGTCGCGGCCCGTCAACCCCCGGTACCCGGTGCTACTTGCCGCCCCCGGACCGGAACGCCACCCAGGCGTCACTCATCCGGTCCGCCTGGCCGGCGGTGAACATGTTCATGCAGGAGTCCTGCGTGTAGTCCATGAAGTTGTGGATCGGGTCCAGCCCGGGTGCGGTGCAGGTGTCCGCGCCGACCGGGCAGTTGAACTGCGGCGCCGCTTCCCGCGGGGTGTCCGCGACGAAGTCGCCCGAGGCGGAGCACCCGTGCGCGAAGGTGTGCTCCAGCATCAGCCAGTGCCCGACCTCGTGCGTCAGCGTGTCACCGAGGGCGTACTTGCCCGCCGTCCCGCCCGGCATCGACTCGTCGAGCATCACCACGCCGTCGATGTAGTCCCGGCCGTTGTTGTAACCCTTCGGGAAGTACGCCCAGCCGAGGAGGCCGCCGCCGATGTTGGCCGCGTACACGTTCAAGGTGCGGGCGTCGCCGGTGTACAACGCCTTCTTCATGTCCCGCTCGTTCTTGCCGGGCACGACCGTGTACCAGTCGCTGTTGACCGTCCACGTCGTGTCGACCAGCGAGAACCGGAACGGCGTGTCGGAGGCGTCCGACGCCGTGCGGCCCGCGTACGAGTCGTTGAGCACCTTCATCTGCGCCGCGATGAGGGTGTTCCACCGGTTGGTCTCGGCCGCGCTCAGGGCGTGGTCGGAGACCATGTGGAAGACCGTCGGCACGGTGACGCTGCCGTTGGGCAGGCGCGGCGCGTCCTTGATCACGCCGTAGGCGTTCGCCTCGTTCTTGGAATACAGCTCGGGCTCCTGGGCGGTGGCGCCCTCGCTCACCCGCGCCGCGCTGTGCCCCTGGCCCGGCGCGCACGCCGTCACGCCCGCGGAGGCGGTCACGGAGGCTGCCGTGCCCACCGCCGCGGATGCTCCGCCGGCCCCCAGGAATGTCGCCGCGGTGGCGGTCAGGACCGCCAGTCGGAAGGTGGATCTTCTGTGCATCGTTGCACCTTTCGCCGGATGGAGCCACCGACCTGAGTGGACGAGGGTTGCCGCAAGCGGGCCGGTGACAGTCGTCGTCCCGGTATGAGAACACGCCGCTGACCTGAGCAAAAGGCCCCCACCAGGCAGCCGTCGCACCCGTGGGGTGACAGGCCGCCGCCGGCATGGGAACCTACCGGTCGGTAACGTTCCCGGCGGAAGGCAGTGACATGGCGGACCTGACAGCGCTGGCGGATCCGGGCGGGCAGCAACCGGAGGCGCTCGATCCCGCCGTCGTGCGCCGCGCCTGGCGGGTGACCGAGCCCCTGCACGCGATGATCTACTTCGTGCCGGAGGCGCACGAGCGGTACGCCGCCCTCGGCCTCCCCGCCCCGGCCGGCTACTTCGCCTCCCGCGCGGCCGCCCTGGGACCGGTCGGTCCCGGCCCGGTGGTGGCCAGCTTCTTCAACTTCAGCCCGGACCTCGTGGCCCGCGTGCTCCCGGCCGCCTGGGAGCGGGCGACACCGGCCGCCGTGCTGGCCGCCCGGCGGGACGCCGCCGACGCGGCCCTCACCCGGGCGCTCGGCGACGCGGTGCGGGCCCCGGAGCTGGTCGAGGCCGCCGAGCTGGCCCGCCGCGCCGCCGAAGCCGCCACCGCACACCCCGAGGGGCGGCCGCTGTTCGCGGCACACGCGGCGCTGCCCTGGCCGGACCAGCCGCACCTGATCCTCTGGCAGGCCCAGACGCTCCTGCGGGAGTTCCGTGGCGACGGGCACGTGGCCGCCCTGGTGCTCGCCGGCCTGACCGGGCTGGAGGCGCTGGTGCTGCACGCCGCCTCCGGCGAGGTGTCGGTCCGCTTCCTGCGCCGCACCCGGGGCTGGACCGGCGAGCAGTGGGCGGACGCGGTCGAGCGGCTGCGCGGGCGCGGGCTGGTCGAGGGCGACGAGCCGACCCTGACCGACAGCGGACGGGCGCAGCGCGCGCGGATCGAGGCGGCCACCGACCGGCTCGCCACGCCCGCGTACGCGGTGCTCGGCGCCGACGGGTGCGCCCGCCTCGCCGAGCTGACCCGGCCGCTGAGCCGGGCCGTTGTCGACGCCGGTCTGCTCGACGTCGACAACGCCGTGCCGCCGGCGCCGCGCAAGGGATGAGGCGACGGCGGGTCAGGTGAGGTCGAGCTGCACCGTGGCGATCTCCCAGGCGCGCAGCGGCAGCCGGACCGACCCGTCAGCGTCGACGGTGAGCGGCTCGCCGGCCCGGCCGAGCAGGTCGGCCCGCCACGCCCCGCGTACCGGCGCGCCGCCGAGCACGGCGGTGGTGTCCACCGGGGTCTGCGCCACCAGGCGCACCTCGGTGCGGCCCGCCCGGTCCCGCACGCTGGTCACCGCGACGCCCGGACCGTCGACGGCGAGCCCGACCGCCGGCGCGGGCAGCGCGGTGGCCGGGTCGGCGGTGCCGGGGAACGACAGCAGCTCGTGCCGGTACGCCTCGGCCGCCGCCAGCACACCCGCCTCGTGCCAGGCGCCCCGGTACGGCAGCACCGCCAGCTCGACCGTGCGGGTGCCGCGACACTGCGCCTGGGGCGTGGGCAGCTGCGGGCCGGCGGGTTCGTCGCGCAGCGCGTGCCGGTTGCGGGACAGCATCCCGATCGACCGCAGCGCCGTGACCGCCAGCTCGCGGCCGGTGTCGGTCAGCTCGTACTCGGTGGGCTGGGTCAGCAGCACGGCGAGCGCGCCGTCCGGCCCGCCGGCCGCCACGAACCCGTTGGCCGGGAACGTGGGCAGCGGCACCTCACCGCCACCGCCCTCGGCGGTCAGGCCGCGCGCCACCACGGCGAACTGGCCCTCGGCGTACGAGGTGTCGGCCGGCGACGGCAGCGGCAGGTGCAGCCGCACGCGGTGGTCGTCGCAGCGGTTGTCGAACTCGACGCGCAGCCGGAGGAAGCCCTCGCCGCGGCGCAGCTCGACCCGGGTCGTCACGGTGACGGGTTCCCGGTCCACGGAGCGGGAGCCGGCGTCGACGTCCGCGGCCACCGGCCAGCGGTACTCGCGTACCACCTCCAGGACGGCCACGAGCGGGCCGTCGTGGCGCACCACGGTCCGCACCGCCCGCGGCTTGTCGACCAGTTCGTCGGCGGCCGGCGGCGCGTAGTTGTAGCTGTCGCCCACGTCGCCGCCGTCGACGATCCGGCCGACCCCGTCGACGGTCACCCCGTCCGGGGTGGACAGCGCGAGGGTGCCGTCCTCCGCGACGTCGACCCGGAGCAGGCCGTTGTCGAGGCTGCGGCCGGCAACCGTCACCGGGTCCGACGCGGGCGTGGCGGTCGCCGGGAGCGGCGCCGGCCGGACCGCGGCGTGCCCCAGCGGCGGCACGTCGACCAGGGCGGCCACGGTGGCCCGGGGAGCGGCGAGGATCCGTACCCGCCACCGGTCGGGCTGTCCGGCGGCGGCGAGCGCCAGCCGGACGTCCTCCACGTCGAAGGCCGGGTCGCCGTGCCGGGCCACCTCGAAGGTGAGGGTGGCGTCCTCGGGCGACACCGACCAGGCCGTGACCTCCTGACCGTAGAGCTCCCGGCCGTGCACCCGGGTGAGGACGGCCGGCAGCTCGGCGGCCGGCACCACGTCGTCGGCGAGCAGCGTGCGGCTCCGGTCGAGGACCTGGGTGGCCATGCTGCGGCCGGTGGCGTCGGCCAGCGCCACGGCGCCGTCGGCCGGCACCGCCACGTCGAGGCACACCAGGGCGGTACGCGCCGCCGGGGTGGGGTTGAACAGCAGGTGACCGTCCCGGGGCACGGCGGCCGAGAGCCGCGCGCCGACCAGGTCGCAGACCGCCCGGCCGAGCTGGTCGGCCTCGGCGAGCCGGGCGGCGACCTGCTCGGCGGTCTCGTCGCAGCCGCAGCCGGTGACCGAGTCGTGGCAGCTCGCGTCGATCAGCCGGGTCCAGGCCATGTCGAGGAAGCGCTGCACGGACCCGTCGTGGGTGAGCGCGGCGAGCGGTTCGGCGTACCGTTCGACCCGCCGCTCGGCGCGGTTCATGGCCTGCTTCAGGTGCGCGCGGACGGAGATCACGCCGGGCAGGATGTTGGCCCGGGCGTGCGAGCGCAGCTCGCCACGCACCACGGGCAGCCCGTCGACCGTGGCCGGTTGGGTGGCGAAGTACTCGGCGAGGGTGCCCAGCCGCAGCCGGGTGCCGGCCACGTCGGCGGTGGCCAGCAGGTCGGGGGCGTCCGGCGCCGGTGCGGCGTGGTCGGTGCCGTACATGGCCAGGACCGGGGTGTCGTCGCCGGCCGGACGCCATTCGGCGAGGCGGTCGGCGAGGTCGCCGGCGCGGCGGGTGACCTGCGCGGCGTCGTCCATGAGGCCGGCCGCGTTGCCGTAGCCGCCGGGCAGGTACTGGGTGCGGACGGTGGTGCCATCGGGCGCCTGCCAGGCGAACGCGTGACTGTGCACCCGCTCGGGCACGCCCCGGAACACGCAGGCGTGGGCCAGCCCGGCGCCGGCCAGGATCTGCGGCATCTGGGCGATGTGGCCGAACATGTCGGGCAGGTAGCCGACCGGCATGGCGCCGCCCAGCTCGGCGCTGCGCGCCAACCCGCGTTCCAGGTTGCGGACGATGTTCTCGCCGGAGCAGAGGAACTCGTCGAGCAGGATCTGCCAGGGGCCCACCGCCAGCCGGCCGGCGCGGACCAGGTCGATCACCTGCTCCCGCCGCTCCGGGCGGACCTCCAGGTAGTCGTCGACCGCGGCGAGCTGCCCGTCCAGGGTGAACCGCTGCCGCGGGTCGCGCTCCATCCGGTCGAACACGTCGTCGAGCAGCGCCACGAGCCGCAGCCGGAACCGCTGGAACGGCTCGTACCACTCCCGGTCCCAGTGGGTGTGCGGCACCACGATGATCTCGGTCGGTCGCGTCATCAGCTTGCCGCCTCTCCGCCGATCGCCGCCCCGGTCAGCTCACCGTAGCGGCGTACCACCTGCTGGCTGGTCCGTACGTCGGCCGCGCCCTCGGCGATGCCGGTCAGCGGCGCGGCGCCCGCCGTGACCATCGCGTGGAACGCGACAAGTTCCTGCTCGAACGCCTCGGTCACCGACCGGTACGCGGCCCGCCGCTCGCCGCCGCCGTGCTCGTCCACCACGGTCAGCGTGGTCGGCGCGTTGAGCAGGTACGGCGAGGGGAACACCAGCTCCAGCGAGCCTCGGGCGTGGTGCAGGGTGACCGTCTCCCGGTAGGCGGGGTAGTCGGGCAGGTTGAGCCACCGGATGCCGTAGCGGGCGCCGTCCGGCAGCCGGCCGCTGATCTCCACCGACGGCTCGGCCGGCCCGTCCGGCGTGAGCGGCCAGGTGGCGACCTGCTCCACGGTGGCCGGTGCCCCGGTGAACAGCCGCAGCAGGGACAGGTCGTGCGAGATGCTGTTGATCAGGATCTGGTAGAGCGCGCGGGCGCCCGGGTCGGTGCCGACGGCGGCGTCGAGCAGCGCCCGGTCGGCGGCGGACAGCCGGGCCACCTCGTCGGGCGGCAGGTCGCCGGCGGCCGGCGGCAGGTTGGCGAAGCGGAGCTGCCGGTCGCCGCCGGCGTGCAGCACGGTCACCTCCACGGCGTGCACCCGCTCCGCGCCGCCGAGTTCCGCCAGCAGCCGCGCGGCCTCGGCCACCGCCGGGTCGTACTGCTTCATGTAGCCGACCATCAGCGCCGGGCTGCCGGCACTCAGGTCGGCCAGCACGGCCGTCTCGGCGCGCGTGTAGGCCAGCGGCTTCTCGCACAGCACGGGCAGGCCGGCGCGCAGCGCCAGCGCGGCCAGGTCGCCGTGCGAGCCGGAGGTGGCCAGCAGCACCGCGTCGCAGCCGCCGTCGGTCACCATCCGGGCGGCATCGGTGTAGCGGCGGGTGGGCTCGACGCCGTACCGCTCGCCCAGCTCGGTCATCCGGGACGGGGACAAGTCGGCCAGCGCGACGATCTCGAACAGGTCGCTCCGGCGCTGCAGCAGCGGCAGGTGCACGGTGCGGGCGATGATGCCCAGCCCGGCCACCGCGATCCGGATCCGCTTGCCCGGCTCGGTCATCGCAGCGCCTCCTCGAGCCACCGCCGGTTGTCGTGCTGGTCGGCGCGGATCCGGTCGAGGTCCCCGCCCTCGGGGGCGTCCTGCTCGACGACCAGCCAGCCGGTGTAGCCGATGTCTTCGAGGGCGGCGAACACCCCGGCGAAGTCGACGTCGCCGCGGCCCAGGGCGCAGAAGCCGCCGGCGGCGACCACGTCCATGAGGCCCCCGCCGGCCGCCCGGGCCCGCGCGTGGGCGGCGAGGTCGGCGTCCTTCAGGTGCACCTGGCCGATCCGGCCGGCCCAGCGGCGTACGGCGGCCACCGGGTCGCCGCCGGCCAGCGCCAGGTGCCCGGTGTCCAGGCAGACGGCGATGTCGGTGAGGTCGAGCAGCCGGTCGGCCTCCGCCTCGGTCTCCACGTCGGTGCCGAGGTGGTAGTGGAACACCGGCTCCAGCCCGCGGTCGCGGCACCGGTCGGCGGCCTGCTGCACCCGGGCGGCGAAGTCCGGCCAGGCCGCGGCGGGCAGCGCCGACGCCAGATCGGTCGGGACGCCCGGTCGGGCCATCCGGCCCGGGTTGCCGGGGCAGGCCAGGGTCGGCCGGGGCGCGAACCGGGGGTCGTCGACCGGCGCGGCGGTGAACACGTCGAGCGCGGCGTCGAGCTGGGCCAGGTCCTCGGCGAAGCCGGCCGGGTCGGCGAAGCGCAGGTCGACCCAGCCGCCGGCCAGCGCGATGCCGGCGGCGGCCAGCCGCCGGGCGAGGGTCTCGCCGGTGCCGAGGTAGCCGATCGGGCCGGAGTCCACCCCGGTGTAGCCGTCGCGGGCCAGCGCCGCGAGCAGGTCCTCGGGGCCGACGGGTGCGCCGGTGGGCTGGTAGATGCCGTAGTTGACGGGGGCGCCGGCCACCCGCGTGCGTGCGGTCAGCTGCACAGTGCGATCACCTCCATGCGGTGGGACTCCAGGACGTGCAGCCCGTCGCCGGCCGGCAGCAGGCACCGGTCGCCGCGGACCAGCCGGTGCCGGCCGTCCGGGTAGGCCAGCAGCGCGCCGTCGGCGTCGAGCGCCAGCAGCTCGTCACCGAGGCGCAGCAGCAGCGGCCCGTCGGGGTCGGCGGAGACGGCGGTACGGCCGCCGCGCAGCGCGTCCAGCACGGCGTCGACGGGTGCGCGGTCGGGGTCGGCGAGCACCCAGGTGGTGGGGGAGCCGGGCGGCGCGTCGTCGCCGGGGCGGTGGAAGTCGCTGCCGCCGATCGCCACGACGTCCGGCCGCCACGCCCGCGCCCAGGCGAGGGGGGCGCCCCAGGTGCGGTCCCACCAGCCGGAGTGCCACACCTCGACGAGGTGGGTGCGTTCGGCCAGCGGCTGGCGCCAGGCGCAGTCGCCGCCCAGGGGGTGGTTGACCGACATGAGCCCGCCGTCGCGCCGGGTGGCGGCGAGCCACTCGTCCGGCGGGCGGCGGAAGTCGACCCAGCCCACCGGCCCGAACACGTTGGCGTGCCCCCGGTCGGTGGTCACCTCCTGGCCGGGCAGCAGCGTGATGCCGTAGCGGGCGGAGGCGTCCGGCAGCCACGGGTGGTGGCTGACCGTGTTGTGGTCGGTGACGGCGAGGAAGTCCAGGCCGCGGGCGGCGGCGAGCGCGGCCAGCTCGTCGATGGTCTGGCTGCCGTCGCTGTGCACGGTGTGCGCGTGCAGGTCACCGGCGAGCCAGCGCCGGCCGTCGACGGCGGGCAGGTCGCGGCGGGGCGGGCGGTCGGGGCGCGGTGGCGCCGCCGGTGCGGGTGGCGCGGGCGGCGGCGTGGTGCTGGTGGTGGCGGTGACCTCGTAGGCCAGCCCGTCCGGTGAGATGCGGTGCAACCGCAGCAGCACCTGCCACTCGCCGGGTTCCAGCTCGCCCGGCAGGTAGCCGGGGGTGGCCCAGCCGGCGGCCACGGTGTAGCCGTCGCGGGCGCCCCCCGACCAGCCCCGGAAGCCGCCGGGCCCGACACAGCCCAGGTCGAGCACCCCGGCCTCGCGGGGATAGTCCAGCCGGACGGTGAGCGCGGCGGTGCCCGGTGCGACGGTGACCGGCAGGGGCCGCAGCACGTCGTCGGCCCGGTCCTGGAGGGTCCACCTGCCGCGGTGCACGACCACGGTCAGCTCCGGACGGCCGCGTCGGCGCGGGGGGCCGGCACGGCCGCCGTGGCGGTGGCCGTCACCAGGTTCCCGTCCCGGTAGAGCAGCGACCGGCCGGGGCGGGGCACCGCCCAGCCGGTGTCGCCCGGTTCGGGTTCGGCGCCCTCGGGCACCACGACCTGCACGCTGGTCCGGCCGGCCTCGTCGCCCGCCTCGGCGTCGTCGGTGGGCACGTCCAGCGAGACCAGGGAGACGCTGCCCAGGTTCTCCACGACGACGACCTCGCCGGTCAGCGCGCCGGGGACCTCGGTGGGGGAGTAGTCCAGGTATTCGGGGCGGATCCCGTAGACCAGCCGCTCGCCGTCGGTGACCTGGCCGCGGGCGTCGTCGGGCAGCGGCAGCCGGGCCCGGGCCACGGCCAGCTCGTCGCCCCGCACCCGCGCGTCGATCAGGTTCATCGGGGTGGAGCCGATGAAGCCGGCCACGAAGGTGTTGGCGGGGCGGCGGAACACCTCGGTGGGGGTGCCGACCTGGCGGATCCGGCCGCCCTCCATCACCGCGATCCGGTCGGCCAGGGCGAGCGCCTCGGCCTGGTCGTGGGTGACGAAGACGGTGGTGACGCCCAACTCCCGCTGCAGGCGCTTGAGGAAGGTCCGGGCCTCCAGCCGCAGCCGGGCGTCGAGGTTGGACAGCGGCTCGTCGAGCAGGAACACCTGCGGGTGGCACGCCATCGCGCGGGCCAGGGCGACGCGCTGCTGCTGGCCGCCAGAGAGCTGCCCCGGACGGCGTTCCAGCAGCCCGGACAGGCCGAGCTCGTCGGCGGTGTCGGCGGCCTTGCTGCCCCGGCTGCGCCGGTCGACCTTCTTGATCCGCAGCGGATAGGCGATGTTGTCCCGCACGGTCATGTGCGGGAAGAGGGCGTAGTCCTGGAAGACCATGGCCACGTCCCGCTTGCCCGGCGGCAGGTTGGTGACCTCGCGCTCGCCGATCCGCACGCTGCCGCCGGAGGCGACCTCCAGGCCGGCGATCGTGCGCAGCAGGGTGGTCTTGCCGCAGCCGGACGGGCCGAGCAGGGCGAAGAACTCGCCGTCGGCGATCTCCAGGTCGAGGGCGTCCAGGGCGCGTACCCCGCCGGGGTAGACCTTGGTCAGCTCGCGCATCGTGATGGCGGACATCAGCGCTTGATCCCTCCGTGGAAGCGGAACCCGTACCGGCTGCTGACGAAGACGAACATGAGCGCCACCGGCAGCGAGTAGAGCAGCGAGAAGGTGGAGAGCAGCCGCAGGTCGGCCTGCCCGCCCTCGGTGTAGAGCGTGTACATGATCACCGCGGCGGGGGCCTTGTCCGGCCCGCGCAGCAGCAGGAACGGCACCAGGAAGTTGCCCCACACGTTGGCCACCGCCCAGACACCCACGGTGGCCAGGCCGGGACGGACGAGCGGCACCACGATGTGCCGCATGATCTGCAACGGGCTGGCGCCGAAGACCCGGGCCGACTCCTCGTAGGACGTCGGGGTGGAGTCCATGAAGTCCTTGAGGATGAAGATGGCCGCCGGCAGCAGCCCGCCGCTGAGGATCAGGATGACGCCGAGCCGGGAGTCGATGAGGTTGAGCCGGAAGGCCAGCTCGAACAGCGGCACCATGGTGGCGGTGCCGGTGACGATCGACGACAGCAGCAGCAGCCCGTAGAGCAGCGCGTCGCGGCCGGGCACCCGGACCCGGCTCAGCGCGTACGCGGCGAGGGCCCCGAAGGTCACCACCAGCGCCGCGGTGCCGGCCGCCAGGTAGACCGAGTTGAGCAGCGACGTCAGCGCGTAGGGGTTGTCCAGCAGGGCACGGAAGTTGTCCAGGGTGAACCGGGGCAGCGAGGCCGTGATGGTCGGGGTGTCGTCGAACGGGGCGGTGGCCAGCCACAGCAGCGGAAGCGCGAAGAAGCCCAGGACGGCGCAGAGGAACGTGTAGCGGGCGATCTGGGCGAGCAGGTGGCGTACCGCGACGGTGGGCCGCTCGCCGGTCGGCTCGCTGGTGGTGGTTGCGGGCGCCGCGGTGGTGGTCACGCCGACTCCTTCCGCCGGCCGAGCATGCGCAGGTAGATCAGCGCGATGACCAGGTTGATCAGCAGCATGATGAACGAGATGGCGGCGCCGAAGCCCAGTTCGCCGCCGGAGAGCGCCACCTTGTAGACGTAGACCGGCAGGATCTCCGAGCGCTGCTCGGGCCCGCCGGCGGTGATCAGGAACGGCGCGAAGTCGTTGAACGTCCACAGGCTGATCAGCAGCAGGTTGGTCAGCACATGCCCGCGGATGCGGGGGAAGACCACGTCGCGCAGCTGCTGCCAGGTCGAGGCGCCGGCCAGCCGGGCGGTCTCCAGGTGCGAGCGGGGGACGTTCTCCAGCGCGGCGGCGTAGAGCATCATCGAGAACGCCGTGCCGCGCCAGGTGTTGAAGATGATGATCGACAGCATCGGGTGGTCCAGCAGCCACGCCGTCCCGGGGATGCCGAGCAGCGCGTTGAGCGTGCCGGCGTCCCGGTCGAGCAGGGCGATCCACAGGAAGGCGACCACCGAGCTGGGCAGGATCCAGGAGAGCAGGACGAACCCCTCGACCACCCGGCGCAGCGGGCCGCGCCGGTCGCGCAGCGCGAACGCGATGGCGAAGCCGAGGCCGGCCTGGCCGATGACGGCCGAGCCGAGGACGAACTGGAGGGTGAGCAGCAGCGAGGTGCGGAACCGCTCGTCGCCGAGGGCCTGGGTGTAGTTGTCCAGGCCGACGACCTCGGGATGGGCGGCGGCCAGCCCGGTCAGCCGGTAGTTGGTCACGCCCAGGTAGATCGTCCAGGCGGCCGGCACCACGAGGAAGACCAGGACGAGCACCATGGCCGGGACGAGGAACCCGGTGGCCCGGGCCCGGCCGAGCCCGGCGGCGTCGGGGGCCGGGGAGGCGCCCGTGACCGGGCGCACTCCCTCGACCACCTCGTCAGGAGGTGACGTTACCTGGACCACCGACGAACCCTTCGACCTTCTTCTGGTACGCGGCGGCCGCCTCGTCGGCGCTCTTGCCCGAGGCGGCCGCGGCGGTCGCCTCCTGCAGCGCCACCGACACCTGCGGGTACACCGCCAGCGGCGGCCGGTACGCGGTCACCGGCAGCACCTTCTCGGTGATGAAGCTGAGCATCGGGTCGCCCGCGAGGACCTCCTTGTTGACGTCCTGCCGCGCGGTGATGCGCGCCTCGCCGGCGAGTTCGGCCTTGACCCCCTCGGCGGAGTGCATGAACGACAGCAGTTCCCACGCCTGGGAGGGGAACTTGGAGTTGGGGTTGAGCACCCGGACGCCGCCACCGGACATGCTGACGAAGTCCTGGCCGCGGATGCCCGCGCCGGGCTGCTTGGCGGGGATCATCGCGTAGCCGACGGTGGTGTCCCGGTCGGCCATCTTGGCGATGCCGTCCTTCGGGTTGATGACGCTGCGCCAGAAGTAGTCACCCTCGCCGAGGATGCCGATCTTGCCGGCGGCGAACTCGGCGAACGACTTGTCGCGCCCCTTGGCCTCCTGCTGGAGCTTCGGGTCGCCCAGGCCGCCACCGTAGACCTTGGTGTAGAAGTCGAGCATGTCCTTGACCGGCTGGGTGGCGCCGGCCCACTTGCCGTCCTTGTAGATCTCGCCGCCCGCGCCGACCAGCAGCGGCAACGCGCCCTGCATCGAGGTGGCCTCACCCATCGCGGTGCCGGCGTTGATCTGGATCGGCGTCACCCCGGGCAGCGCCTTGAGCTTGGCGCCGGCGTCGAGGATCTCCTGCCAGCTCTTCGGCTGCCAGTCGGCGGGCAGGCCGGCCTGGGCGAAGAGCTTCTTGTTGTAGTAGAGGACCCGGCCGTCGGTGCCCAGCGGGATGCCGTAGCGCTTGTTCTCGAACGAGCCGAGGCCCTGCACGGTCTCCGGGATCTGGGACCAGCCCTCCCAGGAGTCGACCTGGTCGCCGGACACCTCGGACAGCGGCTTGAGGTAACCGGCCTGGACGAACTCGCCGACCCAGATGCCGTCCACGGCGATCACGTCGGCGCCGCCCTTGGACCGCAGGTCCAGGGCCATCTTGGTCTTGTACGCCTCGTCGTCGACGCCGCTGGGCACGAACGTCACCTTGGCGGTGACGCCCTTGGCCTTCTGCGCCTCGACGAACTTGGGGATGACCCATTTCTCGATCCACTCCGCGCCGGCGGAGTTCTTGCCGCCGACGATGGAGTTCGCGGAGATGGTGAGGGTGATGTTCTTGGCGTCCTTACCGGCGGGCTCGTCCGAGCCGCCGCAGGCCGTGGCGGTGAGGGCGACGGCGGTGAACGCGGCGAGCACGCCGGCGGCGCGTCTCGGCTTGGCTGACATGGGCTGTTTCCCTTCGCAAGGAGGAACTTCGAAGAGACTCGCGAGGTCGCCCCGCCGGCCGCACGTCCGCCGCCGGCGGTGCTTGCGGCCACAATGTCATGACAGCCTGACGACGTAAATACCTGTCACTGAAATGAGCGCGAAACATCCACCGTCACCGCTCGGCGACGGTCACCTCAAGGGAGTAGCGGCTGGCCCGGTAGATGTGCGCGCCGTGCTCGACGTAGCGACCCTGGTCGTCGTACGCGGTCCGGGTCATGGTGAGCAGCGGCGCCCCGCGCCGCTCGCCGAGCATCTGCGCCTCGGCGGCGGTGGCGGCCCGTGCCCCGATCCGCTGCTGGGCGCCCCGGATCCGCCGCCCGCCGGCACGCAGGATCGCGTAGAGGCCGTCGGCCTGCAGGGCCGCCATGGTGAGCCGCGGCTGGTCGACCGGGAGCCAGTTCTCCATGAGCGCCAGGGGTTCCCCGTCGGAGAACCGCAGCCGGCGCAGGTGCTGGACCTCGCCCCCGGGCGGCACGCCGAGGGCGGCGGCGACCGCCGGCGGGCAGGCCACGGTGGCCAGCTCCAGCACCGAGGTGGACGGCCGCTGGCCGGCGCGGACCAGGTCGTCGTGCAGGCTGGTCAGCTCGACGGCCCGGCGGACCTCGCCGCGCACCACCTGGGTGCCCACGCCCCGCCGGCGGACGATCAGGCCCTTGTCGACCAGGTGCTGGATGGCCTGCCGCACGGTGGGCCGGGACAGCCCCAGCCGGTCGGCCAGTTGCAACTCGCTGTCCAGGCGGTCCCCCGGTGCCAGCTCACCGCGCTGGATCGCCGCGGCGAACTGCTGCGCGACCTGGAAGTAGAGCGGGACCGGGCTGCTGCGGTCGACCGCGATCTCGGGGCCGGTCACGGAATCCTCCTCGCTGCGGCTGCGCGGGATCGGGGAGTGCTGATGCGCGCCACTGTACCGAAGCGATCACGGAGCGCAGAGCGCGGTTGTCATGACAACACATTGACACAACTCGTAGGGCACTGTTACCAATCAGGGACGGTCAAGCTGGCGGACACGCCGACGCCGGCCGGGACGGAGGGCGCCGCATGCTCGATGTGCTCACCATCGGCCGGGTCGGGGTGGACATCTATCCGTTGCAGGTCGCCACACCGCTGGCCGAGGTGGAGACGTTCGGCCGGTTCCTCGGCGGCAGCCCCACCAACGTGGCGGTCGCGGCCAGCCGGCAGGGCCTGCGCGCCGGCCTGATCACCCGCACCGGCGCCGATGCCTTCGCCGGCTACGTGCACCGGGCGCTGCGCGAGTTCGGTGTGGACGACAGCCAGGTCCGCCCGGTCGACGGGCTGCCCACCCCCATCACCTTCTGCGAGATCTTCCCGCCGGACCACTTCCCGCTGTGGTTCTACCGCACCCCCACCGCCCCCGACCTCCAGATCCGCCCCGAGGAGCTGGACCTCGATGCGATCACCTCGGCCCGCGTCTTCTGGCTCACCGGCACCGGCCTGTGCCAGCAACCCAGCCGGGACGCGCACACCGCCGCGCTCGCCGCCCGGGCCGGCCGCCCGCACACCGTGCTGGACCTCGACTACCGGCCGATGTTCTGGCCCGACCCGGCGGCCGCCACGGCGGCCGTCGCCGAGGCGCTGCCCCAGGTCACCGTCGCCGTCGGCAACCTCGACGAGGTGGAGATCGCGGTCGGCACCCGCGACCCCGACCGGGCCGCCGACCTGCTGCTCGAACGGGGGCCCCGGCTCGCCGTGGTCAAGCTCGGCCCGGCGGGCGTGCTGGCCCGCACCGCGGAGCAGAGCGTACGGGTGCCGCCGGTGCCGGTGGACGTGGTCAACGGGCTGGGCGCGGGCGACGCGTTCGGCGGCGCGCTCTGCCTGGGGCTGCTGCGCGGCTGGCCGCTGGAGCGGACCATGCGCTTCGCCAACGCCGCCGGCGCGATCGTGGCCTCCCGCCTGGCCTGCTCCTCCGCCATGCCCGACTACGCCGAGACGGCGGCGCTGGCCGGGGACGCCGCGCCGCGCCCGGCGCCGTCGACCGCCGTCCTGACAGGAGAAGACCGGTGAGCACCGAGTACGACGCGCTGACCCGCACCCGCGCGCACCGGCCGCAGGCGATCGCCGAAGCCGCCGCCCGCCGTACCCGCCGGCCCTGGCCCGAACCGGGCCGGCCGCTGTTCGTCATCGCCGCCGACCACCCGGCCCGCGGCGCCCTCGGGGTACGCGACCGGCCGATGGCCATGGCCGGGCGGGTGGACCTGCTCGACCGGCTGCGCGTGGCGCTGTCCCGGCCCGGCGTCGACGGTGTGCTCGGCACCCCGGACATCCTGGAGGACCTGCTGCTGCTCGGCGCCCTGGAGAACCGCCTGGCCATCGGCTCGATGAACCGCGGCGGCCTCTCCGGCGCCACCTTCGAACTCGACGACCGGTTCACCGCCTACGACGCCGACAGCATCGCCGCGATGCGCTACGACGGCGGCAAGATGCTCTGCCGGATCGACCCGGACGACCCGGCCACCGCCTCCACCCTGCAGGCCTGCGCCCAGGCGGTCACCGCCCTCGCCGGGCACCGCACCGTGGCCCTGGTGGAACCGCTCTGGGTGGCCCGCGACGGCGGCCGGGTCAGCGCCGACCTGCGCCCTGAGGCGGTCATCAAGGGCGTCAGCGTCGGGCAGGCACTGGGCGCGACCAGCGCGTACACCTGGTTGAAGCTGCCGGCCATCGACGAGATGGAGCGGGTGATGGCCGCGACCACGCTGCCGGTCCTGCTCCTCGGCGGCGACCCGGTGGAGGCGCCCGACGTGGTGTACGCCCGGTGGGCGCGGGCGCTGCGGCTGCGCGGCGTGCGCGGCCTGGTGGTCGGCCGGGCGCTGCTCTACCCGCCCGACGACGACGTGGCCGCCGCCGTGGACCTGGCCGGCTCGCTGCTGCCCACCGGGCAGGACGCGTGAGGACCCCCGACGCCCACCTGCCCTGGGGCGCCACGGCCCGCGCGCCGTGGGCGCTGGAGGTCACCCCCGAGCGGGCCGGCTGGACCTACGCCGGGCTGCGGGTGCTCACCCTGCCCGCCGGCGGCGAGGTCAGCTTCACCACCGGCGACGAGGAGATGCTGGTCCTGCCGCTGGCCGGCGCCGCCGTCGTGCACTGCGACGGGTTGCGGCTCGCCCTGACCGGGCGGACGTCGGTGTTCGCCGCGGTCACCGACTTCGCCTACCTGCCCCGGGACGCCGACGTGACGATCCGCGGCGCGGGACGCTTCGCGCTGCCGTCGGCGCGCGCCACCCGCCGGCTCTCGCCCCGCTACGGCGCGGCCCGGGACGTGCCGGTGGAACTGCGCGGCGCCGGACCGGCCAGCCGGCAGGTCAACAACTTCTGCGCGCCGGACGCCTTCGACTGCGACCGGCTGGTCGCCGTGGAGGTGCTCACGCCCGGCGGCAACTGGTCGTCGTACCCGCCGCACAAGCACGAGCAGGAGCGGGCGTACGACGACGGGCGGGTCGAGGCCGCCCTGGAGGAGGTCTACTACTTCGAGGTGGCCGGCGGCGCGCCCGGCGAGGGCCCGGTGGGCTACCAGCGGGTCTACGGCACCGCCGACCGGCCCATCGACGTGCTGGCCGAGGTGCGCACCGGCGACGTGGTGCTCGTCCCGTACGGCTACCACGGGCCGTCGATGGCCGCACCGGGCTACGACCTCTACTACCTGAACGTGCTGGCCGGACCCGGTGCCGCCCGGACCATGGCCTGCGTGGACGATCCCCGGCACGGCTGGATCCGGGGCAGCTGGGCCGGCCAGCCGGTGGACCCGCGGCTGCCGCTGACCCGGCCCGGAACGAAAGCGGCGTGATGCTCAGGTTGACGGTGGCGCAGGCGGTCGTGGCGTTCCTGGCCCGGCAGTACTCCGAACGCGACGGGCGGCGGCAGCGCCTGATCCCGGCCTGCTTCGGCATCTTCGGGCACGGCAACGTCGCCGGGATCGGCGAGGCCCTGGCCACCGCCGGCGGCGACCTGCCCTACCACCTCTGCCGCACCGAGCAGGGGATGGTGCACACGGCGGCCGCGTACGCCCGGATGACCGACCGGCTCAGCACCCTGGCCTGCACCACCTCCATCGGCCCGGGCGCCACGAACCTGGTCACCGGCGCCGCCGGGGCCACCATCAACCGGCTGCCGGTGCTGCTGCTGCCCGGCGACATCTTCGCCACCCGGGTCGCCAACCCGGTGCTGCAGGAGCTGGAGGACCCGCGCTCCTACGACGTCAGCGTCACCGACGTGCTGCGGCCGGTCTCCCGCTACTGGGACCGGATCAACCGGCCGGAACAGCTGCCCGCGGCGCTGCTGGCCGCCATGCGGGTGCTGACCGACCCGGCGGAGACCGGCGCAGTCACCCTCGCCCTGCCGCAGGACGTGCAGGCCGAGGCGTACGACTGGCCGGACGAGCTGTTCGCCGAACGGGTCTGGCACGTGCCGCGCGCCCGCGCCGACGAGGCCGCGCTGGCCCGGGCGGCCGCGATCGTCCGGGCGGCACGCCGGCCGCTGCTGGTGGCCGGCGGTGGAGTGATCTACAGCGGGGCGACGGAGGCGCTGCGCCGGTTCGCCGAGGAGCACGGTGTCCCGGTCGCCGAGTCCCAGGCCGGCACCGGCGCCCTGCGGCACGACCACCCGCTCGCCCTCGGCGCGGTCGGCGTCACCGGCACCACCGCCGCCAACGAGATCGCGGCCGGCGCGGACGTGGTCATCGGGGTGGGCACCCGCTACAGCGACTTCACCACCGCCTCCGGCACCCTGTTCGGCGAGGGAGCCCGCTTCGTCAACCTCAACGTCACCCGCTTCGACGCGGCGAAACTGTCCGGCACCCAGGTCGTCGGCGACGCGCGCGAGAGCCTCACCGCGCTCGGCGAGGCCTGCGCCGGATGGGCCACCGAGCCGGCGTACCGGGAGTCGGTGACCCGGCTGCGCGAGCGGTGGACGGCCGTCGCGGACCGCGCCCGGCACGCCGACCCGGACGCGCGGCCCACCCAGACCGCGGTGATCGGCGCGGTCAACGACGCCGCCGGCCCGCGCGGCGTGGTGGTGTGCGCCGCCGGGTCGATGCCCGGCGACCTGCACCGGCTGTGGCGCAGCGACGATCCCAAGAGCTACCACGTCGAGTACGGCTACTCCTGCATGGGCTACGAGATCGCCGGCGGGATCGGGGTGAAGCTGGCCGCGCCGGAACGCGAGGTGTTCGTGCTGGTCGGCGACGGCTCCTACCTCATGCTGCCCAGCGAGCTGGCCACCGCGGTCGCCGACGGCGTCAAGCTGGTCGTGGTGCTGGTCGACAACTCCGGCTTCGCCTCGATCGGCCGGCTGTCGGAGAGCGTCGGCGCGCAGCGGCTCGGCACCGCCTACGCCGGCCGGGCCGGGGAGCCGCTGCCGATCGACCTCGGCGCCAACGCGGCAAGTCTCGGCGCCGACCTGATCCGGGTGTCCACCATGGATCAGCTCCGGGCGGCCCTGGCGACGGCGAAGGCGGGCACCCGGACCACCGTGGTGCACGTGCGGACCGACCGGTTCGAGGCCGGGCCGGACGCCGGCGCCTGGTGGGACGTGCCGGTCGCCGAGGTGTCGACCACCGCGGAGGGGCGGGCCGCCCGGGCCACGTACGAGGCGGGACGCAAGACCCGGCGCACCCACCTGCGTCCCTCCTGACGGGTTCCCTGTCACGATTGGTGCCCGACCGGACATGGAGATGGACGTGAGCTCCGGGACCGAGCACGAGGACCGCTTCCGACGCGTCTACGCCGCCGACTTCGCGTCGCTGCTGGCGTACGCCCTCCGCCGCGTCGCGCATCCCGAGGACGCGGCCGACGTCGTCGCCGAGACCTTCCTGGTCGCCTGGCGCCGAAGACGCGACCTGCCGCCCGACGGCGAAGCCCGGCTCTGGCTGTACGGCGTCGCCCGCCGCGTGCTCGCCAACCACCACCGCGGTGGCGTACGCCGGCAGCGGCTGGGGGAGCGGCTACGCCAACGGATCAGCGCGGTGATCGACGGGGACCCGGGCGGTGAGGTGCCCGAACGGCTCGCCGTCCGGGCGGCGCTGGCCCGGCTCGGCGAGCTGGACCGGGAGGTGCTGCTGCTCACCGTCTGGGAGGGCATGGAGCCGCGCGAGGCGGCGGAGGTCCTCCGGGTGAGCCCGGCCGTGGTCCGCACCCGCCTGTCGCGGGCGCGAGCCAGGCTCCGCGAACTCGTCGGTGACGACCTCGGCCCACCCGGACATGTACTCGACGTCGTGACCGCACCCGCCTCGAAGGAGGGCAGATGACCGAGGAGCACCTCGACCGGATGGTCCGAGACGCCGACCCCTACCGACCCGATGTCATCGGGCACCTCGACGGGGCCGAGCAGGCTCTCCTGGAGGAGATCATGTCCCAACCGACGCCCGACCGCGTCGCCGAAGCGCCGCAGCCACGCTCCCGGGCGCGCCGCGGCCTGGTTCGCCGCCTCGCCGGCCCGCTGACCGCGGCCGCGGCGCTCATCGGCGTCCTCGCCGTGGTCACCGTCTACGGCGAGCCTCCGGAGGACCGACAGGCAGCCCCCACGGAGACGGCCGGGCCGACCAGCGCCGGGCCGACCAGCGCCGGGCCGACCACGTCGATCGTGTTCTCGCCCGTGGCGTTGAAGGCCGCCGAGGAGAACCCGCGGCTGCTGATCGACGAGCCCGGCTGGCAGGTGACCACCGTCTACGGGTTTGCCGAGAAGCAGGGCACCATCGCGTTCCGCAACGGCGAACAGCAGATGGACATGAACTGGTACCCGGCGGACCAGTACGACGGCTACCACGCGGACCGGCGCCACGTCAGCGCCCCGGAGGCCGTGAAGGTGGACGGATGGTCGGGTGACCTGTTCCGCTACAGCGCCGAGGACTTCGCGGTCATGCTCCGCCCCCGCGACGGCGTCTTCGTCGAACTCCGCGCCAGCGGCGGCAACCGGAGGGAGTTCGACCGGCTTCTCACCAAGGTCGTCCGCGTCGACGTGCGTACCTGGCTGGCCGCGCTGCCGCCGGAGATCGTCACGCCCGCCAAGGTGGACGAGCGCGCCACGGTCGTGCTCGCCGACATCCCCCTGCCGCCCAAGTTCGACAAGGCCGCGCTGCGCGATCTCGGCACCAACGACGCCTACCAGTTCGGCGCCCAGGTGACGTCCCGGGTCGGCTGCGCCTGGATCGCCGAATGGCAGCGCGCGAGGCGGGCCGGCGACGACGCCGCGGTCCGGCGGGCCGTCGACGCGCTGCGCAGCAGCCACAAGTGGCAGGTGCTGCACGAGATGAACGACGAGGGCGACTGGCCGGAGGTGTTCTGGGAGACGGCCGACAAGGTCGCCGCCGGAGAGTTTCCGCGAGGCTACGAGGGGGCGCTGGGCTGCGACTGACCGTCCCTTCCCCGGCCGTGCCGGCGCTCCCGCACCGGGAGCGCCGGCACCGCGGTCCGTAGGGTGAGCGCGTGATCACCTGCGTCGTGCACTACACCATCGACCCCGCGCAGATCGAGGCGTTCGAACGCTTCGCCCGCGAATGGATGCGGCTGGTCGCCAAGCACGGCGGCGTGCACCACGGCTACTTCCTGCCCGCCGAGGGCGCCAGCGACCGGGCCGAGGCGCTGTTCAGCTTCGAGAGCCTGGCGGCGTACGAGCGCTACCGCGCACGATTCGGCGACGACCCGGAGTTCGTGGCGGCCGACCGCATCCGCGACGACTCGGGCTGCGTCGTCCGCTACGAGCGCACCTTCATGCGTCCACTCCTGCCGACCGACTGAGCCCGCACGCTCCCCGGACCGCCCAGAACCCGCGGCGGTGATACTTGTCGGGTGACACAGGAGCGGGCAACGGAGTCGACCCGGTGGACGATCCACGGCGAGCGGGTGGTGGACGACACCTGGCGGGCGCGGCTGAGCATCGCCGACGTCGAGCTGCCGGACGGTGTCCGCTTCGAGGGAGTCATGTCACCGTGACATGACCCGCCGACATGGCCCCTCGCCCGGGTGGGACGGGATGGTGCCGCCATGACGCGTGACTGTCCGGACCTATTCGTTCCCTCGTCCTCCGCTCCTGCGGCAGCGGTCGGGTCTTGGTGGCACGGCCGATGAGAAGGGCTCAGCTCTCGGGTGGGCGGCAGGTGTCGTACGAGGGGTACCTGATCGCGGCGGTGATGACGCTGGCACGTCGGCACCGGCCGGTGTGGTCGTGGCGGAGGTGACGTCGGATCTGCCGCTGCGGATCGGAGTTGCCGTGCCGTGCCCGCCACCGCATTCCCATCAACCGAGCGCACTGGCCGGGGGAGCAGGAGTGAGCAGCGCGCGCCTCCGGCTCGGGTGCTTCCCATGAGCACGCACGGGCCAGTGCTGCCGATCTGGGCCTGCGGTGACTGTGGTGGTCCATGGCCCTGTCCGACCCGGCGCCAGGAACTGCGCGCGGAGTTCGCGGATGCTTCCGTGTCACTTGCGCTCTACATGGGTGCGCAGCTCGTGCGAGCGTCAGCCGACCTGCACTGGATGCCGGCTGGTGCGCTGCACCGGCGGTTTCTCGGGTGGACGCGGTGAGCATTCTGCGGGCCGGAGACGAGAAGTTCCACTACAGCGATGGCTCGTGTGAGCGCGGCTGTTGCGGAGGTCGCCCGGGTTCGGTGCGGGAGGGGGCCTCGGTCGGTTGGCGTCCGGTGGGTCACCGGTTGGCGGCCCGGGCCTCCGGTTTGATCCACCCGAAGGTGCGCTCCACGGCGCGCTGCCAGTTCTCCCGTTCCTCGGCGCGGATCGTCTCGTCCAGTTCCGGCTCCCAGCGGGCGGCGAGGTGCCAGTTGCTGCGCAGCCCCTCCAGGTCGGCCCAGTAGCCGACCGCGAGTCCGGCGGCGTACGCGGCGCCGAGCGAGACCGTCTCGGCGACCATGGGGCGCACCACGGGGACGCCGAGCACGTCGGCGACGAACTGCATGAGCAGGTTGTTGGCGGTCATCCCGCCGTCGACCCGCAGCGCTGTCAGATCCAGTCCGGAGTCGGCGTTCATCGCCTCGACCACCTCGCGGGTCTGCCAGCCGGTGGCCTCCAGCACCGCCCGGGCCAGGTGCCCCTTCGTGATGTACGAGGTGAGCCCGACGATCACGCCCCGCGCCTCGCTGCGCCAGTGCGGCGCGAACAGCCCGGAGAAGGCCGGCACGATGTAGCAGCCGCCGTTGTCGTCGACGGTGCGGGCGAGGGTCTCGATCTCCGGCGCGGTGGTGATGAGGTCGAGCTGGTCGCGGAACCACTGCACCAGGGAGCCGGTGATCGCGATGGAGCCTTCGAGGGCGTAGACGGCCGGCCTGCCG
This sequence comes from Micromonospora sp. NPDC005707, assembly GCF_040631005.1. Lineage (NCBI taxonomy): Bacteria > Bacillati > Actinomycetota > Actinomycetes > Micromonosporales > Micromonosporaceae > Micromonospora > Micromonospora sp. NPDC005707. The sequence goes on from NZ_JBEXYR010000006.1 coordinate 372,968, forward strand.
GCGATCTGGTAGCCCACGGTGGTGAGCAGCCCGTGGTCGGAGTGCACCGGCTCCTCGCCGGTGTTGAGCAGCAGGAAGCTGCCGGTGCCGTAGGTGCACTTGGCGTCGCCGGGCGCGAAGCAGGTCTGGCCGAACAGGGCGGCCTGCTGGTCGCCGAGCGCGGCGGCGATCCGCACGCCGGGCAGGACGGTGGTCGCCGTGCCGTACACCTCCGACGAGGAACGGATCTCGGGCAGCATGGCGGCCGGGATGCCGAAGAAGGCCAGCGAGTCGGGGTGCCAGCGGAGCGTGTGCAGGTCCATCAGCATGGTGCGGCTGGCGTTGGTCACATCGGTCAGGTGCAGGCCGCCGTCCGGCCCGCCGGTGAGGTTCCAGATGAGCCAGCTCTCCATGGTGCCGAAGAGCACCTCGCCCCGCTCGGCCCGCTCCGGCAGGCCGGGGGCGTGGTCCAGCAGCCAGCGCAGCTTCGGTGCCGAGAAGTACGTGGTGAGCGGCAGGCCGCAGCGCTCCCGCAGGCCGTCGGCGCCGGCCGCCTCGGACAGCGTCTCCACCAGCGCGTCGGTGCGGGTGTCCTGCCAGATGATCGCGGGCGCCACCGGCACGCCGGTGCGGCGGTCCCACACCACGATGGTCTCCCGCTGGTTGGCGATGCCGATGGCGGCGATCTGGTCGACGCCGATGCCGGCCTCGACGAGGGCCCGGGGCACCACCTTGCCGACGTTGCGCCAGATCTCCAGGGCGTCGTGCTCCACCCAGCCCGGGCGGGGGAAGTGCTGCTGGTGCTCCCGCTGGGCCACGGAGACGAGGTTGCCGCGGCGGTCGAACACGATGCAGCGGGTCGAGGTGGTGCCCTGGTCGATGGAGACGACGTAGCTGTCGGTCATGTCCTCGTCCTCTCTGGCGCGGGGGTGGCGGTGCAGCCTGGACGGATCACCAGCGGGCGGCCCCGAGATCGCGGGACACCGCCCGGGCGGCGTCCCGGACGTACGCGACGAGCGCGGGCCGGGGGTGGCTCTTGCCGTCGCAGACCCGGTGGACCGGGCCGGAGAGCCCGATCGCGCCCACGACGAGGCCGCCGTAGCCGCGGATGGGCGCGGCGATGCCGGCCTCGCCGAGGGTCATCTCCTCGATCTCGGCGCCCCAGCCGTTGTCCCGGATCTCGGTCAGCGCGCGGGACAGGGTCCGCGCGGTGACCAGGGTGCGGCGGGTGTACGGCTCGGGTTCGCCCTGCAGGACGGCGTTGGCAGCGCCTACGTCGTAGGCGAGCAGGACCTTCCCGAGTGCGGTGGCGTGCGGGGGCAGCAGGGACCCGACGTCGAGCGTCTGCAGGGTGTCGTCGGGCCGGAAGACGTGGTGGACCACCAGCACCTTGCCGTCCAGCAGGGTGCCGATGCGGACGGACTCCCCGCTGCGCGCGGCCAGCGGGTCGGCCCAGTTGATGGAGCGGGAGCGCAGTTCGTTGACGTCGAGGTAGCTGGTGCCGAGGTGCAGCAGCGCCGCCCCGAGCTGGTACTTGCCGGAGGTCTTGTCCTGCTCCACGAAGCCGACGTCCTGAAGGGTCCGGACGATCCCGTGCGCGGTGCCCTTGGGCAGGTCGAGGGAACGGGCGATCTCCCCGATGCCGAGTCGGCCGGAACTGCTGGCCAGCAGGCGGAGGATCGCCGCGGCACGCGCGATGGACTGCACCTGACCCGGCATGGGGCGGAATGCTAGCGGCGTTCCGCCAGTCGCAACAGTGTTCGACAATGTCGACCGGGGTTCGTTGACCCGACCTCGCGGCGCTCTCTACGGTTCAGCCACTCCCACCGCTTCTGGAGGCGCCAGATGACGCAACGAGCGAAGGTTCCCGGACTTCTCGGTGAGTTGGCCGCCGAGTTCGCCGGCACCGCGATCCTCATCCTGTTCGGCGTGGGCGTGGTCGCCCAGGTGGCCGCCGCCGGCACCGGCGAGTTCGACAGCATCGCCTGGGCGTGGGGCCTCGGCGTCACGCTCGGCGTGTACGTGGCGGGCCGGATCAGCGGTGCCCACCTCAACCCGGCGGTCACCGTCGCCCTGGCCGTGTTCAAGGGCTTCTCCTGGCGCAAGGTGATGCCGTACGCGCTGGCCCAGACCGCCGGCGCGTTCGTTGCGGCCTTGGTCATCCGCTGGAACTACAGCGAGGCGCTGTCCCGCTTCGACCCGGGCCTCACGGTCAAGAGCCAGGGCGTCTTCTCCACCCTGCCGGGCGCCGGCGTCAGCGAGTGGGGCGCCCTGCGCGACCAGATCATCGGTACGGCGATACTGCTGTTCCTGATCCTGGCGGTCACCGACGCACGCAACTCGCTGCCCGGCGGCAACCTCGCCCCGCTGATCGTCGGCCTGATCGTGGTGGCGATCGGGATGGCCTTCGCCGCCAACGCCGGCTACGCCATCAACCCCGCCCGCGACTTCGGCCCCCGCCTCGCCTCCTTCCTGACCGGCTACGAGACAGCGTTCCAGGATGCCGGCGGCTACCCGTACTTCTGGGTGCCGATCGTCGGGCCGCTCGTCGGCGGTGTGGCCGGCGCCGGTCTCTACGAGCTGATCGTCGGCCGGTTCCTGCCCGACGAGGACACCCCGGAGCCGGGCGCCCTGGCCACCGAGGCCGCGCCGGGAGAGGCCGAGCTTTCCCGAGTCTGATCCGCCGACCCCGTATTTCCCGTACCGGAAGGAGACCCCCGCATGGCTGACTTCGTCGGCGCCGTGGACCAGGGCACCACCAGCACCCGATTCATGATCTTCGACCACGGTGGCAACGAGGTCGGCCGCCACCAGCTCGAACACCAGCAGATCCTGCCGCGGGCGGGCTGGGTCGAGCACAACCCCCTGGAGATCTGGGAACGGACCCAGACGGTGATCCAGACGTCGATGAACGAGCACGGCCTGGCCGGCTCCGACCTCGCCGCGCTCGGCATCACCAACCAGCGCGAGACCACGGTGGTGTGGAATCGCCGGACCGGCCGGCCTTACTACAACGCGATCGTCTGGCAGGACACCCGCACGGACCGGATCGCCTCTGCCCTCGAACGCGAGGGCAAGGGGGACGTCATCCGGCGCAGGGCGGGCCTGCCGCCGGCGACGTACTTCTCCGCCGGGAAGATCCAGTGGATCCTGGAGAACGTCGACGGGGTCCGGGAGGCGGCCCAGCGTGGCGACGCCGTCTTCGGTAACACCGACACCTGGCTGCTGTGGAACCTGACCGGCGGCACGGAGGGCGGTGTGCACGTCACCGACCCCACCAACGCCAGCCGCACGATGCTCATGAACCTGGAGACGCTCGACTGGGACGACGAGTTGCTGTCGTTCTTCGGCATCCCGCGGGCCATGCTGCCGGAGATCCGACCGTCCTCCGACCCCCGCTCGTACGGCAGCACCGTGCCGCACGGGCCGTTCAGCAGCCCCGTCCGGATCACCGGCGACCTGGGCGACCAGCAGGCCGCCACGGTCGGGCAGGTCTGCTTCGCGCCGGGCGAGGCGAAGAACACGTACGGCACCGGCAACTTCATGCTGCTCAATACCGGCACCGACATCGTGCGGTCCAAGGCCGGGCTGCTCACCACGGTCTGCTACCAGTTCGGCGACGACGCGCCGGTGTACGCGCTGGAGGGCTCGATCGCGGTCACCGGCTCGGCCGTGCAGTGGCTGCGTGACCAGCTCAAGATCATCAGCACCGCCGCGCAGAGCGAGATCCTGGCCCGCCAGGTCGAGGACAGCGGCGGCGTGTACTTCGTTCCGGCGTTCTCCGGCCTGTTCGCCCCGTACTGGCGCTCCGACGCTCGCGGCGCGATCGTCGGCCTGTCCCGGTTCAACACCGACGCGCACATCGCCCGGGCCACCCTGGAGTCGATCTGCTACCAGAGCCGGGACGTGGCCGAGGCCATGGAGCAGGACTCCGGGGTGCACCTGGAGTGCCTGAAGGTCGATGGCGGCGTCACCGTCAACGACCTCTGCATGCAGCTCCAGGCGGACATCCTCGGGGTGCCGGTCAGCCGGCCGGTGGTCGCCGAGACCACGGCCCTGGGCGCGGCCTACGCGGCCGGGCTCGCCGTCGGGTTCTGGAAGAGCACCGACGAACTGCGCGAGAACTGGAACGAGAGCCGGCGCTGGCAGCCGACCTGGTCGCCGGAGCAGCGCGAGACCGGCTACGCCCGGTGGAAGAAGGCGGTCGGCCGCACCCTCGACTGGGTCGACGTCGACTGAACCGTATCCCTGTCCCACCCCCAGGATCCGGGCGGCCGGCGCCCCCTCGCCGGCCGCCCACCCCGCGCAGAAAGAGAAGACGGATGCATTCCGCGACACTGTCACCGGCCGCCCGCGAGCGGTCCCTGGCCGCGCTCGGCGGCGGCCAGGAACTGGACGTCCTGGTGATCGGCGGCGGCGTCACCGGCGCCGGCTGCGCGCTCGACGCCGTCACCCGCGGCCTGTCGGTCGGGCTCGTCGAGGCCCGCGACTGGGCCAGCGGCACCTCGAGCCGGTCCAGCAAGCTCATCCACGGCGGCCTGCGCTACCTGGAGATGCTCGACTTCGGGCTGGTCCGGGAGGCGCTGCGCGAGCGCGGGCTGCTCCTGCAGCGGCTCGCCCCGCACCTGGTCCGCCCGGTGCCGTTCCTCTACCCGCTGCGGCACCGCGGCTGGGAGCGGCTGTACGCGGGGGCCGGCGTCCTGCTCTACGACACCATGAGCCTCTCGGGCAGTCACGCGCGCGGCGTGCCGGCCCACCGGCATCTGACCCGCCGGGGCGCGCTGCGCGCCTGTCCGTCCCTGCGGCCCGAGGCGATGGTCGGCGCCCTCCAGTACTACGACGCCCAGGTCGACGACGCCCGGCTGGTGACCTTCCTGGTCCGCACCGCCGCCGCGTACGGGGCGCATCCGCTGTCGCGGGCGCGGGTGGTGGGTTTCCTCCGCGAGGGCGCCCGCGTCACCGGGGCACGGGTGCACGACCTGGAGACCGACCGGGTGTTGGAGGTGCGCGCCCGGCAGGTCGTCAACGCCACCGGCGTGTGGACCGACGACAGCCAGGCACTCGTGGGCGAGCGGGGCCAGGTCCAGGTCCGGGCCTCCAAGGGCATCCACCTGGTCGTTCCGCGCGACCGGATCCGGTCCCGGACCGGCCTGATCCTGCGTACCGATACCAGTGTGCTGTTCGTGATCCCGTGGGGCCGGCACTGGCTGATCGGCACCACCGACACCGACTGGGACCTGGACAAGGCGCATCCGGCGGCGACCAGCCGGGACATCGACTACCTGCTGGGGCACGTCAACCAGGTGCTGGCCACCCCGCTGACCCGTGACGACGTCGAGGGGGTGTACGCCGGACTGCGCCCGCTGCTGTCCGGGGAGTCCGACGCCACGGCGAAGCTGTCCCGCGAGCACGCCGTGCTCAGCCCGACGCCCGGGCTGGTGATGGTGGCCGGCGGCAAGTACACGACGTACCGGGTCATGGCACGCGACGCGGTCGACGAGGCCGTGCGCGGCCTCGGCGGCGGGGTTCCCGCCTCGTGCACCGACCGGGTGCCGTTGCTCGGCGCGGAGGGCCACGTCGCGCGATGGAACCAGCGACGCCGGCTGGCGCAGCAGTTCGGCCTGCACACCGAGCGCGTCGAGCACCTGTTGCACCGCTACGGCGCCGCCGTTGACGAGGTGCTGGAGCTGCTGCGGGAGGACCCGACGCTCGGCCGGCCGCTCGACGGCGCGGAGGACTACCTGCGGGTGGAGATCGCCTACGCGGCCTCCGCCGAGGGAGCGCTGCACCTGGAGGACGCGCTGACCCGGCGTACCCACATCTCGATCGAGAGCTTCGACGGGGGGCTGACGGCGGCCCGGCCGGCGGCGGAGCTGATGGCTCCGGTCCTCGGTTGGGACGAGCAGCGGGTCGACCGGGAGGTGGCGCACTACCTGGACGTGGTCCGGGCCGAGCGGGCCGCGCACGAGCAGCCCGACGACACGGCGGCCGACGCGGCCCGGCTGGGCGCCCCCGAGGTGGTGCAGCAGGCGGCCCTGGCGGCCTGACCGGTCAGCGCAGGGCGATGGTGACGGTGGCGGTCAGCCCGTCGGCGCGGCGGCGCAGGGTCAGCGAGTCGGCCAGCTGGTCCGCCAGCCAGAGGCCCCGGCCGCCGGCCACGTCCCCGGCGACCTGCCGGATCGGCGGTGCGTCGACGCCCGCACCGTGATCGACGACGTCACAGAGCAGGAGGTCGCCCTGCCGCCGCAGGTGCAGGTGGCCCGTGCCGCCGCCATGGCGTACGGCGTTGGTGGCCAGCTCGTGGACGGCCAGGACGAAGTCCTCGGCGGGCTCGCCGGTCAGCCCTGCCGCCGCGAGACCCGCGGCGACGGCATGCCGCAGCTCGGTGATGGTGGCAGCGGTGAAGTCCCGGGAAAGGAGCGACGACGCCCCGCGTCGCGCGTGCCCGGCCCCCGTGGAGTTGATCTCGGCCGGCGGCCCGAAACCGCCCATGGGAAAAGAGGCTACCTGCATTCCGAATATCCGCCCGCGCCGCCCCGTCCTACTCCGGTGCGCCGGGGGGCTCCGGCGGTATCCGCAGCACGAGCAGGGCGATGTCGTCGTCACTTCTGCCCGCGAAGCGGGCCAGCAACCCGTCGCAGAGCTGCTCGGCGGACTCCCCGTGCCGGCCGGTGAGGCTCCGCACCAGCTCCGCCAACCCGTCGTCGATCGTCGCGCCGCGGCGGTCGATCAGGCCGTCCGTGTACAGGACGACGGCGCAGCCGGGCGTGAGGGTGACCCGGTGGCTGCCGCGCACGACGCCGGCCTGGACGCCCAGCAGCATCTCCGGCGGCGTGCGCAGCAGGGTCGCGACCCCGTCGGGGGTGACGAGGACCGGTGGCGGGTGCCCGGCGTTGGACCACGACAGGGTGTGCACGCCGCTCCGGGTCTGCTCCTCGTCCTGCTCCACCCGCGCCAGGACACCGGTCGCCAACGTGTCCACGCCCAGGCCCCGCATCGTCGCCTCCAGGCCCTCCAGCACCCCGCCCGGCGGCTTCCCCACCGTGTACGCGACCCCGCGGAGCAGGTTGCGGATCTGCGCCATGGCCGCGGCGGCCTGCTGGTCGTGGCCCGCCACGTCCCCGATCACCAGGGTGAGGCCGCCGTCGGGCTGCAGGAACGAGTCGTACCAGTCACCGCCGATCCGCGCGCGTTCCGCCGCCGGCTGGTAGCGGACCGCCACCTCGGTCCCGGGCGGCTGGGCGGGTGGGGTCAGCAGGCTGCGCTGCAGTCGCTCCGACAGGTCGCGTTCCAGGATCGCGACCCGCCGCTCGGCCTGGCGCGCCTGGGCCCGCTGCAGCGCCTGCGCCACCGACGCGCCCAGCAGCCGCACGAACCCCACGTAGCCGTCGTCCAGGGGCAGGTGCTGGCTCAGCCGTGCCACCAGGATCGTCTCCGCGGACGGTGCCAGGCCCGGCAGGCGCACCCGCATCACGGGGACGTCCGCCGTCGTCTCCAGCACGAAGTCCCCGTCCTGGAAGATCGTCGACGGCAGCGCGGGCAGTGGCGGGCGGCCGGCGTCGCCGGCGGCGCCCGGGACGAGGATGTCGACGTCCGGCAGGTCCTGTGGATCGGTGCGCAGCACCCGCACCGCCCGGTCGAGGATCTCCGCCGGGTCTTCGAGGCCGCTGAGGGCGTCGCTGAGCCCGACCAGCATGATCAGCCGCCGCTGGGACAGCACCTGCGTGGTGGTCTCGGTCGCGATGTCGATCACGCCCTCGGCCCGGCCGTCCGGGTCGCGGACCGCGGAGTAGGAGAACGTGAAGAAACACTCCTCGGGATAGCCGCTCCGGTCCATCAGCAGCCGCATGTCCCGCGTCCAGGTCGCGCGCCCGGTCGACCGCACCGAACGGAGCATCGGCCCGATGACATCCCAGATCTCCGCGAACACCTGCGCCGCCGGGGCGCCGAGCGCGGCCGGATGCTTCTGCCCGATCAACTCGACGTAGGCCTGGTTGTAGACCATGACGAACTCCGGGCCCCAGAACAGCGTCACCGGGAACCGGGAGTGCAGGGTGAGGTCGACGGCGGCGCGCAGCGTCGGACTCCAGTCGCGCACCGCGCCCAGTGGCGTGGACGCCCAGTCCACCCCGCGGTACGCCGAGCGCAGCGTCCCGGCCGGCTCGAACAGCTCATCCACCGCCCGACCATAGCCCCACCGCCGTACCCGGGTCGGTCGTCGCCGTCAGGCGGTGCCCACGCTCACGGGATCGTCCGGGCGCGGCTGCGGCTCGGGCGCCGGGCCCGCCCCGGCCGGGTCGCCGCCGGTCGGGGACGGCCTCCGGGGCAGGCGGGCGAGCCCGGCAGCCACCCCGCCGAGGGCGATCGTCGCCGCGGCGCACAGCAGCAGCGTGTGGCGGGCGCCCATCGCGGCCGTCAGGGGACCGCCGAGCATGGTGCCCAGCGGCACCGCCAGCACGACGACGGCGCCGTTGGCGGCCAGGGCCTGCGGGAGTCGCGCCGTGGTGGTGCTGCGCTGGAACAGCGCCATGGACGTGGACCGGTAGGGGGCCCAGAGGAGGCCGGCCAGGGCGAAGGCCGGCAGCGAGAGGCCGACGGGCACGTCGAGGCCGAGCGGCAGCATGGCGCCACCGAACCCGATGACGATGCCGATGGTGATCGGCCACAGCGGCCAGCGGCGCAGGTAACCGGTGGCGAGACCGCCCACGAGCGAGCCGGCGCCGAAGGCGGTGTAGTACAGGCCGAGCGTCGTCGCGGAGCCGTGCAGGTCCTCGGTGACCAGGACCGGCATGGCCACGTAGAACGGCCCGAAGAGGAGGAAGAACCCGAAGGTCAGGGCCAGTAGGCCCCGCAGGGCCCGGTGCTGGCGGATGACGGCGAAACCGGCCGTGCGGGACGGGGCCGCCTCCGCCGGCGCTGCCCGCGTGCCGCCGGGGACGGCGAGGCGGTAGGTGGCGGCCAGCACGGCGAAGGTGAGCGCGTCGAGCGCGATGACCCAGACCGGACCGGCCACGCCGATCAGGATGCCCGCCAGCGGCGGGCCGGCGATCGTGGCGGCCTGGCCGATGACGCCGAGCACCGCGTTGGCCGGCAGGTGATCCCGTTCGGGCAGGAGTTCGGCGATCAGCGTGAAGCGTCCGGCCGAGCCCCACGAGTGCAGCAGCGAGGACGCGGCGAGCAGGGCCACGTAGCGGCCGATGGTGAGTGCCCCGGCTAGGTGGGCGACGGGGATCGCCGCGAGGGCGCCGGCGCGCAGGACGGCGTCCCAGCCGGCGAGCTGCGCCCCGCTCCGACCGGCCAGGCGCCGGGCGAAGACGATGGTTCCGGCGGCGCTCGGCAGGGTGTACGCCGCCACCGCGACGGCTGTCCACGTGCCGCGCTGGCCCTGGGGTGCGAGTTGCATCGCCAGCCAGGTCACCGCGACCAGGGCCATGCCGTCGCCCAGGGCCGAGACCGCCAGCCCGGGCAGGACCCGGCGCAGCAGCGGGTGACTCACCACCGGCCAGTAGGGCGAGGAACGCGGAAATCGGGGCGTCGCGGTGTCTTGCTGCATGTCGCCACCCGACACGAGGCAGGGCACGCACCACAACGAAATCGCCTCAGGGCAGAAGGCCGCACCTGCTCAGCCGACCGGAAGTGGCGGCGCCGGTCGCCGGCGGTGTCGGTCATACGACATGGCGCGCCGGTGGGAAAGGGAACGGCGGGAAGCCTTTTGTGAATAGCCGGTGAAATGTGCGCGGGAAGCGCCGACAAAGGTGAGCGACCGTCCGCTGTCCCGCGCCTTTCCGACAGTGCCGAGGAATGGCGTAACCGGCGGCACTGGCAAGAGTCCTACCTGCTCAGAGCGCATGTGGAGCGGGCATGGCGGAACCGGCAATGGTCGCACGCCGACCGGGTCGCGGTAAATGGCTGAGTCCGCTTGGTAGCAGCAGCCTGGTGAATGGGATTCATCGCCGCAGAATTCGAGGTCGACCGGGGGAATTGTCACCCCGGCGGCTCTCACCAGCAGGAGGTAAATCCACATGAGTCGAATGACATCGGGCGGACGCGGGGGTACGGTCATGCGCCGTACCATTTTCGCGTTGGCCGCCGCGATCGTCGCGGCCGGGGCCTTCGGGACCCCGGCGATGGCCGACGGCAAACCCGTCACGCCGTCGACCCAGCCGGCCGAGGCCGTGCCGGGCGGGTTCGCCAGTTGGCGGGCGCTGTTCGCGGAGCAGGACCGGCTCAACGCGGCGGCCGGCGAGATCACGGCCGCCCGCGGCGAGGGCTTCGCCGGCGTGGTCGCCGCGCCGGAGTCCCGGAGGCTCACCGTCTACTGGAAGGGGCGGGTGCCCGGGTCGGTCCGTGACCTGGCCAAGCGGCTCTCCGTGCCGGTGAAGTTCAAGCCGGCCCGGTTCCACCAGCGCGAGATGGTCGCCGAGGCCAAGCGACTCGCCGCCGACCCGCGGGCCGTCTCGGTGGCCGCCAAGGTCGACGGCAGCGGGCTCGCGGTGACCGTCAACGGCCGGGCGCTCGCGTCGGGCAAGCGGGACGTCCTGCGTACCGCGCGGCTGCCGCTCAGCGTGAGCACCACGCCGAGCGCGACGGCCCTCAACCGCCAGAACGACTTCGCCCCGTACTGGGGTGGGGCGCGCTACTACGCCGGCGGTGGCTGCACCACCGGCTTCGGGGTCTACTGGAACGACGCCCGGCAGATCCTCAGCGCCGGGCACTGCGGCGTCAACGGCCAGGTCGCCTACGACGGTGGTGGCCCCACCAACACCATGGGTCCGATCATCAACGACAACAACCCGCGGGACACCCTGATGATCCGGGTCGCGGCCGGCGGCCGGATCTACACCGGGCCGTACAACGCGGCCACCAGCGTCGGGGTCGGCGGCGCCGCGTCGGACTACGTCGGCAACTACGTCTGCACCGGCGGCTCCTCCAGCGGTGAGCACTGCAGCCTTCGGGTCGACGTGGTCAACCAGTTCGTCAACATCGGGTACGTGATCGGGCCGGTGACGCAGGCCAACCACCTCGTCGCCGGGGGCTGCGCCGCCGCGCCGGGCGACAGCGGCGGGCCGGTGTACTCGTACCGGTCGGACGGCCGGATCGACGCGCGCGGCACCGTCTCCGCCGGCGTGCTCGGCACGGCGGTCTGCCCCGGCGTGAGCCCCAACGGCTCCCGGACCGTCTGGTACGCCCCGCTGCTGCGGCCGGTGGGCGACGCGCAGATCGGGTCGCTGACCTACTACGGCGCCTCGCTCATCCAGGGCTGAGGCGAACAGCGTGGGCCGGTCCACTCGGGACCGGCCCACGCCGGCGCCCTTACGCGGCCGTCAAGAAGCGGTTCCGGCCGGTTCACCCGCTGGGCGGCGCTGGCAGACTGGGGCGATGCCCTCCGCCGACACGTTCGATCCGCCCGTGCCCCGCCGCCGTACCCGGGCGCTCGTCGCGGTGGCCGTCGCGCTCGCGGTGGTCGGCGCGGTCGGCGCCTGGTCGCTGCGCGACCGGGTCGCGGGCGTGGGCGGTGCGCCGGACCCGGGAGGCACGGCGGCGGTCGCCGGCCCGGCGGGCGGTGGCCCGGACTGCGCGGGCCGGCCGGCCCGGGCGACCCGCGAACTGCGCGGCATGTGGATCACGACGGTCAACAACATCGACTGGCCGAGCCGGCGGGGCCTGCCGGCCGAGGCCGCCCGGGCCGAGTTCCGCGGGTGGCTGGACCTGGCGGTGCGGCGCAACCACAACGCCGTCTTCGTGCACGTGCGGCCGAGCGGGGACGCGCTCTGGCCGTCGGCCTACGCGCCGTGGTCGGAGTGGCTGACCGGGCGCCGCGACGGCCGCGACCCGGGCTGGGACCCGATGGAGTTCATGGTCGCCGAGGCCCATGCCCGCAACCTGGAGTTCCATGCCTGGTTCAACCCCTACCGCGGCGGCCAGCCGGCCACCGTGGGCGGGCCGGGCCCGCGCCTGGACCAGCTCGCGCCGACGCACCCGCTGCGGCGGCACCGCGACTGGGCGGTGACCTATCCCAGCGCCGACCGGCCCGGCAGCCGCCTCTACTTCAACCCGGGCATCCCGGAGGCGCGCCGGTTCGTCGAGGACGCGATGCTGGAGGCGGTCCAGCGGTACGACGTCGACGGGGTGCACTTCGACGACTTCTTCTACCCCTATCCCGAGGCCGGGCAGGACTTCCCGGACGACGCCGCGTTCGCCCGCTACGGCCGGCGGTTCGCCGACAAGCACGCCTGGCGCCGGGACAACGTGAACACCCTGGTCCGCGAGATGAGCGAGCGGATCAAGGCGATCAAGCCGTGGGTGAAGTTCGGCATCAGCCCGTTCGGCATCTGGCGCAACAAGCGCACCGACCCGGCCGGCTCGCCCACCGCCGGCCTGCAGAGCTACGACGACATCTACGCCGACACCCGCCTCTGGGTACGCCGGCAGTGGCTGGACTACGTCGTGCCGCAGCTCTACTGGCACATCGGGTTCGGCAAGGCCGACTACGCCAAGCTGCTGCCGTGGTGGGCGGCCACGGTGCGGGGCACCCGGGTGCAGCTCTACGTCGGCCAGGCCGACTACCGGGTCGGTGAGCGCGGCGCCTGGCGGGATCCGGCGGAGCTGGACCGGCAGCTCGCGTTGAACCGGCGGCACGGGGTGAGCGGGAGCGTGCACTTCAGCGCCCGGCAGGTGCGTGCCGACAAGCTCGGCGCGGTCAGTCGGTACAGCCGCGCGCACTACGGCGCCCCCGCGCTGCTGCCCACGATGGCCCAGCTGCCGGCGGCGCCGCCGCCCGCACCCGCCGTCACCGGGGCGCGGCGTCAGGACGCCGGCGGGGTGGCGCTGACCTGGCGTGGCGACGCCGTGAGCTACGCCGTCTACCGGGTGGACGGCGGCACGGCCCGGCTGGTCGGCACCACCCGTGGTGCGGGCTGGGTGGACCCCGCCGCACCGGCCGGCGGACCGCTCACCTACTGCGTCTCGGGGCTGGACCGCAGCGGCAACGAGGGCGGGCTCAGCGCGCCGGCGACGGTGGCGTGACGGTGGCCGTCCCGCCCGGCGCGTCGGCCCGGTCCGGGTCCGCCGCCATGGCCGGTGGCGGGTCGTCGGGCGGCTGCGGGGGTGAGATCCAGGTGACCAGCACCACCGAGATGATCATGAGAAGGAACCACGAGGCGAGCTTGGCCGGCGAGACCAGGTGCCAACCGCCCAGCTGGCTGGGGTAGAGCCAGGCGTTCGACCAGGTGGCGATGTTCTCGGCGAGCCAGATGAAGAAGGCCACGAGGAGGAAGGCCACCAGCAGCGGCATGCGCCAGCGGAACCGGAAGATGCGGAACTGCATGACGCAGCGCCCGAACACGAGGGCGACGGCGGCGATGAGCAGCCACCGCACGTCGGCGACGTAGTGGTTGGTGAAGAAGTTCGCGTAGATGGCGGCGGCCAGCACCGCCGTCACCCAACGCCTCGGGTAGCGGGTGAAACGCAGGTCGAACAACCGGTTCACCCGGACCAGGTAGGAGCCGACCGCGGCGTACATGAAGCCGCTGAACAGGGGCACCGCGCCGATCCTGAGCAGGCCGTCGGAGGCGTAGGACCAGGAGCCCACCTGGGTCTTGAACAACTCCATCGCCGTGCCGACGAGGTGGAACAGCACTACCACGCGCAGCTCGCGCAGGCTCTCCAGGCGGCCGGCCACCATCGCCACCTGGATGGCGACCGCCGCGAGCGTCAGGAAGTCGTTGCGGGCGAACGCCGCGTCCCTCGGGTACCAGAGCTGCGCCGCGAAGATGACGGCCAGCATCGCGCCACCGAAGACGCAGGACCACGCCTGTTTGAGCCCGAAAACCGCGAACTCGGTGAGCCAGCCGGCCGGCCCGTGCCGGGGCAACCGGGCGAGGATCGCGCGGAAGCGGGTGTCGATGGCGTGTTCGGCCGTGGTCAGGGCGGCTGGTCCGGAAGGGCTGTGCATCACCTGCGACGCTATCGCGGGCTCACCGGGGTCGTCCGGGCCGTCCCGCGCAGCCCGAGCAGGGCGACCACGGCGAGCACGATGACGGCGACCGCGTACTCCTCGGCCGTCTGGCGCAGGCCGCCGCCGTGGACCACGAGGAACCCGGCGACGACCGTGGGCAGGCCGAAACCGACGTAGCAGACGACGTAGAGCAGGGAGAGCACACTGGCGCGTTCGTGCGCCTCGACCAGCGGCGTGACGGTCTTGAGGCTGCCCTGGAAGCCGCCTCCGAAGCCGACCCCGCCGAACGCCAGGCCGACGAAGAAGCCGGCGATGGATTCCGCCCGGACCGACACCAACGTGATGATCATGCCGAGGACGAGCGCGGCGATCCCGATGAGCATCACCCTGCGCGCCGGGGCGGCCCGCAGCACGAGGATGGCGGCGGACCCGAAGACGGCGAAGACGAAGATGCTCAGCCCTCCGGCCACGATCGAGGAGTTCATGAGGGCGCGCACGAGCGCCGGGCCGAGCGCGCCGAAGAAGCCGGCCAGCGCCCAGACGGCGAACGCGACCGGGGCGACGACCAGCATGGGCCCGCGTACCGCACGGGGCAGCCTGATCTCCGGCCGCAGGCTCCGCAGCGCTCCCGCCATGGGCGTGACCGTCTCCGGCAGCAGCGCGACCCCGACGCCCTGGATCAGCAGGACCACGATCAGGACGACGTACACCAGTCGCGTCGGCGCGGGCAGGAACTGGACGAGCAGCGCCGAGAACAGCGCACCGACCCCGGTGCCGATGCCGGGGGCGATCGAGTTGGCGAGCGTGCCGCGAGCACGGTCGACGTCGAGCATGGCGGCGGCCGCCGCGCCGGTCGCCGCGCCGGCCGCCAGGCCCTGCACGACGCGGGCGGCCACCAGCATGGGTACGCCGCCGGCGAGGACGAAGATGACCAGCGAGACGATCTGGACCGCGATCGCGGCGAGCAGGACCGGGCGCCGCCCGACATGGTCGGAGAGCTTGCCGACGGTGAGCAGGGAGGCCAGCACCGCGACGGCGTAGACGGCGAACACCGCGGTGGTGGTGACCGGCGAGAAGTGCCAGCGCGACTGGTAGATCGCGTACAGGGGAGTCGGGGCCGACGACGCCGCCACGAAGGACACGATGATCGAGGCGAGCAGGAACAGGGCGCCCTTCGGCACGGTGCGCCTCGACTCGGCGATGCTCATCAGGCGTGCTCCTCCGGTGAGCGGCGCACGGGCGGGCTCAGGCGGACACGTCGACGGCCGCGGCGCCGACGACGGCCCGCTCACCGTCCTGCTGCACGTAACCGACCACCGACGCCTGCGCGGGGTCGAGGTCCGGTGGCACCGCCAGGTCCACCCGGCCCTCCTCGGCGGCCAGGCCGACCGAGGTGAAGGCGCGTACCACGTTGTCCTGCCGCAGCCGGCGGCCGGCGTTCTCGCCCCGGGGCACGTCGTTCTCCAGGCCCCGCTCGACGACCGCCACGTGCAACATGCCCCGAGCCGGTGGCTTCTCCGCCCGGTAGTCCACCACCACCTGCCCGCCGCCCGCGTTCCCGACCGACAGGGCCAGCGGCGTGAGGGCCGCGGCCGACAGCGCGGACGTGATGGCCTCGGCGGCCCGCCGCCGGTCGGAGCCCACGAACTCGGCGGTGCCGTTGACGACCATCTGCGGTGTGTAGAGGTGTCCGGTCCCGAAGGCCCGGGCGTACGCCTCCTGCCGGGCCGTGTACGCCGCGGCGGCGTACGGGTCGGGCCAGCCCAGGTGGTCCCAGTAGTCGACGTGGAAGCCCAGCGCGAAGACCCGCTCGCCGCGCTTGCGGGCGTCCCGCTCGATCTCGGTCAGCACCTCCTCGGCGGGCGGGCAGCTCTCGCAGCCCTGCGAGGTGAACATCTCCACGACGGCGAAGCCGGCCTGCGCCGGCGACCCGGTGGGCGAGAGGTCCGTCATGGCGTGGCTCCTGGCGTCCGTCGGTCCTGCTGGCGGCACTCCGATTCCCGTTGCGGCCCGGACCATGCACCGACGTCCGCCCCGCGTCAGGTCGGCGCCGTGTCCAGCGCCGCCAGGAAGTCGTCCAACAGGTCGGCGGTGTCCTCGATGCCGGTGGAGACGCGGACCAGCCCCTCGCCGATGCCGGTGGCTTCCAGCTGCCCGGCGTCCACGATCCCCGCCCACATCGACCGGGGATGCACGACCAGCGTGCTGACGCTGCCCAGGCTGGCCGCGCGCTTCGCGAGCCGCAGCCCGGCCAGCAGGGCGGCGGCCCCCGCCCGGCCCGCCGCGAGGTCGACGCCGAGCACCCCGCCGAAGCCGGTCATCTGCCGGCGCGCGAGATCGTGCTGGGGGTGCGACGGCAGCCCCGGGTAGCGGACCCGGGCCACCGCCGGGTGCCCCTCCAGGGCCCGGGCCAGGGCGAGCGCGTTGGCGTTGTGCCGCTGCACCCGCAGCGGCAGCGTGCGGATGCCGCGCAGCAGCAGCCAGGCGTCCACCGGGCCGAGCGTGCTGCCGGTGACGATCGCCGTCCGCCACACCCGCTCGACCAGCCCGGCGGGGCCGACCACCACGCCGGCCGACACGTCGGAGTGACCGCCGAGGAACTTGGTGCCGCTGTGCCAGACCAGGTCCGCCCCGGCGGTCAGTGGCCGCTGGTTGACCGGCGTGGCGAAGGTGTTGTCGACCACCACCAACGCGCCCGCCGCGTGGGCCGACGCGACCACCGCCGCCAGGTCGGTCAGCTCCAGCAGCGGGTTGCTGGGCGTCTCCACGAGCACCAGGCGGGTCTCCGGGCGCAGCGCCCGCTCGAACGCCCCGCTGTCGGTCTGGTCGACCTGGGTGCAGGACACCCCGAAGCGCGCCAGCAGGCCGGTGGCCAGCGAGGTGGTGCCGCCGTACGTGCTGCGCTGCACCACCACGTGGTCGCCGGCGGAGAGCAGGGCCAGCGCGACCGTGGTGATCGCGCCCATACCGGAGGCGGTGACCAGGCCCGTCTCCGCCCCCTCCAGCTCGGCCACCACGGCGGCCACCTGCGCGTGGTTCGGGTTGCCGTAGCGGGTGTAGAAGGCGCTGCCCCGCGCCTCGGTGGCGATCTCGGTGAACCGCTCGTCGGACTCGGCGCTGAACGTCGCGCTCTGCACGATCGGCGGCGCCACCGCCCCGCCGGGGACCAGGCCGTCGTCGCCGTGCACGGCGGCCGTGCCGAAGCCGGTCACGAGCGGGCCACCCGGTCCACCAGCGCGCCGTAGCTGCCCAGCGCCGTGAACTCGGGCAGCGTGAGGTCGCTGCCGTGGCGCTGCCGCAGCACGGTGACCAGCCGCAGGGCGCGCAGCGAGTCTCCGCCGGCGGCCAGGAAGTCGGTGGCCGGGTCGCGCGGCGCGGCACCGAGCACCTCCTGCCAGGCCCCCGCCACCCGGGCCGCCCACTCGCCGCGCGCGTCACCGACCCCGGGCCCGGCGGCGGCGACGGGCGGCAGCGGCGCGGTCGGGTCGGCGGCCAGCAGCCGGCGGAAGCCGTCGGCGAGCGCGTCCACCCGCTCCGCGGGGACATGCCGGTGGTCGTACTGGACGGTGACGGCCAGCCGGCCGGTCCCGGCGTCCAGTTCGGCGTCGACGGCGAGGCTGAACGCCACGTCCACGGTGATGCCCCGGCTGTCCACGATGCGGCTGCCGCCGTCGGCCGGACCGTGCGGGAAGTGGGTCCAGTTGAAGAAGTGGTCGAAGCGGGGGCCGCCCCCGCCGGCGCGGACGATCTCGGCGAGCGGGAAGCGGTGGTGCCCCATGAGCTCCCGCTCCGCCCGCCACACCTCGGCGGCCAGCTCGGCCGGGGACCGGGTGCCCAACGCCACGCCCACCGGCAGGGTGTTGAGGAACAGCCCGAGGGTGGCGTCGCTGCCCTCGCCCTCCGGCCGGCCCCCGACCACCAGGCCGCTGACCACGTCGTCCCGGCCGGCCAGCTCGCCGATCAGCCGCAGGTGGGCGGCGAGCAGCCAGGACTTGACCGGCACCCCCGCGGCCCGGGCCGCCTCGGCGACGGCCTCGGTGGTGCCCGCCTTCAGCGGCACCCGCTGGGTGGTGGTGGTCCGGGGCTGCGCCCCGCCGAGCAGCAGCGGCCGCGCCGCGCCCGCGCCGTCCAGCCAGAACCGGCGGGTGGCCGGGTCGGCGAGGGCACGCCGTTCCGCCGCCACGTACTCCCGGAACGGCAGGCCGGGGTCGGCCGGGCGGGCCTGGCCGGCCCGCTCGGCGTCGTACGCGGCGAGCAGGGCGGCGAGGAACCGGTGCAGGCTCCAGCCGTCGAGGATGCCGTGGTACTCGGCGACGACCAGCGTGAACGCGTCGGCCTCCTCCCGCACGGCGTGCAGCCGCAGCAGCGGCGGACGGGCCCAGTCGAAGGGGCGTACCCGCTCCTCGGCCACGAGGCCGTCGATCCGCGCCCGGCGGGACTGCGGGTCGGCGCCGGCCAGGTCGGTCACCGGCACCTCGACCGGCACGTCCGCGTGCACGAGCTGCAACGGCTCGGAGTACGCGCCCAGCGCGAACCCGG
Source organism: Micromonospora sp. NPDC005707 (assembly GCF_040631005.1). Classification (NCBI taxonomy): domain Bacteria; kingdom Bacillati; phylum Actinomycetota; class Actinomycetes; order Micromonosporales; family Micromonosporaceae; genus Micromonospora; species Micromonospora sp. NPDC005707. The sequence continues at coordinate 391,443 of NZ_JBEXYR010000006.1, forward strand.
TCCGCAGCACCGGGTGGGCGGCCACCAGCCCGGCCAGCGCGCGGCGCAGCGCCGCCACGTCCAGCGGCGCGGCGATCCGGTGCGCCGTGACGTTGTGGTACGAGGCCGGGTCGCCGGTCAGCTCGCCGTGGTAGACCATGCCCTGCTGGAGCGCGGTCATCGGGTACGCGTCCGCGAGCCCGTCCGGCAGCCGCTCCCGGTCGGCGTCGGCCACCAGGGCGAACCGCCCGGCCTCCGCCGCGCCGGGCAGGGTCTCCACGCCGTCGACCGTGAGCCGCCCGTGCTCGACCAGCTCCCGGATCGTCTGGTGGGTGAAGATGTCGTTGAGCTGGAAGGACAGCCCGCGCTTCTGCGCCGCCACCTGCATCTGGATGCTGCGGATCGAGTCGCCGCCCAGGGCGAAGAAGCTGTCGGTCACCCCGAAGTCCGCCACCCCGAGCACCTCGCGCCACGCCTCGACCAGGATCTCCTCGGCCCGGTTGGCGGGCGAGACGCCCCCGCCGGCGCCGGGCCGGCCGAGGCGGGGCGCGGGCAGGGCCGCCCGGTCGAGCTTGCCGTTGCGGGTCAGCGGCAGCTCGTCGAGGAGCACCACCGCGGCGGGGAGCAGGTGGGCGGGGAGCCGCTCGGCCAGCCAGCCGGGCAGCCGCTCCGCCAGCGGGCCGGCCGCCGGCGCGGCCGGCGTGACCACGGCCGGGCGCGGGTCGGCGGCGTACTCCGGGCGCACGGCGTGCAGGGTGTGCCGGTCCGTGCCGGCCAGCAGGTCGTCCTGCCGGCTGACCACCGTGAAGCCGCGCGCCTCGAAGAACGCGACCAGCTCGGCCAGCCGGCCTGCGGTGTCCGTGCCGGGCGCGTCGTGCACCTCCATGGCGACCTGCGCGATCAGCGGCCAGTGCCGGTCCTCCAGCCCGGCCAGCACGTCCGCCTCGGCCCGCTGCACGTCGATCTTCAGCAGGTCGATCCGCTCCGGGGCGAGCTCGTCCAGGACGGCCGAGAGCGGCCGGACCGGCACGGTGAGCCGCCGGCCGGCGAAGCGCTCGGCGAGCAGCTCGTCGACCCGGCCGAGCAGGACGTCCCGCTCGTCCGCGCCGGCGTCCCGCTCGTTGGTCAGGTACCGCTTGATCACCGCCACCTCGGCGTCCGGGTCGGCGTACGCGGCGTGGCCGGACATCATCGAGTAGCCGGGGTAGTAGGTGAAGGACACCTCACCGGCCGGCCGGGACAGCCCGAACCCGTGCACCGTGGCCGGCACGCCGAACTCGGCGACGTTGCGCCGCAGCACGTCGACCACCGACGGCACCGGCTCGAACGCGTGGATGGTCGCGTCCGGGCAGACGGTGTGGACGAAGAGCGAGAACATGCCGATGTTCGCGCCCACGTCGAGCACCGTCGCCCCGGGCCGCAGCACGATGCCGTCGCGCAGGTAGACCTGCTGGACGAAGATTTCGTCGTACAGGTAGCGGGTCTCGTGCGGGTTGACCCCGGCGATCCGGTCGACGTCGACGGTCGGGGCCGCGCCGGGCCGGACGTAGGCGACGAGCCGGTCGCCGTACCCGTCGTCGTCGCGGGCGACCACGGCGGCGTCGGCGACCTCGGGGTGCCCGCGCAGGACGGCGGCCACCTCGCCCGGCTCCACCCGGAACCCGTGGATCTTCACCTGGTCGTCGAGGCGGCCCAGGTAGCGCAGCCGCCGGTCGGCGTCGAAGCGGACCCGGTCGCCGGTCCGGTAGACCCGCGCGGTGCGCCCGGACGGCAGGGCCACCTCCACGAAGCGCCGCGCCGTGGCCTCCGGGTCGCCGAGGTACCCGTCGGCGAGCTGCGGGCCGCTGACGCAGAGCTCCCCGGCCACGCCCGGCGGCACCGGCCGCAGCCGCTCGTCGAGCACCCAGACCGCGACGCCGGGCAGCGGCCGGCCGATGGTCGGGGCGTCCCCGGCGCGGATCTCCGCCGCGCTGGTGTCCACCGTGCACTCGGTCGGGCCGTACAGGTTGACCGCGCGGACGGCGGGCAGCGCCGCCACCGTCTCCCACAGGTCCGGCGGGACCGCCTCGCCACCGAGCAGGAGCAGGCCGGGCAGCCGGGTGTCCCCGGCGCCGGCGAGCAGGATGCGCAGCTGGGCGGGGGTCAGGTCGAGCACGTCGACGTCGTGGTCGGCCAGCGCGGCGGCGAGCGCCGCGCCGTCCCGGCGGACCTCCTCGGGCACCAGGTAGAGGCCGCGCCCATGGCCGAGCTGCACGAGCTGCTTGACCGAGGCGTCGAAGGTGAGCGGGGCGTTGACCGCCACCCGCAGGCCGGGGCGGCTGCCCGCGTACACCGTCTGCTCCAGCGCCCCGGCGAGGTGCGCTGCGGCACCGTGCGACACCCGCACCGGGCGGGGCGTGCCCGTGGAGCCGGAGGTGAAGATCACGTATGCGGGGTCGGCCGGGGTGGGCGCGGCGGGCGGCGGCCCGCCGGCCGCGACCAGGTCGGCCACGGTCGCGGTGGCCGGGCCGCCGGCGCCCACCACCACCTCCGCGCCGACCGCCCGGAGCTGGGCGGCGAGACGCGCCGCCGGGGCGTCCGGGTCCAGCGGCACGAACACCGCCCCGGCCCGCAGCACGCCGAGGAAGGCCACGACGGTGTCCCGGGAGCGGGCGGCCAGCACCCCGACCGGCGCGCCGGCCAGGCCGCGCGCCGCGAGGGCCCCGGCCACCCGGTCGGCCCGGTCGCGCAGCTCACCGGCGGTGTACGCGCCGTCCGCGGCGACCACCGCCGCAGCGTCCCCGGCCATCCCGGCGAGGCCCGAGTCGAGCAGGTCCACGAGGGTACGCGCGGGCGCCTCGGACGCGGTCCCGGCCGCGCCGGCCAGCCAGCCGGCCTCCCCGTCGCCGAGCACGGCCAGCGGGGCGTCCCCGGAGAGCGCGGCGGGCAGGGTGCGCAGGATCGCCAGCAGCGCGTCGAGCAGCCACTGCCCGCCGACCACCCGCACGGTGACCCCCTCGCCGTCGGCCAGCGCGGTGAGCTGCGGGCCGGCGGCCGGCGCCGGGTCGGCGACCGTCACCGTGGCGCCGCCGAGACCGGCCACGGTGGCCGGGTCCACGGCGCGCCGCAGCGCGAAGGCGGCGACCGCCCCGGACTGCTCGTCCACCGGGTCGACCAGGTGGAACGTGTCGTCGGCGGCGGCCTCGGCGGCGCGGACGACCGCCAGCAGGTCGGTGGGGGAGGTCGGCAGCGGCAGGGGCAGCCGGAGTGGGCCGTAGCCACCCAGCGGGCCCACCACCCCGGCGGTGCCGTCGGCCTGCCGGCCGTCGCTCCACCGGGCCAGCACCAGATCCGCCTCGTCGGCGCCGTCCGGCGCCTCGGCCCGGCGGGACACCGCGAGGGCCCACGCGGCGAGCAGCACGGTGCCCGGTTCGACGCCCGCGGCCCGGGCGGCGTCGGCCAGCGCGGCGGCGGGCACCGTCGCGGTGACGACCGCGCTCGGGTCGTCGCCGTGCGGGGTGACCAGCCGGGCGGCCGGCGCGGCCGGACCGGCGGCCGGGGCCTGCTCCCGCTCCTCCAGCTGCCACTCGGCCACGTCGAGGAACTGCAACGCCTCCGGGTCCTCGGGCAGCGCCTCGCCGGCGTACGCCCGGGCCAGGTCGCCGAGGACCAGCCGCAGGCTCGCCGGGTCGGCGATCAGCGGGGTGGCGGCCAGCTCCAGCGCGTCGTCGGTCAGCGTGACCGACAGGTCGCCCTGCGCCCCGACCGTCACGGCGCGGGCGTCGTCCACGTCCTGCAACGGCACCCGCAGACCGGGATGGTGCACGAGGGTCAGCCGCAGCGCCTCGTGCCGGGCCACCACCGTGTCGACGGCGGCCTGCAAGCGGGCCCGGTCCAGCGGCCGGTCGAGCCGGACCCGCGCCCGGACCAGGTCCTGCTTCCCGGCCCAGGCCAGGCGCTGGATCGGCGACAGACGGTATCCGTTCACACCACACTCCGATTGACGTAGAGGTCGGACATGGCGACCAGGATCTGCCGGTCGCCGCTGAAGGGTTCCCGGCCGTGGGTGGCCAGGAAGTTGTCCACCACCAGCACGTCGCCGCGATGCCAGGGCACCGAGACGGCGTGCTGCCGGTACAGGTCGCGGATGCCGGTGACCACCTCGTCGGGGATCGGCTCGCCGTCGCCGTAGTAGGCGTTGCGGGGCAGCCCGTTCGGGCCGTACTCGCGGAGCAGCGCGCCGGACACCTCGGCCGGCATGTTGGAGACGTGGAACAGGTGGGCGTGGTTGAACCACACCGTCTCCCCGGTACGCGGGTGCGTGGCCACCGCCTGCCGGCGGGCCCGGGTCCGCAGCCCGTCCCCGCCCAGCCAGGTGAACTCCGTCGCCGAGGCGGCGCAGTACGCCTCCACCTCCGCCCGGTCGCTGGTCTGGAACGCCTCCTGCCAGGGCAGGTCCAGGTGCGGGCCGTAGTTGCGCACGTAGCTGACGCCGGCGCGGAGGAACCGCTCCCGGATCTCGTCCGGGATCAGCGGCGTGATGACCCGCTCGCTGGCCAGCGGGGTGGCCCCGCCGCTGCCGGTGGCCGGCTGCGCGCACCAGAAGTAGAGGTGCGTCGGCCAGTTGTGCGAGTACGACATCTCGTGGTGCAGCGGGATCCACTGCTCGGCGTTGAACTCGGTGGAGGTGAACACCCGCTCGGCGACCTCGTGCCGGGGCGCGGCCCGCTCCAAGTAGCCGAGCAGGTCCGGGCTGACCGCCCGGGCGGCCAGGCTGAAGTCGTCGGGGGTGCGCACCTCGAAGCCGCGGAAGAACACCGCGCCGTAGTGGTCCAGGTCGGCCAGCAGCTCGTCGCGGCGGCCGGCGAGCCAGCCGGCCAGGTCGAGGTCGGGCACGGCGGCCTCGACGAGCAGCACGAACCGCTCGTCCACGAGCACCCGCCGGGTCACCGGTGCGCTGACCGTGCCGGTGGAACGCCGCCGGGGCGCCGGCCCGCTCATGCCCGGCCTCCCACGGCGCCGGCGCGCAGCGCCTCGGTCAGCTCGGGCGCGGCGACCGGGTCGGACATCGCGGTGAGGATGCGGCGGGGCGGGGTGAACGGCTCCCGGGCGTGTGCGGCCAGCATGTTTTCCACTAGCAGCACGTCGCCGCGCTGCCAGGCGAAGGAGCGGGTCTCCGCCGCGTACGCGGCCCGCAGCTCGGCCAGCACGTCGTCTCCGATGGGCATGCCGTCCCCGTAGGCGGTCTGGTAGGGCAGGTCCTCCTCGCCGAGGGCGGCCCGCAGGCCGGCGCTGACGTCGTCGGGCAGCGAGGTGACGTGGAAGAACAGCGCGTGGTTGAACCAGGTCCGTTCCCCGGTGACCGGGTGCCGGCGCACCGCCGGGCGGACCTGCCGGGTCCGCAACTGTCGCTCGCCAACCCACTCCACGTTGATCAGCGCCCGGGCGCAGTACGCCTCGACCTCCTCCCGCCGGGACGTCTGGAACGCGGTCTGCCAGGAGAGGCTGATGCCGGGCAGGTAGTTGCGCCGGTAGAGCACGCCGCGCCGCTCGAACTCGGCGACCGTCCCGGGGCGGAGCCGGGCGAGCACCCGGCGGCTGTCCGCGAGCGGGGTCCGCCCGCCGGCGGCCGGCTCGACCTCGCAGTGGAAGACGATCCGCAGCGGCCAGTTCACCGTGTACGACTGCTCGTTGTGCAGCACGATCGGCTGGTCGGCGGGGTGCTCGGTGGAGGTGTACACGCCCTCGGTGACCTGGCTGCGCGGTGAGGAACGTTCGCCGTAGGAGAGCACGTCGTCGGAGAGGGCGCCCATCACGGCGCGGAAGTCGCCGGCGCCGGCCACGGCGAAGCCGCGGAACAGCACCGCCCCGGCGCGCCGGGCCAGCTCGTCGACCTCGTCGCGGTGGCCGGCCAGCCAGCCGGTCAGGTCGACGTCGGGCACGTTGGCCCGCACCAGCGCCGGCAGCGGCCCGCCGGGCCAGTCGGGGCGCACGTCCACCAGGTTCCGCTCGCGGCCGCGTCGGGGGATGGTCCGTGCGACCCGGTTCTGCTCAGTCATTTCTCACTCTCCAGCGGTGTCGGCGCAGTCGGCGAGACTGCGCCGGGGGTCGGCGGCGGCGGTACGCAGTACCGCGCCGAACCGGCGGTGCCACGCGACCACGCCGTCGTGGTCGAACAGGTCGGTGCGGTAGGTCCAGAGCGCCGCCAGCCCGTCCCGCCGCTCGTCGAGCCAGAGGGTCAGGTCGAGCCGGGCGGTGTCCGGGGTGAGTTCCACGCCGGTGAACTCGACGCCGGCCGCGCCGCGGTGCCGGGCCGGCGGGGCGTTCTGCACCCCGAAGGCGACCTGGACGAGGGGGTTGCGCCGTGGCCGGCGGGTGGGCCGCAGCCGGTCCACCAGCAGGTCGAAGGGGACGTCCTGGTGGGCGGCGGCGAACAGGGTGACCCGGCGGGCCTCGGCGAGCAGGTCGGCGAAGCCGCGGTCGGGCGCCGGCCGCAGCCGCAGCGGCAGCGTGTTGACGTGGCAGCCGACGCTCTGCTCGGCGGCGACGCTGGTCCGGCCCGCGAAGGCGACGCCGACGAGCAGGTCGCGCCGGCCGGTGGCGGCGCCCAGCAGGGTGGCGAACGCGGCCAGCCCGACCATGTGCAGGCTGGCCCGCCCGGCCCGGGCCAGTTGGCGGGCCGCGTCGGCGGTGGCGGCGTCCAGGGTGGTCCGTAGGGCGGCGCCGGGTGGCGGGCCGTCCTGCGCGTCCAGGGCGGTCCGTGGCGCGGTGCCGGGCGGTCTTCCGTCCTGCGCGTCCAGGGTGATCCGGGGCGCGGCGCCGGGTCGGCCGGTGGACGGTGGGTTCGGCCGGGTCGGTGCGGTCCATCCTTGCCGGGGTGCGGCGGTGGGGAGGTCGAGCAGGTCGGGGGCCCCGCGCAGCTCCGCGAGCACCTCGGCGACCGCCCGCCGGCCGGCCGGCCCGGCCAGCCACTCCCGCTGCGCCAGGGCGAACGCTGCCGGGCCGACGGCCGGCCGTTCGGGCGCCGGACGGGGTTCGCCCTCGGTGTCGTACGCCCTCGCCAGGTCCCGCACGAGCACGCCGAACGACCAGTCGTCGCAGACGATGTGGTGCACGACCAGCAGCAGCGCCAGCGCCCGGCCGGCGGCGTCCGGCACCAGGTGGGCGCGGAACAGCGGGCCGGCGGCCAGGTCCATGGGTGCCCGGGTGGCCTCGGCGGCGAGCCGGCGCAGCCGCGCGTCGAGCGGCGTGCCCTCGTCGGGCGGCGTGCTCGCGTCGGGCGGCGTGCCCACGTCGGGCGGAGTGCTCGCGTCGGGCGGCGTGCTCGCGTCGGGCGGCGTGCCTGCGTCGAGCGGCGTGCCCGCGTCGAGCGGGGTGGCTGGCTCGGGCGGCGCGATGACCGGGACCACGTCGGCGGGCGGGCGGACCTGCTGCACCGGCCCGTCGGGGCCGGACGGGAAGACCGTGCGCAGCGCCGGGTGCCGGTCGACCACCCGGCGCAGCGCCCGGGCCAGCCGGTCCGGGTCCAGCGGCGTGGCGAACCGGACCGCAAAGGCCAGCAGGTAGGAGGTGTCGGCCGGGTCGAGCCGGTGCAGGAACCAGAGCCGGGCCTGCGCGGCCGAGAGCGGAAGCGGGCGGTCCGGCGCCGGGCCGGTCGGTTCGGCGTCGGGAGCCGGGCCGGCGGCCAGCCCGTCGAGGTGGGCGGCGTCGGGGGCCGGATCGGCGGCCAGGCCGTCGAGGTGGTCGGCGGCCGGGTCGGCGGCCAGCCCGTCGAGGTGGGCGGCCAGTGCGGCCACGGTCGGGTGGGCGAAGAGGTCACCCGGCCGGACCGGCCGGCCGGTAGCGGCGGCCAGCCGGGTGGCGCAGCGGACCGCGAGCAGCGAGTCGCCGCCCAGGGCGAGGAAGTCGCTGTCGGCGCCGGTGACCGGCACCCCGAGCAGCTCGTGCCAGATCCCAGCCACCGTCCCGGCCGTGCCGTCGAGCGCGGCGGGTGCCCCGGTGTCGTCGCCCAGGGTGGGCGCGGGCAGGGCGGCGCGGTCCACCTTGCCGTTGGGCAGGGTGGGCAGCCGGTCCAGCCAGATCACGGCCGCGGGGACCAGCGGGGCGGGCAGCGCCTCGGCCAGCCGGGCCCGGACGTCGGCGCGCCGATCGCCCACCAGGTAGCCCACCAGCAGCGGGTCGCCACTCGGCCCGGGCCGCACGGCGGCGGTCGCCTCGCGTACGCCGGGCAGGGCGGCGAGGCGGGCCGCCACCTCACCCAGCTCGATCCGGTAGCCCCGCAGCTTGACCTGGTCGTCGAGCCGGCCCAGGTACGCGAGCTGCCCGTCCGGCCGCAACCGGACCCGGTCGCCGGTGCGGTACATCCGCTCGCCGGGCCGGAACGGGTCGGGCCGGAACCGGGCGCGGGTCTCCTCGGGCCGGTCGAGATAGCCCCGGGCCAGGCCCGCCCCGGCCAGGTGCAGCTCACCCGGCTCGCCGGGCGGGACCGGTTCGCCGGTCGGGTCGAGCACGTAGGCGCGGGTCTGCGGCAGCGGCCGGCCGATCGGCGGGTCGCCGCTGTCCGGTGGCACCTCCGCCCAGGTGGAGTAGGTGGTGTCCTCCGACGGTCCGTAGAGGTTGCAGAGCCGGCGGACGTGCGGGCGGGACCAGACCCGGGCGGCCAGCGCGGCGGTCAGCGGCTCGCCGGCCAGGCAGACGGTGCGCACGCTCGCCGGCAGGGCCGACGCCGTGAGCAGTTCGCCCATGGCCGACGGCACGGTGTTGACCAGGGTGACCGGCAGCCGGTCCGCGCCGGGGGCGGCGAGCGCCAGCACGTCGTCGACGAGCAGCACCCGGCCGCCCCAGCAGAGCGGGCCGAAGATCTCGAAGACCGACAGGTCGAAGCAGACCGAGGTGGCGGCGAGCAGGCCGCCCAGTTCGGCGTCGTCGAAGGTCTGCCGGACCCAGTTCATGAGCACCGACGCCGAGCGGTGCTCGATGGCCACCCCCTTGGGCCGCCCGGTCGAGCCGGAGGTGTAGATGACGTACGCCAGATCCGCCGGCGTGGCCGCGACCGCCGGGTCGGTGGCGTCCTCGACCGGGTCGAGCCGGTCGACCGGGACCGCCGTGTCGGGGAACCGGCCGGCGAGGTCGGCGCTGGTCAGCACCAGCCGCACGCCGGAGTCGGCGGTCATGAACGCCACCCGGGCCGGCGGGTACGCCGGGTCCAGCGGCACGTACGCGGCGCCGGCCTTGAGCACGGCGAGCAGGGCGACCACCAGCTCGGGTGTGCGCGGCAGGCAGACGCCCACCCGGTCCTCCCGGGTCACGCCGCGCCGCAGCAGCATGCGGGCCAGCCGGTTCGCCGCCTCGTCCAGCTCCCGGTAGGACAGCGCGCGGTCGCCGTGCCGGACCGCCTCGGCGTCCGGGGTGCGGGCGGCCTGCGCGGCGACCATCCGGTGCAGGCAGTCCACGGTGGTCGGGCCGCCGGTCACGCGCCGGCCGGTGCTCCGGCGGGTCGGGCCCGCGGGTCGGGTGGGGGCGCTCACCGCGGGGACCCCCCGCTCCGGAGCAGCGCCAGCCGCCGGTCGGCCTCCTCCTGGAGCCGGTCCTTGTCGGCGAGGATGATCGTGCCCGGATCGTTGTCGGGCAGCTCGTCCTCCACGTCGCGGATCGGCCGGTACGCGATGCCCGCGGCGGCCAGGCCGAGCGCGCACAGCCCGGCCACGATCGCCGCGAGGGCCATGCCGCGCCCGGCTCCGGTGCCCACGACGCCGGCCAGCGGGCCGCCGGGGGCGGCCAGCGGGGCGAAGACGTGCTCGGCGAGCGGGCCGGCGCTGAGGAAGCCGGCCGGCACCATGAGCCAGGACAGCATCTGGCCCATGGACAGCACCCGGCCCTGGAGTTCGAGCCCGACCTTGGCCTGCACGATGGCCAGCCAGTGGGTGTTCACGAGTGCCGTGGCCAGGCCCATGCCGAACAGGCCGAGCGCCGGGAACAGCGGGCTGGGGTGCAGGCCGACGGTGAGCAGCGAGACGCCCAGCAGCACGACGCTGACCAGGATGCCCGTGGTACGCCGGGCCGTGCCGCCCCAGACGCCCATGAGCACCGAGCCGACCACCATGCCCACGCCGCTGGCGGCGAGCACCCGGCCGAGGACCGCCGGGTCGCCGAAGGACAGGGTCAGCGGCGTGACCAGGACCTCGACCATGGCGAAGAAGTAGTTCAGCGACGCGACCAGCACCACCAGGGCGACCAGGCCGTGCCGGCGGACGATGAACCGCCAGCCGCCCAGGACCTCCCGCCGGAACGGCTCCTCCCGCTTGACGAACAGCGTGTCCGGGAAGCGGACCGACAGGGTGACGAGCACCGCCACGGCGAACGTGAGCAGGTCGATGACGACGATCCCGCGCAGCCCGACGGCGAGCACCAGCGCGCCGCCGACCAGCGGCGCCAGCACCGTGCTGGTGGCCGTGCCGAGGGAGACGATGCCGTTGGCCCGCCCGTAGTACCGCTTCGGCACCAGCTGCGTGACGGCCGCCAGGTAGGCGGGTTGCTGGAAGGCGGTGGCCACCGCGGTGACCGTGATCGCGGTGAACACGTGCCAGAGCTGGAGCTGACCCCGCCAGAGCAGCAGCGCGAGGCTCACCGTGCCGACCGCGGCCAGGCAGTCCGCCAGGATCATGATCCGTCTTCGGTCCCACCGGTCGGCGAGCGCGCCGGCCACGGGGGAGAGGACCACGGCGGGCAGCAGCGCCAGCACGGTGGCCGTGGCGAACAGCGACACCGACCCGGTCCGCTGGTAGACCCAGAGGCTCATGCCGAAACCGGTCAGCCCGCTGCCGATGAGCGAGACGAGCTGCCCGATCGCGATCAGGTAGAACACGGCCAGGCTCGGCATGGCGCGGCGCGGGGCCGCCGGCTGCTCGCGCGGTGGCACGGGCACGGGAGCGGGCGCGGCCGCCGGCTCCGGGCGGGCGGGCCCGGCGCAGTGCGCCAGGATGATGTCCGCCAGCTCGGCGGGCTGGTGCTTGGCGAAGTAGTGGCCGGCGCCCTCGATGACCTCCAGCGACACCCGGTCGGCGAAGAACTCCCACTCCAGGTACCGCTCCTGGTACAACTCCGTGGCGCGGTCGCCGCTGCCCACGACGCTGACCAGCGGCGCCGACAGCTTCCGGGGCAGGCCCTCGGCGTAGACGTCGGTGTAGTAGTCCTCGCCCCTCGCCGAGTCGGCCAGGACCACGCGCATCACGAAGTCCTTCTCGTTCTCGTCGAAGACCTCGGTGAAGAAGCCCATGGCGCGCAACGACTCCAGGGTGCGCCGCTTCGACGTCCAGCGCTCCACCGGGAACCACCGCCGCAGCCAACCGAACACCCGGCCGGGCAGCCGCGGGGCGGGGAAGTGGGCGCCGATGACGACGCCGGTCACCTCGACGCCGGCCGCCTCCAGCCGGCGGGCCAGCTCGACCGCCTCGGCGCCGCCCACGCAGTGCCCGTACACGGCCACCGGGCCGCTAATCTTCTCGACCACCTCGGCGACGCAGCCGTCGATCAGCTCGTCCAGGTCGAGCAGGGGTTCGTCCGGGCGGTTCACGTCGTGGCCGGGGCGTTCCAGGGCGTACAGCGAGACGCCTGGCGGGAGCGCGTCGGCGAGCGGCTGGAAGGTGATCGCGCTGCCGCCGCCGAACGGTACGCAGACGAGCGTCAGCGTCGTCGGTGTGCCCGGCCGCGCCGGGGTCAGCTCGTGCAGCAGGCGCCCGACCGAACCTCCGGTCGCCGCCAGGTGCTCGGTCAGGCCCCGGATCGTCGGGTGGCGGAACAGGTCGAGGACGCTGATCGCCGGGTCGCTGCCGGCCAGGGCCTTGATCGCCTTGAAGGAGTCGCCGCCGAGGTCGAAGAAGTCGTCGTCGATGCCGACGCTGTCGTACCCGAGCACCGCCGCCCACCGCTGCGCCAGCGCCCTCCGCAGCGGGGTGTCCGGCGGGGTGGCGCCGGTGGTGGCGCCGCCCCGGCGGGGGGCGGGCAGGGCCGACCGGTCGACCTTGCGGTTGGCGTTGAGCGGCATCCGGTCGAGCACCACGAACGCCGACGGCACCATGTAGTCCGGCAGCCAGGTGCGGGCGAACGCCCGCCACGGCGCCGGGTCGACGTCGAAGTCCGCGGTGACCTCCGCCGGCTCCGGGTCGGCGTCGCCGCCGGGCCCGGCCAGCGTCAGGTAGGCCACGATCGACTTCTCGGCGCCGTCCTCGCGGACCACGACGGCGGTGTCGCGGACCGACTCGTGGCGGCGCAGCACCGCCTCGATCTCGCCCAGCTCGATGCGGAACCCGCGTACCTTGACCTGCGAGTCGCTGCGGCCGACGAACTCGATGCGGCCGTCGGCGAGCCGCCGGCCGAGGTCGCCGGTGCGGTAGAGCCGGCCGCCGCCGTCCGGGTCCGGCACGAACCGCTGCGCGGTCAGCGCCGGGTCGCCGTGGTAGTCGCGGGCCAGCCCCGCGCCGCCCAGGTACAGCTCACCGAGCACGCCCACCGGGGTGGGGGAGAGCCGCGCGTCGAGCAGGTGGACCCGCATGTTGCCGATCGGACGCCCGACGGTGAGGTGGGTGAAGCCCGCCTCGATCCGGTCCATGGCGCACCAGACGGCGGCCTCGGTCGGGCCGTAGAGGTTCCACAGCGCGTCCACCCGCTCGGCCAGTTGCCGGGCCAGCGGCGCGGACACCGCCTCGCCGCCGCACACGGCGGTCAGGCCGGGTGTGCCCGTCCAGCCGGACTCGACGAGCAGCCGCCAGGTCGCCGGGGTGCCCTGGGCCAGGGTGACCCGCTCGGTGTGCAGCAGGCCGGCCAGCCGGGTCGCGTCGTAGGCCACGTCGCGGCCCACCAGCAGCATCCGGGCGCCGACCACCAGGGGCAGGAACAGCTCCGGCACCGACATGTCGAAGGCGAAACTCGCCATCGCCAGCATCGTGCCGTCGGCCGCCAGGCCCGGCCGCTCGCGCATGGTGGCCAGGGTGTTCACGATGGCGCCGTGGCTCACCCGGACCCCCTTGGGGCGGCCCGTCGAGCCGGACGTGTAGATGACGTACGCGAGGTCGTCCGGCCCGGCCGACGGCGCGGGGTCGTTGTCCGGCTCGGCGTCCAGCGCCGCGCCGCCGCACACCACCTCGCCCGCGAAGCCGGCGAACCGGTCGGCCAGGCCCGCCTCGGTGACCAGCACCCGCGCGTCGCTGTGCGCCAGCACGTAGCGCTGCCGCTCGGCCGGGTAGTCGGGGTCCACCGGGACGTACGCGCCGCCGGCCTTGAGCACGCCGAGCAGGGTGACCGGCAGCTCGGCCGAGCGGTGCAGGCAGACGGCCACCGTGACGTCCGGGCCGACGCCGGTCCGGCGGAGCCGGTGCGCGAGCCGGTTGGCCCGGGCGTTCAGCTCGGCGTAGGAGAGTGTCGTCGCCCCGAAGGTGACGGCGGGCCGGTCGGGCCCCGTGGCGACCTGGTGGCCGATCAGCTCGACCAGGGTCGGCCGGCCCGGCACGGCCCAGCCCGGCTCGATGGCGGTGTCGTTCCACGCGGCTTCCCGCTCCCGCTCGGCGGGGGTGAGCACGGCCAGGTCCGCGAGCCGGACGCCGGGGTCGGCGACGGCCGCGGCGAGCAGCGTCTCCAGGTGCCCCATGATCCGCTCGGCGGTCGCGGCGTCGAACAGCGCGGTGTTGTACTCCAGCCGGAACCGCAGCCCCTCGTCCACCTCGTACGCGTACAACGCCAGGTCCTGCTGGGCGATGCCGGGCTCGACGGCGAACGGGACCATCCGGAGGCCGGCCCTGCCCAGGTCCCGCTGCTCGGGCACGTTGAGCAGGTTGAACATCACCTGGAACAGCGGGTTCCGGCTGAGGTCGCGGGGCGCGTCGACGAGGTCCACGAGCCGCTCGAACGGCACCTCCTGGTGGTCGTACGCGCCCAGCGCCGTGCGCCGCACCTCGCCGAGCAGCTCCGCGAAGGTCCACTCGCCGTCGAGCACGGTGCGCAGCGGCAGCATGTTGACGAAGAAGCCGACCATCGGTTCGAGTTCGGCGCGGACCCGCCCGGCGACCGGCGTGCCGACGCAGATGTCGCGCTGGCCGGTGTAGCGCCAGAGCAGGGCCTTCAGCGCGGCCAGCACCGTCATGGCCAGGGTGGCGCCCCGCGCCTGGCTGAACCGGCGCAGCTCGTCGGCGGTCTCCGGCGGCAGGACCCGGGTGCTGACCGCGCCGTCGAAGGTCTGCACCGGCGGCCGGGGCCGGTCGGTGGGCACCTCCAGCACGCTCGTCACCCCGTCGAGCTGCCTGCGCCACCAGCGCAGGTCGTCGCCGTCCGGGTCGGCCAGCCGGCCGCGCTGCCAGCGCGCGTAGTCGCCGTACTGGACGGCCAGGTCGGGCAGCGGCGCGGGGCGGCCCTCGCGGGCGGCGTCGTATCCGGTGGCGAGTTCGCCGGCGATGATGCCGAGCGACCACCCGTCGGAGACGTTGTGGTGCATGGTCAGCGAGAGCACGTGCCGGTCGGCGGCGATCCGCAGCAGCACGGCCCGGAACAGCGGCCCGCCGGCCAGGTCGAACGGGCGCCGGACGTCGGCGGCGAGGGCCGCGTGCACCCACCCGGGCACCGCGTCGGCAACCGCCGATTCGACGATGCTGCGCGGCGCGGCGTCGTCCGCGTCGTCCGGCGCGGTCACCACCGGCAGGTCGACCGGCCCGGCCGGTCGCACCTCCTGGACCGGGTCGCCGTCGGGGCCGAGCGGGAAGACGGTACGCAGCGACTCGTGCCGCCGGACCAGGTCGGCCAGCGCCCGGCGCAGCGCGTCGACGTCGAGGTCGCCGTCCAGCAGCAGCGCCGTGCTGACCGTGTACGCGTTCTGCGCGTACGCCTGGTCGAGGAACCAGAGCCGGTGCTGCCCGGAGGAGAGCGGCGCCGGGCCGGCGTCGGGGTCGGCACGGGGGATGGTCGGCTCGGCCGGCGCGGCGGGGGCCGGCTCGACCACGGCGGGCGCGGCCGGTGCGTCGACGGTGGCCGGCAGCGCCGCCGCGAGCCCGGCGACGGTCGGCTGTGCGAAGACCGTCTCCAGCGGCAGCGCGACGCCGAGCCGGGCGCGCAGGCGCACCACGACCTGGGTGGCGAGCAGCGAGTGCCCGCCCAGCTCGAAGAAGTTGTCGTGCGCCCCGATCGGCCGGATGCCGAGCAGCTCGGCCCAGATCTCCGCCACGCGTTCCTGCGCCGGGGTGCTCGGGGCGACGTAGGCGCTGCTCAGGGCCGGCCGGTTGCCGGTGTCGGCGGGCCCGGGCGCGGCCGGCGCCTCCGGTCCGGTGGGCGCGGGGAGGGCCGCCGCGCCGGCCCGGCGCACGGCGTCCACCCAGTACCGCTGCCGGTCGAACGGGTAGCCCGGCAGGGCCAGCCGGCGACGCCCGCCGCCGTGGAACCGGGCCCAGTCGACCGGCGCGCCGGCCAGCCACAGCCGGCCGACGGCGTCGAGCAGCGTGGCGAGGTCGTCGGCGTCGGAGCGCGGATGCCGCATCGCCGCCACGGCCTGGCCCGGTCGCAGGCCGGCCAGCCGGGCCAGGCCGCCGAGGGCGTGCCCGGGGCCCAGCTCGGCGAGGACCACGTCCTGCTCGGCGAGGAGCGCGGCCGACTCGGCGAAGCGCACCGGCTCGCGCATGTGCCGCACCCAGTACGCCGGGTCGGTGACCTGCCCGGGCGTGACCGGACCGCCGGTCAGGTTGCTCAGGTAGGGGCGCTCGGGCTCGTGGTAGGTGACCCGACCGGCGTGCTCGGCGAACTCGTCGAGCACCGGGTCGAGCAGGGCCGAGTGGTAGCCGCGGGCGACCCGCAGCGGCCGGCAGTCGACCCCGTCGCCGGTCAGCCGCTCGCGCAGCGCCGCGATCGCCTCGGGGTCGCCGGAGAGCACGCACAGCTCCGGTGCGTTGACGGCGGCCAGCGACACCCGGTCGTCCAGCAGCGCGGCCACGGCCGCCTCGGGCGGGCTCACGGCGAGCATCGCCCCGGCCGGCGTCCGCTCGACCAGCGCGCCGCGGGCGCACACCAGACGCAGCGCGTCGGGCAGGGAGAAGACGCCGGCCAGGCAGGCGGCGACGTACTCGCCGAGGCTGTGTCCCACCATGAGGTCCGGCGTCACGCCCCGGGCGAGCAGCGACCGGGCGAGCGCGTACTCGCTGACGAAGAGCGCGGGCTGGACCAGCCGGGGCCGGGCGAGCAGCCGCTCGGCCTCCGCGTGACCGTCCGGCGGCGGGCAGAGCAGCGTACGCAGGTCCAGCCCCAGATCGTCGCGGATCAGCTCGGCGCACTCGTCCACCACGGCCCGGTAGGTCGGCTCGGCGCGGTGGAGGCCCGCGCCCATCGCCACGTGCTGGGCGCCGTGCCCGGGGAAGGCGAACACCAGCGGCCGCCGGCCGCCGGGGTGGACGCCGCCGAACTGGCGCTGCGGCGCGTCGAGGGCGGCCAGCGCGTCGGCCCGGTCCGCCGCGACGAGGAACCGCCGGTGGGGCATGGACTGGCGCCGGCCCAGGTTGGCCGCGACGTCGGCGAGGTCCACCTCGGGCCGCCCGTCGAGCCAGTCGCGGAGCTGGCGCGCCTGCCGCTCCAGCGATTCCGCCGTACGGGCCGACACGACCAGCAGGTGCGGGCCCGCGGCCGGTGCGGCCGTCCGCGGCGCCGGGGTGGCCGGCGGCTCCTCCAGCACCACGTGGGCGTTGGTGCCGCCCATGCCGAACGAGCTGACCCCGGCCCGGCGTGGGCCGTCGACGGTCCACGGGCGGGCGCTGTCGTTGAGGTAGAACGGGCTGCCCGCGAAGTCGATCGCCGGGTTGGGCTCGCGCACGTTGATCGCCGGCGGCAGCGTACGGCTCCACAGGGCCATGACCGTCTTGATGAGACCGGCCACCCCGGCCGCGGCGTCGGTGTGCCCGATGTTGGCCTTGACCGAGCCGAGGGCGCAGAAGCCGCGGTCGTCGGTGCCACGGCGGAACGCCTCGGTCAGCGCCGCCACCTCGATGGGGTCGCCGAGGCTGGTGCCCGTCCCGTGCGCCTCCACGTAGCTCACCGAGCGGGGGTCCACACCGGCCGTGGCCAGCGCGTTGCTGACCACCTCGGCCTGACCCGCGACGCCCGGCGCCGTGTAGCCGGTGCGGCGCGCCCCGTCGTTGTTGACGGCGGAACCGCGGATGACCGCGTAGACCGTGTCGCCGTCGGCGACCGCGTCCTCCAGCCGCTTCAGCGCGACGATCCCGACCCCGCTGGACTCGATGCTGCCGCGCGCGTCCGCGCTGAACGGGCGGCAGTGCCCGTCGGGCGAGTAGATCCCGCCGTCGTGGTAGAGGTAGCCCCGGCGCTGCGCCGGGAAGATGCTGACGCCGCCGGCCAGGACCAGGTCGGACTCGCCGGTCAGCAGGCTCTGCCGGCCGAGGTGCACGGCCACCAGCGAGGTCGAGCAGGCCGTGGCGACGGTGACCGCGGGGCCGGTGAGGTCGAGCTTGTAGGCGACCCGGCTGAGCAGGAAGTCCTTGTCGTTGCTGATGGAGAGCTGGTGCTCGCCGATGGTGCCGGCCAGCTCGGGGTGGCCGCTCAGGTGGTCGAGCAGGTAGCTGCTGCGGCCCGATCCGGCGAAGAGGCCGATCCGGCCGGGGTGACCGGACGGGTCGTGGCCGGCGTGCTCCAGCGCGTGCCAGGCGCACTCCAGCAGCAGCCGGTGCTGCGGGTCCAGGGTCTGCGCCTCCCGGGGCGTGATCCCGAAGAACGCGGCGTCGAACTCGTCGATGCCCGGCAGCCAGGTCCCGGCCCGGACGTACGCCGGGTCGGCCAGCCGGTCGGGGTCCGCCCCGTCGGCGAGCATCTCCTCGACGCTGAACTCCCGGACCGACTCCACCCCGGTGCGGATGTTGTGCCAGTACTCGTCGAGGGTCCGGGCGCCGGGGAAGCGGCAGGCCATGCCGACGACGGCGATCAGGCCGGTCGGCTGCCCGGTGTCTCCGGCCCCGCCGGCGCGGGGCCGGGCGATCCGGGCCGGCGCGACGGCCGGCGCGGGCGCCCCGGTGGTGGCGGTGGTGAGGAACGTGGCCAGGGCGTCGACCGTGGGATGCCGGAACAGGTCGGTGACGGTCACGACGTCGCCGAGCGAGTCGCGCAGCCGTTCGAGGACCGCCAGCAACCGCATCGAGTGGCCGCCGAGGTCGAAGAAGTTGTCCCGCACGCCGACCGCGTCGACGCCGAGCACGTCGCGCCACACGTCCACGACGAGCCGCTCCAGGCGTACCCGGGTCGCGTCCCACCGGACCGGGCCGGGCGCGGGCGCCGGCGGTTCGGGGGCGGCGGCCTCGGGTGCGGACCGTGGCCGGGGCACGTCCGCCGCGCGGCCGGGCGCGGGCAGCGCGGCGGTGTCCACCTTGCCGTTGCCGGTCAGCGGCAGCGCGTCGAGCCGGACGAACACGGCGGGCACCAGGTAGGACGGCAGGTCGGCGGCGAGCGCCGCCCGGAGGTCCGCGACGTCGGTCTCCGCCGCGCCCGCGAGGTACGCGACGAGCCGCGGGTCGTCGGGGTCGTCCCGGCGCAGCTGCACCGTCACGTCGAGCTCCGGCCGGCAGCGGCGGACGGCGGCCTCGACCTCGCCGCACTCCACCCGGTAGCCGCGCAGCTTGACCTGGCGGTCGGTGCGGCCGAGGTATTCGAGGTGCCCGTCGGGGCGCAGGCGGACGAGGTCGCCGGTGCGGTAGAGCCGCGCGCCGGGGACGGCCGAGAACGGGTCCGGGACGAACCGCTCGGCCGTCAACCTGGGCTGGTTCAGGTAGCCGCGCGCCACGCCGGCCCCGCCGACGTACAGCTCGCCGACCACGCCCGCCGGGACCGGGTTGCGCCACGCGTCGAGCACGTACAACCGGGTGTTGGCGATCGGCCGGCCGACGGGGACGGAGCCGTCGTCCGGCGAGGTCGGGTCGACCTCGTACGCGGCGCAGCCGACCACGGTCTCCGTCGGCCCGTACTCGTTGACCAGCGCGGTGCCGGGCGCGTGGGCCCGCCAGGGCGCCACCTGGTCGGCGCGCAGGTTCTCGCCGCCGATCACGAAGCACCGGGTGCGGCCGGCCAGCTCGGCGGGGCCGAGCTGGTGGCGGACCAGGTCGAGCTGCGCCGGGGTGATCTTGACGAGGCCGAACGGTGTCCGCTGCTCGCGCAGCGCCTCGCCCAGCGCCTCGGGGCCGAGGTGCTCGCCGATCATGCGCACGGTGGCGCCGCTGACCAGCGGGACCAGCAGGCTCGTCACGGTCAGGTCGAACCCGATCGACGAGTGCAGCGGGACGAGGTCGCCGGGCCGCAACCGGTAGGCCTGCGCCGCCCAGCGCACGTAGTTGCACACGCCGCGGTGGGTGACCATGACGCCCTTGGGCCGGCCGGTGGAGCCGGAGGTGTGGATGACGTACGCCAGGTCGTCCGCCGACGGCTGCCGGGGGCGGCGGGCCCGCCGGCGCGGGCCGCCACCCCGGGCCGGTTCGGCGGCCGGGACCGGCGCGTCCGGGCCCGGCACCAGCAGCGCCGCGCCGTCGGGCACCAGGTGCGCCAGCTCCGCGCAGGTGAGCACGACCGGGGCGGCGGCGTCCGCGATCAGGTGCCGCAGCCGGGCCGGCGGGTTGGCCGGATCCATGGGTACGTAGGCCGCGCCGGTCCGCAGCACGGCGAGGACCGCCACCGCGAACGGGACCGCGCGGGGCAGGAGCACCCCCACCAGGCTGCCGATGCCGACGCCCCGCCCGCGCAGCGTCTCCGCCAGCGCCTCGGCTCGGGCGTGCAGCTCCTGGTAGCTCAGCGCGGCGTCGCCGTCGGTCACCGCCACGGCGGCCGGCGTCTCCCGCGCCTGTCGCTCGATCAGCAGGTGGACCAGGTCGTCCGGCTCGGCGGGGGTGGCCGTGCGGTTCCACTCGCCGACGAGCTGCCGGTGCTCGTCCGGGGTGAGCATCGTGGCCGCGCCGACCGGCGCGGCCGGCTCGGCCAGGAGCGACCGCAGCAGCGTCTGGAAGTGCCCGGCGAGGCGGGTCATCGCGTCGCCGTCGAACAGCTCGGTGCGGTACTCCAGCGCCGTGCGCAGGCCGTCGGCGTTCTCCCGGACCGAGACGGTGAGGTCGAACTTGGCGGTGTCGACGGGCACCTCGACCGTGGTGACCTCGAGGTCGTCCAGGCGCGGGGGCGCCGCCTCCCGGCCGTAGACGAACATCACCTGGAACAGCGGGGTGAAACCGGGCCGGCGGGACGGGCGCAGCGCCTCCAGCACCGTCGGAAAGGGCAGCTCCTCCCGGCTCAGGTCCTCCAGGGCGGCGGTGCGCACCCGCCCGAGCAGCGTCTCGAACGACGGGTTGTCGTCCAGTCGGGCCCGGACGGCCACGGTGTTCAGCAGCAGCCCGACGAGCCGCTGCGTCTCGGGCCGCCGCCGGTTGGCCACCGGCGTGCCCACGACGATGTCGCGCTGCCCCGTCCAGCGGGCCAGCAGCACGTGCGACGCGGCCAGCAGGACCATGTACGGGGAGACCCGCATCCGCCGGCAGAGCGCCGTGAGCGCCTCGGCGGGGACGTCCAGCGGCACCGACAGGGTGGCCCCCGCGCTGGACGGCACGGCGGGGCGCGGCCCACGGGTGGGCAGCTCCAGCACGGCCGGCGCGCCCGCGAGCCGCTCGCGCCAGTGGTCGAGCTGGGCGGCCGCCTCCGGGCCGTCCAGCCAGTCCCGTTGCCGGGCCGCGTGGTCACGGTAGTCGGTGTCGACCGGGTCGAGGTGCGGCGGCTGCCCCGCGCGGTGCGCGGCGTAGAGCCGTTCCCACTCGTCGTGGAGGATGCCGAGCGACCACTCGTCGACCGCGACGTGGTGGAACGTCAGCAGGAGGACGTGCTCCTCCGGCGCGCAGCGCAGCAGGAGGGCGCGCACCACGGGGCCGCGTTCCAGGTCCATCGGGGCGTGCGCCTCGGCGTGCATCCGGGCCTGCAGCTCCTGGTCGCGTTGCCAGGTGGGCAGCCCGCTGAGGTCGTGCACCCGCAGGAGGCCGGGGCGCGGCTCGTGGACCACCTGCGCCAGGCGTCCCGCCGCGTCGTCGTCGCCGGGCGCACCGTCCGCGGCCGGGGCGAGGGTGGTGCGCAGGGCGGCGTGCCGGGCGACCAGATCGTCGAGTGTGGCCGACAGGGCCGGCACGTCCAGCGGACCGTGCAGCCGGTACGCCAGCGGCACCAGGTAGGTGGTCGTCCCTGGGTCGAGGCGGCTCAGCTGCCACATCTGGTGTTGCGCGGCGGAGGCCGGAGCAGGGGCCGCGTCGGGCGGAAAATTGCCGGCGTCGACCCTTGTGATCAGTGTTTTCATAAGACAGGTGCAGATCCCTCGATAGGAATTTCCTGTCCCCATCATCGACAGCGGTGATCTTTGGCGGGATCCCCGGATCGGGCGGCCGTCGATGCGTTCGGCCGACGGACTCGCACGTTCGTCTATTTTTCCGGCGGCGGTAACCTTTGCGACTGCGGCGGCCCGCCGACCCCGTCCCCGCGACGGCGCGATGCCGCCCTCTAGCAGGGCATTTGCCCTCTCCGGACGGGCCCGGACGGCGGTGCCGCCGGCCCGGTCGCGGCTCGCGGGCGCCACTGTTGACAATCCGACTCCGGGCCGCCGGTGTCCCGTCGGCGCATTTTGGTCGGATGCACCCGGCCGTGACCTCTCTATGCGGCTGTGCCACTCCTATGTCGACTTGAGGCGGGCGCAGATCGTGGTGAGCAGAGTGGCTGGGGGCGATTTCCCGGGACGGGCTTGCAATGAGCATTTCCGGCAGTTCGGTGATGAATTGAGGCAGTGGTGGGCGAGGCATGCGGTGTCGTCGTGTGCTCAGGGGATGCCGGGCCACGGCGCGGGGGAGGATGTGACCATGAGTGGTCTAGAAGCAGTGGTTCCCCGGCGGGTCGTCGTCACCGGCGCGGCCGGAAAGCTCGGTCGCGCCGTGGTCGCGCACCTGCGCGCGGCGGGCGTCGACGTGCTCGCGGTCGACCGCGCCGGCGGGCGCGACCCGCGTGACGTCGACGGCGAGTTCCTCCTGGTCGACCTCACCGACTACGGGCAGGTGCTGGAGGCGTTCACCGGCGGCGCCGACGAGCACGCCGGCGGTGTCGGGGCAGTGGTGCACCTGGCGGCGGTCCCGGCGCCCGGGCTGCTGCCCAACGCGGTGACCTTCGCGAACAACTCGGCCGCGACGTACAACGTCTTCGCCGCCGCGCGGGCGGCCGGGATCAAGCGGGTCGTGTGGGCGTCGAGCGAGACAGTGCTGGGCCTGCCGTTCGACACCCCGCCGCCGTACGCGCCGGTGGACGAGGAGTACCCGCCGCGCCCGGAGTCGACCTACTCGCTGAACAAGGCCCTCGAGGAGGAGATGGCCCGGCACTTCTGCCGCTGGGACCCCGACCTGGTCATGGTGGGCCTGCGCTTCTCCAACGTGATGGACGTCGAGGACTACGCGGGATTTCCGGCCTTCCAGGCCGACCCGGGGCTGCGCCGCTGGAACCTCTGGGGCTACATCGACGCCCGCGACGGCGCCCAGGCGGTCGAGCGGGCGCTCGCCCACGACCACCCCGGCGCCGACGTCTTCATCATCGCCAACGCCGACACCGTGATGACCAGGTCCAGCGCCGGCCTGATGGCCGAGGTCTACCCGGACGTCGAGATCCGCGGGGAGCTCGGCGAACACGAGACCCTGCTGAGCATCGACAAGGCCCGCCGGGTGCTGGGCTACGAGCCGCGGCACTCCTGGCGCGACCACGTCGATCCCGCCGGTTGATCCGCCGATCAGGCGGCGGAGGCTCCCGTGAGCAGGGCCCCGCCATCCGATCGGGGGAGCGGGTCTGTATCGGAAGGTGGGACGGCCCGCCGGTGCGGCCGGAATTGATGCCGTGCGGTGGAATCCGGGTGCGCCGCGGTACCGCGAAAAGACCTTGCCTTCTACGGTGACGTCCGGCACGCGGGCGGGTGGACGCGCCGGGAACCGACCCGGTGGTGCCGTCCCGGGCGTTCACAGGGAGTTGACTGGATGCAGGTCTGGAGTCGCACCGCTGCGGGTCTGGTCGCCGGGGCCGTCGTGGTGATGGGCGTACCGGCGGTCGCGGGCACCGTGGCGACCAAGCTCACCACCACGGGCGCGGCCACCACCGCGCGGACCGGCACGGCGGCGATGAGCGGCGGCGCCGCGCTCGGCGCGGCGCGCACGGTCGCCACGGCCGCACAGGTGGTGCCGGGGGACACCCGGCTGGTGCCGACGGCGCCGCGCACCGACACGCCGCGGATCACCAACGGCGAGATCAAGGACCTGGCGGTGATCGGCAACCGGGTCTTCATCGCCGGCACCTTCACCTCGATCGCCAACGTCGGCGGGGCGACCATCGCGCAGAAGTCGCTGGCGTCGTACAACCTGGACACCGGGAAGGTCGACACCGGCTTCAAGCCGACGTTCGACGGGTCCGTCGAGGCCGTCGAGGCGTCGCCCGACGGGTCGTCGCTCTACGTCGCGGGGTCCTTCAACACGGTCGGCGGCGTCACGAAGCGGAAGATCGTGAAGCTCAACCCGACCACCGGCGCGCCGATCGCCGCGTTCACCGCGACCGCGAACGCCCGCGCGACCGCGCTGGCCGTGAGCAGCACCGCCGTCTACGTGGGCGGCCAGTTCGCCACCGTCAACGGGGTGAGCCGCCCCGGCCTGGTCGCGCTCAACCCGACCACGGGCGCGGTCGACACCGCCTTCAACCTGCCGCTCACCGGCGGCATCGGCGTCGGCGGCATGCTCACCGTCCAGCAGCTCAAGCTGACCCACGACCGGAGCAAGCTGCTCGTCGTCCACACCGGCCGGCAGATCGCCGGCCAGGACCGCTACGGCGTCGCGCTCATCAACACCGCCACCAAGGCCCTGCTGCCGTGGCGTACCCGGCTGTGGGAGGACAACCTCTCCTTCGTGGGCGGCATCCAGCGGGTGTTCGCCGGTGACATCGCGCCGGACGACTCCTACTTCGTCGTCACCAGCGGCTCGGGCGGCGACCGCCCGCCGATCAACGACACGGCCATCGCGTACCCGCTCACCGGCGCCGACAACGTCCAGCCGCTCTGGGTGTCGCGGCACTTCGACAGCGTCTACTCGGTCGCCATCACCGCCACCGCCGTGTACGTCGGCGGCCACTTCAGCTGGCAGGAGTCGCCGACCTCGAACGTCCCGTGGCCGGGCCTGGACAACGTCGGGTACGGCACCGGCCAGGGCCTGAGCGGCTACGGCCTCGGCGACCAGGTGGTCCGCCGCGACCACCTCGGCGCGCTCGACCCGGCCACCGGCACGGCGCTGGAGTGGAACCCCGGTTCCAACTCGTACGAGGGCGAGAAGGCCATGCTGGCCACCGCGCGCGGACTGATCGTCGGCGGCGACGGCAACGTCAAGGGCGGCAAGACCGTCGGCCGGGTCGGCTTCTTCGACCTGAACACGGTGCCGGCGCCGGCGGCGGTCGACACCACCATCGTCACCCCCATCGAGGGCGCCGTGAAGCCGGCCAACGAGCCGTTCACGCTGGGCGGCCAGGCGCTCGCCCCGGCCGGCGTCACCCGGGTCCAGATCGAGATCCAGAACAAGAACACCAGCCAGTACCTCCAGGACGACCTGAAGACGTGGGGCGCGTCCAACAGCATCAACGCCACGGTCGCCGCGCTGAACGCCACCTCGACCACGTGGACGCTCCCGGTGTCGCTGCCCTCCGGCGTCTACCAGATCCAGGCCAAGACGTTCGGCCGCAACAGCACCAGCGACCCCACGAAGGCGGTCAAGAAGATCGAGACGTTCCGGTTCGACGACCTGCCGCCCTCGACGCGGATCGACTCGCCGCCCGGCGGCCTGCTCGCCACGAAGACCTTCGTCGCCACCGGCACCGCCACCGACGACAAGGGCGTCAGCGCGCTGACCTACTCGTTCCGCACCCCCGACAACCGCTACCTGCAGGACGACGGGACGGTGGCCGCGGTCTACAACACCTTCCGCGGCGAGCCGGACGTGATCGGCGCGCTGTCGACCACCTGGCAGTTCGAGGTGGCCCTGCCGATCGAGGGCCAGTGGAAGATGACCGCCACGGCGATCGACACCACCGGGCAGAGCGACCTGCGCGGCGACACCCGGGACTGGACCGTCTCGGCGACCGGTGTCCCGCCCACGGTGGCCATCACCGCGCCCGTGCCGATGACCCCGCCGACCGCGGCCGCGCCGGTCACCGTCGGGCCCGGCGGCACCATCACCTTCGCCGGCACCGCCCAGGACGACGACGCCGTCCGGTCGGTCGAGATCTACCTGCGCAACAACACCACGCGGGAGGCGCTGGCCGCCGACGGCACGTGGGGCGCCGACTCGGTGGCGGCCTACTACCGGATCTCACCGACCAACCTCAACGCCGCCTCGTACGCCTGGTCGTTCACCACCGTGCCGCTCACCCCGGGCGTCTACGACTTCCGGGTACGGGCCACCGACAGCCTGGGCCTGACGACCTCGGGCAGCAACCAGGGCCGGCTGAGCGTCACGGCGCAGGTGCCCGGCGACGCGTTCCCCGACGGCCGGCTGAGCTTCACCGGTGTCGACCAGAACGTCGACCAGCTGCACCTCAACCTGGCCGGCACGGCGACCGACGACAAGGGCGTGCAGAGCGTCCGGGTGGCGCTGCGTGACCTGGACACCGGCCGGTACGTCCAGCCGAACGGCACCATGGCCGCCGCCTTCGCCACGGTGAACGCCACGCTGGCCGCGCCGGGCGCGACGAGCACCGCGTTCACCCTGTCGATCGACCTGCCGACCAAGGGCGAGTACAGCGTCGAGGCGTGGGCCGTCGACACGGCCGGCCAGCAGGACGGCTCGACCTCCGGCGCCACGGCGCGGTACCTGGTCTACCCGGGTGACCTCGACCCGCGGCTGGAGCCGAGCATCACCCCGGTGGAGGGCGAGGCCTACACCGGCGGCCGGATCGTGGTCACCGGCCGGGCGGTCGACGACGTCGGGATGCTCCGCGTGGAGATCCAGATCTCGAACAGCGCGGGTCAGGGGATGAACGCGGCCGGCACGTTCAGCACGCCGGGCACCCCGGGCAACTTCCCGTGGATCGCGTCCTTCCTCACCAGCCCGGGGTCCCCGGGGTCGAACTTCGCGTACACCTCGCCGGCGATCCCGGCGGGCACCTACAAGGTCTCGATCCGGGGCGTCGACACGTACGGGCAGTTGCAGCAGCCGCCGAGGACCGTCTCGGTCACCGTCAGCTGAGCACCGCCGCGGACCGGTCCGGCCCTCCAGGGGGCGGACCGGTCCGCGGCGCGTTCAGCGGGGTACGACGATGCACATGCCGCCGGCGGCGGGACCGTCCATCGCGGACAGCGCGTCCGGCACCTCGTCGAGGCCGATGGTGCGGGTGATCAGCTCGCCGGGACGCAGCACCCCGGCCGTGACCAGCCGGAGCAGCTCCGGGTAGGCGTGCGCCGCCATGCCGTGGCTGCCCCGCAGCTCCAGCTCGTACGCGATCACCAGCTCCATGGGCACCGCTGGGCGGCCCTGGGCGACGGGGAGGAGCCCGACCTGCACGTGCCGGCCGCGCCGGCGCAGGCTCTCGACGGACGCCACGCAGGTGGCGTGACTGCCCAGCGCGTCGAGGGAGAGGTGGGCCCCGCCGCCGGTCGCCTGCCGGACGGCCGCGGCCACCGCGCCCGGCCCGGTGAGCGCGCCGCCGTCGAGGCAGACCGTCGCCCCGGCGCGCCGGGCGAGGTCCAGCGCGCCGGGCGCGATGTCGACCGCCACCACCCGCGCGCCGCAGGCCGCCGCGATCATCACGGCGGACAGGCCCACCCCGCCGCAGCCGTGCACCGCCACCCACTCGCCGGCCGCCACCCGGCCCTGGCCCACCACGGCCCGGAACGCCGTGGCGAAACGGCAGCCGAGCGCCGCCGCGGTCGGGTAGTCCAGTTCGTCGGGGAGGCGGACCAGGTTGACGTCGGCGTGCCGCACCACCACGTGCTCGGCGAACGAGCCCCAGTGGGTGAATCCGGGCTGCGTCTGCCGCTCGCAGACCTGCTGGTCGCCGGCCAGGCAGGCCGGGCACCGCCCGCAGGCGCAGACGAAGGGCGCGGTGACCCGGTCGCCGGGTCGCCAGCCGTGGACGCCCGCGCCGACCGCCGCGACGACACCGGCGAACTCGTGCCCGGGCACGTGCGGCGGGCGGATGTCGGGGTCGTGCCCCTGCCAGCCGTGCCAGTCGCTGCGGCACAGGCCCGTCGCCTCGACCCGGACGACCGCGCCGTCGGGCGGCGCCACCGGATCGGGGACGTCGCGGACCTCGGGCCGGGCACCGAACTCGTCGAAGATCACGGCACGCATGCCGGCATCCTCACACGCCACCCGTCCGGCCGGCGACGCGGGCGGTGGTGGGGTGGCCGCGGATACCGCCGCTGCCCACGGCCATGGATGCCACGATGGGGGCGTGACAGCGCGGGGCTGGTATCTGGTGGGGGCGCCGTGGGACTGCTCGGGCCTCGGTCGGGGTGAGCGGCTCGCCCCGGCCGCCCTGCGCACGGCCGGGCTGTCGGACCTGGTCCCCGACGACGCCGGGGACGCGCCGATCGTCATCGACGACGACCGGCGGGACGACACCACCGGCGTACGCGCGCTGGGCCAGACCAGCCGGGCGGCGCGGGTGCTGGCCGACTCGCTCGACGCCGCCGCCGGGGGCCGGGCCGGCCGCCGGCCGCTGGTGCTGGGCGGTGACTGCAGCCTGCTGCTCGGCGTCCTGCCCTGGCTGCGGCGGGACCGGGGCCGGGTCGGGCTCTGGTTCGTCGACGGGCATCCCGACTTCCTCGACGGCGCCTCCTCGCCGACGGGGGAGACCGCCGACATGGACCTGGCCCTGCTCACCGGCTCCGGTCCCGAGCAGCTCACCGCGCCGGTCGGGTCGACCGCGCCGCTCGTCGCGCCCGCCGACGTGGTGCTGATCGGCCACCGGACCCGTGATCTCGACCCGGAGGCCGCCGCGGAGGTGGCCCGGCTGCCCGACAGCATCCGGCGGATCGACGCCCCGGCGGTCGTCGACGCGCCGCGGCGGTGCGGCGAGCGCGCCGCGGCCCTGCTCGCCGACGTCGACGACGGCGTCTGGCTGCACCTCGACTGCGACGTCCTCGACCCGGCGGCCCTGCCGGCCGTGAGCTACCCGGAACCCGGCGGGCCGACCGCCGGACAGCTCGCCGACCTGCTGGAGCCGCTCTTCGCCTCGCCCCGGCTGCTCGGCGCGAGCATCGCCGACTTCCGCCCGGACCTGGATCCGGACGGCACCCACGCCGCGACGCTGGTCGCGCTGCTGCGCCGGCTCCTGTCCGGCCACGCTTGTTGACGGTCCGATTCCGTGGCCGGCGACTAATGTGCGACCGGAGCCGGCCGCTTCCTTTTTCCGCCTCCGTCGGTAAGGTCGTTCGCGCTGCTCATCGCGGGTGTCGATGCGCAATCGGCACGCCGCAAATTGCACGCCGGCAAGGAATCCGCAACGCCGATGGAACGCAATTCCCAAGCCAATCCCATTGATGTCGACAAATCTTGACTTGATTCGCCGAAGGGCGCACCGTGAACGGTGCCGGCACCCGAGGGGTCGCCGGGTCGCCATTCCAGGAGGCGGTCATGCGGTGGAATCCGTTCGCCGGCGCGTATCTCGCCGACCCGGCGCAGGTGTGGCGGGAGCTCCTCGACTCCCCGGGCGGGGTGCACCACGACGAGGACCTCGGGCTGTGGCTGATCACCCGGCACGCCGACGTGCGCCGGGCGCTCGGCGACACGGAGAGCTTCCGCAACGCCCTCACCCTCGCGCCGGTCTACGACGTCTGTCCGGAGGCGATGGCCGTCATCATGCAGATCGACGCCCCGCCCACCACGGCCGCCGCCGACCCGCCGGTGCACCCGCGGACCCGCCGGGCGCTGCGGGCCACCGTCGCCAACACGGCCGACCGGGTCGAGCAGCGGTACGGCGCGATCGTCCGGCGCCGCGTCGACGAGCTGGTGTCCCGCCTCGCCGCCCGCGCCGGCCAGCAGGTCGACCTCGTCCCCGCGTTCACCACCGAGCTGCCCCTGCTGGTGCTGCTCGACCTCCTCGGCGTGCCGGAGCGGGACATCGCCCGGGTCCGGGCCTGGGCGGACGGCCAGATCGCCCTGGTCTGGGGGCGGCCGGAGCCGGCGGAACAGGTCCGGCTTGCCCAGGGTCTGCTGGAGTTCTGGCGCTACTGCCAGGAACTCGTCCGCGACCGTCTCGACAGTGACCGGCCCGGCGACGGCTACGTCGACCAGCTGCTCGCGTACCGGGACGGTGACGACGAGGTGCTCACGATCGCCGAGGTGTCGAGCATCGTGTTCAACCTCCTGGTCGCCGGGCACGAGACCACGGCCGGGCTGCTCGCCCACGCGCTGGACCAGGCGCTCGCCGACCCCGACCGGTGGCGGGCGATCGCCGCCGAGCCGCACCGGGTGCCCGCCTTCCTCACCGAGACGCTGCGCTTCGCGCCCGCCATCGACGGCTGGCTGCGGGTGACCAACCGGCCGGTCACGGTGGGCGGCGTCAGCATCCCGGCCGGGGCGCGCTGCCTGCTGCTGATCGGCGCCGCGAACCGGGACCCGGCCGTGTTCGCGCACCCGAACCGGTTCGATCCGGAGCGGGCGGACGGGACCGACCACCTCTCCTTCGGGCACGGGCCGCACTTCTGCATCGGCGCGGCTCTGGCGCGGCTGGAGGCCGGGATCGCGCTCACCCGGCTCGCCGCGGCCGTGCCCGGTTTGCGGCCGGCGCCCGGGCACCGCCGGTCGTACCAGCCCAACGTGGCGTTCCGCGCGCACCGCGGCCTGCCCGTGGTGGTCGACACGGCGGTGCCCGCCGTCGCGCGGCCGGCCGCCTGACCCGCGTCGCCGTGCCGGGCGCTGACCTGCGGACGCCGTCACGGAGCGGAGTCATGTCTTCACACCCGCCGGTGAATGGGTTAAGAATTGTCCCCTGCGAATGCCCAGTCATCACCCCGCCCCGATCTCATGTCGATGCCGATCCGGCGTCGCGAAGGTGAGCACATGGATCGCACGCCCCCGTCGAGCGCCGCTCACTCCGCCGCCAGCCATCGCTTCCGCGCGGAACTGCGTCGCTGGCGGACGCGGCAGGGCCTGACCCAGCGGGCGCTCGCGGAGCGGGTGCGGTTCAGCCGGGAGACGGTGGCCGCGGTCGAGTCCGGCCGCCGGTTCGGCAGCCAGGAGTTCGCCGTCCGGTGCGACGAGGTGCTCGGCACGGGTGGCCGGCTGGCGGCGTTGTGGCCCCAGGTCGCGGCGGAGCAGTTGGCCGCGGACGGCCGCCGCGGGCCCCGGTTCGGCGAGGTGGCGCGGCTGGAGGCGGGGCCGCCGGCCCGGCGCGACGCGCGCGATCCCGAGGCGGTCGTGGCGGCGATCGACGAGTTGCGGGAACTGATCGGTCAGGTGCTCGGCCAGCCGGAGGCCGACGGCCCGCCGTCCTCGCCGTCCTCCCGGCGCTGACGCCCGGGAGGGGCGGGTCGTCACGCACCGTCAGCGCTGCCAACTCTGGGTACAGATGCTGGTACGGGCTGTTTGTACCACCGTCAGGTCTGGTCTGGGCGCACGGCTTCCGGCGCAATGAAACGTGCAATCCGCAAATGCAGATAGACCGTTGTTGATGAGTGCGGGGAGTCAGCCTTGGCGTCGAGCACGAGGTCCCACGCGGCCCGACCCTACCCGACCCGCCGCCGCGGCTGGAAGATTGCCGCCCGGATGCGCCTCATCGTCGCGGCCCCGCTGGTCGCCGTGCTGGGCTTCGCCGGCCTGGCGCTGACCGAGAGCGCCCGCCAGACCACCCGCGCCAGCGACCTCGGCCTCCTGGCACAGCTCGGCGCGGAGGCGGGCGACCTGGCCCACCGGCTGCAGAACGAGCGCATCGTCGCCGCCGACCTGCTCACCCGGGGCGCCCCCGAGCAGCAGGACGCCTTCGCCGACGCCACCACCGCCACCGACGCCGCCGTCGCCCACTACCGCCGGCAGCGGGCGAAGCTGCCCGCCGGCTCCGCCGCCGACCAGGCCGTCCTGCCGCGGATCGACGCGGCGCTCGCCGGCCTGCCGCCGCTGCGGGCCCAGGTGCGCACGGCGGAGCGCGCCTCGGTGTCGGCGATGACCTTCAGCTACCGGATCGCCATCGCCGACCTGCTCAGCCTCCGCGGGAGCGTCACGCTCGGCGTGGTCAACGCCCGGATCGCGGACGGCATCCGGGCCTCCGCGGCGCTGTCCCAGGTGGCCGAGGCCATCGGCCAGCAGCAGGTCGCCGTCCTGCGCGCGGTGTCGTCCGACCAGCTGACCCCCGCCATGCAGCAGGACATCACCGCCGCCCGGGCCGGTTTCACCGAGTCGAGCCTCGCCTTCCTGGCGCTCGCCCGGCCCTCCTGGCGCGGCTGGTGGGAGCAGGCCGCCAGCGGCGAGAGCGCGCTCCTGCTGCAACGGATGCAGGACCAGGTGTCCCGCAGCGTCGCCGGCAGCCCGCTGGAGCTGGACCTCGACACCTGGGTGACCGCCACCCGGCAGTGGTCGGTGCGCCTGGCCGAGTTGCGCCAGCGGGTCGACACGGTGGTGCTCGGCGACGTCCGCACCGCGCACGAGGACCAGCGGCGGCGCACGGTGATGGAGGCCGTGGCTGTCGTGGTGGCCCTGGTGCTCACCACGCTGGTCACCTGGGCGGTGGCCCGGCAGATCACCCGGCGGCTGCGCCGGCTGCGGGACGCGGCGAACGCCGTCGCGTTCGAGCGGCTGCCCCAGGTGGTGGCGCGGCTCGAACACCCGGACAGCTCCTCGGTGGACCCCGACGAGCTGGCCCGGCGGCAGGCCGGCGACGCGCTGGAGCCGTCCAGCGACGACGAGATCGGCGAGGTGGGGCAGGCCTTCACGGCGGTGCACCGGGCGGCGGTGCGGACGGCGGCCGAACAGGCGGTGATGCGCGCCAACACCGCCGAGATCTTCATCCACCTCAGCCGGCGCGAGCAACGACTCGTCGACGCGGTGCTGGCCCAGGTCGACAAGGTCGAGCGGGACGAGACCGACCCGGACCGGCTGCACCAGCTCTACACGCTGGACAACCTGGCGACGCGGATGGGGCGGATCAACGCGAGCCTGCTGGTGCTCGGCGGGGTTGGCGTCGGGCGGGTACGCCGTCACGACGTGCCGCTGCAACAGGTCCTCCAGGCGGCGCAGAGCCAGATCGAGCACTACGCCCGCATCCGACTCGGCCTGGTCGACGGCGACGTCGCCGTCGGCGCGGAGTCCGTCGACGAGGTCGTGCACCTGCTGGCCGAGCTCATGGAGAACGCCACCGGCTACTCACCGCCGGGCACCGACACCTGGGTGACCGGCCGCAGCCTGGGCGACCGGGTGATCGTGCAGATCAGCGACGAGGGCGTCGGCCTGTCCCCGCAGCGGCGGCAGCAGCTCAACGACCTGCTCGTCCGGCCACCCGCCATCGACGTCGCCGCGGTGCGGGCGATGGGGCTGGTCGTGGTGGGGCAGCTCGCCACGCGGCTGGGCGTGGCCGTGCAGCTCCGTCCCGG
This sequence comes from Micromonospora sp. NPDC005707, assembly GCF_040631005.1. Classification (NCBI taxonomy): domain Bacteria; kingdom Bacillati; phylum Actinomycetota; class Actinomycetes; order Micromonosporales; family Micromonosporaceae; genus Micromonospora; species Micromonospora sp. NPDC005707. Next base: position 424,027 of record NZ_JBEXYR010000006.1, read on the forward strand.
CCCGCGCCGCGGCACCATCGCCGAGGTGGCGCTGCCGGGGTCGATGATCCGTCCGCTGCCCCCGGAGGAGTTCCTGCTCACCCCCGGCCGACCGTCCCGGCGGGCGGCGCGGACCGCCGTCGCGCCGCCCTACCGGGCGGCGCCCGAGCCGTGGGCCGGCAGCCCGCCGGCCGACCAGGTGCTGCCGGTGGCACCCGTCTTCCAGCCCGCCGCCGTGCCGGACCGCGGCACCGTGCCCGCCGAGGAACTCGTCATCTACCACCAGGTCAACCACTGGTTCCAGGCCGACCGCCCGGGGGCCGGCAACGGTACGCCGTGGGCCAGTCCCGCCGACGACGCCTGGCGTACGGCGGCCCGGGCCGACTCGCCCGAGGTCGCCGGCACCACCACCTCGGGCCTGCCCAAGCGGCAGCCGCAGCAGCACCTGGTGCCGGGCGGCGTCACGGTGCCGCGGCAGCGCTCCGAGCACCGCGACCCGGCGCGGGTGGCCACCGCCATGGCCGCGTACGCCCGGGGGGTCGCCGGCCGCCGGCCCAATCTGATCAACAACTGACCCGACAGGGGAGTGCACGTGACCGACCACCAGGATCTCGGCTGGCTGCTGGACGCCTTCGCCGAGCGCGCGACCGAGGTCAGCCATGCCATCGCCATCTCCAGCGACGGCCTGATGGTGGCCGCCACCCGAGGGCTCCCACCCGACCGGGCCGACCAGCTGGCCGCCACCGGCAGCGGGCTGGTGAGCCTGCTCCGCGGTGCGGCGGCCTTCTTCGACGCCGGCGCGGTGATCTCCAACGTCACCCAGCTCGAGGGCGGCTTCATGTTCTCCATGGCCTTCAACGACGGCGCCTCGCTGCTCGTGCTCGCCGACCCCCAGTGCGACGTCGGCAAGGTCTCCTACGAGATGACCGAGCTGGCCAACCGCATCGGTGACGCCCTGACCCCGGCGGCCCGGGCGGCCCTGAGCCGCAGCCGCTGACCCCCGGCGCCCCCACGCCGGAACCCCACCCCTCATGTAGGAGCACACATGTCCCTCACCCTGTCCCGGCGCGGCCGCGCCCGCACCGCGGCGCTGCTCGCCCTCGTCCTGCTCGCCACGCCCGCGTGCGCCCACGACGAGGGCGGCGCCGGCGCCGGCGCACCCGTCAAGATCGGCCTGCTGGCGTCGCTCTCCGGCACCTACCAGGCGGTCGGCAAGGACATCCGCGACGGTTTCGAGCTCTACCTGTCCAGCCACGACGGCAAGCTCGGCGGCCGGGAGGTGGAACTCGTGGTCGCCGACGAGGGCAACGGCGCGGCGACCGCGGTGCCCGCCGCCACGAAGCTGCTCAAGCAGGACCGGGTCGTCGCGCTGACCGGCGTCGTCGGCGGCGGCTCGGTGGCCGCGGTCTACCCCCTGCTCAACGAGACGAAGGTGCCGTTCGTCGGCTCCAACGGCCGGCCCGAGCTGAAGGACGTCTCCCGGGTCTGGCACACGTCCTACCTGTCCGACGAGCCGGGCGAGGCGATCGCCCAGCACGTGCGCGACGACGTCAAGGGCAGCGTCTACGCCATCGGTCCCGACTACCAGGGCGGCTGGGACGAGTTGCGCGGCTTCACCGAGGCGTTCACCAGGGCCGGCGGCAAGCTGGCCAACCCGGACGGCAAGGCCACCTTCACCCCGTTCCCGGCGACCACCAACTTCACCCCGTACTTCGCGCGGATCAAGGCCTCCGGCGCGGACGCCGTCTACACGTTCTACGCCGGCAGCGCGGCCGTCGACTTCGTGAAGCAGTACGCCCAGTCGGAGGTGAAGGACCTGCCGCTCTACGCCGCCGGGTTCCTGACCGAGGGCGGGGTGCTCAACGCGCAGGGCGAGGCAGCCCGGGACATCTACTCCGTGCTCAACTACTCGCCCGACCTCGACAACGCGGAGAACCGCGCCTTCGTGGCCGCCTGGAAGGCCGAGCACGACGGCTCCCCGACCACGTACGCCATGGCCTCCTACGACGCGGCGGCCGTGCTGGACCGGGCCATCGCGGCGGCCGGGGACGACGCGACGCCGGAACGCGTCAACGCCGCCATCGGCCAGCTCGGCCAGATCGCGAGCCCGCGCGGCACCTGGCAGTTCTCGCCGGCCACCCACGCGCCGGTGCAGAAGTGGTACCTGCGCCAGGTTCGCCAGGACGGCCGGGCGCTGTCCAACACCGTGGTGGGCGACCTCGCCACCGTCGGCGGGTGACCGCGGTGGCCGCCGGCATCCGGTTCGACCCGTACGTCGTTCCCGCCATCGACGGGGTCGCCTACGGCCTGCTGGTCTTCGTCGCCGCCGCGGGGCTGGTGCTCTGCTTCGGCGTCGCCGGCATCCTGAACCTGGCGCACGGCACCCTCTACGCGATCGGCGGCTACACCGCGGCCGCGCTGCTGGACGGCGGCTGGCCGAGCCTGGCGCTCGCGCTGGCCGTCGGGGTGGTGGCCGCCACCGCGTCCGGCGCGCTGGTCGCCGGGCTGCTCACCCGGGTCGCCGCCCGCAACCACCTCACCCAGGCGCTGCTGACCTTCGGGGTGGCCCTGGCCGGCGGGAGCCTGCTCGTGGGCGCCTTCGGGCCGGACGACCCGCCGGTGCGTGTCCCCGCCGCGCTCGACGGGTCGGTGGCGGTGGCCGGTCACCGCTATGCCGCGTACCGGCTGGTCTTCATCGTCGTGGCGGCGCTGCTCGCCGGCCTGCTCCACCTCGTGGTGCGCCGCACGCGGGCCGGGATGCTGGTCCGCGCGGCGGTCGACGACGCCGAGATGGTCGCCGTCCTCGGGGTGAGCCCGGCCCGGATCCGGGTCGGTGTGCTGGCGGCCGCCGGGGCGCTGGCCGGCGTCGCGGGGGTGCTCGGCGCGCCGATCATCGGCCCCGGGCCGGACACCGCCGACGCCGTGCTGCTGCTGTCCCTGGTGGTGGTCGTCCTCGGCGGCCTCGGCTCGATGACCGGCACCCTGCTCGCCGCGCTGGCCGTCGGGCAGATCCAGACCCTTGGTGTCGCGCTCGCCCCGTCGGCCGCCCCGTTCCTGCTCTTCGCCGCCATGGCGGTGGTGCTGGCCGTGCGGGCGCGGGGGCTGGCCACCGTGCGGAGGGCGACGTGAGGCGGGGAGCGGTCCGCGCGCTGCGCCGCGGTGTCGCCGTGGTGGTGGTGGCCGCGCTGGTGCTGGCGCCGTGGACGGTGGACGACTACACGGTCGCGCTGCTCGCCCGCACCCTGGCGCTCGGCCTCGTGGCGGTGAGCGTCGCGCTGCTCACCGGCGTCGCCGGGCTGCCCACCCTTGGGCAGACCGCACCCTACGCGGCGGGCGCCTACGCCAGCGCGGTCGTCGGCAGCCACCTCTCCGACGTCGGCCTGGTGCACCTGGCCGTCGCGGCGGCGGCCGGGGCGGCGCTGGCCGCGGTGACCGTGCCGCTGGTGGTCTCGGCGCGGGGCGTGGTGCTCCTGATGATCACCCTGGCGGTCGGCGAGCTCGCCGTAACGGTTGTGGGGCGCTGGCGGTCGGTGACCGGCGGCACCGACGGGCTGGCCGGCGTCGCGGCCTCCCGTCCACTGTGGGGGCTGCCGGTGCTGGCCACCGACCGGGCGCGCTACCTCTACACGCTGGTGGTCGTCGCGGCGCTGGTCGGCGTGGTGCTGCTGGTCCTGCGTACCCGGGTCGGGCTGCTGCTGCGGGCCGGCCGCGACGACGAGGCGCGGCTGCGGGCCAGCGGCCACCGGGTGCCCGGCCACGTCGCCGGCGTGCACGTCGCCGCCGGAGCGGTCGCGGGCGCCGCGGGCTCCCTGCTCGTGGTGGCCCAGCAGTTCGTCTCCCCGGCCGACTTCGGTTTCGACACCTCCGCCCTGCTGCTGCTCGGCGTGGTGATCGGCGGCACCGCCTCGGTGGGCGGCGCGCTGGTCGGCGCCGCGCTCGTCGTGGCCGCCCGGGACTGGCTGTTCGGCGTGCTCCCCGGGCAGGCGCCCCTGGTGCTCGGGCTGGCGTTCGTCGCCGCCGTCTACCTGCTCCCCGACGGCGGGCGCCGGCCGGCCGTACGCGGCCGGCTGCTCCCGACCGTCCCGGCCCGCCGTCCGGCACCGGACCGCCCGACGCCGACGGGAGCACGCGCATGACCCCGCTGCTGTCCGCCCACGGGATCACCGTCCGGTACGGGTCGCTGGCCGCGCTGGACGGCGTCGACCTGTCGATCATGCCGGGCCAGCGGCACGCGCTGATCGGGCCGAACGGCGCCGGCAAGACGACGTTGCTGGACGTGCTCGGCGGGTCCACCCGGGCCGGCGGGGGCCACGTGCTGCTGGCCGGCCGGGACGTCACCCGCCTGGGTCCGGCCGCCCGGGCCCGCCGGGGCGTCGGCCGGATCCACCAGCGCCCAGCCGTCTGGTCGACCCTGACCGTGCGGGAGAACCTGCTGGTCGCCGCGCTGCCGCGAGCGGTGCGGCCGGGCCGGTGGCACCCGTCGGCGCGGCGGCGGGCGGCCGCGCGGACGGCGGACGCGCTGCTGGCGCGGGTGGGCCTGACCGGGATCGCGGCGATCCCCGCGGGGCACCTGGCGCACGGGCAGCGCCGGCAGGTGGAGATCGCCATGGGGCTGGCCGGCCGGCCCCGGCTGCTGCTGCTCGACGAGCCGGCCGCCGGGCTGTCCACCGTCGAGGTCGGGTGGCTCATGGAGTTCCTGCGGACGCTGCCCCGCGCGGTCGCGGTGCTGCTGGTCGAGCACCGGCTGGACCTGGTGTACGCGCTCTGCGACACGGTGACCGTGCTGCGCGACGGCCGGACCCTGGCCACCGGTACGCCGGCCCAGATCCGCGCCTCCGGCCCGGTCCGCGAGGCGTACGCCGAGGGGGTGGCCTGATGCTGCGGATCGACGGGCTCTGCGCCGGCTACGCGGGCGGCACGGTGCTGCACGAGGTGAGCCTCGACGTGCGCGCCGGCACCGTCCAGGCGGTGGTGGGGCGCAACGGCGCGGGCAAGAGCACGCTGGTGCACAGCGTGGCCGGCCTCGTGCGGCCGTACGCCGGCCGGATCGAGATCGGCGGCGCGCAGGTCGCCGGCCGCCAGCCGCACCGGATCGCCCGGTCCGGGGTGGGCCTGGTCCCGCAGGGCCGGCGGGTCTTCTCCCGCTTGACCGTGGCCGAGCACCTGGTCCTGGCGGCCGCGCCGTGGCGGGCCGCGACGCCCGGCGGCGAGGGCTGGACGGTGGCCCGGATCCTGGAGCTGCTGCCCCGGCTGGGGTCCCGGCTGCGCCACCGCGGCGACCAGTTGTCCGGCGGCGAGCAGCAGATGCTGGCCATCGCCCGGGCCCTGCTCGGCCAGCCCCGGCTGCTCCTGCTGGACGAACCGTGCGAGGGCCTCGCCCCGGACCTGGCGGCCCGGGTGCGGGAACTCGTCGGCACGCTGGCCCGGACCGGGCTGACCGTGCTGCTCGTCGAACAGCAGCTCCGGCACGCCGTCGGTGTGGCGGACCGGATCGCGGTGCTGGAGTACGGCCGGGTCGTCTACGACCGGCCGGTGCACGAGGTCCGGGCCGACCCGGACGTCCTGGCGGCGATGCTCAGCGTCGCCGCGGTCCCGGAGCCGTCGGCTCCCCGACCGGTGCCCGGGCTCTGGCCCGACGCCGGGCACTGACCCGACCCGCAGCGACAGGGATGAGGAACGATGCCGACCCACGTCCATGACACCGACTACGCCTTCGACAACGGCTCTCCGGACGCCGTGCCCCAGATGCGGGCGCTGGAGTCCTTCCTCGATCCGATCACCGCGCGCCGGATCGCCCCGCCGGTGCTCGCCCCGGGCGGCGTGTGCTGGGAGGTCGGCGCCGGCGGCGGTTCGGTCGCCCGCAACCTGGCCCGCGCGGTCGGCCGGGGCGGGCGGGTGCTGGCCACCGATCTCGACACCACGCACCTTACGCCCACCGGCAACCTCGACGTACGCCGGCACGACGTGCGCACCGAGCCGCCGCCCGGCGACGTCTTCGACCTGATCCACGCGCGGCTGGTGCTGCTGCACCTGCCGGAGCGGCGGCGCGTGCTGGCCTCGCTGGCCGGCGCGCTGGCCCCCGGCGGGTGGCTGGTGGTCGAGGAGTTCGACTGCACGGCGCCGCTGCGGGTGCTGACCGCCCCGAGCGACGACGCGGCGAAGCTCTTCGCCCAGGTGACCGACGCGATGCTCGACATCCTCCAGAGCCACGGCGCCGACCTGGCCTGGGCGCAGGACGTGCACGGGGAGCTGGTGGCGGCGGGGCTGGTCGAGGTGGACACGGTCGTCCACGCGCAGAGCTGGCCCGGCGGCTCCCTCGGAGCGTCGCTGTACGGGACGAACTCCCGGCAGCTGGAGCCGGAGCTGCTCGACGCCGGGTTGTCGCCCGGCCAGCTGGAGGCGTTCCGCCGGCTGCTGCGGGACCCGGGGTTCGCCGTGATGTCGTACCAGTTCGTGTCGACGCGGGGGCGGCGGCCGGCGGCGCGGTGAGCGTCGTCCCGCCGCTACCGCCCGAGGAACTCCTCGATGACCGTGGCCAGCCGCACCGGGGTCTCGTACATGGCGTAGTGGCCCGCGTTGGCGAGCACCTCGAGCCGGGCGTTGGGGTAGTGGCGCAGCCAGGTCTCGCGCATCGTGCCGGCGCCCAGCGCGGGGTCGTGCTCGCCGACCACGGCGAGCGCCGGCACCGGGTTGCCCTTCACCTCGTCGGTGAAGTCGGTCCGCGCCCACGCGGTGAGGTAGGCGCCGAAGGCCTCCGGGGTGGAGTGGGCGAGGGAGAACCGGACCATCTCGTCGAGCCAGCGGCCGGACAGCCGGTTGCCGGTGGTGAGGTCGATGATCGCGCGGCGGTTGGCCGGGTCGGCGGCGGCGCCGTCGAACAGCGTCCAGCTCTGGAGGTCGAACGGCACGCCGCCCGCCGGGACCGGGCTGATGCCGACGAGGTGGGTCACCCGCCCGGGGGCGTCGGCGAGGACCCGCTGGGCGGCGCTGCCACCCATGGAGTGCCCGACCACCGAGAACGTGTCCCAGCCGAGGGAGTCGACAAGCGCCAGGGCGTCGCGGGAGATCTCGGCGATGGTGTGCTCGCCGGTGACGCCGGCGCGCTCGCCGTAGCCGCGGTAGTCCGGGAACGCCCAGGTGAAGCGCTCGGCGTCGATCAGCTCCGGCAGCCAGCCCCAGCCGCGCGCCGAGCCGAACCACCCGTGCAGGGCCAGCACCCGGTGCGGCCCGTGACCGACAGTGCGGTGGCTGATCGTCATGTGGGTGCCCCTTTCACCGGTGCGGCGTGGCGACAGTGAACGACCTGACGGCCCGGCGGGGAACACCGGCGTCGGATAGGCGACGGTGTCCGAGGTGACCGCCCGCCCCGGTCGGGGGTGGACGGTCACCTCGGAACGGGGATCAGATCAGGCCGCCCATGGCCGGGTCGCTGATGCTGGGCTTGCCGTTCTCGACGTGGCCGGCGTACCGGGCCGTGAACGCGGCGTCGGCGGAGACCGTCACGGTCAGGTCGTACCAGCCGTGCGCCCGCGACACCGACCACGACGGCGACTCCGTCCCGCCGGGCTTGAGCGACAGCCTGGTCCGCCGCGACGAGTAGCGGTCGGCGACGGTCACCTCGACCCGCTTCGCGCCCCGGTTCACCAGGGTCAGGCCGACGTGGTGGTCGCGCTCGTCGTACCGCGCCCGGACGTCGACACCGGCGCCCGCGCCGCCGGTGAAGCGGCGGAAGAAGCCGTTGGGGCCGTGCACCTCGAGGTCGTACCCGGCGGTGGCGTCCCAGGTGTCGCTCACCTGCCGGCCCGGCTCGACCGTGTAGGTGCGGGGCGGCTGGGCCGGGTCGGCCGAGCGGACCCCGAAGACGCCGGTGGCGCCACCGGAGTTGCGGAGGTCGAGGTGGAACGACGTGCCGGCGGCCCGCCCGTCCACGTGCAGGGTGTACGGGATGGCCCGGGCGGGCCGTACCCCCCGCTCCTGGCCGGGCAGCCGCGGGTCGGCCGGCGGCACCGGCGCCTCGTCGGGCTGGCGGGTGAGGTCGACCGGCTTGAGGTCGGCGGTGTCCGGCAGCTTGACCCGCGGCGAGGCGTTCGGGGTCCGGAAGTCGAACGCGCTGGTCAGGTCGCCGACCACCGCGCGGCGCCAGGGCGTGATGTTGGACTCGACCAGGTCGGCCCTGCCCTTGGCGAACCGGGTCTCCAGGAAGCGGATCAGCGAGGTGTGGTCGAACACCTGGGAGTTGACCCAGCCACCCCGGGTCCACGGCGAGACGACGATCATCGGCACCCGGATGCCGAGGCCGTACGGGCCGGCGGCCCGCCGACCGTCGCCGGGGAAGATCTCGTTGGTGGTGGGCACTGTCGACAGGCCCTCGGCGCGGCTCTGCGGCGGCGTCGGCGGCACCAGGTGGTCGAAGAAGCCGCCCTCCTCGTCGTACGTGATGAACAGGGCCATCCTGCTCCACACCTCGGGGTGGTCGGCCAGGATGTCGACGACCTGCGACATGTACCAGGCGCCGTAGTCGGGACCCCAGTTCGGGTGCTCGCTGTAGGCCTCCGGCGCGACGATCCAGGAGACCTGCGGCAGCGTCCCCTTCGCCACGTCGCGCCGGAAGTCGGCCAGCAGCGCCTCGGGGGAGCGGTCCTGCGCCACGATCTCGGTGCCGGTCTTCGCCTGGTCGGCGAGGGGGCTGCCGGGCCGGGCGTTCTGGTACTGGTGGAAGTAGAGCAGCGAGTTGTCCCCGTAGTTGCCGATGAACGGGTCCCCGGTCCAGCCCCAGTAGCCGTCGGCGGTCAGCCCGAGACCGGCGTCCTGGTAGACCTTCCAGGACACGCCCGCGCGCTCCAGCCGCTCCGGGTAGGTCGACCAGTCGTAGCCGGCCTCGGCGTTGTCGATGACCGGGCCGCCACCCTTGCCGTCGTTGCCGACCCAGCCGGTCCACATGTGGTAGCGGTTGGGGTCGGTCGAGGCCAGCACCGAGCAGTGGTAGTTGTCGCAGACGGTGAAGGCGTCGGCGAGGGCGAAGTGGTACGGCAGGTCGCCTCGGGTGTGGTGGGTCATGGTGACCACGCCCTTGTTGGGCACCCACCGGTCGTACCGGCCGCCGTTCCAGGCGCCGTGCGTGTCGGCCCACCCGTGCGGCGGGTCCGGCAGGAACGTCTGCCCGAGGTCCGGCACCTCGGGCCGGAAGGGCAGCAGGTCGGCGGAGCCGTTCGGCTGGTGCCAGACGCTCCGGCCCGAGGGCAGCGTCACCGGATGCGGATCCGCGAAGCCCCGGACCCCGCGCAGGGTGCCGAAGAAGTGGTCGAAGGAGCGGTTCTCCTGCATGAGGATGATGACGTGCTCGACGTCCTCGATCGAACCGGTCCGGTTGTTCGCCGGGATGGCGAGGGCCTTGCTGAAGTCCACCGGCAGGGCGGCCGCCGCCACCGGCGCGCTCATCATCTTCAGGAAATTTCGACGGTCAACACTTGCCATGACAGAGCACCCACCTGACTGACGCCGAACGATTGGCGGGTGCACGCTATTGGCGCCAGGTGGATCTCACGTGTCCGGAACGCGAGCGTTGCGCCAACGCCGGTCGAGCCGTGGGCCGGGACGGGCGGACCGTAAGGTCCACGAACCCTGGCGAGCCCCTCGCCTCCGCCCCTCCGGAGCCCGCACGTCCGAGCCTCGGGACGCCACCATCCCGCGTCAGCGCAGCGGGCCGTCTCCCGGGCCGTTCGGGTCGTCGACCAGGTGCATCGCGGCCTCCTCGGCGCTGGCCGCGCCCCCGTCGATGCCGGCGTCCCAGGCGACCGAATCCGCCTGCTCGTCCTCGCCGAGGCCCTCGTCGTCGGCGACCAGGCGCCCCGTCCGGGTCTCCCGCTCGTAGCCCCGACGGGTCAGCTCGTCCTCGTCGTCGGCCACCTCGGCGTACGGGTCGATGTCCGGTTCCTCCTGGGCGAGCAGGTGCGCGAGGGAGTCGCCGGCCCGCTCCTCGGCGGCCGTGGTGCCGAACCGGTTCGCGGCCGTCCAGTGGTCCGCGGCGACGATGCCGGTGTCGAGGGGATCGCCGGTCCGGTCGTCGAGGGTGTCGGAGGCGTCCAGGACACCGTCGTCCTCGGCCACGTTCCACTCGTCCGCGAAGTCCGTCCGCTCGGTCTGGCTCATGGCGATCCTCCCTGGTCAACGCCCAGCACTGCCGTTCAGCCTAGAACCCCCGCCGGGGCCGACGACGACCGCGGGGGTCCGGTCACAGCCGCCGCCCACGGGCGTCGCGGGCGACGATCCCGTCCAGTGGTGTCGCGGGGGCCAGCGCCCCCGGGTCGAACCAGAAGATCACCAGTCGCTGGTCCTCGCTCCACCGGGCCAGCTGGGCCTCGACGTGGCGGCCGTCGACGGTGCCGACGATCCGCGCGGCCGGCCCGACGAAGTACCCGAACGTGGGCACCGGGGTGTCGGAGGGCACCCGTCCCTGCGGGTCGTAGCCGATCTCGTGGAAGCCCGGCCGGCGGTCGCTGCCCGTCACGTCGTTGATCAGGTAGTCGGTGGTCAGCTCGCCGGTGGGGGAGCGCCGGCCGCCGACCAGGCCGATCGTCACACCGGGCAGCTCGGGCACGTCGACGGGAACGACGTAGAAGACCCGTTCGTCGTCGCCGTACCGGATGCCGGTGCCCACCACGGCCCCGACCGGCCGGGGCTCCGCGGGGCTGAGGGTCATCGGGCTGAGGGGCGTCGGGCCGGGGGTCGTCGGGCCGGGGTCGGCGGTCGCCGGGGAGGCGACGACGGGCGCGGTGGCGACCGGCCCGGGCCCGGGCGGCTCCGGGGGGCGGGTCCGCGCCACCGCACCGCCGACGCCGATCACCACGGCGGCGACCGCCACCGCCACGGCGCCGGTCCCGGCGACCCGCCGGCGGCGGCGCACCCGCCGGCCCTCCCGCATGATCCCGGCGAGGTCGAGACCGTTCCGGTCGGCCCGCTCGGTCGCCCGCATGGCGTGGCGCAGCTCGTCCGCCTCGTTCATCGCCGGGTCCCCTGCGGCTCCGGCGCGGTGAGGCCCGCGCCGCGCAGTTTGTCCAGCGCACGGGAACCGGTGCTCTTGACGGTGCCCACCGAGACGTCGAGTTCGCGGGCCACCTGGGCCTCCGGAAGGTCGAAGTAGTAGCGCAGGACGACGACGGCCCGCTCGCGCGCGGTGAGCGTGCCGAGGATGGCGAGCAGCCAGCGCCGGGTCGCCACCTCGTCCGCGACGTCGCCGCCGTGCCGCTCCGGGAGGTCCTCGGTGGGGTACTCCCGGATCGGCCGCCGCCAGGCGTCGACGAGATGGTTCACCAGCACCGACCGGGCGTAGCCGTACGCGTCGCCGTTGCGGATCCGCGACCACGACGCGTAGGTGCGGACCAGCGCGGTCTGGGCCGCGTCCTCGGCCTGGTGATGGTTGCCCGTCATCAGGAAGGCGGCGTGCACCAGCCGCGCGGACGCCGCCGTGGCGAACTCGACGAACTCCGCGTCACCCCGGGCCATGCCCGCCCTCTCCGCATCCCACCTGGTTCAGGACGGGTGAGTCGGGCGAAAGGTTGAGTCCCCGCCGGACCAACTTTGTCACCGGGTCACCCGTCCTCCTCCCCGCACACCACCCGGCGACGGCGAGGGAGACCGACGATGACGAGGACCGTGGACCGGGCTCGCGGTGGCGCGACGATGCTACTGCTGGTCGCGCTGCTGTCCGGCTGCGCGCTGCCCGCGGCCGGCCGGCCCGCCGGCCCGCCGCCCGCCGCTCCGGCCGCCACCGAGCGGGCGGCGGCGCCGGCTCCGGCGTCCGCGCGGCGGCCTCCGGTCCGGATCGGCTATCCCGGCCACGGCCACGGCCGGTGGCGGTTCGCCGCCGCGGAGCCCACCACCCCGAGGGGTACGGGCCGGCTGCTGCGCTACCGGGTCGCGGTGGAGGGCGACATCCACGGGCTGCCGCCGGCCGACTTCGCCGCCGAGGTCACCCGCACCCTCAGCGACCCGCAGGGCTGGACCGCGGACGGCAGGCTCGCCCTGCGCCGGGTCGGTCGGGACCAGCCCGCCGACTTCACCGTCTACCTCGCCACCCCCGGCACCCGGGACGAGCTGTGCCAGGACCGGCCGGACGGCTACACCTCCTGCCGCCACGGCGACCGGGTGGTGCTCAACGTCGCCCGCTGGGCCGGTGGTGTGCCGGGCTACGGCGCGAGTCTCGCCACCTACCGCCGGTACATGGTCAACCACGAGGTCGGCCACCGGCTCGGCCACGGGCACGAGCGGTGCCCGGGACGGGGCCGGCCGGCGCCGGTGATGCAGCAGCAGACCCTGGGCCTGCACGGCTGCACGCCGAACGCCCTGCCCTACCCGCACGGCCGGCGCTACACCGGGCCGCCGGGGACGTACGCCGACCCGGTGCCGCCCCGCGATCGCGGCCGGCCCGACTGACCGGGGCGGGGACCGCGCGTGGTGGGGGTCGGGCGGCGATGGTGCTTTAGTAGACGCCATGCCCAACCCCGCGATCCTCACCGTCGACGACGACCCGGCCGTCTCCCGGGCGGTCGCCCGCGACCTCCGGCGCCGCTACGGCGACCGCTACCGGGTGGTGCGGGCCGACTCCGCGGAGGCGGCGCTGGAGGCGCTGCGCGAGCTGAAGCTCCGCGGCGAGCAGGTGGCGGTGCTGATCGCCGACTACCGGATGCCGCAGATGAACGGCATCGAGTTCCTCGAGGCCGCCATGGATCTCTTCCCCACGGCGCGCCGGGTGCTGCTCACCGCGTACGCCGACACCGACGCCGCGATCAACGCCATCAACGTGGTCGACCTCGACCACTACCTGCTCAAGCCGTGGCACCCGCCGGAGGAGAAGCTCTACCCGGTGCTGGACCAGCTGCTGGAGTCGTGGACGGCCGGTGCGGCCACGGCCACCGCCGAGCTGCGCGTGGTCGGGCACCGCTGGTCGGCGCCGTCGTTCAAGGCCCGTGACTTCCTGGCCCGCAACCTGGTGCCGTTCCGCTGGGTGCTCGCCGACGAACGGGAGGGCGCCGAACTCCTCGCGGCGGCCGGGGTGACCGCGAACGACGTACCCCTGGTCGTGACGGCCGATGGCAAGTCGCTGGTGCAGCCGACGACGGCCGACCTGGCCGCGCAGGTCGGGCTGGCCACGACGCCGGCCGCGGAGTTCTACGACCTGGTGGTGGTCGGCGCCGGTCCGGCCGGGCTCGGCGCCGCCGTCTACGGCGCCTCGGAGGGGCTGCGGACGGTGCTGATCGAGCGGCGGGCCACCGGCGGCCAGGCCGGGCAGAGCAGCCGGATCGAGAACTACCTCGGCTTCCCCGACGGCGTCTCCGGCGCGCAGCTGACCGACCGGGCCCGCCGGCAGGCGCTGCGCTTCGGCGCGGAACTGCTCAGCGCCCGCGAGGTGGTGTCCCTGGAGGACGCCGGCGGGGCGCGGGTGCTGCGGTTCCCCGACGGCAGCAGCGTCGCCGCGCACACGGTGGTGCTCGCCACCGGCGTCTCCTACCGGATGCTGCCCGCGCCGGGGCTGGCCGAGCTGACCGGCCGGGGCTGCTTCTACGGCTCGGTGGCCAGCGAGGCGCCGAGCTGCTCGGGGGAGGACGTCTACATCGTCGGCGGGGCGAACTCGGCCGGCCAGGCCGCCGTGCACTTCTCCCGGTACGCCCGCCGGGTGCACCTGCTGATCCGCGGCGACGACCTGACCCGCTCGATGTCCAGCTACCTGATCGAGCAGATCGCCCGGATCGACACCATCGAGGTGCACCCGCACACCGAGGTGGTCGGCGGCGCCGGCCAGGAGCACCTCGAAGAGGTGACCCTGCGCGACACCCGCACGGGCGAGACCCGGCGGGCCGACACGTCGTGGCTGTTCGTGTTCATCGGCGCGGAACCGCACACCGACTGGCTCGACGGCGCGGTCGCCCGGGACAGCCGGGGCTTCGTCCTCACCGGGCCGGACCTGACCCGAGGGGGCCGCCGGCCCGCCGGCTGGGGCCTGCCCCGGGACCCGTACCACCTGGAGTCCAGCATGCCCGGCGTCTTCGCCGCCGGTGACGTGCGGGCCGAGTCGGTGAAGCGGGTGGCCTCGGCCGTGGGCGAGGGCGCCATGGCGGTCTCACTCGTGCACCGCTACCTGGAGGCGCAATGACCAGCGAATCCGACCGGCTCACCCCCGACGAGCTGCGGCGTCTCTTCCTCTTCGAGTCGCTCACCCCGGAGCAGCTCGCCCACCTGGCCGAGCACGGCCGGGTCGAGCAGCGGCGTGCCGGCGAGGCCGTCTACGTCGAGGGCGAGCCGGCCAGCTGCTTCTACGTGCTGCTCGACGGCACCGTGACCCTGCACCGCCGGGTCCAGGGTGACGAGATCGAGATCAGCCGGACCAGCCAGCCCGGCGTCTACGGCGGCGCCATGCAGGCGTACGTGGGCGACCTGGCCGAGCAGCGCTACCAGAACAGCCTCTTCGCGGTGACCGACTGCGACGTCTTCGCGCTCCCCGCCCAGATCATCGCCGACGCGATGCGCAGCTGGTTCCCGATGGCCACCCACCTGCTGGAGGGGCTGTTCATCGGGATGCGCAACACGCAGACCATCGTCGGTGAGCGGGAGCGGCTGCTGGCCCTGGGGGCCCTCTCGGCGGGGCTCACCCACGAGCTCAACAACCCGGCGGCGGCCGCGGTGCGGGCCACCTCGGCGCTGCGCGGCCGGGTCGCGAAGATGCGGCACAAGCTCGCCATGATCGCCGATGGCCGGCTCGACGGCCGGCGCCTGCACGACCTTGTGGCGTTGCAGGAGGAGGCGGTGAAGCGGGCCGCCGCCGCACCCGCGCTCACCCCGTTGGCCGCCAGCGACGCCGAGGACGAGCTGGCCGACTGGCTCGACGAGCACGGCGTCCGGGGCGCCTGGGAGCTGGCCCCGACGCTGGTCGCCGGGGGCATCGACAGCGGCTGGTTGAGCCAGGTGGACGCCGCGGTCGGGGCCGACGACCTGGAGTCGGCCATCCACTGGATCACGTACACCATCGACACCGAACTGCTCATGGGCGAGATCGACGACGCGGTCACCCGGGTCTCCGGGCTGGTCGGCGCCGCGAAGCAGTACTCCCAGCTGGACCGGGCGCCCTACCAGACGGTCGACGTGCACGATCTGCTCGACGCCACCCTGGTCATGCTCCACGCCAAGATCCCACCCGGGGTGCGGGTGGTGAAGGAGTACGACCGGGCCCTGCCCGCCGTTCCCGCGTACGCCGCCGAGCTGAACCAGGTCTGGACCAACCTCATCGACAACGCGCTCGGCGCCATGGCCGGCACGGGCACGCTGACCATCCGGACCGGCCGCAAGGAGGACCGGCTCATCGTGGAGGTCGGCGACACCGGCGGGGGCGTCCCGCCGGAGATCCGGCCGCGCATCTTCGAGCCGTTCTTCACCACGAAGCCCGTCGGCGAGGGCACCGGCCTCGGGCTGGACATCTCCTACCGGATCGTCGTCAACAAGCACCACGGGGACATCCGGGTACGCTCCGAGCCGGGCGACACCCGGTTCGTGGTGCTGCTGCCGCTGACGCCGGCCTGACCGGGCGCGGTCGCCGCGCGAACCGGCGTCGGCAGGGCGGCGGCTCGCCTCAGAACAGCGTCGTCGGGGCCACCGGCGCCGGCTCGGGCAGCGGCGCGACCTCGGGCAGGCGCGCCCGGACCTGGTCGTGGAAGCGGCGGGCGAGCCCGGGCGCGTCGGCGTTGTCCGGGGTGTGCACGAACACGGTCGGCGAACGGCCCTCGCGCAGCCAGCCGGTCACCACGTCGAGCCACGGCTGCCAGCCCTCGACCGTCCGCGCCGGATCGTCCCGGCCGAGGTAGCGGACGATCGGCCGGTCGGTCAGCGCGCGGGTCCGCAGCGGGAGGCGCGGCTTCTTCAGCCACGCCTCCCGCTCCGCGTCGCTGGTCGGCGGGGTACGGAAGAACGCGGTGGTGTCGAAGGGGATCCACTCCGCGCCGACCCGGGCGAGCGCGTCCTCCAGAGCGCGTACGGCGCCGGGGTCGGTGAAGAACGCGGGGTGGCGGACCTCGACGGCGTACCGGTGGGTGGTGGGCAGGCCGCGCAGGAAGCGGGCCAGCGTGGGCACGTCGCCGGGGCCGAACGAGCCTGGCAGCTGCACCCAGAGGGCGTGCGCCCGCTGGCCGAGGGGTTCGACGGCGTCGAGGAAGGCCCGCAGCTCCGCGTCGGCGCCGGTGAGCCGGCGCTCGTGCGTGACCACCTTCGGCAGCTTGGGCACGAAGCGGAAGTCGGGACCGGTCTGCTGGGCCCAGGACGCCACCGTCTCCCGGGACGGGGTGGCGTAGAAGGTGGTGTTCCCCTCGACCGCGGTGCACCACTCGGCGTAGGCGCGCAGCCGCTCGTGGGCCGGCAGCGGGTGCGCCAGGTAGCGCCCCGGCCAGGCCTTGTGCGTCCACATGGCGCAGCCCACGTGCAGGCGCATCCGACCCCTCCCACCGCTCGACGGCCCGGCGCGGCCAGCCGCGCCGCGGCAACGGTATCCGGGTCGTGCGTGCCCGGCGGATTCGACCGGGCCGCCGCCGGGCAGGAGGGATCGCGGAGGTGAGCGACGTGCGCGACGGGGAAGGTGTGCCGAGGTTGTGTCAGGTGGTGCTGGACTGCACCGACACGCGGGCGCTGGCGGAGTTCTACCGGTCGTTGCTGGGGCTGGTCTACCGGCCGGGCGACGAGCCGCCGGAAGCGGGTGACGCGGACGGGCGGGGCCCGGACTGGCTCGTGCTGAGGACTCCGCAGGGCGCCCCGCAGCTGGCCTTCCAGCGGGTCGACCGGCTGCCCGCGGCGACCTGGCCGGCGGGGGAGGTGCCGCAGCAGTTGCATCTCGACCTGACCGTGTCGTCGGTCGAGGAGCTCACCGCGCAGCACGAACGCGTCCTGCGGCTCGGCGGTCGCCTGCTGCGGGACCTGATCGACGACCCCGACGAGCCGCTGCGGGTCTACGCCGACCCGGCCGGCCACCCCTTCTGCGTCTTCGTGGGCTGAGCCGGGAAGCCCGCCGGGGCCGCCGTTTCCGGTCCGTTCAACCGCGGCCGGTGCCGTCCGCGAGCAGCCGCCCCCTCGCCCGGCGGCGCTGCTGTTTCACCAGGTAGAGCCGCTGGTCGGCGACGTGCAGCAGCCGGTCGAGGGTGTCGCCGTCGTAGGGGGCGGTGGCCGAGCCGACGCTCACGCCGGCCAGCCCGCGCAGGGCCGCCTCGATCCGGGCCGCCGTGGCCCGCGCCGATTCCCGGTCGGCGTCGGAGAGCACCACCACGAACTCGTCGCCGCCGATCCGGGCGAGGGCGTCCTCCGCCCGCAGCACGTCCTTGGTCGCCGCGACCACCCGGCGGAGCAGGTCGTCGCCGGCGGCGTGCCCGAGGCGGTCGTTCACCAGCTTGAAGTCGTCCAGGTCGAGGCAGAGCAGCGACGGGCCGGGGCGGCAGCCGGCGTGGAACAGGAACGTGGCCAGCTCGGCCAGGCCGCGCCGGTTCAGCGCGCCGGTGAGCGGGTCCAGCGATGCCAGCGCGCGCAGCTGGGACCGCTGCCGGGCGAGGGCCCGGGTCTGCGTGGAGCAGACCGAGGCCAGGACCAGCATGCCGGCCAGGTAGACGAACACGTGACCGGCGGGGGCCGGCGGCCCGGCGACGGCGACGACGAGGTACGACCCGACGGTGAGCACCTCCAGCCCCACCATGAGCCGCAGGTGCGGGGTGTACCCGGCGACGAACACGGACGTGGTGACGAAGCCCAGCGCGGCCGGCGACGTCACGCCGCCGTCCCAGTACGCGCCGAGCGCCGCCATCACCAGCGTGATCATCAGGAGGGTGAACGAGACCCGGTAGCTGGACGCCTTGGTGGTCACCCGGGTGGCCGCCCACGTGCCGACGGCACCGGCGGCCAGGCCGCAGCCGTACGCCGTGAGCATCAGCTCCCGGTTCGGCGCGCCGAGCGTCAGGAGGCAGTAGACGACGGCGACCGAGTGGGAGACGGCGTGGAGGGCCGCGCTGAGCAGGGTGCGGCGGCGGCGCTCTCTCATCCCGCCGTCCACCGTGTCCTCGACCGGGCGCCCGTGCCCGTGCGGGCACGACGTCGTTCGGCCGGCGCGATCGCGCCGACCGCCGGTGTGGACGCCACTCGGATGAGGCAGCTCACCACGTCGAAATTCAATGACCTGCATCAACGGCAGTCAAGAGACGAGTCGTTAACCAGCCGTTCATATCACGTACGGGAGTGCCGAGGTCACCCTGGGCTGACGGCGGGCGCCGGCGCCGGTGGCGCCGACGCCCGGCCGGTCACCGCTTGGCGTGTTCCTTCGCCATCTGCGGGCGTTCTCCCTTGCCGGTACGCCGCAGCGCGTCGCGCAACTGCTGCTCGGTCATCTTGGAGTTCCCCTCGATGCCCGCGTTGTGGGCCTGCTGCCGCAACTCGTGCAACCGATCGCGGTCACCCATGTCGAGCTCCCTCCGTGGGCTGGCGCGGGTGGCTCCGCGCGCCACTCCGACGTCGGCTTCCCGACCCGGCCGGGAACAAACGGGCGGCGCCCCTCACCGGCGCCCGCCGCCGTCGCGTGTGATGACGCTGAACTGGCCCTGGCTCTCCATCCGGACCTCCTTCACGTCGGTGAGGTCCTCGACGCCCTGCTGCCGGAGCTGGGCGTACAACTCGTCCTCGGTGACCAGCTCGCGGCGCATGTTGCGGTGCAGCATGCGGCCGTCGCGTACCAGCACGAGGGACCCCGGCTGGATGATCCGGGCCACGGCGGGAAAACGGTACGCCAGCAGGTCGAGCAGGTACGCCCAACCGATGATCACCGCGACCAGCACGACGCCGTCCGTGATCGAGGTGTAGTTGGCCGCCATGGCGTTCTGCGCGGCGTCGGCGATCAGCACGATGACCAGCAGGTCGGTCATGCCGGTGCTGCCGCTTTCGCGCTTCAGGAGCACCCGCAGGAGGAAGAACAGCGCCAGATAGATCACGCTGCCGCGCACCGCGATCTCCCACAGCGGCGTGTCGGGCACCAGCAGTCTCTGCCAGTCGCTCACCCGGTGCGCCTACCCGGCCGGTCCGCCGCTACACCGCCCCGGGTCACCGCCGCACGTGCTGCGGGAAGCACCCGGGTCCCGGGGAGGTCTAGGCGTTCGGCTCGGATCCGCTGCGGCCGACCGCGTTCGCCTGGTCCGCCACGGCGGTCAGGAGTGCGGTCAGCGCGGGAGCGGGTGGGGTGTCCCGGGTAACGGCGACCAGGCGGCGCCTGATCGCGCCTTCGGCGACGTCGCGGATCGCGACGGCGGGGTCGCTGGCGGGCAGGGTCAGGGCCGGCATCAGGGCGACCGCGGCCCCGGCGCGGACGAGTTCGAGTTGGATGTCGGCATCGTTGGCGCGGTGCCGTACGTCCGGTTCGTAGCCGCCCAGGGACCGGCAGGTCCCAACGACCATGGCGTGGTGACCGGTGCCCTCGGCGGAGGTGGCCCAGACCTCGGACCGCAGCTCAACGACCGGGACGGGGCCTCCCGCCCGGGCCAGCGGATGCGCCGCCGGCAACACGATCTTCAGCGGCTCCTCCAGCAGGACCGTGAAACGCAGCCCGGCCGGGCGCGGTCGGGGATGGCCGTCGTACTCGTCGCCGATGACCAGGTCGACCGCGCCCAGGCGCAGACCGGGCAGGGACTGTTCGAGTTCGAGCTCGAAGATCTTTACGCGGACCTGGGGGTGATCGGCTCGCAGGCGGGCCAGGGCCGGGACCAGCAGGCGGCGGGCCGCGGATTGCAGGCCGCCGGCGCGTACGGTGCCCCGGATGTCACCGGTCAGCGCGGCCAGGTCGGCTTCCGCTGCTTCGGCCGCGGACAGCAGCACGCGCGCGTGCTGGGCCAGCAGGTGTCCGGCGTCGGTGAGTCGTACGCCCCGGCCGGCCTTGTCGAACAGCTGGGCGCCGACCTCCTTCTCCAGGATGGCGAGCTGCTGGGAAACCGTGGAGGGGCTGTAGTCCAGCGCCGCGGCGACCGCGGCGAGGGTGCCGCGCTCCTCGAACTCCCGCAGGAACCGCAGCCGTCGAAGATCCAACACGGTGGGAATCCTAACGAGTTGGCTCCGGGAATCATCGCTGGACCTGACGGGTGCGGTCGCTGATCGTTGAGCCATGGGTCCAGCACTGTGCCTCCTGTCCGCCGCGGGGTTCGGCGCCATGGCGATCTTCGGCAAGCTCGCCTACGACGCCGGCGTCTCACCCGGCACGCTGCTGCTGGTGCGCTTCACCCTGGCCGCCGCACTGCTGGGGACGGTCCTGCTCCTGCGGCCGGGCCTTCGCCGCGCGGAATCGGGCCAGCACCGCGGCGGAGCGGCCAGCCGGCCGGCCATGACGCGCCGCCGCGTGCTGGCCACCGCCGTCGGGCTGGGCGCCATCGGCTACGCCACGCAGGCGAGCCTGTTCTTCTCGGCGCTGGAGCTGATGGACGCCTCGCTGCTGGCCCTGATCCTCTACACCTACCCGGTCCTGGTCACCGTGGCGGCGGTGCTGCTGGGCCGCGACCGGCTCACCCCGCGGCGGGGCGCCGCGCTGGTGGCCGCCTCGGGCGGCACGCTGCTGGTCCTGCTCGGCGCCGGGGGCGTGAGCTTCCACCCGCTCGGGGCGCTGCTGGCCTTCGCCTCCGCGATCACCTACACGCTCTACATCCTGGTCGCCGACACCGTCGTGCACCGGCTGGCGCCGGTGGTGTTGTCCGCCCTGGTGATGACCGGCGCCGCCGGCACCCTCGGCGCCCGCGCCCTGCTCACCGGCGGCGTCGACCTCGACTTCGGGGCGTCGGGATGGTTCTGGCTCGCCTGCATCGCCGTGGTTTCCACCGTGGTGGCGATGCTGGCCTTCTTCGCCGGGCTGAAGCGGACCGGCCCGTCGACCGCCGCCATCCTGTCCACCTTCGAGCCCGTGGTCACCGCCGCCCTGGCCGCCCTCATCCTCGGCGAAACCCTGACCCCGGTGCAGCTCGCCGGCGGCGCCCTGGTGCTGTCCTCCGTCGCCGTCCTCCAACTCCGACGCACCCGATCACGCACCGCGGCTCAACCCCTTGAGGCGCCTGACCGATTTCATTCGACGAGCCGTCAGGTGCCGGAGCCGGTCGGCGGCGGCCGTGCCGAACCGACTGCGGTGGCGCCGTAGACCGACGGCGCTCACCGGCCCCGGCTCACGCGGGTTCGGCGCAACGGCCAGGCAAGGGCAGGGAGACGTGGTGCAGAACGTGGCGGTCAAGGTGGTGGTCACCCCACTGCTGATCGGGGGCGCCACCCTGGCGGGGCGTCGCTGGGGTCACCAGCTGGGCGGCTGGCTCGTGGCGCTGCCCCTGACCTCCGGACCGGTGGCGTTCTTCCTGGCCACCGACCACGGCACCGGCTTCGCCGCGGTCACCGGGGCGGCGGCCGGGCGAACGTCCGGCGCCGCGGGCGGGCGGGCCCGGACGGCGCGCCCCGGACGCTCCCGCGGAACCCACCCGTCGGCGTCCCTGCGGGGTGGCGGGCGTCGATCCGGCCGGTGGACGGGCCCGGTCCGGGCGACGATGAGCCGCATGGGAATTCGGGCAGGGGGCGGCCAGGACCTGCTGGAACGGCGCGAGGACGTGCGGCAGGCCAACTTCCTGGAACTCTTCGTCGACCTGGTGCTGGTGTTCGCCCTGTCGGGCGTGGTGCGACGCGTGGTCCGCGACATCACCGCCGAGGATGCGGTCGTCCGCTGGCGGTCGCTGACCTACCTGCTGGTGCTGGCGATGCCGCTGATCTGGTTGTGGATCACCACAGCGCACATCACCAGCTGGTTCGACCCCCGGCGCCGCAAGATCCAGTGGCTGGTGCTGGCCAGCGCCTTCGGCCTGCTGGTCATGGCGGCGTCCCTGCCGGCCGCCTTCATCGGCCGCGGCTGGGCCTTCGTGCTGCCGTACGTGCTCCTGCTCTGCGGCCGGCCGCTCGTGCTCCTGCCGAGCCTGCGGGGCCATCCGCTCGGCCGGCTCTACCTGCGCTCGCTGCTCTGGTGCGGCGGCACGGCGGTGCTCTGGGTCGCCGGCGCGCTCGCCAGCGGCGGCGCCCGGGCCACGCTGTGGGGGATCGCGGTGACCGTGGACATCGTCGCCGCGCAGCTCCGGTGGCCGGTGCCGGGAATGGCCCGCCCGCCGATCAGCGCCTGGGCCATGGACAGCGGCCACCACCTGCCGGAGCGCTACCAGCAGCTGCTGTTGATCGCCCTCG
Source organism: Micromonospora sp. NPDC005707 (assembly GCF_040631005.1). Taxonomy (NCBI): domain Bacteria; kingdom Bacillati; phylum Actinomycetota; class Actinomycetes; order Micromonosporales; family Micromonosporaceae; genus Micromonospora; species Micromonospora sp. NPDC005707. The sequence continues at coordinate 446,257 of NZ_JBEXYR010000006.1, forward strand.
GCGAGACCGTCCTCGCCGTCGGCGTCACCTTCACCGACCGGTCGATCGGCCCGGACACCGGGGCCACGCTGGCGGTCGCGTACGTCTCGACGGTGCTCATGTGGCGCATCTACTTCTACCGCTCAGGCCAGGTTCTCGCCGAGGCGGTGGCCGCGTCCGGGGACCGGCTGACCGCCGGCCGTGCCACCGGTGTCGCGCACATCGTCATGGTGATCGGGATCGTGGCCACGGCCGTCGGCTTCGAAGTCGTCATGGAGCATCCCGTCGGGCGGCCCGAGGCGGTCTGGCTGGCCGTGATCCTCGGTGGCCCGGCCTTCTTCCTGTACGGGCGCATCCGGCTGGAGCGGGTGGTGTTCGACCGGCTCTCGATCCGGCGGGTCGTGGCCATCGCCGCCCTGGCGGTCGCCGCGGTGCCCCTGTACCTCGCCGCGCCGCTGGCCGCCGCGGTCGTGGCCCTGCTGGTCCTGCTGGGCGTCGCCGTCGCCGACGCCCGCCACGCGGCCGGACGACCGCCGGAGCAGCCGTCCCCGGCCCACTGACGCACCGGCGGCCGGCTCCCGGGATCGACCGGTTTCAAGATCCGCCGCGAGTGCCGGAGCTGACTAGGCTGCCGGCATGGCAGACGAGGCGGTGCGCGCGCCCGCCGAGCCGATGCCCCCGTCGACCGCCGACCCGGTGGTGGCGGCGGTCCGGCAGGTGCTGGCGACGATCCCGGTGGGCTGCACCTGGCTGTTGCCGGTGCGGGCGCCGGACGGCGCGGTGGTCGACTTCCTGGTGGCCGCCGTCAGCGTCCAGGGGCGCGACGTCCACGGCCGGGGCGCCGGGCGGGTCGGCCAACCGCTCAGCACCCTCTATCCCGGCATGGTCGCCGGTCCGCTGTGGCGGGCGTACCACGAGGTGTTGGCCACCGGGGAGCCCGCCCACCTGCCCGACTTCCGGTACGCCGGCCGCGGCGCGGGCGTCGTCACCGACTCCGTCTTCGACGTGAGCGTGCACCGGGTGCTGGGCGGCCTGCTGGTGTGGTGGCAGCGCCTGGACGAGCACCGGCTCCGGCTGGCCCGCACCGAGCTGCTGGGCAGCCTCGGCTGGGCGGAGTACGACCTGGTCACCGGCCGCAGCGAGTGGTCACCGGGGATGTACCGCATCTTCGAGCGGGATCCGGCGCTGGGGCCGATGTCCCGGGCCGACCAGGGCGCCGCGCTTCTTCCCGCCGACCAGGGCCTGCGCGAGGCCGCCTGGCAGACGCTGGACAGCGGCGCGGCCTCGGACGTCACGGTGCGGTTCCACGCGGGCGGGACGGTCAAGCACCTGCGGATCCTGTCGGACGTGGCCCGCGACGAGGGCGGCGCGCCGGTGAAGGTCTACGCGGTGGTCCAGGACGTGACCGCTCGGGAGGACTCACGGAGCGCCATCGAGCAGCTCCGCGACCAGCTGCGGACCCGGGAGACGACCGCGCTGGCCGAGCACCGCCTCGCCGGCCAGCTCCAGAACCTCATCCAACCGGTGCCCCGCGAGCCGGTCACCCTGGCCGGCCTGGAGGTGCTGGTCGGCTACCTGCCCGCGGAGCGGGCGCTGCGGGTCGGTGGCGACTGGTACCACGCCGAGACGCTGCCGGACGGGTCGGTCCTGCTGGCGGTCGGCGACGTGGCCGGGCACGGGCTGGAGGCGGCCAGCGGCATGGCCCACCTGCGCTTCGCGCTTGTCGCCTGGCTGTCGATCGGGATCCGCGACCCGGCGGTGCTGCTCGGGCACATGAACCGGCTCTGCGGCCAGCTGGCGATCACCGCCACCGCGGTGCTCGCGGTCTTCGACCCGGCGACCCGGCACCTGACGTGGGCGCGGGCCGGGCATCCGCTGCCGTTGCTGTCCCGGGCGGGCGCGACCGGCGACCTCGGCCGGCCCGCCGGGATGCTGCTGGGCGCCGACCTCGCCACCCGCTACCCGGTGGTCACCACCGAGCTGCGCGGCGACGACGTGCTGCTGCTCTACACCGACGGGCTGACGGAACGCCGCGTGGGGAACCCCGAGGACCGGTTGGCGGAGGTCCGTGCCGCCCTGGCGGCGCTCTCCGGCCGGCCGGGGGCACGACCCCTGGCCCGGCTGCGCGACGCCCTGCACCGGCCCAGCCCGGACGACGACACCTGCACCCTGGCCGTCCGCGTGCTGCCCTGACCGTCGACGGAGGTCGCACCGCGCGGCGCGGCGTCGACCGTCATCGACATCCGGCCACCACCTCCATAGACTCCGGTCTTTCTGGTACCACGAGTCCAGGGAGGACCCACGTGTCGAGCGAAACCCGACCGCACGCCGCACCGCCAGTGCTGGCCCGTCTCGCCGGGGTGGCGGTGATCTCCGCCGCGCTGGTCGCCACCGGTGGCGTCGCCGCCTCTGCGGCGCCCGCCCAGCCCGGGCCCACGAAGGGCCCGTGCGCGTACACGCCGACGCCGGACGAGCCGGCCGCCCGGCCGGTGCCGCTGCCGCCGGACCCCCGCCGCACGCCCGACCGGGGCACGGTCCGGGTCACCCTGCGGACCAACCAGGGGCCGATCGGGCTGACCCTCGACCGCGAGCAGGCGCCGTGCACCGTGCAGAGCTTCCTGCACCTGGCCCGGCACCGGTTCTACGACCGGACGCACTGCCACCGGCTCACCGCGTACCCGACGCTCAAGGTGCTCCAGTGCGGTGACCCGTCCGGCACGGGCGAGGGCGGGCCGGGCTACCGGTACGCCGACGAGCTGCCCACGGACCTGCCGCCCGCGCCGACCGACCCGACCGGGGTCCGCCGCCTCTACGCCCGGGGCACCCTGGCCATGGCCAACGCCGGCCCGGACACCAACGGCAGCCAGTTCTTCCTGGTCCAGTCCGACTCGGCGCTGCGCCCCAACTACACCGTCTTCGGCACGATCGACGCGGCCGGACTGGCCACTCTGGACCGGATCGCGGCCGGCGGGATCGCCGCCACGCCCGAGGACCCGGCGCCGGTCGACGGCGCGCCGGCGCTGCCCGTGGAGATCTGCAAGGCCACCCGGGGCCGCTGACCCCCGCACCCGGCGGGGTGGAGCCCACCGCCCCGCCGGGTACCCGGTGGCGTCGACCCGCGTCGACCCGGCGGGCCCGAACGCGACCCCGTCCGCGGCCGGGCCGTCGGAGTCGCCGGAGCAGCCGGACGACAACGCCGTGACGGCGCGCTACTTCAGCGACATGTCCTCGGTCTGCGACGGCAGCGCGATCCTCAACGCCGCGCCGTACACCCCCGGCTCCCGGGCCAAGGCCTACACGTTCGCGAACTCGCCCGACCGGCCCTCGTACTGGTCCTACAAGTCGGTCAGCTCCACCAAGCCGTACTACAGCAAGAGCGCCGACTTCGCGTCGGTCGCGGTGGTCGGCTGCCTGAAGGTCGTCGACGGCAGCGAGGGCACGCCCAAGAAGTGCGACTACAAGAGCGACGGGAAGGTCGTCACGGTCTCCTACATCTCCTCGCGCTACGAGCTGACGTTCTACGCGGCGAAGACCGGCGAGAAGATCGGCGACGGCGGCGCGGTGAGCGCGCCGGCGAACCGGTGCCCGAGTTTCATCTCGTACAACAAGGTCACCATGAAGTCGTACGCCGCGCCGGACAGCGGCACCATCGAGGCGGCGCTGGACCGGTTCCTGTCCTGAGCCGGGACCGCCCGGCCGGGTCGGCGTCGCCGCCACCCCGGCCGGGCGTCCTCGTTTCCACCGGTCAGCGCTGGGCGCCCGCCGTGACGGGGGCCGGCCAGCTGCCGGTGAAGACCTGCGGCGTCGTCGCGCTGCGCGCGGCGGCGAAGCCGAACAGCTGGTCGACCCGGGCGGCCTCGGTGGTGCTCGGGTACGGGTTGGTGCAGCTGGTGCCGGCGCTGCCGCCGGACATCAGGATGGCGCAGTTGCCGTTGTAGTTGTCGGGCAGGCCGAGGATGTGCCCGATCTCGTGGGTCATGATGCGCAGCGGCGAGTACTGCTGCGCCTGGTAGTAGTCGATCACGACGCGGCCGTTGCCGAGGCTCGTGCGCTGGGCGTACGAGCCGCCGCCGTAGGTGTAGTAGATCATCAGGTTCGAGCCGCACTGCGCCATGTTGATGTTGTTCGTGCGGTTGTTCCAGATCGAGGCGGCCTGGACGGCGTAGCTGGCGAACGGCCCGGCCTGGCTGGTGTTGTAGCAGACGTTGCGGACGGCCGCGGAGGCCGGCGCCGCGTCGACGGTGACGGCGCCCAGCGTCGCCAGCGCCGCGGTGGCGACGGTGGCGAGGAATCGGGTGACCTTGGGCAGACGCATCGCTCACTCTCCTTGTGGGACGGGGTCGAGCGGGGACCGGCACAGCCTATATATCGCCCTGTGTCGATATCAAGCATCGACAGAAATCACTTCCTCGGAGCGCCCGCCCGCCGGAGCCGGTAGCCTGCGTCGATGACGCACGAGCGGGAGATCACCGAGCCGGTCGACCTGTGCCGGCCGGACGGGCGGTTGAACCCGGCGGCGGTCGGCTGGAGCCGCCGGCCGCTGCACCGGGCGAACCTGCGCGGCTGGGGGCGGGCCAAGCGCTGGGAGCACTGGGGCGTCGTCACACCGACGCACATCCTCGGCCTTGTCGCGTCGTCGCTGGACTACGCCGGCGTGCACAGCCTCTACCTGCTCGACCGCCGCACCGGGATCGAGCGGTCCACCGAGGCCGTCGTCCCGCTGGCCCGCGGCGCGGTGCTCCCGCCGGTCAGCGGCGCCGGCGCGGTGCTGGCCCGCGGCGGCGGTCTGGTCGTCCAGGTCGACCAGCGACCCGACGGCAGCACCATCCGGGCCACCGCGCCCGGCGTGGAGGTGGACCTGGTGGCGCCCCTGCCGCCGGGGCACGAGTCGCTGGGCGTGGTGGTGCCGTGGAGCACCCGCCGGTTCCAGTACACCCACAAGGACATCGGCCGGCCGGTGCGCGGGACGCTCCGGGTGGACGGCACGGCGTACCCGGTCGGCGCGGAGTCGTTCGCGGCGCTCGACCACGGGCGCGGCAAGTGGCGGTACGCGGTGAGCTGGAACTGGGCCGCCGGCAGCGGACCGGGCCGGGCCATCCAACTCGGTGGCAAGTGGACCGACGGGACGGGCGCGACCGAGAACGCGGTCTTCCTCGACGGGCGGCTGCACAAGATCGGCGCGGACCTGACCTGGAGCTACGACCGCGCCGACTGGCTGCGGCCGTGGCGCGTCACCGGCGACCGGGTGGACGTGACGTTCCACCCGTTCCACGAGCGCGTGGCGCGCACCAACCTCGGCGTGCTGGCCGGGGAGACCCACCAGTGCTTCGGGCACTTCTCCGGGTGGGCCGCCACGGACGACGGCGAGCGGGTGGACCTCGACGGCCTGGTCGGCTGGGCGGAGGAGGCCCGCAACCGCTGGTGACGGCGGATCCCCGCCGCGCCCGGGCCGGCGCGGCGGGGATCACGGCCGGTGCTCAGACCGGCAGCCGCCAGACCTGGTTGGCCCCGCCGAAGCAGTCCCAGATCTGCAGCCGGGTGCCGTTGGCGGAGCTGTTGTCGGTGGCGTCCAGGCACTTGTTCGACTGCGGGTTGCGCAGGGTGCCGTTGGACTGCGCCTGCCAGACCTGGGCGCCGCTGCCGTTGCAGTCCCAGAGCTGCACCTTCGCCCCGTTGGCCGTGGAGCCGCTGGCCACGTCGGCGCACTTGCCCAGCGCCCGCAGGGTGCCGTCGCCCGCCACCGTCCAGCTCTGCGCGCCCGTGCCGTTGCAGGTGTAGAGCTGGATCGCCGTGCCGTTGGCGGTGCCGGCCGCGGCGACGTCGACGCACTTGCCGCCGATGCCGGTGATCGGGCCGGTTCGCCCGCTCGGCGGCGGGGTGCCGCCGCCCATGACGGTGTCGTAGATCGCGCTGACCAGCGACGTGGAGCCCGTGGTGTCCTGGGACAGCTCCCAGTTCATCATCCCGCCGGCGTTGGCCAGCGCCCACTGGGTCTTGCGCTTCACGGTCGGCACCCCGTTGTAGCACTGCTGCGCGCCGCTCACCGTGGTGCAGTCGCGGTTGGCGTTGGCCGGGTCCATGCCGACCAGGGCCGAATAGGTGTAGTAGCCGGGCCGGCTGTAGAAGGGCACGCCGAGCACCGCCTTGGCGGCGGGCAGGCCGCGCGACTTCCACAGGTTGACGCTGTTGACCGACCAGTCGTAGTTGGCGTGCGGGCTGCCGCCGTCGTACGCCATGATGTTCAGCCAGTCGACGGACCCGAAGACCGCCGGGGGCACGCCGTCGACGTAGTAGCCCTCGGAGACCACGGCGGCGGTGAGCAGCTTGCCGCGGCTGTGCAGGGCGCTGCCGAGCTGCTGCATGAGCGCCGTGTAGTTGGTGGCCGAGGCGCCCGGGTCGGGATACTCCCAGTCGATGTCGACGCCGTCGAGGTTGTACTGGTTGACGAAGTTGACCACGTTGGTGACGAACGCGCCGCGGGCGCCGGAGTTCGCGGCGAGCGCCTCGAACGCGGAGTCGTTGCCGTCGTTCCAGCCGCCGATCGCGATCGACACCTTGACGTTGCTGGCGTGCCCGAGCGACACCAGCGAGGAGAGCTTGCTCGGGTTCTCCACGGGGCGCAGGCTGCCGTCGTTGTTGGGCAGCACGAACGCGTAGTTGATGTGGGTGAGCTTGCCGTACTGGATGCTGTTGACGCTGCCGCTCCAGGACGGCATGTAGCCGACGCTCTTGAAGTTGTTCGGCAGGACGACGGCCTCGGCGGCGGTCGGGGCCAGCGCGAGCGTCGCGGTGGCGGTGGCGAGCGCGAGCAGGCCGGCGGCCACGGGGGAGCGGCGGCGGGGGCGCGGTGCGGACATCGAGGGCCTTCCCGGTGCAGGGGGCGCCGCAGCGCCCGGCCGGCGCTGGTCGGGGCCGGCGCGGCCGGGCGGTACGGGTCGGACGGGGGACGGTTCCTCGAGGTGGACCAAATATTAAAGAGTATTAACTAAGCCGTCAACGATGTCCTTCGATGAATCCGGGCGGGGTGGTCAGCGCAGGCGGACCGGTCCGGCGTCGATGCGGACGCGGAACAGGGCGTAAGGCTTGCGCCGCAGGTCGGCGCCGCACTGGTACTTCGCCTGCCGGTGCAGCTGGTTGGCGGTGACGTAGAGGTAGCCGTCGGCGGCCACCGACATCGTGTCGGGCCAGAGCAGCCGGGGGTCGTGCACCACGGTCTCGAACTCGCCGTCCGGCCGGCGGCGCAGCACGGCGTTGTGCTCGTAGGAGGTCAGGTAGAACGCACCGGAGTCGTCGGTCTCCAGGCCGTCGGAGCCGCCGCCCTTGTCGCCCTCGTCCACGACCGTGGCCGCCACCTGCTCCTCGCGTAGCGTCCGGTCGGCCAGGGCGTCGGTTGCCACGCTGTACCAGCGGCGCGAGGCGAGCGGGCAGTAGTGCAGCCGGGAGCCGTCGGCGGAGATGGCGATGCCGTCCGAGCCCATTTCGACCGGCTTCGGCGGCCCGTCGGCCGGGCGCTCCAGGAACGGCCGTCCCTCCACGACCGGCCGGAACGAGTCCAGCGGCTCCGCCTTCGTGGACGGGTGGTCGTGCAGCCGCCGCCACGATGCGCCGGTGGCCAGGTCCACCACGACGATGCCGTTCGGCCCGGAGTCGGAGGAGTCGGTGAGGTAGGCGAGGCCGGCGTCGCCGCGGCGCAGGTCGAAGCGCACGTCGTTGAGGTACGTGGTGGGCAGCGCCACGTCGGTCGGGAAGGTGATGACCTGCCCGACGGTGTCGGTGTCCAGGTCGACCCGGATCAGCTTCGGGCCGCCCGGCTTCGTCGGCTGGAACATCGGGCTGCCGGTGTCGACCACCCAGAGCCGGTCCGCCGGGTCCACCACGATGCTCTGCACCGAGACGAAGGCGTGCGCGTCGTCGTCCCCGGACGGGCTGTTCCAGGCCTCGTCCGGGAAGGGCACCTCCCGGCCGTCGCGCAGCTCGACGACGGTCGCCGGCACCTCGTCCCCCCAGTGGGGGAAGTTCACGAAGACCCGGCCGGTGTGCGACACGCTGACCCCGGTCGGCATCGGCCCGGTGAAGGTGTGCACGAGTTCGAGATCGCCGACCGGCTCGCCGCCCATGGGTCCGTTCATCCGCCGCTCCTGACTGTGAGGCCCCCGGCCTTCCCGTCGGCGCGCGGCGCAAACGTCGGCGGCTCACACCGCCGAAGGGGCGGCCCCCGACCGGGGGCCGCCCCTTCGGCATCCGCTCAGGAGACTGAGGCGGGGAACCGCTCCCAGACCCGGTGCGCCGCCATCAGCTGCTGCACCGTGTCGAAGACCTCGGCGCCGGAGTCGCCGGTGACCACACCGGGCGTGCCGGCCACCTCGGCCTGGCGCAGCACCTCGGCCCCGGCACCCCAGGCGCCGATCGCCTTGGCGTGCCGCCAGGCCTCCTCGACCAGCAGCAGCACCCGCGGGTCGACGGTGGTGGAGCCGGCCGCGCCCGCCTTGGCGTCCCGGGCGGGCAGCGCGTCCGGCGCGGGCGCCGGTGCCCCGGCCAGCAGGACCGCGTCGAACTCCACGGACCGGCCGGTGGCGAAGGTGCGCTGCACCGGCAGGTCGCCGACCGTGCCGCCGTGCGCGGCGACCAGCAGCGGCACCATGCCGGCGGCGAACACCGCCCGCCGAACCTGGCTCACCCCGTCGAGGTCGCTGTCCGCGTCCACCACGATGCCCACCATCCGGCCGTCCGCCGGCCACTCCCGGCCGACCTGCGACAGGGCCGGGCTCGGCTGCACCTCGGCCAGCGGCACGGTCGGCTTCGGCACCGGCAGGCCCAGGCCGGTGGCGACCTGCTCGCACAGCACCGGGTCGATGTTGGCCAGGCACTGGAGCTGGCGCTCCTTGATCGCCTGGTGGTAGCACTTGCCCAGCTCGAAGGTGTACGCCCGGATGATGTGTTCCTTCTCCACCGGCGACATGCTCAGCCAGAACAGCCGTACCTGGCTGTAGTGGTCGTCGAACGAGGCCGGGGCCGCCCGTACCTTCGGGGCCTCCGCGACCGTGACCGGCGTGTCGACGAACGCGTTCTCGCGGTCGCCGGCCGGGAAGGGGTTGCCGGCGTCGAGCGAGTTCGGCCGGTAGGGCGCCACGCCCGCGTGCACCGCGTGCTGGTGGAAGCCGTCCCGGAGCATGTCGTTGACCTCGGCGTGCGGCCGGTTGATCGGGATCTGGGTGAAGTTCGGCCCGCCGAGGCGGGTGAGCTGCGTGTCGAGGTACGAGAAGAGCCGGCCCTGCAACAGCGGGTCGTTGGTGACGTCGATGCCCGGCGGCAGGTGCCCGAGGTGGAAGGCGACCTGCTCGGTCTCGGCGAAGAAGTTCCGCGGCGTCCGGTTGAGGGTGAGCCGGCCGACCGGCTGCACCGGCGCCAGTTCCTCCGGCACGATCTTCGTGGGGTCGAGCAGGTCGATCCCGGCGAAGGTCTCCTCCGGGGTGTCCGGGAAGACCTGGATGCCCAGCTCCCACTCCGGGTACGCGCCCGCCTCGATGGCGTCGTAGAGGTCGCGGCGGTGGAAGTCCGGGTCGATGCCGCCGATCAGCTGCGCCTCCTCCCAGGTCAGGGAGTGCACGCCCAGCTTCGGCTTCCAGTGGAACTTGACCAGCACCGTGGCCCCGGCCTCGTTGACCAGCCGGAACGTGTGGACGCCGAAGCCCTCCATGGTCCGGTAGGAGCGGGGGATGCCCCGGTCGGACATGTTCCACATGGTGTGGTGCTGCGCCTCGGTGTGCAGGGAGACGAAGTCCCAGAAGGTGTCGTGCGCGCTCTGCGCCTGCGGGATCTCCCGGTCCGGGTGCGGCTTGCCGGCGTGGATGATGTCCGGGAACTTGATCGCGTCCTGGATGAAGAACACCGGCATGTTGTTGGCGACCAGGTCGAAGGTGCCCTCGTCGGTGTAGAACTTGGTCGCGAAGCCGCGGGTGTCGCGGACCGTGTCCGCCGACCCGCGCGAGCCGAGCACCGTGGAGAAGCGGACGAAGACCGGGGTCTCCGTGCCCTTCTTCAGGAAGCCCGCCCGGGTGACCTCCTCGGCGGTGCCGTAGGCGACGAAGACGCCGTGCGCACCGGCGCCGCGCGCGTGCACCACCCGCTCCGGGATGCGCTCGTGGTCGAAGTGGGTGATCTTCTCGCGCAGGTGGTGGTCCTGGAGCAGCACCGGGCCGCGCGGGCCGGCCTTGAGCGAGTGGTCCGTGTCGCGGAGCCGGGCCCCGTTGGCGGTGGTGAGGTAGGCGCCCTGCTGCCCCTTCGCGATCTTCGGGACGCCGGTCTCCGCGCCGGTCGGGGTGCGCGTGTCCGGGGCGCCCTGTTCCTCCTTCGGCGGCAACGGACCGTGCGGCGTCGTCGGCTCCTCGACGGACGGTGGGGCGCTGCCCGGCGCGCCGGGCACGTCCGGGGTCAGCACGTCGGTGACCTTCTCCGTGGCGGCCTCCACGACATCCTTGACGACCTTGGCGGGCTTGCTGGAATCCATCGGGGCCTGTCCTCCGTGGGGGGAAAATGACCGGGCCCTCACGGCCCTACCCTTGGCCGGACCGGGCAAACCCGGATCACCCGGGCGGGTGGGAGTCGTCACGCCCGGCCGGCGGCGCCACCGGGTCAGGGCTGCCGAGGCACGGCCACGGCCGTGACCACGAGCCCGCCGGCGACCAGCCAGCGGCCGTGCAGCGCGGCCAGCGGCGGGCCGCCGTCGGCGCGGGTGCCGTCGACCAGCACCCGGGCCGTGAAGCGCCCCGCGGCCGGGTCGACGGACAGTTCGGCGTCCTCGAAACCGAGCCAGCGCCCGGTCAGCGGGTACCACGCCTTGTAGACGGATTCCTTGGCGCTGAACAGCAGCCGGTCCCAGTGCACGGCCGGGTGGGCGGCGCGCAGCCGGGCCAGCGTGGCCGGCTCGCCGGCCGTGGTGACCACCTGGGTCACGCCGTCGGGCAGCGGCTCGTGGGGTTCGGCGTCGATGCCGAGCCCGGCCAGCGCGGTGTCCGGGGCGACCGCCGCGGCCCGGTAGCCGTCGCAGTGGGTGATGCTGCCGACCACGCCCGCCGGCCACCGCGGCTCCCGCCCGGGGCCGGGGCGGATCGGCGCCGGGGCGTACCCGAGGCGGGCCAGGGCCTCCCGGGCGCAGCGGCGGGCCGTGACGAACTCGCGGCGGCGGGCCTCCACGGCCCGGGCGAGGAGGTCCTCCTCACCGGGCCAGGTGGCCTCGCCGGGGATGTCGGCGAACGCCTCGACGGCGACCGCCGGTGGCGGGAGCAGGGCCTCGATCACGCGGCGCCGCCGAGGATGCGCCGCATCGGCCGGGGCTCGCCACCCCGCCGGCCCCACTCGCGCGGGTAGCCCAGCGACACCTCCTCGAAGCGCACCCCGTCGTAGTGGGTGGTGCGGGGGATGTGCAGGTGCCCGTAGACCGCCACGGCGGCGCGGTGCCGCAGGTGCCAGTCTGCGGTGCGGTCGGTGCCGCACCACTGGGCGAACTCCGGGTACCAGAGCACGTCGGTGGGCTGGCGGACCAGCGGCCAGTGGTTCACCAGCACGGTCGGCAGCGCCGGGTCGACGGCGGCCAGCCGCCGCTCGGTCTCGGCGATGCGCTCCCAGCACCAGGACTCCCGGTCCGGGTGCGGGTCGGGGTGCAGCAGCATCTCGTCGGTGCACACCACCCCCGCTGCGTACGCCGCGCGCAGCGACTCCTCCTTCGAGTTGGTGCCGGGGGCCCGGAACGAGTAGTCGTAGAGCAGGAACAGCGGCGCCACGGTGACCGGCCCACCCTCGCCGTGCCACACCGGATAGTCGTCCTCGGGGGTGAGCACGCCCAGGTCGCGGCACATCCCCACCAGCGCGTCGTAGCGGGCCCGGCCGCGCAGGGTCACCGGGTCGGCCGGATGGGTCCACAGCTCGTGGTTGCCGGGCACCCAGACGACCCGGGCGAACCGGTCGCGGAGCTGCCGCAACGTCCGCTCGACGTCCGCGAACACCTCGCCCACGTCGCCGGCCACGAGCAGCCAGTCGTCCGCCGACTCCGGCCGCAGGCCGTCCACGACGGTGCGGTTCTCGGCGTACGACACGTGGAGGTCACTGACCGCGAACAGCGCACCCGTCACCCCGCCGATCTTGCCAGCGCCGCTGGCGGATCGGTAGGCGCGGACTTGAGGGCTGTCGGGGGTCCGACGCAGAATGGCGGGCATCGGTGTCGCGACCCCGGCGGCGGCGCAGGGCCGCACGGGCTGAAACGTCGACTCTTCACGAAAGGGGCGACGGCATGCACCCGATGCTGCGCCGGCTCGACGACCTTGCCGCCCATCTCGCCACCCGGCCGGACACCGTGGCCCTGCTCGGCCTCGGCTCGGCCGGCGCCGACCACGACCGGCTCGACGACCACTCCGACCTGGACTTCTTCCTCGTCGTCGCCGACGGCGCGGTGGGCCGCTACGTCGACTCGACCGACTGGCTGGCGGCGCCCTGCCCGGTGGCGTACAGCTTCGCCAACGAGCGCAACGGCCGCAAGGCGCGCTACGCCGACGGGATCTTCGTGGAGTACGCCGTCTTCACCGTTGCCGAGCTGGCCCGGTTGCCGTTCACCGGCGCCCGGGTGGTCTGGCAGCGCCCCGACGCCCCGGCCGGGCTGGCCGACAGCGGTGCGCCGCCGCGCCCCGCCACGCCGTACGACACCGTGGAGTTCCACCTCAACGAGGCGCTCACCAACCTCTACGTCGGCCTGCACCGCGAGCTGCGCGGGGAACGGCTCACCGCCGCGCGGTTCATCCAGTCGTACGCGGTGGACCGGGTGCTCGCCCTGCTGCGGCTCGCCGAGCCGTCGGCGGCGCACCGGCGGGACCCGTTCGACCCGAGCCGCCGGGTCGAGCAGGCGTACCCGCCGGAGGTGCTGCCGCTGGCCGCCATGGTCCCCGGCTACCGGCACAACGCGGCGGCCGCCCGGGCCACGCTCGACTGGCTGGCGGCCCGGTTCCCGGTCGACCCGGCCGTCGGCGAGCCGATCCGGGCGCTGCTGGCGGACGCGGGGCCGGTCAGCTGAGCAGGTCGGCGAACCGGTCGGTGGCGCGGAGCAGCTCCCGGGCGATGCCCGGCTCGGCGGCCGAGTGGCCCGCGTCGGGCACGATCCGCAGGTCGGCCTCCGGCCAGCGCCGGGCCAGGTCGTACGCGGACACCGGCGGGCAGCACAGGTCGTAGCGGCCGTTGATGATCACGGCGGGCAGGTGGCGGATCCGGTCCACGCCGTCGAGCAGTTGCGTCTCGGTGAGGAAGCCGCCGTGCACGGCGTAGTGGGAGAGGATCCGCGCGATCGGCAGCGCCTGCTCCTCGGCGGTGAAGTGGGCGAGCACCCCCGGGTCGGGGCGCAGCGAGGAGTTGACCGCCTCCCAGCGCCCCCAGGCGACCGCGCAGGCCCGGGCCCGCGCCTCGTCCGGCCCGTGCAGCCGCCGGTGGTACGCCGCCAGCACGTCGTCCCGCTCGGCGGCGGGGATCGGGGCGACGAACCGCTCCCACTCGTCGGGCTGGAGGTGGCGCAGGCCGCCCTGGTAGAACCAGTCCCGCTCGCTGCGCCGCAGCAGCAGCACCCCGCGCAGGACCAGCCCGGTGACGCGCTCCGGGTGGGTCTGGGCGTACGCCAGGCCGAGGGTGACCCCCCACGACCCGCCGAACACCAGCCAGGAGTCGATCCCGAGCCGTTCCCGGATCGTCTCCAGGTCGGCCACGAGGTGCCAGGTGGTGTTGCCCCGCAGCTCACCGAACGGGGTGCTGCGCCCCGCGCCGCGCTGGTCGAACAGCACCGCGCGGTAGCGCAGCGGGTCGAAGAACCGCCGCGCCGCCGGCACCAGCCCGCCGCCCGGCCCGCCGTGCAGGAAGACCACGGGTACGCCGTCCGGCCGGCCCACCTCCTCCACGTGGAGTTCGTGGCCGTCGCCGACGGCGATCCGGTGGGTGGCGTACGGCTCGACGGGCGGGTACAGGCGTGGCTCGGTCATGCCGGACCATCCTGCCCGCTCGGTGCGGGCCGTGCGGGGGCGGTCAGCAGGCGACGCTGCTGCCGAGGTTGTCGAGCAGGGCGTCGGCGACCCAGCCGGACACCCCGGTCGTGCTGTCCCTCAGGTAGGTCCAGGTGTAGGTGGTGTGCCCGTTCGCGCTGACCCGGTCGCCGTTGGTGTAGCAGTGGAAGTCGACGCTGTGGCTGAGCTGGCCGTAGCCGAGCGAGCCGCAGGTCGTGTGCGGGCCGGTACGGATGTTGACGTTGGTGGCGTTGAAGAGCGAGCCCAACTTGGTGTCGATGTTGGAGTGCCCGTGGCTGCACGTCGCGCTCGCCGGGCCCGCCGCGCTCACCACCGCCACACCGGTGCAGCCCAGCGTCAGCGCGACCGCCGCCGCCATCGAGGAAGTCTTCCGCATGTCGATCAACCCCCGAACGTGAGAACCCCCACACGTACAGTGATCTGAATATTTGCATCTTCCACGTTCGGGGGCAAGGGCCGGCTCAGCGGGCCAGCAGCGCGCGCAGCTCCTTCACCACCTCGGCGGGAGCCTCCTCGGCCATGAAGTGGCCGTACGACACCGGCACGTGCCGCAGGTCCGGCGCCCAGGCCCGCCAGCGCGCCGCCGCGTCGAAGCCGAGCGCGGCACCCCAGTCCTGCTGGAGCACGGTCACCGGCATCCGCAGCACCCGGCCCGCCGCCCGGTCCGCCTCGTCGTGGGCGAGGTCGACGCCGGCCGACGCGCGGTAGTCCGCCACGATCGAGGGGACCGCCGCCCGGCAGGCCCGCAGGTACGCGGCGCGCACGTCGGCGGGGATCGCGTCCGGGTCGCCGGCCCAGAGGTCGAGGAAGTGGCCGAAGAACTCGTCCGGAGCGGCGCCGATCAGCCGCTCGGGCAGCCCCGGCGGCTGGGCCATCAGATAGAGGTGGAAACCGACCGCGGCGGTGACGCCGTGCATCACCTCCCAGGTGTCGAGGGTGGGCAGCACGTCCAGCGAGGCCAGGTGGGTGACCGTCTCCGGGTGGTCCAGGCCGGCGCGGATCGCCACCAGGGCGCCGCGGTCGTGCCCGGCCAGGGCGAACCGGTCGTGCCCCAGCGCCCGCGCCAGCGCCACCACGTCGGCCGCCATGGTCCGCTTGGCGTACGCCGTGCCGTCGGTGTCGGCGGGCTTGTCGCTGTCGCCGTACCCCCGCAGGTCGGGACAGATGACCGTGTGGTCGGCCGCGAGGTCCGCGGCGACGTGCCGCCACATCAGGTGGGTCTGCGGGAAGCCGTGCAGCAGCACGACCGGGCTGCCGCTGCCGCCCACCGCGGCGTGCAGGGCGACGCCGTCGGCGACGGTGACGCGCCGCGACTCGAATCCGTTGATCATGAGGTGTCCTCTCCGGGTTGATCGGGTCTCGTCGAGCCTGCCCGGCGCCCGTCAGTGGCCGATCAGCATCGGATGAGTGCCCTGGTCGGGCCGCCGGTGCGCGCGCACCGGGCTGCCTAGAGTGGGCGGGGTGACCAGCCAGCAGCGCGTACCCGGAGTGACCTTCGGGGTGCTCGGGCCGCTGGTGGCCGCGGGCGAGCGGGGCCCGGTGGCGCTGAAGGGCCCCCGGCAGCGCGCCGTGCTGGCCCGCCTGCTGGTCGCCCGGGGCCGCGTGGTGCCCGTCGACCGGCTCGTCGGCGACCTGTGGGCGGAGCCGCCGGAGGGCGCGATCGGCGCGGTCCGCACCTTCGTGGCCGACCTGCGCCGGGCCCTGGAGCCCGACCGGCCCCCGCGGCAGCCGGCCCGGCTCCTGGTCACCGCCCCGCCCGGGTACGCGCTGGCGGCCGCCCCCGAGGCGGTCGACGCGGGCCGGTTCGAGGCGGCGGCCGGTGCGGCGGGGGAACTGCTCGCGGCCGGGCGGGCCGGCCCGGCGCTGGCCGCCCTGGACGGCGCGCTCGCCCTCTGGCGCGGCCCCGCCTACGCGGAGTTCGCCGCCGAGCCGTGGGCACGGGCGGAGATCGACCGGTTGGACGAGCTGCGGATGCTCGCCGTCGAGCGGCGCGGCGAGGCCCTGCTGGCCCTGGGCCGCGCCGCCGAGGCCGCCGGCGACCTGCGCGCCCAGGCCGCCGCGCAGCCGCTGCGGGAGGAGACCTGGCGGCTGCTCGCCACCGCCCTCTACCGGGCCGGCCGGCAGGGCGACGCGCTCGCCGCGCTGCGGGAGGCCCGGGCCGTGCTGGTCCGGGAGCTGGGGGTGGACCCCGGCCCCCGGCTGCGCCGCCTGGAGTCGGACATCCTCGCCCAGGCCCCGCACCTCGACCCGGCGGCGGTCGCCGTCCCCGCCGCGCCACCGGCCGGGACAGCGGGGGAGGAGGGGCGCCCGTTCGTGGGACGCGCGGCCGAGCTGGCGACCCTGACGGGGCTGGCCGAACAGGTGTCCCGGCGCGGCCGGCCGGCCCTCGCCCTGGTCTCCGGTGACGCCGGCGCGGGCAAGACCGCGTTCGTCGAGGCGCTGGCCGACCGGCTCGCCACCGCCGGCTGGACCTGCGCCGTCGGGCGGGTCCCGGAGTACGAGGGCGCACCGGCCGCCTGGCCGTGGACGCAGCTCGCCGCCGCCCTGCCCGAGCCGGCCGGGGCGCCGGCGACCGGGCCGGCGCCGCGGGCCACCGACGGCCTGTCCGGCACCCCGGTCCCCGGCGGCGTGTCCGGCGACACCACGGCGGACGCGCCGGGCGCCGCGGAGCCGGCCGTGGCCCGCTACCGGCTGCACCGGATCGCGGGCGCCCGGGTCGGCGCGGCGGCGCGGCACGGGCCCGTGCTGCTCGTCCTCGACGACCTGCACCGGGCCGACGAGGACACCCTCGACCTGCTGACCGCGCTGTTCACCGGCCCGGAGCCGGTGACCGGGCCGGTCCTGGCGATCGGCACGTACCGGGCCACCGGAATCACCCCGGCGCTGACCGGAGCGCTGGCCCGGCTCGCGCCCACCGAACCGGTCCGCGTCTACCTGGGCGGGCTCGCCGAGACGGAGACGGGCGACCTGGTCCGGGCCGTGGCCGGCGCGGCGGACCCGGACACCGTGCGGGCGCTGCACCGGCGCAGCGGCGGCAACCCGTTCTTCGTCCGGGAACTGGCCCGGCTGCTCGCCGCCGAGGGCGCCGCCGCGGTGGAACGCGTCCCGGCCGGCGTGCGGGACGTCATCCGGCACCGCCTCGCCCAACTGCCCGAGCCGACCCGGACGGTGCTGGCGCAGGCCGCCGTGCTCGGCCGCGACCTCGACCCGGACGTGCTGGCCGCGCTGGCCGGCGAGGACGCCACGCTGGACGCCGTGGACCGGGCGGCGCAGGCCGGGTTCCTCACCGCCGACGGCACCCGGTTCGCCCACATCCTCGTCCGCGACACCCTCTACACCGACCTGTCGGCGCCGCGCCGGGCCCGCTGGCACGCCGCCGTCGGGGCGGTGCTCGAACGGCTCCGGCCCGACGACGTCACCGCCCTGGCCCACCACTTCGGACAGGCCCCCGGCCCGGACGCCGCGACCCGGGCCGCCCGGTACGCCACGGCCGGAGCGGTTCGGGCCGAGCGGCGCTGCCACCCGCACGAGGCGGCCCGGCTCTGGGAGCAGGCCGTGGCCGCCCACGACCGGGCCGGCGGGAACGACGTACGCGGGCGACTGGCGGCGGTCATCGGCTGGGGCCGCACCCTCGCCGTCACCGGCCACCTCGACCGGACCCGCCGGCTGCGGGCCGAGGCGGTCGCCACCGTCGAACGCCTCGCCGACCCCGGGCTCACCGCGGACGTGCTGGCCGCGTTCGACGTGCCGGCCGTCTGGACCCGCAACGACGACGAGGAGCTGTCCCGGCGGATCGTCGCCGCGGCCGGGGCCGCCCTCGCCGCGCTCCCCGCCGACCAGGCGGCCCGGCGTGGCCGGCTGCTCTGCACCCTCGCCCTGGAGCTGCGCGGCGACATCGGCGACCGGGGCCGGCGGGCGGCCGCCGAGGCGGAGGAGATCGCCCGCCGCCTCGACGACCCGGCCCTGCTGGCCTTCGCGCTCAACGCCCGCTTCATGCACGCCTTCGACCGGGCCGGCCGGGCACCGGAACGCGCCCGCATCGGCGCCGAACTGGTCGACCTGGCCGCCCGGCACGGGCTGGTCACCTTCGAGGTGCTGGGGCACCTCGTCGCACTCCAGGCGCACTGCGCCCGCGCCGACCTGGCCGCCGCCGACACCCACGCGGCCGCCGCCGACCGCCTCGCCGCGCGCTACGAGCTGCCCCTCGTCGGCGTCTTCACCGCCTGGTACGCCGCCCTCCGGCTGGCCGTCGCCGGACGCGGCGCCGAGGCCGAGACCGCGTACCGGGCGGCGGCCGTCCGGCTCGACGCCGGGCAGATGCCCGGCATGGCCGCCGGGCTGCTGCCGTTCGCCCTGCTCTGCCTGCGGCTGTCCACCGGCGACGACCCCGGACCGGCGCTGGCCGACGCCGACCACGCCGGCCCGTACGCGCCGTGGGTCCGGCCGCTGGCCCTGCTCGCCGCCGGGCGTCGGGACGAGGCCGCGGCCGCGCTGCACGCCCTGCCGCCCTCGCCGCACGACCTGCTGCGCGAGGCCCGGCTCTGCGTGGCCGCCCGGGCCGCCCTCGCCCTCGACGACCGCCCCACCATGGCCCGGCTGCACGCCGCCCTGCGCCCCGCCGTCGACGAGCTGGCCGGCGCCGGCAGCGGGGTGCTCACCGTGGGTCCGGTGGCCCGCCATCTCGCCGACCTCGCCGCCGCCCTCGGCTGACCGACGGCGGGGACGGGTCAGGCGTTGGCGGGGACGCCGCCCTCCGGACCGGCCGCCGGCTCCCCGGTGACCTCCGCCCCGGGGGCGGGCCGCTGCGCCGGGGTGCGCACCGCGAACGCGTCGAAGCTCGGCCGGTCCAGGGAGGCCCGCTCCAGGAACGGCTCGGCCGTGGGCCGGTCGCCGTCGGCCGGCTCGCCGGGCTCCGGGTCGGCCGGTACGGCGGGAGCCGCCGGCGCGACGGGGACGGCCACCAGGGCCGGAGCGGGCACCACCACCGGAGTGGCCTCCGCGGGCGTCGCGGCCGGACGCGGCGCCACCATCGGGTACTCGGCCGTCTCCACACCGCCCGCGGCGGCCGCCATCACCGCCGCGGCGGCCAGGTCGGCGACCCGCTTGGCCTCCCGCTGCACCCGGGCCCGGGTCTCCTTCGCGTGCTGCTCGGCCAGGTCCGCCGCCCGGCGCGCGTCCTCCAGCCGCTTGGTCTCCGTGACCAGGTCCCGGCGTACGCCGACCAGCTGCTCCTCCAGCGCGGCGCCCTCCTGCTCGACCGTCGCGATCTCCTGGCGGGTGTGCTCCAGTTGCTGGGCGACGGTCTCCAGCTCGGCCTGGAGCTGGGTGAGCGCCTCCTGCCGCTGCTGGATCTCCTGCTGCACCGTGGCGAGCTGCTCCTGGTGCGTCGCGTTCTCCTCGTCGGCCTGCTCGCGGACCTCGGTGGCGTACTGCTGGGCCTCGGCGACCAGGGCGGCGATGTCCCGCTCGGCGGCGCTGGCCCGGTCGGCCAGCTCCTGCTCGGCCGCGGCCCGCTGCTCGTCCAGCTCCCGGGTCATGGTGGCCTGCCACTGGGCCAGTTCCTGCTGTGCCTTGCTCCGGTTGGCCTGCACCTCCTGCTGGATCTGCGTGCGCGCCGCCTTCACCAGCGCCTCCGACGCGGAGCGGGCCTGCTCGACCTGCTGGGCGCTCTGCTCGGCTACCCGCTTCGCCTCCTGCTGGGCGCGGTCGTGGGCCGCCTGCCCCTCGACGCGCAGCTTCTCCGTCAGCTCCCGGATGGCGGTCAGCTCGGCCTGCGCGGCGGCGTGCCGCTCCTCGTCCGCCCGCTCCTGCTCGGCCCGGCGGGTGGACAGCTCCTCGGCCAGCTCGCGCCGGTCCCGCTCCGCCTCGTCCCGCGCGCTGGCCAGCACCTTCTCCGCCTGCGCCTGGAGGTCGGCCGCGCGCTTCGTGGCCGTCTCGGTGATCTGACCGGCCTGCTTCTCGGCCAGGTCGAGGATCTGGTCGACCATCGGCCCGAGGTCGCGGAAGGACGCCCGGTCCACCTGCGTGGGGCGCTGGCGCAGCTCGGCGACCTCGGTCTGCGCGCGCTGCGCCTGTGCGGTCAGCTCCCGCAGCTGCGCGTACGCGCGGTCCCGGTCGGCCGTCACGGCGGTCAGCTCGCCGTCCATCTGCTCGACGTACCGGTCCACCTGGCGCTTGTCGTAGCCGCGCAGCGCCTGGTCGAAACTCGGTCGCGCGGACACGTCGTCGTGGTGTGCGAACGGTTCCTCGCCGTTGGACATGCGCCATCCTCCGTCGGTTCGCCAGCGCCAGGCCGGCGGATGACCGCCCCGCAGGGCGTGATGAGGCGCAACGGTACCGCCGTCGGCGCGCGGGTTCCGCCCCGCCCCGCCCACGACCGCGAACGCGGGCCGACTCAGACCGGGAAGTACGGATTTCCGGCGGTCAGCCGGACGGTGAAGCCGTCGGCGTCCCGGTGCAGCGCCACATGATTGCACGACTGGTGGCTGATCCACAGGCCCAGGCCACCGGCGGCGCCGTTGCCCGCGGGCAGCAGGCCCGCGTAGGGGTCGCTGGGGCCGGGACCCCGGTCGTGCACGGTCACCACCATCCGGTCCGGCGCGCTCCACAGCCGCATCCGCACCGGCGGCACGCCGTGCCGCAGCGCGTTGCTCACCACCTCGCTGACCGACACGACCAGGTCGTCGAGGTGGTCGGCCGGGAGCTGCCCCCGGTGCGCGGCGCGTACGGCGTCCCGTGCCTCGGCCGCGGTCGGGTCGACCAGCTCCACCGTCGGCGCCGTCCCCTGCACCGGGTCGGGCCGCATGAGGCGGTGCTCGGCCAGGTAACTCGCCGGTTCGGTGTAGACGTCGGTCGGCACGTGGCTGCCGTCCGGCAACGCCACCCGGGGGTGGGTCCGCGTCACGTCCGCGAGCACCCCGGGCGCGGTGCTCCGGGTGTCGTACGCGCACATGCTCCACAGCGGGAAGTCGTCGTAGGCGTGGTTGATGGCCGACTCGTAGCGGGCCCACCAGTCCCAGGTGGCGCCGAGCACGGCCGGCGGCAGCTCGCCGACGATCCGGATCTGCCGGGCGCCGTCGGCCACGTACGAGCCCAGCAGCTTGCGGTAGGCGCGGATCGCGGCGGTGGGGCGGGCGTAGAGGTCGCCGCCGGGCAGGAAGGTGACCGCGGCGCCGGCGGGCAGGGCCCGGCGGACCAGATCCGCGTTGTGGCCGCCGAAGCCGACCACTGTCGGCTCCCCGGCCTCGACCCCGCCGAGCAGGAACGGCAGCACCACGGCCAGCAGGTGCTCGTCGGAGTCGTAGAGGATCGCCTCGTGGTAGTAGCCGACGTGACCGGCGGCGGCGCCCGTCCTCACCGGACCACCTCCACCCGCACCTCGGCCAGGTCGAGCAGCTCGACCAGCCGGGCCGCGGCGGTGCGCGAGGTGCGCAGCACGGCGACGGCGTTGTGCCGGCGGGCGTGCCCGCCCAGGTGCAGCAGGCTGCGGTGGTCGACGAAACGCAGGTCGGTGGCGTCGAGCACGAGCCGGCCGCCCACCGGTCGCGGGTCGGCCCGGTCCAGCGCGGCGGCGAAGAGCCGGTGGTTGGACGGGTCCAGTTCGCCGGCGAGCTCGACGACCGCCTCACCGCCCCCGGCGTGCAGCCGGAACAGCACGTCGGTGTTGGTCTCGGGGTGCATGCAGGCCAGCTCGGCGATCGCCGCCTCGCTCAGCTCGCGCCGGTCGTAGGCGCAGACGGCCGACATCGGGTGGTATCGCATCCAGCGGTCGATGAGGTGCTCGTAGCGGGTGAAGGCCTCCCGCTGGGCGGCGGTGCGGACCAGCGTGGTGGCCTCGGCGAACACCCGCAGGCCGGTGTAGCCGGCGGCCAGCGCGTCGGTGGTGGCCTTCGCGTACGCCCGGACCTGCTTCTCCGGGTCCACGATCTCGTCGTGGCGGTAGGCGTCCTCCACCGGGAGCAGCCGGAGCGCGCGCCGGCGCAGCGCGGCGTCGAGACCGGGGAGGCGGTCCAGCCGGCGGGCCAGGGCGCCGGTGTTCCCGGGGGCGACCAGCCAGACCTGCTCGCCGGCCGCGAGGCCCGCGGCCAGGTGGGCGACCGCCCGGGCGTCCAGGGCCGCCGGGTCGTCGTAGGCCAGGCAGGCGTGACCGTACGTCGTCGACGACACGCTCCCGCTGGTCACTCGGCCTCCCCCACGCGGCCAGTCTAGGTCCACCCGCCCCTTGGGCACCTCTCGGCCGCCGCCGCACCGCGGCCCGGCGGGGACCCACCGGGCCGGGCGGCGGCGTCAGACGAGCTGGAGGTTCCGCCAGGCCGTCGACTCCAGCGGGGGGTCGCCCAGCTCGAACTCGGCCCAGTTGTTCCAGTAGGCGACCGCGTCCACGTCGTTCTGCTGCCGCAGCCAGGTCACGTGGTCCCGGATCGCCTGCGCGCGGCCCGCGCCGGTGGTGTCGGCCGTGGTCCGGCTCAGCCCGTACTCGGGCACCAGCAGCCGGATCCCCGGGTACGCGGCGCGCACCTTGCCGAACGCCACCCCGAACATCCGCGCCACCGGCCAGTACGTCGCGGTGTCCCGCGAGTAGCAGTCCACGCCGTAGTGGGTCATGCCGGGGTAGCCCCAGTCGGTCGGGCTGCCACGCCCCTCGTCCAGCCAGTAGCGGGTGACGATCGGTCCGTGCCCGAGGACCCAGCGCCGGTTCCGGTGTGCGGCGACGATCTGCGCCACCCGGGTGGCGGTGGTCCGGTACGTCGCCGGCGCCACGTCGCCCATCGGCTCGTGGTACCAGGTCAGGTAGATCGGCCGGCTCAGCCCGTCCAGCCAGCCGGTCAACTGCTCGACGTCGTCCTTCCACGAGACGTGCATGACGGCCGACGGCGCGTCGACGAACTTGCCGGCGTTCAGCGGGGGCAGCTCCGGCAGGGCGTCCGTGTCCCCGCCGTCCGTGCCGAAGTCGCGCATGTAGCGGATGCCGGGATACTCGGCCACCGCCCGCTGGGTGCGCGCTCCCTTCTCCGCGCTCATCCCGACCAGCAGCGGCACGGTCAGGGTGGTGGCGGCCGTGCCGGTGCGACCCATGGCGTCCCGGGCCGTGGCGGTCAGGGTGACCGTGCCCCGGCCGGCCAGCACGGTCACCGTGAAGCGGGTCGGGTCGGTGGGGTTCGGCGTGACGGTGACGCCGGGCGAGGTGCTGCCGAGCTGGATGGTCAGCGGCACGCTGAGATCCACCCGGACGGGGCTGTCCCAGGCGGCGCCGGTGGGGTCGCTGACCCGGCCGGAGAGGGTCAGCAGCCGCGAGTCGGGATGGTAGGCGTCCACGCGGACGGTGGTGGACTGACCGGGCAGCAGGACGGTCGGATCGGCGGTGACGGAACGGATGACGGGTGCGGCCATGGGATGCCTCCTTGAAGGCGTGCTCGGGAGCGCTCCGGCCGCACGTCCTCGGGTGGCCAGGACGGCCTTGACCTGCTCTTTTACCAGCTTGCGTCGGTCCGGCGGCATCGCCATCGGCGGCGGCAGATGGCGCAAAACCCGGTCCCGGCGGCATCCTGGACGGCGTGAAGAGCACCGTGCGGGAGCTGACCGGACCGGACTGGCCGCGGCTGTGGCCGATGCTGCGCGACATGGGTGTCGGCGACGAGCCCGCCGAGGTCCACCGGGAGCGGTTCCTGCTGCTGCTCGCCGACCCGCGGTGGGCGCTGCTCGGCGCCGTCGACGACGACGGGCTGATCGGGTACGCCGCCGCCCAGGACCACGGGCCGCACCTGCGCACCGGGGACGCGCACCGCACGGTCCGCCTGCACGACCTGCACGTACGCCCGGACCGGCGCCGGAGCGGCGTGGGCCGCGGGCTGCTGGCGGCGGTGTCGGAGTGGGCGGCCGGGCGGGCCCGCCACCTGGAGTGGCAGGCGCACCGGGAGCGGGCGGCGCCCTTCTACGAGCGGCTCGGCCACCACGGCGACCCCTGCCCGCAGCCCGACTATCCGACCTTCCTGGTCGACTTCGGCCCGCGCTGACCCGCTGCGCGGTGCGGGAGTCAGGCGAGCGGGTGGGAGATGCCCCGGGCGTGGTCGGTGACGGCGGCGCCGACCACCGTGGCGGTCACCGGCAGCACCTCCAGGCAGCGGCGCACCGCCGCGGCCATCAGCGTGTTCGGCACCCGCATGGACAGCGTGCAGTGGGGCACCCAACGGCCCGGCTGGTAGTGCTCCACCAGGCCGATGCCGGCGCGGGCCAGCCGCTCGTGCACCGCACCGTGGTGGGCCAGCAGCTCCGGCGTGGGGGCCGGCCCGAGCCAGAGCACCCGCCCGACGAACTGCCCGGCGTGCTGGAACTCCAGCCGCAGCGGAGCGGCCACCACCATCCCGTCGAGCGCCTCCGCGACCCGGTGCGGGTCGAGACGCGGCGCGACGGCCAGCGAGACGTGCGGCCGGTGCCGCTGCTCCAGCAGCGACCTCATGCTCTGCACGCCCTCGGCCTCCAACGCGTCCCAGAGCACCCGGATCCGCCGGGTGGCGTCGATGTCGAGATACAGCTCCAGCGCCGCAACCACGCGATCAACCCTAAGGGGGTGGGTTTGCCGCCCGGCCTGGGCGGTACAGCCCCCGGTGGTACCGACGGCGGAGGAGTGTGGGACCCGTGGACGTGAACGACCTGCTGACCGAGGCGTACGGCCGCCTGCCCGACCTGGTGGCGGGGGCGCTCGACGGGCTGAGCCCGGAACAGCTGCGGCAGGCCCCGGCCGCCGGGTCGAACCCGGTGAGCTGGCTGGTCTGGCACCTCACCCGGATCCAGGACCACCAGGTGAGCGAGGTGATGGGGGAGGAGCAGCTCTGGGTCGGCGGCGAGTGGGCGGGGCGCTTCGGGCTGACCGCCGACCCGGACGACACCGGATACGGGTACGGCCCCGAGCAGGTCGCCCGGGTGCGGCCGGAGGACGGCGGGGTGCTGCTGGACTACCACCGGGCGGTGGTGGACCGGACCCTGGCGTACCTGGCCGGGCTGCGCCCGGCCGACCTGGACCGGGTGGTCGACGAGAACTGGGACCCGCCCGTCACCCTCGGGGTGCGGCTTCTGAGCGTGCTGGACGACGACCTCCAGCACGTCGGCCAGGCCGCGTACGTGCGCGGGCTCATCCAGCGGGGCTGACCGCCGCCCGGGCGCGGCGCAGCGCGGCGTGCCCGAGCAAGGGTCGCGGCCGGTCCAGCTCGCCCCGGTCCTCGTCCCAGCGGGCCGCGTAGAGGTCGGTGCGCGGGTCGAACAGCCGGCGGCGGTACCCGTCGACCTGCGCGGCGGCCAGGTCCGTCCGGCCGGCCAGCGCGAGCAGCGGCACCACCATGTAGACCGTGTCCGCCCACACCTGGCGGCTGCCGAGCAGGTGGAACAGGGTGCCGTCGGCGGCCCGGGGCGCCCGGGTGACCAGCCAGTCGAGCTGCGCGTCCAGGGCGGTGGCATAGCGCTGGTCCCCCTCGGTCGTGGCGTCCCCGGTCATCCCCATTCCTCCGGAATATCCGACCTCCGGCCCGGCGCACCAGCCCGGCTCACCCCGACGGGGTGAGTTGGGCTCACCCGACCCGCGGGAACCCGGCGGGCGGCGGAGCCGCGCGGCGACCGGCCGTGCACGACGACACGGGGAGGGACCCATGAGCGACTCGGCGGCGGAGTACCTGGCCCGACGGGTCCCCGGCCACCACCCCGACCTGCCGGAGACCACCGTTGGCACGCTCCGGCTGGACATGCGTGACGGCGCGCGGACCGACCACTGGTATCTGACGATCGACCACCAGGAGGTCCGGGTGGCGCGCCTCGCGGACGATGCGGACCTCGTGGTGCGTGCCGACCGCGAGGTGTTCGACCGGATGGCCGCCGGCCGGCTGCACGCGAGCGCGGCGCTGCTGCGCAACGACTTCACCGTGCAGGGCGATCTGCGGCTGCTGCCGTCGCTGCGCCGGCTCTTCCCGGGCCCGCCCGGCGCCCGGCATCCCCGCGAGGTGGGTTGCGCCGGGGTGGGGACGCGATGAAGGAGCTGGTGGGGGTCCTCGCCGGTAACGCCTTCGCGCTCAGCGACGCACACGGTGACATGGAGGTCGAACCGTACGCCCCGATCGGCCTGTTCTCGCTCGACACCCGCTTCCTGTCCCGCTGGGTGCTCACCCTCGACGGGGAGCGGCTGAACGCCCTGTCCCGGGACGAGCTGGCCTACTTCGAGACCCGGTTCGTGCTGGTACCCGGCGCCGCCAGCCACTACGTGGACGCCGACGTCTCGGTGCTCCGGCACCGGTCCCTCAACGACAGCTTCAACGAGCGGCTCACCGTGCTCAACCACTCGGCCGAGCCCGCCGAGTTCACCGTGCGGATGGACATCGGCAGCGACTTCGCCGACACCTCCGAGATCCTCCGGCCCGGGCCGCGCCGGCCGGCCGTCGTCGCCGACGCGGAGCGCCGGCAGCTGCGGATCTGCTACGAGCGGGACCGGTTCGGCCGGGAGACCATCGTGTCCAGCACCGCGCCCGTGGAGATCGACCAGCAGGGCATGACCTTCCGGATCCGGGTCGCCCCGAACGGCGCCTGGCACACCGACCTGCACGTCAGCATGATCGTGCACGGCGCCGGGGGGCGGGACCTGCGGTCCAGCCTTCAGGCCCACCGCCGGCACATCCGCCAGGACATGCGCGAGGACCTGGCCCGCTGGTTCGACCACGCGCCGCAGCTCGTCGCCGAACGGGAGGCGCTGACCACGGCCTACCGGCAGGCGCTGACCGACCTGGCCTCGCTGCGGTACGAGCCACTGTCGTACACCGATCGGGTGCCGGTGGGTGGGCTGCCCTGGGCGATGGCGCTGTACGGCCGGGACGCCCTCGTCACCTGTCTGGAGACCCTGCCGTTCACACCGGAGCTCACCCCGGCGACGCTGCGGCTGCTCGCCCTGCTCCAGGGCGGGCAGCTCGACGACTACCACGACGAGGAGCCCGGGAAGATCCTGTCCGAGCTGCGGTACGGCGAGTCGGCCGCCTTCGACGAGCAGCCGACCGGGGCGTACTACGGCGCGGCCGACACCACGCCGCTGTTCGTGATCCTGCTCGACGAGTACGAGCGCTGGTCCGGCGACGCCGCCCTGGTCCGGCAACTGCGGCACCCGACCCGGATGGCGCTGGACTGGCTCGACGAGTACGGCGACCTGTGCGGTGACGGCTACCTGCGTTACCAGCCACGCAACACGGTCAACGGGGTGGTCAACCAGACCTGGCGCAACTCGCCGGAGGCCGTCGTCGACCGGCACGCCGTCGAGCCGCCGTACCCCCGGGCGACCTGCGAGCTGCAGGGGTACGCCTACGACGCGAAGATCCGGGGCGCCCGGCTGGCCCGGGAGTTCTGGGGCGACCCCGGATACGCCGACCGGCTGGAGGCCGAGGCCGCGCGGCTGCGCGAGCGGTTCCACCGGGACTTCTGGCTGCCGCACCGGGGCTACTACGCGTTCGCCCTGACCCCGGACGGGGAGCCGGTGGACGCGCTCACCTCCCACCTCGGGCACCTGCTGTGGAGCGGCATCGTGGAACCGGAGCGGGCCGACGCGCTGGCCGCCCACCTGTGCGGCCCCGAACTCTTCTCCGGCTGGGGGGTGCGCACCTACGCCACCGGGCAGCGGCCGTACAACCCGGTCGGCGCGCACCTCGGCGCGGTCTGGCCGTCGGACAACGCGCTCGTCGCGGCGGGCCTGCGCCGCTACGGGTACGACGCCGAGGCGGCCCAGGTCGCCGCCGGCATCTTCGCCGCGGTGGAGACGCTCGGCGGCTCGGTGCCGGAGGTGATCGCCGGCTACCCGCGCGGCCTCACCAAGTACCCGGTCCAGCTGCCGGTGGCCGGCCGGCCCCAGTCGTGGGCCTCCGGCGGCCTGCTGATGCTGCTCGGCACCATGCTCGGGCTACGGCCGTGCGGGGAGAACCTCCTGGTGAACCCGTACGTCCCCGACGGCTACGGGCGCATCGAGCTGCTGGACGTGCCGGGCCGCTGGGGGCGGGCCGACGCCTACGGCCGCGACCGCACCACCGGCCCGCGGGTCCGGGTCGGCGGCGCCGCCGGTGAGCGGCGTGGCCCCGGGTGACCGGCGGCCGGGCGGCGCCGCCGCTCAGCGCGGCCCGGCCGTACTCTCCTCGGGCGCGGCGGCCGGCGCCGGCTCCGCCGGCACCGCGCGGACCCGCCCGGCCAACCCCCGGTCCAGGCCGACGAAGACCAGCCCGAGCAGCCAGAACGCGACAGCGAAGAAGAGCGCGCTGAACCCGACGCCCCCGTAGCCGAGCTGCCCGACGTCGAGGAACGGGTACGGGTAGCGGTGCACGAGCAGCCCCCGCACCAGGACGAAACCGAGGTACGCGAGCGGGAACGCCAGCCACCACGCGGCGTACCGCGGGCGCAGGCGGCCGCGCCGGTCGAACAGCGCCCAGTCGGCGATCGCCAGCAGCGGCACCACGGTGTGCAGGAACTGGTTGCCCCACCACTCGCCCGGCCCACGGTGCGGCTGGATCATCGCGAACGGGCTGGCCGGGTTGGCGAGCACCAGGTGATAGACGGTGCCGGTGATGGTGATGTAGAGGGTCACGGCGCCCTTGAGCGCGCTCGGCGGCTCCGGGCGGCCCTGCCAGGCCCGCCAGGCGGCGTACCCGGCGAAGACGCCGACCGCCACGTTGCTCTGGATGGTGAAGTACGGCAGCAGGCCGGTCACCGTGGCCGGGCCGAGCGCGGTGAGCACGATGCCGGCCACCACGCCGAGCACGACGGCCAGGCGGAAGGGGATCGCCAGTCGGCGACGCCGCGGAGTCACCGGGGCACGCTACCAGCCGGTCCGACGCCGTTCACCGGACCGAGCCCGGCGCGGGCGGTGCGGTCCGCCCGACCCGGCGCGCGCCCGGTCAGAGCCGGGAGGGGCGGACCGACTTGGGCTTCTGCTCCGGCCGGTTGCCGGGGTGGGTGGTCGTCGCGAGACCGGCCGTCGGGCCGCTGGGCGTGGCCTCCGGTGGGCCGGTGACGCGGGCGGTGGGCCCGGTGCTGGTGCCCTGCGTCGGATCTTCGCTCGGCTGCGGCGTAGCCGGATTGGTGCCGGATCCGGTCGGCTTGCCCTTCCCGTCCAGCAGCGCGTCGCAGTAGCCGGCCACCCTGTCCCGACCGCCGGCCGCCGCGATCAGGGCGGCGAAGGGCGGGGCCTCCAGGGCATGACCCCGGTCCGCGTTCTTCTTCGCCCGGTAGGCGGTGCAGAGCCCGGCCAGCCCGGACGGGGTGCCCGGGCTCCCGGTCGGCGCGGCGCCCGGGGTGGTCGGGGTGGCCTGGTGGCTCGGGCCGGCGGTCGGCGTGGCCCGCCCGTCGTGGCCGGCGCCGGGGGAGGGCGTGCGGCTGGCGCCCCCGCCGCCGGGCAGCGGACCCGTCAGGTTGCCGGTGGCGGCGGCCAGGGCCACCCCGCCGCCGGCGGTGGCGAGCACGGCGGCCAGGGCGAGCCTGGCGCCGAGCCGTCCGACGTGGAACCGTCGTGGGGGGCGGGACACCGGCACCGGGGGCGTGCCGCCGGCTTGCGCCACGCGGAACGCCTGGAGGGCCGCCCCCTCGCCGCTGAGCTCGTGCGGGCGGGGAGCGGCGCGGACGGCGGCGAGGAACCGCACGAGCACCTGCGGACCGTCCGGTGCCTCGGCGACGGGACCGACGAGCAGGCGCTCGACGGTTTCCTGGTCCATGCGGTGTCCGTTCATCTCGTGTCCCTCAGCGCCGCCACCGGTCGTGGCGTCACACCGGAACCCGCCGCCGGCCCGGTTCGGGCGGGTGATGTCGGTCACCGCGCGTCGGTCAACCCATGGTCTTCGCCCCGTCGATCGACTCCCGGAGGATGTCGGCGTGCCCCGCGTGCTGCCCGGTCTCGGCGATGAGGTGCAGCAGCACCCGGCGGACCGTCCAGGTCGCACCCGGCTCGAACCAGGGTGCGCTCGGCAGCGGGTGCGCGGCGTCGAGGTCGAGCGTGGTGACCAGGGCGTCCGTCTCGGCGGCCACCCGGTCGAACTCGGCGAGCAGCCCGGCCAGCGTCTCGCCCGGGAGCATCCGGAACTGGCCGGCCCAGTCGACCGGCTCGCTCTGCATCGCCTCGGCGCCGCCCACGGCGAACCGCATCCACCGGTGCTCGGTGAGGGTCACGTGCTTGAGCAGGCCGCCGAGGCAGAGCTCGCTGGCCGTGCTGCGCCGCGCGGCCTGCTCGTCGTCGAGCCCCGCCACGGTCTGCCGGAGGAACCCGCGGCGTAGCTGGAGGGCGGCGAGCAGATCAGCCCGCTCGCCGGTGAGGACCTGGTCGGAGACGCTCATGCCGCCCGCCTTTCGCTTGAGGACCGGGTCACCGTACGACCCACCACCGACACTCTCCCGGCTCCACACCGGACGTCCCGGGTTGCCGTTTCGTCCGGATCGCGGTGCACTGAATTACATGGGTGTCATCAAGGTGGGCACCTCCTCCTGGGCCGACCAGATGCTGGTCCGTTCGGGCTGGTATCCGCGTGCGGTCAACACCCCGGCCGGCCGGCTCGGCTGGTACGCGGAGCGGTTCGGTCTGGTCGAGGTGGACACCTCCTACTACGCGATCCCGGCGCCGGAGACCACCGCGGGCTGGGCGGCCGCCACCCCGCCGGGCTTCACCTTCGACGTCAAGGCGTTCCGCCTCTTCACCGGCCACCACACCCCGGTCGACGCGCTGCCCCGGGACCTGCGGCCGGCCGGCGGTCCGAGCCGGATCCGCTGGCGCGACCTGTCCGCCGGGGCGTACGACGCGCTGTGGGACCGGTTCCACGCGGCGCTGGCGCCGCTCGCGGCGGCCGAGCGGCTCGGCGCCGTGCTGCTGCAGTTCCCGCCCTGGCTGGCCCGCGGCGACGCGGCCCGGCGGCGGATCCTGTCCGTGGCACGGCGGTGCCGGCCCTGGCCGGTGACCGTCGAGCTGCGGCACTCCTCCTGGTTCACCGAGGACGCCGTGGTCGACACCGTGACCTTCCTGCGGGAGCACGGGCTCGGCTACGTCTGCGTGGACATGCCCCAGGGACACACCTCCTCGGTGCCGCCGATCCTCGTCGCCACCGCCGACCTGGCCGTGGCCCGGTTCCACGGGCACAGCAGCGCCTGGGAGAGCGGCGACAAGCAGGAGAAGTTCCGCTACGCCTACGGGGAGGAGGAGCTGCGGCACTGGTCCGTGCTGCTGCGCGAACTCGCCGACCAGTGCGCCGAGCTGCACGTGCTGCTGAACAACTGCTGCGGCGACCAGGCCCAGCGGGACGCCGCCCGGCTGGCCGGGCTGCTCGGCGTCACGCCCGCCACCACCCCCGCTTGAGGTTTCCGCCGGTAACCCCCGGGTACCGGCGGTGCCGGGGACCGACAGCGAGCGGTGCCGAGGACCGACAGCGAGGGGGACGCGTGGACGAGCGACGGGACGAGCCCGGCGGCCTGACCAGGGACGGCCGGGATCCCCGGGCGACCCGGGAGGCCGAGGAGGCGCACGGCGGCAGCATGGCCCCGGGCCTGGTGGACGACACCGGGCACCCCGTGGCCGAACCGCCCGTGCCGGAGAACGAGCCGTCGGCCCTGGGCCGGCCGGGTGAGGAGGACGGCACCGGTTCCTGACCCGTGGGTCGACGCCCGGGGCGGTCGCCCCGGGCGTCGGTCACCTGTGGATCACCTGCCGGCCATGGCCATCGGTCGTTTGGTCGCGGCCATCCCGGCGACCTTGCCGATGCTCTTCGGCGCCATCGCCAGGCCGCCGGCCCGGTTGATCAGGCCGCGGAACACCTGTCCGGGCTTCTGCTGCTCACCCATGTACGCCGACACCACCACGAGGGCGCCGGTCATCGCCGGGATGGCCCACTGGAGCAGCTTCATCTGCCGCTGCGAGCTGGCGACGTTCGCCGGCGTCTGGTAGTTCGGCTCGGTGGCCCCCTCGACGGGTGGCCCGCCCGCCTTCTGCAGCCGCATGCCGAGCAGCCGGCTGTAACCGGTCACTGCCAGGGCGCCGATGGTCAGCGCGGTCTTCACCGTGCTCATCCTCCCCACGCCGGACTGGGCGGCAACGCGTGGGCTCTCCGTGACGAGTTCGCCGACCGCGCCGGCCAGGTGCGCCCCGATGGCCGCCGCGTTCACCGGGGTCCACCGGGCCCAGCCGGCCGAGGCGACCGGCAGCCGCTTGGTCGAGTCGTCGATCTTTGCCGCCGCGCCGTTGACGCCCAGCGCGCCCATCAGTGAGCCGCCGAACCAGGCCGCCAGGCCCAGGTCGTGCATCGAGCGCAACGCGGTGTGCCGTTCGGACATCTGATCCCCCTCCGCCGTGTTCGGGCGGTGCGGCTTACCCACCTTTCGCGCGGCTACGCACCCGTCTTCCGGCCACGGGGCATCCGACCGGCCGGCGGCGTCGTGGGTCAGCGGGGCAAAGACGTGGCGAACGCGGCGACCCGGGCGGCCAGTGGGGCCGCGGCGCGTACCCAGGTGAAGTGGTCCAGCGGGCCGCCCGCCTCGGCGGCCGTGTAGCGGTGCCGCGTCACCGGGGCGGCGGCGAGCTTGCCGCAGAGGTGGTCCATCGTCTCGTGCGGCGTGTACTGGTCGTCGTCGACGCTGACCGCGAGCACCGGGGTGCGGACGCGCCGGACGGCCGCCTCGGCGTCGACCCCGTCGAGCACCGGGAAGCGCCCGGTCCGCGCGGTGTGCGCCCAGTCCCGGATCACCCCGCGGGCCTGCCGGCCGCCGAACCCCCAGCCGGGCCAGACGCCGAGCAGCCGGGCGACCGCCGCGATGCCCTGGGTGTACGGCAGCACACCCCAGCCGCGCAGCCCCGGGTACCCGCGCCACCACGGGATGCCCACCGCCACGAGGGCCAGCCCGTCGACCCGGTCGGCGTCGTGCAGCGCCTGGTGCAGCACCGCGACCTGCCCGCCGAGCGAGTGTCCGAGCAGCAGCCGGGTCCGGCCGTCCAGCCGGGGCTTGAGCGCGTCGAGCACCGCGCCGACGTCGGTGGCCAGCTCGGCGTAGCCGTACCGGCAGGTGCGGGCCGGGGCCGGCGTGCTCTCGCCGGTGCCGCGCAGGTCGGCCACGACGACGGCCAGGCCGGCGTCGCGCAGCGCGGTGGCGAACGGCCGGTAGTAGCGGGCGCGGACGCCCATGGCGGGCCAGATCACCACGACGGGCGCGCCGGGCGGTCCGTCCGGCTCCGGGTAGACCTGGACGCCGATCCGCGCCCCGTCGACGTCCACGAACTCCTGCGTGTACTCCCCGCTCACCGGCTCAGCCTACGGCCGGAGGCTACCGGCGGGTAGGAAGGGGTCGGCCGCCGCCTGCGCCGGGATCCGCCGCCCGGCCACCGGCCGCGACCGGGCGGCCGCGGTCACCCGGTCGACCGCCGCCAGCACCGCCGGCACGTCCAGCTCGGCCAGCGCCGGGTGCACGGCCACGCCGTCCCCGGCCGGGCGCGGCCCGGCCCAGAGCGCCTCGTGCCACGGCCGGTCCGGCGGCGGCCCCCACTGCGCGGGCGGCACCGGGCCGAAGAGCAGCACCGACGGGGTGGCGTAGGCGGTGGCCAGGTGACCGGTGCCGGTGTCCCCGCAGAGCACCAGGCGGGCGTGGGCGACCAGCGCGGCCAGCTCGCCGACGTCGGTCGCGCCGGCCAGCACCGCGTCGGCCGGCAACCCGGCCCGGCGGGCCACGCCGGCGGCGAGGTCCCGCTCGCCGGGGCTGCCGGTGACCACCACGCGGTGGCCCCGTCCGGCCAGCTCCCGGGCCGCCGCCGCGAAGCGCTCCGGCGGCCAGCGCCGCTGCGCCGCCTTGGCGCCCGGGTGCACGATCGTCACGCCGGTCGGCAGCCCGCCGGGCCCGGGGCGGCGCAGCGCCAGGTCGGCCCGGTCGGCGCGGATCCCGTACCAGCCCAGCATCCGGCACCACCGGTCCACCTCATGCTCCCCGGCCCGCCACGGCGGACCGTCGTGCCACCCGGCCTCGGCGTTGGCGAAGGCCAGCAGCCGCCGCGGCCGGACCCCGGCCAGCATCCGGTGCGACTGCGGCCCCCGGCCGTGCAGGTTCACCGCCACGGCGGGCGGCGGGCCGGACCAGCCGAGGTGGCCCAGCCCGTCGGCGACGACCTGCCGGTCCACGCCACCGACCAGCTCGACCAGCGGGGTCAGCCAGCGCGGCGCGACCAGCGCCAGCTCGGTGCCCGGGTACGCGGCCCGCAACGCGCGCAGCGCCGGCACCCCGGTCGCGAGGTCGCCGACGCCGAGCGCCCGGAGCACGAGGATCACGGGTACGAGGACTCCTGCTCGGCGCAGACCACCAGCTCGCGTACGGCGCAGCCGGGCGGCTGGGCGAGGGCGAACAGGACCGCCTCGGCGGTGTCCGCCGGATCGTTGAGGATGGCGTCCGGACCGGGCTTGTACCGCTCGTCCCGGTCGTCGAAGAACGCCGTCCGCATCCCGCCCGGGATCAGCAGCGTGACGCCCACCGTGCCGGCCAGCTCGGCGGCGAGCGCCCGGGTGAAGCCGACCACCCCGAACTTCGCCGCGCAGTACGCGGTCGCGTCGCTGACCGCCTTGACGCCCAGCGTGGACGCCACGGTCACCACCGTGCCGTGCGCCCGCTCGAGGTGCGGCAGCGCGGCCCGGACCACCGCGGCGGTGCCGAGCAGGTTGATCGTCACGATCCCGTCCCAGGTCGCGCCGTCCACGTCGGCCAGCCGGCCCGGCACGTCCATACCGGCGGCGGTCACCACGCCGTCGAGGCCGCCGGCCTGCTCCGCGACCTGCCGGGTGGCCGCCTCGGCGGCCCGCGTGTCGGCCAGATCGCACTCGACCCACGGCACCCCGTCGGCCGGCGCCCGCCGGTCCAGCACGTACGGCCGGCCACCGGCCTTGCCCACGGCCGCCACCACCGCCGCGCCGAGGCCACTCGACCCGCCGGTCACGAGGACGGCCCGTCCATTCAAACCCCTGCTCATGCCGGCACTCCGCTTCGCTCCGTGCCGCCCTGAGGCACCAGTGCACCGCGTTGACCATTCGCTCGCTGACGCTCGCTCATACCGCTCCCTTGACGAGGTGGAGGCCGCGCTGGCGCGCGGCCGAGATGGTGCCGGTGGTGGACCGGCCGGCCAGGAACGGCACGGTGACGACCCGCCCGCCCCAGCGGCGTACCAGCTCCGCCTCAGGCAGCTCGGGCGCGCCGTCGCCGGCGTAGTCGCCGCCCTTGACCCAGACGTCGGGGCGCAGCCGGGCCAGCACCTGGTGCGGGGTGGGCTCGTCGAAGACCACCACCGCGTCGACACAGTCCAGGGCGGCCAGCAGCCGGGCCCGGTCCTGCTCCGGGTTGACCGGGCGCTCGGGCCCCTTGAGCCCCCGGACGCTCCGGTCGGAGTTGAGGCAGACCACCAGGCAGTCGCCCAGGCGGCGGGCCGCCTGGAGGGTGGCCAGGTGACCGGCGTGCAGGATGTCGAAGCAGCCGCCCGTGGCGACCACGGTGCCGCCGTCGGCGCGTACCTTCGCGACGAGCTCCTCGCCGGCGGCCCGTGGTGAAGGCTGCTCCGGCGCCCGGTGCAGGCCGGCCGCCCCGCCGGCGGCCACGTACGCGGACGCCGCACCGACCGCCGCCTGCACCGCCTCGGCGACCGACGCGCCGTCGGCCAGCGCCAGCGCGGCGGTGGCGGCGAACCGGTCCCCGGCGCCGCAGGTGTCCTCCACGTGCGCCACGGTGGACGGCGGCGGCACGACCAGCGGCGCGGTGCCGGAGTGGCAGAGCACCGCCCCGTCCGGCCCCGTGGTCACCGCGACCGCGCCGATCCGCCACCGGCGGCGCAGCTCCTGACCGGCGCGGGTGGCGGTGGAGAGCGCCGGGCCCGTCCCGGCGTCGCCGGTGAGCTGCCGCAGCTCGGCCAGGTTGGGGGTGGCCAGCCGGGCCCCGGGCACCGCGGCGGCGCCGCGCGGGTGCGGGTCCCAGACCACCGGAGCGGTGGCGCCGGCCAGCGCCGCGCGCAGCGTCGGCTGCCGCAGCAGCCCGCGACCGTAGTCGCTCACCAGGACGGCCCGGGCCCGGGACAGCAGCTCCAGCACCGCCTCCGGCGGCTCGCCCGGCGGCTGGGGGTCACCGCCCCGGTCCAGCCGGAGCAGGGTCTGCCCGCCGGCCCGGAGCCGGATCTTCTCGGCGGTGGCGCCGGGCAGACGGATCGGATAGAGCTCGATGCCCGCCGCGGTCACCAGCTCCGCCAGCCGTGCCCCGCCGGCGTCGTCGGCCAGCCCGGTCACCAGGGCCACCTCGGTCTCCCGCGCGGCGGCGAGCAGCGCGGCCAGCCCAGCCCCGCCCGGTCGCTCGGCGGCGGACCGTTCGTCGAGCACCGGCACCGGCGCGTCCGGGGCGACCCGGCCGACCACGCCGGTGACGTCCCGGTCCAGCAGCGCGTCGCCGACCACGACCAGCGGACGGGTCACGACAGCACCGGTCCCGTGCCGGCGGGCCCGTGCCCGTCGGCCGACTGCCCGTTGGCCGAGTGACCGTTGGCGCCGTGCCCGTCGAGGCGGTGCTGGCGCGCCCTGGCCCGGGCGTACCCGTCCAGGCCGTAGCCGTCCAGCGCCCGGCCGCCGCCCGGGTGCGGCCCGGAGGCGACCCCGGCAAGCAGGTGGCCGTCCGGTCCGGCGGCGCCGCTGCCGTCCCGGTCCCCGCCCGTGGAGCCGGGTGACGGCGCCCAGCGCGCGGAATTCCCTGGCCGGGGCGCCGGGACGGAGGCGGTCGGCAGCTGCCGGATCAGCGGCAGCGCCTGGTCCACGTACTCGCAGAGCAGGTGCGTGGAGACCAGGTGCAGCTCCTGCACGACCTGGCTGTCCGGGGACGGCACGGCGAGCACGTCGTGGCACTGCTCGGCGAGCGGGTTGGGGGCGGGGCCGGTGAAGGCCCAGCAGCGCAGGCCGGTGTCGTGTGCGGCGCGGGCAGCGGTGAGGAGGTTGGTGCTGGTGCCGCTGATGGACAGGAGCAGGAGGATGTCGTCGGGTCGGCCGTGGGCGCGGACCTGGCGGGCGAAGATCTCGTCGTAGCCGTAGTCGTTGCCGATGGCGGTGAGGGCGGAGGTTTCGGCGTGCAGGGCGATGGCGGACAGGGGTTCGCGGTCGTCGCGGAGTTTGCCGACGAGTTCGGCGGTGAGGTGCTGGGCCTCGGCGGCGCTGCCGCCGTTGCCCGCCACCAGCAACCGCCCGCCCCGGGCCAGCGTCCAGGCCAGCTCGGTGCCCCAGGCGGCCAGCCGCTCGGCCTCCCGCCGGTACGGCAGCAGCGCCGCGGCCAGCCCGGAGAGATGGGCGTCGAGGGTGTCGTGACGGGTCATCAGGCCACCGCCGGCGCCGGCCGGGACACCGTGGCCAGCGCGGCGTAGACCGCGCCGAGCTGTTCGGCGCAGCGCTTCCAGGAGTACCGGCTGCGGATCCGGTCCAGCGCCGCCGTGGCGTACGTGAAGCGGCGGACCTTGTCGGTGAGGAGCCGGCGCAGCGCGGTGCCGAGCGCGCGGGGGTCCCGCGGCGGCACGAGGTCGCCGGTGAGCCCGTCCACGACGCTGTCCGCGATGCCGCCTACGTTGGTGCCGACCACCGGCACACCGCAGGCCATCCCCTCCAGCGGGGTGAGCCCGAACGGCTCGTACCAGGGGGCGGCGACCAGCACGTCGGCCGAGCGGTACCAGGAGGGCATCTCCTCGCGCGGCACCGCGCCGACCAGCTTCACCCGGTCGGCCACGCCGCACGACTCGGCCAGTGCGGACAGCCGCCGCGCGAACGCGTCGGCGGGGAGCAGCTCGGCCGGCGGGCCGCCGACCACCACGCACTCGGCGTCCGGCACCGCGGGCAGCGCCCGGACCACCTCGAGGAAGCCCTTCCGCTCCACCATCCGGCCGACGGTGAGGATGCGGTGGCGGCCCGGGGTGCGGGGGGCGACCGGGCCGTCGGGGCGGAACACGGCCTGGTTGACACCGGACGGGACCAGCGCCATCCGGGACCGGGGCACACCCATCCGGACCAGCTCGGCGACCTCGTCCTCGCACTGCACGACGACCCGGTCCACGGCCCGGCCGAGTGCCCGCTCGTAGCCGATCCGCCCCGGTGGACTGGTGTCCCGCATGCCCTGGTGCCGGCGCTTCACCGTGCCGAGCGCGTGGTACGTGAGCACCGTCGGAACCCCGGTCCGCCGGCCGGCGTGCACGGTGGCCAGGCCGCTCATCCAGAAGTGCGCGTGCGCCACGTCCGGAATCCAGCCGCCGCGCCGCCACGAGTCGGCCAGCCAGCTGCCGAACTCGCCCATGTACGGCAGCAGCTCGTCCTTCGACACCCGCTGCGCCGGGCCGGCGGGCACGTGGCACACCCGGTAGCCGTCCGGGGTGGACACCACGTCGGGCAGGGCGGTCGAGTCCCGGCGGGTGTAGACGCGGACGTCGTGCCCCTCGCCGACAAGCGCGGCCGCGAGTTCCGCCACGTGGGTGTTCTGGCCGCCGGCGTCCTCCTCGCCGAGCGCGGCGAGCGGACTGGCGTGCTCCGAAATCATCGCGATGCGCATGTCTCCTCCTCCATGATCAGGTCCCAGTCGGCGAGGAACCGGTCGAGCCCGAAGCGTTCCTTCGTCACCTCGCGTGCCCGCGCCCCCAGCCGGTACGCGGCGTCGCGGTCCTCGGCCAGCCAGCGGGCCGCCTCGACGAGCGTGTCCACGCGGGTGGAGAGCACCCCCGCGTCCGGGGGCACGGCGTCCACGGCCTCGGTGGTGGCCAGCGCGACCACCGGCATGCCCATGGCCATGGCCTCGACGAGGCTCAGCCCGAGCGACGTCCAGCGGCACAGGTGCAGGTACGCGCGCCGCCGGGCCACCTCGACGTGCATCCGGTCCTGCGGCAGGTCGTCGTGCGTGGCGAGCCGGTCCACCGGCAGACCCAGCCGGTCGGGCAGCCCGGTCACACCCATGCCGAAGACGTCCAGCGGCGCGACCGCGGCGAAGCGCGGCATCAGGTCGGTGCCGGTGACCCGCCAGCGGCGTACCGGCTCGTTGGTGACGACGGCGAGGCGGTCCAGCTCGCCGGTCCACTCCACCGCGGGTGGCACGATGCCGTGCTCGACGACCGCGGTGCGGGTGCCGCCGTTGTCCCAGAACAGTTCGTTGAAGTGCGTGACGTGGGTGAGCAGCAGGTCGTCCCGGTCGGCCATCGGGTGGCGGGTGTCCGGCACGTCACCCTTCGGGGTGTTGTGCTCGACGTAGACGGCCGGCACGTCCCGGCCGGGCCGGCGACCCAGCCACCGTTCGGCCAGCTCCAGCTCCTCGGGCCGTTGCAGGATCACCAGGTCGACCTCGGCCCGCCCCAGCTCCTCCGGGGTCACCTCGACGGCGTTCCCCGGCCAGGCGTAGGTCCGCGCCCGACCCCGCCCGTACGGGCCGCGGTCGGGCGTGACCGGCACCAGGTACCGGTGTCTCCCGTGCACGAACGACGTCGTCCAGGAGCCGTGCACGTGCCACAGCAGAACGTTCATCTCTCTCCTCGTCGGCGACTTCGCGGGGGCGGGGGCGGGCGGTGGGTTCAGCCGGGGACGAGCCGGCGGACGGCGGCGACCACCCCGGCCGGGTCGAGGCCGCCCAGGCAGGGGTGCCCGGCGACCGGGCAGGCGGCCGCCCGGGTGTCCCGGCAGGCCGCCCCGGCGTCGCCGAGCCGGACCGTGGGCACCCGGTAGGGCGCCCACTGCCCGAACGGGACGGTCGGGGCGAAGAGGCTGACCACCGGGGTGCCGACGGCGGCGGCCACGTGGGCCGGCCCGGTGTTGCCGACGATCACGCAGCGGGCCCCGGCGAGGATCCGGGCGAGCCCGGCCAGGTCGGCCGCGCCGCCGAGATCGGTGCCGCCGGCGGCGGCGACCCGGGCGGTCAACTCACGTTCGCGGGGCCCGCCGGTGACCAGCACCCGGTGCCCGTCGGCCGCGAGGGCGGCCACGATCTCGGCGCAGAGCTCGGGCGGGCAGGCCCGGGCGGGCGCCGACGAGCCGGGGTGCACCACCAGGTAGTCGCCGGCGGGCAGGTCGACGGCGGGCGCGGGCAGGTCGGGGCGGAGCCGCAGCACCGGCTCGTCCCCGGCGGGCAGCGCGTAACCGGCCGCGGCGGCCAGCGAGAGCGCCCGCTCCGGTTCGGGCACCCCGACGGGCACCCGGTGCCGCACGTCGAGCAGGGACCCGGGGTAGTCGTCGCTGATCGCGCTGATCCGGGGGACGCCGGCCATCCGCAGCAACAGGGCGAGGGGGAGCGGCGACTGGTGGAACGAGGTGAAGACGACCGCCTCGTCGGCGCCCACCGCGGCCAGGCGGCTGGTGAGGCGGCGCATGTCGTCGGGGTCGACCGGCCCGGGGGAGCCGTCGATCCAGGGCAGCGGCCACTCGATGATCTCGTCGACGCCGGGCAGCAGCTCCGCCGCGGCCCGGCCGCGTGGCCCGCAGAGCAGCACCACCCGTTCCGCCCCGG
>NZ_JBEXYR010000007.1:0-473764 GCF_040631005.1 Micromonospora sp. NPDC005707
GGCCGACCAGCCGGTTGAACGAGCCGCGGTCGCGCAGCGAAACCCCGTCGGGCACCGCCACCTCGTCGGCGTACGGGGTGCGCGGGCCGGGGGCGTGCGCCATGGCGCCGAGCCGCAGCCAGCCGGACTGCTGGTAGTGGCGCAGCCGCTGGGCGAACCAGGTGGACTGGGCCTCGCCGAGGAAGCCGTACCGGTCCTCCTCACGGTGGGTGATCGCGACGGTGGAGTTCAGCCCGGCCACCACGACCCGCAGGTCCGGCACCGGGAAGAGGGTCCACGGCTGCTCGCTGTCGAAGATGCGGTCCTCGAGGCCCTGGTAGAGCTCGTCGAACAGGCGCGCGTAGTGCCGCCACTTCGGCCAGTACGGCGGCTGCGGGTCGACGTCGTCGGCCTCGCAGGTGGCGAAGTAGGCGCGGCTGGCGGCCATCGTGACGTCGCGCGGGCCGGGCACCACGACCAGCCGGTGCGGTTCCAGGCCGAGCAGCACCCGCAGCCCGGTGAGGAAGCTCAGCGCGTCGGAGAACTCCCGGGGGCTGCCCGATTCGGTCAGGTTGCCGGCCACCACCAGCAGGTCCGGCCGGGGCACTCCGTCGTTCAGCAGCAGGGTGAGGTCGCCCATCAGGTGTTCCTGGAGCTCGCCCGGCGTGACCGGGGCGCCCGGCTCGATCACCCCGCGGCCGAAGCGCGGCCCGGCGACCTGGAGCACCGTCAGGGTGCCGCGCGCCGTCGGCACCGCGGCCGCGGCCGGCGGGAACGGCGGCGGGTTGATCGGGGTACGCCGGGCGCGGCGCGGCGCGGGCGCACCGGTGGCGGGCGCGGCGAGCACCCCGGCCGGGTCGGCGGGATGGTGCGGGAAGGCCGGCTGGCGCATGGGCTTGGCCCGGCCGTCGAGGGCCTGCCGGATCCGGTCCAGCACCCGGCCCCGCGCCTGCGCCGGATCGCTCACGCCGACCAGGTCGACGTAGGTGATGGTGGCGAGCAGGCCGTCGATCGGGCAGTCCTCGACCCGCACGGTGACCAGCTTGTTGCCGGTGCCGTCCGGGTCGGCGCGCAGCGCGGCCTGCCATTCCAGCTTGCCGTAGGTCGAGTGCAGGTAGCGTTCGGACAGCACCGCCACCACCACCTCGGCCTCGCGGACCCCGCGGTCCATGAAGTCGATGAAGTTGGTGCCGGCCACGAAGTCCCACGCCTGGAGCAGGGTGCGGTAGCCGGCCGCCTCGAACTCCCACGCCAGCCAGGTCGCCCAGCGCTCGTCGGCGGGTGAGTAGCTGATGAAGAAGTCGATGGGGCGGTCGGACCGGGTCGGGTGCGCGCCTACAGCCACCCGATCATTATGGCCACTGACGGTCAATCCGTGGACACCCTCGGCAGCCGCCGCGGTGACCGCGTCGGGCCGGTCGGGCCGGGCGGGGGTGTGCGAGGATCATCCCTCGTGGAGACCGTGGGCGAGCCGCCGTCCGCCGCACCGGACCGCAGCCGCTGGGGGCGGCTGCACGTCCTGGACTGGATCGCGCTGGGGCTGGCCGTGGTGGGCGTCGTCTGCGTCCTCACCGGGCTGCTCCCCCGGGCCGACGCCGAGGGCACCGTACGCCGGATCGTACCCATCCTGATCTTCCTCGGCACGGTGGTGGTGCTGGCCGAGCTGACCGCGGTGGCCGGGGTGTTCGACGCGCTGGCCGCCCGGGTGGCGATCACCGCCCGGGGCAGCTACCGGGCTCTGTTCTGGCTCTGCGTCGGGTTCGCCTCGGTGACCACCATCGTGCTCAACCTGGACACCACGGCCGTCCTGCTCACCCCGGTGATGATCGCCCTGGCCCGCAAGCTGGGCGTGCCGCCGACTCCGCTGGCGATGACCACGGTGTGGCTGGCCAACACGGCGAGCCTGCTGCTGCCGGTGTCCAACCTGACCAACATCCTGGCCAGCGACCGGATCGGCCTGGAGCCGGTGCCGTGGGCGGCCCGGATGTGGTGGCCGCAGCTGGTCGCCATCGTGATCACCATGCTGCTGCTGTGGTGGTGGTACTGGCGGCCGGCCCGCGCCGGCGCCGATCCGTTCGTCCCGCCGCCGCCGCACGTGCCGCCGGACCGGGCGCTCTATCGCATCGCGCTCGCCGCCTGCCTGCTCTTCGTGGCCGGGATCCTGGTCGGCGTCGAGATCGGACTGGCTTCCGGGGTGGCCGCCGCGATCCTGGTCGCCGGGTTCGCGCTGCGCGCCCGGGGCAGCCTGCGGCTCGCGCTGGTGCCGTGGCGGCTGCTGGTCTTCGTGACCGGGCTGTTCCTCGTGGTGCAGACCATCAGCCGGCACGGCCTGGACACCGTGCTGGGCACGCTGATCGGCACCGACCCGGGCGCGGAGGGCGCGCTGCGGGCCGGCGGCGTCGGCGCGCTCTTCGCCAACGTGGTCAACAACCTGCCCGCCTACCTCGCCGGCGAGGCGGTCATCGCCACCGACCGGCACACCCAGTTGCTCGCCCTGCTGATCGGCACCAACGTCGGCCCGCTCGCCACCCCGTGGGCCTCGCTGGCGACGCTGATCTGGTACGAGCGCTGCCGGGCCGCCGGGGTGGCCGTGCCGCTGGGCCGGTTCGTGGCCACCAGCGCCGCGCTCGCGGCCCTCGCCACGGCGGCCACCGTGGCCGCCCTGCTGCTCGGCCCCGGGTCCTGACTCCAGGCGTCAGTTCCGCTGCCGGTCCGGCGTGACACCCGCGTACCGGGCGCGCATCACCGGGCCGGCGGCGGGTCCGGCGGCGAAGACGAAATGCTCGGGGTCCAGTTCGCGGCCGGTGGCCCGGTCCACCACGACCGGCTCCACCTCCGCGCCGGTCTCCCGGTCGACCAGGATCATGCTGCGCCGCTCGGGGTCGAGGCGGGAGTTGCCCCAGGCGGCGAGCGCGACGATCACCGGCCGCAGGCTGCGGCCCAGGTCGGTGAGGACGTACTCGTGCCGGTCGGGGCGGGTCTGGTAGCGGCGGCGCTCCAGCAGGCCGTTGGCGGTGAGGGTCCGGAGCCGGCTGGTCAGCATGCTGGAGGAGATGCTGAGGTTCTCCTGGAACTGCTCGAAGCGGGTGTAGCCGTCGAACGCGTCGTGCAGGATCAGGAGGGTCCACCACTCGCCGACCACGCCGAGCGTCGCCGAGAGCGGGCACTCGCGGTCCTCCAGGCGGATCTTCCCTGCCATGCGTGCTCCTCGCCGGGTAGGTGCTAAAGTCGAAGCGACTTACTTTCAATTCAGCAGTTACACCTTACGACGCCGCCGCGCGTCCGTCCCGTGCTGCCCGAGGAGAGGACACGCCATGGCACCGCCCCTGCCCGACCGGGACTCGCTCGCCGGCCGGCGCGCCCTGGTCACCGGCGGCACGAAGGGCGCCGGGTGGGCGATCGCCGAACGGCTGCGCGAGGCGGGGGCGACCGTCTTCGTCACCGCCCGGAACCAGCCGCCCGCCCACGCGTACCCCGATCTGTTCATCGCCGCGGACACCGCGACGGTCGGCGGCGCGGAGACGGTGGCCGACCGGCTGTCGGCGGCCGGCGGCGTGGACATCCTGGTGCACGTGGTGGGCGGCTCACACGCCCCCGGCGGCGGGTTCGCCGCCCTGGACGAGGCCACCTGGCTGGAGGAGCTCAACCTCAACCTGCTCGGGGCGGTACGGCTGGACCGCCGGCTCGTCCCCGCCATGATCGAGGCCCGCCGGGGCGCCATCGTGCACGTCTCGTCCATCCAGCGGCGCAAGCCGCTGCACGAGGCCACCCTGGCGTACGCCGCCGCGAAGTCCGCGCTGACCACCTACAGCAAGGGGCTCGCCAACGAACTCGCCCCGCACGGCATCCGGGTCAACAGCGTGGCGCCGGGGTTCATCCAGACCTCGGCGGCCGACGCGCTGATCGACCGGCTGGCCGCCGCCTCCGGCGTCGACCGGGACGCCGCCCTCGGGCACCTGATGGACAGCCTCGGCGGTATCCCGCT
Source organism: Micromonospora sp. NPDC005707 (assembly GCF_040631005.1). NCBI lineage: Bacteria > Bacillati > Actinomycetota > Actinomycetes > Micromonosporales > Micromonosporaceae > Micromonospora > Micromonospora sp. NPDC005707. Next base: position 3,965 of record NZ_JBEXYR010000007.1, read on the forward strand.
GGGCCGTCCCGCGTACCCGAACGAGGTGGCCGACCTGGTCACCTTCCTCGTCTCGGACCGCGCCTCGGCGATCGTCGGCGCCGAGCACGTCATCGACGGCGGCACCATCCCGACGGTCTGACCGCCCCACCGGTAAGGAGCACCCGCATGGACACCGCACCCGACCTCATCCGCCGCTACTTCGCGCTCGCCGGCCAGCCGGACAAGGACGTGTACTTCGCCCTCTTCGCCGACGACGCCGTGGTCGAGGACGAGGGGAGGACCCACCGGGGCATCGCGGAGATCCGCGAGTGGCGCCGCGAGACCCCGCTGGTCTCCTACGAGATCACCGACGTCGAGGACACCCCGGCGGGCACGGTGGTGACCGCCACCATCAGCGGCGACTTCCCCGGCAGCCCGTTCGCCGGCCTGCGGTTCCGCTTCGAGGACTACGACGACACCCGCATCCGCCGGCTGCGCATCGCCCCCTGACCACCGGGTGCGCCCGTCAGGGGCGGGCCGTGCCGCGCAGGGCGTCGAGGGCTAGGTCGAGGGCCGCCTCCAGGTGGTCCGTCCGCCCCGTGTTCAGCAGCAGCAGCACACCGCCCTGGATGCCCGCCAGCATGGCCGCGGCGGCACGGTCCGCGTCCACCTCGGCCGCGATGTCCCCGGTGGACTGCATGTGCCGGATGCCGTCGGCGATCGCGCCCTGCCAGCGCCGCATCAGTCCGGTGACCACGGCCCGGGTCGCCGGGGTCCGGCGGACCGCCGGACCGAGCAGCGCACCGAGCGGGCAGTGCTCACCCTGGTCGCGGTAGCGCTGGACGACCCGGTCCCGCCACGCCTGCCAGGCGGGCCAGGACGTCAGCTCCCCGAGCAGCGGCTGCTGGTCGACGAGCACCTGGTCCGCCTCGTGCTGCGCCACCGCGAGCAGCAACTCCTCCTTCCCGCCGGGGAAGTAGTGGAAGAGCTGGCCCTTGCTGGTGCCGGTACGGGCCATCACGTCCTCCAGGCGGACCTCGTCGACGCCGCGGTCGCGCACCTCGGCCGCGGCGCCGGCGACGATCCGGCCCCGGGTCGCCTCGCCCTTCGGTGTGAGCGCCTGTGCCATGGGTCCTCCGTCAGGTCAGCCGACCGGTTGCGCCGTGCTGTTGAAGACCGGCGGCGCGTACCCGGCGGGTTTGTCGCCGATGCCCAGGCCCGGGCTGACCACCCAGGACTGGTACTCCGCAGTGAACATCGAGTACGGCCCGGCCGGCGGCACGGCGCTGGCCCGGTCGAGCCGGTCGCGCAGCTCGGCCGGGATCTCGAAGTCCAGCGCGGCGAGGTTGCCGTCCACCTGCTCCGGGCTGCTCGCGCCGATGATCACGGAACCGACGCCGGGCTGCGTGGCCACCCAGTCGAGCGCCACCTGGGCCATGCTGCGGCCCAGCTCGCCGGCCACCTTCTCCAGCGCCTCGATCACCCGCCAGTCCCGGTCGTCGACGGGTCGGCCGTGCCCGCCCGCGCCGGCGAGCCGCCCCGCGCCGGCCAGGCCGTCGCCGGCGCGCCGGTACTTGCCGCTGAGCAGCCCGCCGCCGAGCGGGCTCCAGGCGGTCAGCCCCATCCCCAGGGACTGCGCCATCGGCACGTACTCCGGTTCGATGCCGCGGGCGAGCAGCGAGTACGGCAGCTGCAGGTTGATCATCGGCGTCGACAGGTGCGCCTCGGCGACGCTCTGCGCGCGGGCCGCGTACCAGGCCGGCACATCGGACAGTCCGGCGTACCGGATCTTGCCGGCCCGGACCAGGTCGTCGAAGGCGCGGACCACCTCCTCGACCGGGGTGATCCGGTCCCAGGTGTGCAGCAGGTACAGGTCCAGGTAGTCGGTGCCGAGCCGCCGCAGCGACGCCTCCACCGCCCGGATCATGTGCTTGCGCCCGTTGCCGCTGGCGTTCGGGTCGCCCGGGTCGACGGTGTTGGTGAACTTGCTGGTCAGCACGAGCCGGTCCCGCACGCCCGCGGCGGCGATCAGCCGGCCGAGGATCCGCTCGCTCTCCCCGGCCGTGTAGAAGTCCGCCGTGTCGATGAAGTTGCCGCCCGCCTCCAGATAGCGCCGGACGATTGGCTCGGCCTCCGCCTCACTCTTACCGTACGCGGCGTGGAAACCGCCCGTGCCGATGTTCATGGTGCCCAGCGCCAGGCGGCTCACCCGGAGCCCGGACCGGCCGAGCAGGTAGTAGTCATGCATCGCGTGGATCTCCAGATCACTCGTTGACAACTCCGCGACCGGCCCGGGCCCGACCGCCTGCCGTCACTGTTGCTCGGCAAAAATGGACCCGCAAGTCCAGAAAACCGCCGCCCGGAAATCCGGTACGGCCGTGCCCCGGCGGCGGGCTACGGTGCGCGGATGAGCGACGCCCCGACGCTGCACTTCCACACCGACCCGGGTGAGTTCCTCGCCGCGGCCGGCGACCACCTGGCGGCGGACCCCGTGATCGGCACGGTCGTGGCCACCGTCGCGCACCGGCAGCTGGCCGGGCTGGCCGACGGGGTCGCGCCGCCCGAGGACGACTGGTGGCTGGTGGTCCGGGACGCGTCCGGCGAGGTCGTCGGCGCCGGGATGCGCGCGGCGCCCTTCGCCCCGCGCCCGCCGTACCTGCTGCCGATGCCCGACGAGGCCGCCGTGGCGCTGGCCCGGGTGTGGCACGAGCGCGGGGAGGAGGTGCGCGCCGTCAACGGCGCGCTGCCCGCCGCGCGGCGGTGCGCCGCCGAGGTGGCCCGGCTCGGTGGCGGCCGGGTCGAGGTCGCCCAGCACACCCGGCTGCACGAGCTCGGCGACCTCGTACGGCCGGCGCCGGTGCCCGGCGCCTTGACGGTCGCCACCGAGGACGACGTCGACCTGGCCGCCGAGTGGTTCGAGGCGTTCATGGCCGACGCCGACGAGCAGGCGGGCCGGCCGCGCGGGGTCAGCGCGCACGAGACCCCCGACCGCGCCGAGCTGCTGCGCCGGATCCGCGGCGGACGGCTGTGGTTCTGGACCGACGAGGCGGGCCGGCGGGTGCACCTCACCGCCGCCAACCCGCCGTCATTCGGCGTCGCGCGCATCGGCCCGGTGTACACCCCGCCGGAGCAGCGCGGCCATGGCTGGGCCAGCAACGCCGTGGCCGAGGTCTCCGGGCTGCTGCGGGCCGAGGGCGCCCGGGTGTGCCTCTTCACCGACCAGGCCAACCCGACCTCGAACCGGATCTACGCCAACCTCGGCTACCGGCCGGTGGTCGACATGGCCAACCTGGTCATCGTCACCTGACGCCGAGCGGGACCGGCCGGCCCCGGATCGCGGAGCCGGCCACCGATGTCGGGATCAGCCGGCGAGGTCGAGCGCCGCCAGCCGATCCGGGTCGGCGATCACGTCGATGGCGGCGATCCGTCCGTCGGTCACGGTGAACGCCATCACCGACAGCGGCCGGCCGGCCGCGCTGACCAGCACCCCGGCGGCGCCGTTGACCAGCACCGGCCGGGCGAACGGGGAGAACCGGCCGAACGTGGTGGCCTGCGCGGCGACCACCCGCGCGCCGGTGAGGACCGTGGAGTGCCGGGCCCGGGCCGTCCCGCCGTCGGAGCGCAGCACCACGTCGGGGTGCAGCACGGCGACCAGCCCGTCGAAGTCACCCTCGCGGGCGGCGGCCAGGAACGCGGTGACCACCTCCCGCTGGCGGGCCAGGTCCGGGTCGGGCGCGGGCGCCTGGCCACGGACCCGGCGGCGGGCCCGGCTGGCGAGCTGCCGGGCGGCGGCCGGCGACCGGTCGACCAGCGCGCCGATCTCCTCGAACGGCACGCCGAACATGTCGTGCAGCACGAAGGCCAGCCGCTCGGTCGGGGTGAGGGTGTCCAGGACCACCAGCAGCGCCAGCCCGACCGAGTCGGCCAGCACCGCGGCGTGCGCCGGATCGGCGTCCGCCTCGGTGACGTCGACGATCGGGTCGGGCAGGCGTACGTCGAGGGGGTCTTCGCGGCGGGTGGCGCGGGCCCGCAGGGTGTTCAGGCACACCCGGGCGACCACCGTGGTCAGCCAGGCGGCGAGGTTGTCCACCTCGGCGGTGTCGGTGCGGGCGAGCCGCAACCACGTCTCCTGCACGGCGTCCTCGGCCTCGCTCAGCGAGCCGAGCATCCGGTAGGCCACCGCCCGCAGCTGCGGCCGCTCCTGCTCGAACCGCTCGGCCAGCCAGGTGTCCTCGCTCATGTCCCAGTCCTTTCTCGCGGGGTCCCGGTTGACCGACCCGCCCCGACCCACCCGTGTGACCGGAGGTGACCTCGGCCACTTCGGTCACACTTCCCAGCCGCCCCGGGTCGAGCAGATGAAGCCGAAACGTAGCGGATCTTCATGACACGGAGGACGACATGAACGCACCCATCCTGGTCACCGGTGGCACCGGCACCCTCGGCCGGCTGGTCGTGCCCCTGCTGCACGAGGCCGGCCACCCGGTGCGGGTGCTCAGCCGTCGCGGCGGCCGGCCCGGCGACGGCGTCACGCACGTCACCGCCGACCTGCTCACCGGCGAGGGCCTCGACCCGGCGGTACGCGGAGTCGGCACCGTGCTGCACCTGGCCGGCGGGCCCAAGGGCGACGACGTGGCCACCCGCCACCTGGTCGACGCCGCCCGCCGGGCGGACGTGAGCCACCTCGTGCACATCTCGGTCATCGGGGCGGACCGGGTGCCGCTGGCGTGGCTGCGGTCCAAGCTGGACGCCGAGCGGGCCGTCGCCGGCTCGGGCGTGCCGTGGACGACGCTGCGCGCCGCCCAGTTCCACGACCTGACGCTGACCATGGTGGCGAAGATGGCGAAGCTCCCCGTGGTCCCGGTCCCCGGCGGCCTGCGCTTGCAGCCGGTCGACGCCCGCGAGGTGGCGGCCCGGATGGTCGAGCTGACGCTGGGCGCGCCGGCCGGCCTGGTGCCCGAACTGGCCGGCCCCCGGGTGTACGGCCTCGACGAGCTGGTCACCGGCTACCTGGCGGCCGTGGGCCGGCGGCGGCTGCGGCTGCCGGTCCCGCTGCCCGGCAAGGCGGGCCGGGCGTACCGGAACGGGGACAACCTCGCCCGTCCCGGCGCCACCTTCGGCGTGCGTACCTGGGAGGCGTTCCTGGCCGAGCGGTTGGCGCAGCCGGCGGCCGGCGTTCGCGGCTGAACCCTCCACGCCGGCCGGTGTCCGCCGGACGCGCCGACCGGGACAGGTCCCCGGCCGGCGCGTCGCGGACCACCGGTGGCGGTGTCAGCCGAGGTGCCGGGCGAAGAACCGCAGCGTGCTGTCCAGTTCGAACGCCGGGATCTCCCCGTGCCGGCCGGGGTTGGCGTGCAGGGTCTTCTCGGTCGAGGCGAAGGCGTCGAACAGCGCCAGGCCCTGCGCCCGCGGCACCCGCTCGTCGTCCCACTGCAGCAGGAACTCCACCGGCACGGTGATCCGCGCGGCGACCTCCGCCGAGGCCGACGCCCCGCCCAGGCCGAGCACCGCCGCACGGACCCGGGGCTCGGCGGCGACGAACGGAACGCCGAGGCCGCACCCCAACGACACACCCCAGTAGCCCACCGGGCCGGCGCCGACGTACTCCAGATCCTGGACCGCGTCCAGGACCGCCCGCCACTCCGGGACGGTCCGGCGAGCCACGAGCGCCTGGAAACCGGCGATCAGCGGAGCCAGGTCCTCCCCGGCCTCCACGCGAGCCTGGTTCCCGGCCGCGATCCGGTCGAGCTCGTCGTCCTTCGGCCGGTCGCCGTGGGCCGGCACATCCACCGCCACCACCGCGAACCCGCACTCCACCACGAAGCGGCGCGCGCGGGCCACGATGCCGGGAGCATTCTTGTGCTGGCCGCCGCCGTGGCCCATGAGGATGAGGGGACGAGCACCGGTGGCACCTTCCGGCGTCCACAGCACGCCGGGGATCTCACCGAGGGTGAAGAGCTGTTCGGAGACGCCGTCGGACGACGTCGCAGAGGTGAAGCGCATAGCGTTTCGAGCCTTTCGGGATGCCTTCTTCGGGCACTCCCTAGGCCATGCGAGGGAGGGAGCCCCGACCTGTCACAGCGTTGATCGGTCTCACCTCCTCAGTTCGCAGCAGCGCACAGCGACGCAGAAGCTATCACGAAGGGTGGCGAGGCGAGGTGGGGTGCTGTCTACTCCTCGCCTGTGGGTGGAACAGCCTTGAGCGTCCTGAGTCCGTACCCGGCTGAGCGTGTCGAACCGATCCTGGTGGAGGAGATGACCGCCGAAGGCCTGACCCGGTACGAGCCGGACCCGAACGACTGGCGCTCCGCGGACGGCCTGCCCTACGGCTTCTACATCCAGTCACCGGAGGCCGAGACCGATCCCGGAGACCTGCAACTCGTGGAGCGGGCGAGTGGGGCAACCATGCGCTGCGACATCGGGCTGCACATTTTCGTCAGCAACCCCTCGGGTCGTCCCGCCCTCGCCCGGATGGCGCAGCGAGTGGCACAGCGGACCGATGGCTGGGTGTTCGTCGAATTCCACGACCCGCCCTCCGCGGCGCTTCTCCACCAGCTGAGGGACGCGGGGCGCTGCATCCCTGTCGGCGACGCCGTGTATCTCGACGCGGCGGCGACGAGCGCGTGGATCGCTCACCCCGAGTTCCACGTCATCAAGTGAGCACGTCGGGCCGTTCGGATGCCGGGGCCGGCGTCCCGCAGCGCGTCCAGCAGCAGCTGCTGCGTCGAGGCCCGGGCGCGGCGGCGACCGCGGCGCGGAAGGCGGTCGACCGTTCGTCGATCCGTGGCTGCAGAACGGGAGCTCCAGCGTCTTTCCACGCCGGCTGTGTGTCACCGTGCTCCGGCGATCGGACAGCGAATTTCACCGCTGGACGGCGGGACAGTTGTTGCTCGTCAGCGTGACGCTGTATTCGGTGTCGTCCTGGGTGATGCCCGAGGGTGAGCCGTCGAACCAGGTCTCGACCTTCTCCCACCCGCGGTGCTGCTCGTAGTGCAGGTGTGGCGCGCCGGAGTTGCCGGTGCTGCCCACCCGCCCGAGCTGCTCGCCGCGGGTGACCCGCTGTCCGGCCCGGACCAGCGGCGGTTCAAGCAGGTGCAGGTACTGCGTCTCCCACTTACCGCCGTGATCGATCTTCACCCAGTACCCGCCGCCACGGCCACGCGGACCCTTCGGGTTGTCCGGGGTACGCCCACCCAACGACCCGTTGATCCCCGCCACGGTGACCGTGCCGGCGTGGGACGCGAGCACCGGCCGCCCCCACGCCTCGCCCGCCGTCGGAAACAGGTCGACGTCGTAGTCGTCGTGGCCGGGATAGGTGCCCAGCCGCCAGGTCTCCCCGCACGGCACGGGGAGCTGAAACGGCGGGCGTGGGCCCGGCGGCAACAGCAGCGGCACAACGACCACGGCGACGGCGACGAGGACCGCGACGGCCCCGACCGCGAGAGCGACGCGAACCGCGCGGCGCCGGTCGCGTCGTCCGGGTCGTTGGCCGGTCGTCATCCCACCGAGCATGGCAGACCCTGACCGGATCGTGGACGCCATCCACTTTCCGGCCGTGCAGCCCCTCCCCCGGCCGCGACACTCCGGTCAGCCCACGATGACGCGGCGCACCCGTACCGTCGGACGCTCGTTGCGCAGGTGCCGGTGCAGGTGCTGTCGCACCTGCTCGTTCCAGACCTCCTGGTCGTAGTCCGGGTCCGGTGGAATCCACCGGTGCGACCCGTCGCCGTAGTGGAACTTCGCGTCCCCGGCGCGGAGGATGCTCACCGCAGCCACCCGAGGAACCGCCGGTGCAGCACGCCGGCCGGCAACCAGTGCAGATCGGCGGAGGCGCGGACGAGCTGCGCACCCAGGTAGAGGGCCAGCGACACGGCGGCACCGTCGAACTCGGCCCTCAGCTGCTGGCGGCGGGTCGCGCACGGCCATGGCGCGGCACAGCCGCCGCAACTCCAGATCGGCAACACCGGACCGTGCGTCGTGGTCATTCGCGCACGCTGATCCACGGCCTGTCCGCCCACGCCCACTCCCTCCCGGTGGCCCGGCTGCGAGAACCTTGCTTCGGGCCGTCTCTCCCCTGACGAGAAGAGCCTCGCCCGGGGACCGGGTGAAGATCCAGGCAGCAGACGTCCGCTGGTCGTCCGTGCCGTCCGCGGACAACCGCCGCCGCTAGGGTGTGCCGGTGGACGACTTCCTTCAGGTGTCGACGGCGACCGAGACCCGGGATGCGGGCGTTCGGCTCGCGGAGGGGGCCGTGGCCGCCCGGCTCGCCGCGAGCGCGCAGGTGCTGGGCCCGGTGACGAGTGTGTTCTGGCACCTCGGCGAGCAGGGCACCGGCGAGGAATTTCAGGTCCTGCTCATCACCACCGCCGCGCGATACGCGGAGCTGGAACGTTTCCTGCTCGCGGAGCACCCGTGGCGTAACCCGCAGGTCATCGCGGTGCCGGTCATATGCGGCGCTAAGGACTATCTGGAGTGGCTGCGGCGGTCGGTGCGGGACGCGTAGCCACCTCGGCGGCCAGTGCACGCAGCTCGACCACGCACGGCAACGCGCGGTGCGGCTCCAGGCGACGCAGTAGCGTGTCGACCCGTTGGCCGGGCCGGATGGAGGCGACTCCACCGGCCAGCCGGAGGGCGGTGGCGACGGCGTCGCAGGCCATTTCGACCTCGTTGGCGTCCAGATACGCGTCGGCGAGCCAGGTCAGGTAGAGCGCCTTGTCCCGGGCGTAGGTGTCGTCAAAGCCGGCCAGGACCCGCTCAAGGACAGGAATGGCCCGGACCGGCCGATGGAGCACCGTCCAGCAGCGCCCCGTCATGATCTCGCCTTCCCTGCCATCGACCCAGTACACCCAGTCCGGCTCCGGACGACCGTCGGTTTCCGCGAGACACGTGGTGCCGATGCCCAGATACCGGTCCGCCGTGTCCGCATCCCCGGCGTTCGCGAACGACCAGGCGGCGCGCAGGTGCAGCAACGCGCGGACTCCGGACGTCGCCGCTGCGCCGACAGCCGCACGCGCGGCGTCGGCCAGGTCGACGGATCGGCCCTGCAGGGTGAGCTGTTGATAGCCGAGAAGCGCGAGTCCGTTGCCGATGAGCGCCCGGTCGTCCGCCTCGTGTGCCGCCGCGAGACTGGTCCGGTAGAGACGCTCCGCATCGTCATGGACACCGGCGTCGAAGGCCGCCCAGCCCGCCAGTTGGGCCTGCTCGGCAAGGATCGCCAGCAATTGCCGGCCGACGGCCTCCCGGTAGGAACCGTCCCGGATGAGGCGGGTCGTGGACTCGACCTCGGCGGCGTACGCGTGCCGGGTGTCGGCGCCACCGAGGTAGTTGTCGAGGCGGCGGAGCCGGGCGGTGCGTTCGGCGAGTCGCGCCGGCGTCGCAGCGCCCACCTGGCGGCCGTGGCTCAACAGGGTGTGTGGCAGAGCGGCGGCGAGGCCCGCTGCGGCGACGAGATCCCGCCGACGGACGCCCGGCCTGGCTGCCATCGCCACCAGCTCGCCGTTGGCACGCAGCACCCGATCGAGCTGCCGGGCTATCTGCGGCGTGGGGATCTTGGCACCGGTCTCCAGCTCGTGCAGATAGGACTTGCCGTAGAACGTCAGTCTCGCCAGCGCACGCAGTGAGAGCCCGCTCGCCTCTCGCAGCGCACGTAGCCGGCCCGCGAACGAAGGTTCGGTCATCTTCACCTACCGAGCTGGCTTGAGCGACGCCGGAGACACGGAGCGATCACCACACCGTAATCGATCGGGCACGGAAAGTCCGGCCGCGTGTCGTCACCGGAGTCCCGCCCGCCGCGCCTCACCAGCCGACGGTGCTGAGACTGATGGGGGTGAGCTGGCGGACCTGCGGCTCGATCCACTGTGCCGCGGTGACCAGCTTGACCAGCCGGTCGATGGTCTCCGGCGGCCCCGCCACGAAGCTGCGCCGGTCGGCCGGGCAGCCGTAGCGGTCGTCGAAGCAGCCGCCGTCGAGGGCCCGGACCGCCATGCCGGCCTCGGCGGCGAGCAGCATCCCGGCGGGCAGGTCGACCGCCTCGGGGCGGTAGCCGACGATGCCGTCGATGTCGCCGCGGGCCAGCATCACCCAGGACAGCAGCGGCGCCCACAGTTGGAGCACCCGCCGCGCGGTGGTGTCGAGCACCACCTTCAGGGCGCGGGCCGTGCTGTCGTCGCGGGCCACCCCGTGCCCCTGGGTCCAGGCCAGCACGGGCGCGGTCGGCACCGGCCGGCGGGGCGCGTGCAGCGGGCGGCCGCCCGGCCCGGACTCGTGCACGAAGGCGCCCCGCCCGCGTACGGCGGACCAGGTGCGCCCGGCGACCGGGTCGTGCACCACGCCGAGCACCGGCGAGCCGCGGTCGCAGAGGGCGATCCCCACCACGTACGCGGGCAGCCCGATCGCCACGTTGTTGGTGCCGTCGAGCGGGTCGACCAGCCAGGCCCAGGTGTTGTCGGCGACATACTCGCCGCCCTCCTCGGCGATCACCCCGTGCTCCGGCCAGCGGGCGCGGATCCGGTCGACGATCAGCCGTTCGGCGGCGAGGTCGAGGTCGGTGACCAGGTCCCCGGAGTCGTTCTTGGCGCGGGCGTGCAACTCGCCCCGGGTCCCCCGGCGCAGCAGCCGCCCGGCCGCCTGGGCCGCCTCCACCGCGAACCGGTGCGCGTCGCGCAGGTCGGGCCCGTCTCTGTTCGGGTCCACGTCCATGGCTCCTCCAGCCAGTCAGCCCCGTGCCACCAGTCGCGCGATGTCCCGCGCCATCCGTGCCGTCTCCGCCGCGTCGCAGCGGTCCCGGCGTATCCGGTGGCTGCGCCCGTCCACCGCGCCGAGGCTCAGGTCGCACACGCCGGGAGTGCTCCGGCCGAGCGCCACGGTCACCGCCGGCTCGCCGGCGTCGACCTCCGAGGTGTGGAAACCGCCGGCGCGCAGCGCGTACGAGTCGCCGGCCGAGTGCGTCTCCACGGTGGCGGTCGCCGCGGTGACCAGCCGGTCGGTGGCCGCCATCTCGTCCACGTCGCCCCGGCTGTGCACCTCGTAGATGCGCCACGACGGGTCGGCGGGGGCGTCGATCACCTCGATCAGCTCGTTGCGGACCGTGCCGTGCAGCACGTGGCTGAGCAGGTCCCAGCTGTGCGAGTGCATGGTCGAGGTGGTCGGCTGCACGGGCGGCGGGTCGGCCGGCCAGGCGTGCACGCAGATCCCGTCGGGGCCGGTGCGCTCCACCGGCAGGCAGGTGAAGCCGAGCGGGTGCCGGACGGCCAGCAGCGGCCGCCGTCCCTCGGCGACGTCGTCGAGGACGTCGAGCACCCAGCCGCGCAGCAGTTCCGGCCGGGCGCCCCGGTCGATCTCCCGTTCGAGGTCGGCGTAGGTCATCATGCGTACGGGTTCCTCGCCTGGATGGCCCGGCCCACGATGTCGGCGACCTCGCGGTCGCCGAAGGACCGGGGTAGCGGCAGCCCGAGCGCGGCGAACAGCTTGCGAACCTGCTCGACGGAGGGCTCGTCGTCCAGTTTCACCGCCGCGGCGGCCTCGATGGGCACCCGCCGGCTCTGCTTGCGGCTGTAGTCCAGCTCGATGTTGAACCGGTTGTAGTAGAGCTCCCTGCGGTCGATCCGCAGGGCGGGTGTCTGCGGGTTCTCCTGGGTGATGATGACGCAGGACGACGAGAGGTCGTAGCGGAAGGTGGTCATCTGCGCGGACAGCCGGACCTCGACGGTGAGCAGCCCGGAGCGCTGCAGGTGCCAGCAGGCCGCCAGCACGGTGGCGTAGGACTCCTTGCGGGTGCGGTCGACGGTCCACCGCTCCCCCGGCGCGTCGGGGTCGAGGCTGCGCCGGAACCGCGCGTAGCGCTCGCAGACGTCCTCGTCGGTCGGGTCGATGATCTCGATGGCGAAGCTCAGGGTGGCGTTGCGCCGGCGGGCGTGCTCCAGGCACTGCGGCAGGGTGACCGCCCGGGTGAAGGTGCCGGTGCCGCCCTTGAACGCCCACGAGTCGGTGTGCTGGCGGGCCTCGGCGAGGGCCCGGCCGACCTCACTGCCGTGCAGCACCCGCACCATGGAGACGCTGTCGATCGCCTCGCGGGCCCGGTTGAGCGCCCCGTCCGGGCCGGTGATCTCGTGCATCTGCGGGACCAGCTCGGTGAGCCGGTCCCGGGTGGCCCGCATGACCTCCCGCACCTCCTGCTGGGCGGTCTCCCGGCGCAGCCGGTCGCGCAGCACGGCCTGGGCGAGCACGGCGAGGACCAGCAGGATGGCGCTGTTGACCACGTCCTGGCTGACCGTGTTGGTCAGGCCGAGGACGGCCACGGTGACGGCCAGGACCAGCCCGATGAACGCGTCGAGATTGTTGACGACCCAGGTGAACAGGCGCGCCATGACATCCCCCGGTCGACGACGGAACCCCCATGATAGCCCTTTGTCAATCTCACCATCACACGCTGTTCGGGTGCCCCGTACCCCTGGGTGACGGCGCCTGCGCCGTCCGCCGGGCGGCGCAGATCAGCGACCCGCCGAGCCCCGGCGCGATCCGGGCCAGCAGCCGGGAGGCGACCCAGCGTCCACCGGGGAGCCGCCAACCGACCTCGTTGGACCGGATCGCCAGCGGGGTGAACCCGGCCCGGCACAGCACCCGCCGCAGCAGCGAGGCCGTGAACGGCCGGATGTGCAGCCAGAGGTAGGGGTGCAGCGGGTCCACCTGGCGGGGCGCCCGGCCCGCGAGGAACGCCAGCCGGTCCTGTGCGGGCGCCAGGTTGGGGGTGGTCAGCACGAGCAGGCCGCCCGGGGCGAGCACCCGGTGGCACTCCCGCAGCAGCGCGAGGGGGTCGTAGACGTGCTCGATCAGCTCACCGGTGAGCAGGCCGGCGAAGCTGCCGGCGCGAAAGGGCAGGCCGCGGGTGGCGTCCAGGCAGACCGGCAGGGCCGCGCCGCCGGCGGCCCGCCGGGCCGCGCCCAGCGCGGTCTCGGCCATGTCGGCCACCACGAGCGGGCCGGGCAGGGCCGCCGGGTCGAGCATGCCGCGCGGGCCGCAGCCCAGCTCCAGCACCGGCCGTCCGCCGGGCACGCCGTCGACCATCAGCCGCGCCGCCACCGCGCGGCGGACCCGGTGGTACGGGTCGTCGACGTACCCGTTGACCTGCGCGCCGTCGTGATAGCTGCGCCGGTTAGCGCGGCGGCCGTGCGCCTGCGCGCTGCCCGACGAGGTCCCGGTCGGCGGCTCGGCCATCGCACCCTCCACTGCGGTCGTCGCCCCCGTCGGCGGCGCCCGCTTCCCAGCCTCGCACCGCGCCCGGCCGGGGGCGCGGAAATCCACCCCCGGTACGCCGACGCGGCGGCCGGAAATCCGGTCGCCGCGTCGCGGGTGTCGGGTCAGATGGCGCGGGCCCAGTCCAGCCGGCTGCTGTCGTCGTACTCGTCGCCGGGGATCCACCAGGGCTCACCGAAGCCGCTGGTCGAGACGATGATGTTGCCGCCGTCCGGGGCCTCGTTGGTCGGCGGGACCGACAGCGCGGCGCAGTAGCGCCCGTCGGGCGAGAACACCGGGGAGAGGTAGTAGCGGGGCTCGTCGGTGAGCCGCTTGAGGCCCGTGCCGTCGATGCGCACCGAGGCGAGCGCCGCCCCGCCGAGCACCTCGGAGTCCCGGGTCCAGCGGTTGGTGCAGAACACCACCCGCTCGGAGTTGGGCATGAAGACCGGCCCGTGGAAGCTCTCGCCGGCCGCCTCGCGGGTGTAGATCGGCCGCACCTTGCCGGTGGCCAGCTCCAGCGTGCGCAGCTGCGGGCCCTCGGACCGGCTGGTCCACTGCATGACGATCATGGAGCCGTCCCGGGACCAGTTGGGGCGGTACATCGTGTGCCCCTGGGCGAGCACCCGCTTGCCGCCGGTGGCCACGTCGATCGCGACCAGGGTGTCGTTCCCGATGACCAGGGCGATCTGCGTGCCGTCCGGCGACCAGGTCGGCGCACCGTAGACGACGCCGAACGGGTCGGCGAGCAGCTTCCGGATCTCGCCGGTGACCCGGTCGTACAGCGACACGTAGGGCTCAAGGCTGCCGTCGCCCGACCGCGCGTTGTTGATCCAGGCCACGTAGCGGCCGTCGGGCGACGTGGTGGCCTGGTCGCCGTCGTCGAGCAGCCGTTGCGGCGTGGTGCGACCGGGGTTGACCTGGAGCACGCCCCAGCCGACGCTGACCAGCCACGGCCCGTTGACCACCTCGGTGGTCGCGGCCGCGGCGGCCGGCGCACCGGCGGCCAGGCCGGTCGCGGCCGCCGCACCGGCCAGCGCTGCGGTACGCAGCAGGGATCGGCGATTGAACTCGATCATGAAACACCCCCGTGATAGACGTCGCCCCACCTTCCTGAAGGGATGATCGGCGGGGCATCGGACGAGCGGCCCGTCCACCGTCGGCCACTCGGTCAGCCCGTACGGTGACCGCCCCGGCGGCCGGTACCCTCGCCCCGGTGACCTCCGACGCGCTGCGCCGCGCCCTCACCGACCCCGGTGACCCGCCGCTGCCACCCCTGCCCGGGGTGGCCGTCGAGCTGCTCGCCGCCCTTGACGCGCCGCCGCGCCTCGCCGCGCACCTGCGGCTGGTGCACGACGTCGCCCGGCAGCTCACCGCCGCGTTCGCCGAACGCTTCCCCCTGGTGCCGTTCGACCGGCAGGCGGTGCTGTTCGGGGCGGCGATCCACGACCTCGGCAAGGTCGAGCACCCCGGGGAGCTGTCCGGGCCCGGCTCGGCACACGAGGAGGCGGGCTACCAGCTGCTGCTGCGCTTCGGCGTACCTGAGGAGCGGGCCCGCTTCGCCGTCACCCACGCGGCCTGGCACGCGCCCGGCGTGCAGTTGGAGGACCTGCTGGTCAGCCTCGCCGACAAGGTGTGGAAGGGCAAACGCGTCACCGACCTGGAGGAGCTGGTGGTCGACCGGCTGGCCGACATCACCGGGCAGCCGCCCTGGCAGGCCTTCCTGGACCTCGACGACGTGCTGGCCGCGCTGGCCGCCGACGCGGACCGCCGGCTCGCCTTCCAGGCCGAGCACCCGGTGCACGGCTGACGCGCCGACCTCAGCCGCCGGCCCGCTCCGGCTGGCCGGCGCCAGCCAGCAGCGCCTCCGCCGAGCCGGTCCGGGCGTACAGCAGGAACCGCCCGGCCCGGTGGGTGCCCACCAGGCCGGCGTCGCGCAGCGCGGTCAGGTGGTGGGAGACCGTGCCGGCGCTGAGGCCGCACCGCCGGGCCAGCTCGGTGGTGGCGGCCGGCACGGCGAGTTCGTGCAGCAGGGTGGCCCGGGTACGCCCCAGCACCCGGGCGAGCGCCGCGCTGGCCGGGGCGGCGCTGCGCTCCCACAGGGTCCCGACCGCGCGGGCCGGATAGCGCAGGAGAGGCTGCGAGGCTCGCTCGGACAGGTTGGACCAGACCCGCGCGCCGCCGAAGACCGACGGGACCAGCAACAGGCCCCGCCCGCCCAGGTCGAACGTCCCCGCGCGGGTCACGTGGTCGACGTGCAGCGTCCCGTCGTCCCAGGAGACGTACGGGTCGATCCGGTTGAGCAGGCCGCGCACGCCGTCGGTCGCCATCCGCCCGGCGCCGACGAGCACCTCGCGTTCCAGCAGGGTCCGCATCCGGGGCCAGTACGGGGCGATCGCCACCTCGGCGTAGTCGGCGATCACCTGCGCGAGGCGGGCCACCCCGGCCGGCGGGTCGGCGTACACGGCGGCGAGCCGGGGCGGCCGCGGCCCGGGCAGCTCGTCCAGTCCGGCCCGGACCACCTCGGGCGGGGTGTCGGCGAGCGCGGCGAGTTCCCAGTCGATGGTGGGCAGGGCGGACGGCGGGGGCGGGCAGACGAAGCTCGGGATGACCACGGTCGGCATCGGCACGAGGTCGGCGAGGAGCCGCCAGTCCACGGTGGACAGGCGGGGCCGCACCTGGCGGTGCCAGAGCTGGTGGGCGGGGAACAGGTCGGGGCTCCGGAGCACCCGGACGCTGGCGACCGCCTCCCACAGCGGCGAGATCGCGAACCGGACCCCCGCCAGGTCCCGTACCCCCAGCGCGACGCTCAGCACCCGCACCTCCCCACGGATTCGACCTGGCTCAAACTTATCGACCGCGGCAGCGACCCCGACCAGGGTCCCTGGCATGACCACCACCGTCTCCGCGCCCACCCGCTGGCCCCGCCCGTTCCGCTATGTCTACGCGGCCAACCTGACCGACAGCCTGGGGTTCCAGGTGGGCTACCTGGCCGTGCCGGTGCTGGCCGTGTCGGTGCTCGCCGCCACCCCCGGCCAGGTCGGCCTGCTCGCGGCGCTCGGCACCACGGCCTTCCTGCTGGTCGGGCTGCCCGCCGGGGTCTGGGTGGACCGGGCGCCCCGCCGCACCGTGATGGTCGCCGCCGACCTGGCCCGCGCCGCCCTGTACGCGTCGATCCCGCTGGCCTGGTGGGCGGACGCGCTGACCCTCGGCCAGCTCTACGCGGTCGTGCTGCTCACCGGCGTCGGCACGGTCTTCGGTGACGTGGCCGCGCAGAGTTTCCTGCCGGAGCTGGTCGGCCGGGACCGCCTGGTGGCGGCGAACTCGCTGCTCATGACGACGAACGCCACCATCCAGATCGGCGGCCGGGGTTTCGGCGGCCTGCTCGTCCAGGGGCTCGGCGCCCCGCTCGCCCTGGCCCTGAACGCGGTCACCCACCTGCTCTCGGCGCTCGCCCTCACCCGGGTACGTCCCACCGCCACCGCCACCGCCGGACGGGACCGGCCGGCGGGCGGCTTCGGCCGGCAACTCGGCGACGGCGTCCGGCACGTGCTGGGCAACCCGCTGCTCCGCCCGCTGGCCGTGTCGCTGGCCGGCATCAACCTCACGGTGAACCTGATGACCACCATGCTGCCGGTGGTCTTCCTGCGCGAGCTCGGGCTCGGCGCGGGCGCGCTCGGGCTCTTCCTCGGCGCCGGCGGAGTCGGGGCGCTGCTCGGCGCGGTGACCGCCCGTCCGCTGGCCGCCCGGATCGGGCACGGCCGGGCCCTCTGGCTGCCCGGGCTGCTGGTGGCCCCCGCCGGCGCACTGGTCGCCCTGATCGACACCGGCGCGTGGCTGTGGCTGGCCGGCGTCGGCTGGCTGGCGCTGGCCTGGCGGACCGGGATCGGCAACGTGATCGGCGTCAGCTTGCGGCAGCGGGCCACCCCGGACGCGTTGCTCGGTCGGATGAACGCCACCTTCCGGTTCCTGCTCACCGGCGCGATCGCGGTCGGCGCCGGGCTGGCCGGCCTGCTCGGCCAGCACGCCGGCCCGCGTACCTCGCTCTGGGTCGGCGCGATCGGCGCCGCGCTGACCTGGCTGCCGCTGTACCGCTCCCCGGTGCGCACGTTGCCCGACCCGGACGAGCTGCCCCCGGCCGCCGGGTGACCGCTGTTACCCGGTGGTTACCCGGCTGCGAAGCCACTGTGGCACGACCCGCCGACCGTCTGGGGCAGGGACGCCGGACGGGGTCCCGGCACACCGCCAGGGAGGCCACCATGAGACTGAGGAGAACACTGCTGGCGCTGGTCGTCGTGCTCGGCGGGCTGGTCGCCGGCACGGGCGGCGCGACCGCGGCGGCGCCCTACTGCGGGATCACCTGGGGCAGCACGGCCCGGACGGCCGGCACCCTCAGCACCGACCCGCTCGTCGAGGTCCGCACCGGGCGGCACGACTGCTGGGACCGGGTGGTCTTCGAGTTCGCCGGCCCGGCCAACGGCTACTTCATCGCCTACGGCGAGACGTACACCGAGGGGCAGGGCCTTCCGCTGAGCCCGTACACCGCCGGTGGCGCGCTGCTGTCGGTGTCGCTGCGGGCGCCCGCGTACGACGACGAGCACGTCGGCACGCTGCCCTACCGCGTCGGCGAGCACGCGGCGACCGTGCTGGGCTACCGCACGCTGCGGGACGTCGTCTTCGGCGGCAGCTTCGAGGGCTACACCACCTTCGCCGTGGGCGTCCGCGCCCGGCTGCCGTTCCGGGTCTTCGTGCTCAGCGGCCCCGGCACGCACAGCCGCATCGTGATCGACGTGGCCCACCAGTGGCAGGCGTGACCTTTCCCCAGGTGAGAGGGGCCGACCGGCCCCTCATCACCGTCCGTTGCGCCCACGCCCCCAAGCGTCGCGCCGGACTACCCTGAGTGGTCATGGAGGGCCGCGTGCTGGTCGTCGAGGACGACGCCTCCATCCGGGAGGTGACGGCCCTCGGCCTGCGCCGGGCCGGGTTCCGGGTGACCACCGCCGCCGACGGCCCGGCCGGCCTGGCCGCCTGGCGGGCCGGCCCGGTCGACCTCATCGTGCTCGACGTGATGCTCCCCCGCCTGGACGGATTCGAGGTGTGCCGGGAGATCCGGCGCACCAGTCAGGTGCCGATCCTCATGCTCACCGCCCGCACCGACACCATCGACGTCGTGGTCGGCCTGGAGTGCGGGGCCGACGACTACCTCCGCAAGCCGTTCGACCTGCCGGAGCTGGTCGCCCGGGTCCGTGCCGTGCTCCGCCGGACCGTCGCACCGGCCCCCGAGACCACCGTGACCGCCGGGCCGCTGGAGATCGACCCGGCCCGCTTCGTGGCCCGCCGCGACGGCCGCGAGCTGACCCTCACGGCCACCGAGTTCCGGCTGCTCCTGGAGCTGGCCCGGCGCCCCGGGCAGGTGTTCACCCGCGAACTGCTGCTCGACCGGGTCTGGGGACACAGCTATCTCGGCGACTCCCGGCTCGTCGACGTCGCCGTGCAGCGCCTGCGCGCCAAGGTGGAGGACGACCCCGGGGCGCCGACCCTGATCCGGACCGTCCGCGGGGCCGGCTACAAACTCTCGACGGGGTGAGCGCGCCATGGTGGCCGGCAGAGTCGTACCCGGGCGGCTGCGGCGCCGGCTCGTCGTCGCGTTCGTCCTCGTGGCCGGCATGTCCGCCGGCGCGCTGGCCACCGGGTCCTACCTCATGCTGCGGCAGGCCCGGTTCGACGGCTCGCTGCAACGCGCCGCCGCCGACGCCCGCTACCAGCTCGTGGTCGCCGCGCAGTTCCTGCCGCTGACCGACGCCCGCCGCACCGACCTGCTGGCCAGCTTCGAGGAGTCCGGCCGCCACGTGCTGCTGGTCGCCGGGGACCCCCAGGCGTCCAACCCCCGCTACGCGCCCACCCCCGACCCCGACCTGCGGGCCGCCGTCGCCGCCGGGCAGCTCGGCTTCCAGCGCACCACCGGCCGGCCCCACCTGCTGGTCGTCGGCGGCCGGATCCCCGGCTCCACCGCCGAGCTGTACGTGGTGACCGTCGAGGACGACCTCGTCGACGCCCTCGACCAGCTCCGCACCGCCTCGGTGATCGGTTGGGCGGCGGTCGTGCTGCTCGCCGCCGGCGTGGGCAACGCCCTCGCCCGCCGCACCCTGGAACCCGTCGGCCGGGCCAGCCGGGCCGCGCGGGCCGTCGCCGAGGGGCTGCTGCACACCCGGCTGCCGGTGCGCGGCCGGGACGAGTTCAGCGCCTGGGCCAGCTCCTTCAACGAGATGGCCGAGGCGCTGGAAACCAAGATCGAAGCGCTGTCCCAGGCCCAGGCGCGGGAGCGGCGGTTCACCGGCGACGTGGCGCACGAGCTGCGTACCCCGGTCACCGCCCTGGTGGCGGCGGCCTCGCTGCTCGCCGACCAGCTCGACACCCTCCCGGCCGACGCCCGCCGCGCCGCCGAACTGCTCGTCGCCGACGTGGTCCGGCTGCGCCGGCTGGTCGAGGAACTGATGGAGATCTCCCGCCTGGACGCCGGGCGGGAGGTGCTCGCCACCCGCCCGGTGGACGTCGGCGCGCTGCTGCGCCGGATCGTCGCCGCCCACCCGGACGCCGCCCGCACCGACGTGGACGGCGACGCGCCGCCCGCGGTGACCGACCCGCGCCGGCTCGAACGGATCCTGAGCAACCTGGTCGCCAACGGGGTCGAGCACGGCGGCGGCGACCTGCACGCCGAGATCCGGCACACCGGCGCCGACCTCGTCATCGAGGTGGCCGACCGCGGGCCCGGCATCCCGGCCGAGCACCTGGCCCACATCTTCGACCGGTTCTACAAGGCGGACCCGGCCCGCACCGGACCCGGCAGCGGGCTCGGCCTGGCCATCGCGCGGGAGAACGCCCGGCTGCTCGGCGGCCGGCTCGACGTGACCAGCGAGGTCGGCCACGGCACCCGCTTCCGCCTCACCCTTCCCCTCGACACCGGGGACACCTCATGCGACGCCTGATCCCTCCGCTCGCCGCGCTGCTGCTGATCACCGCCGGCTGCGCCCCGCCGCGCACCGGCACCCTCGGGCCCGCCCCGGCCGGCCCGTCGCCCACCAGCTCCGCCGCCGCCGGACCGACCGGCACGCCCGCGCCGACCCCGCCCGCGCCGGGCACCCCGACCACGCCCGCCACGACGGGTACGCCGACCACCGCCGCCCCGACCGGGCCGGACGGGACGCTGACCGTGCAGCTCTGGTTCGCCCGGAGCGGGAAGCTCGTGCCCACCCGGCGTACGCTGCCGGCCACCGTGGCCACATCCCGGCTGGCGCTCACCGAACTGGCCGCCGGCCCGTCCCCGGCCGAGAGCGCCACCGGCCTGACCACCCTGGTCCCGGCCGGCACGCAGGTCACCCGCATCGCCGGCGGGGTGGCGACCCTGGCCCCGCCGGCCGGTTTCGACGCGGGCGGGGCGACGACCGCCCGGCTGCGCCGCGCCCAGGTGGTCTGGACGCTCACCCAGTTCCCCACCGTCCGGCGGGTCGCCTTCGCCCCGACCGACACGGCGACCGGGCGGGACGACTACGCCGACCTGCTGCCCCCGATCGTGGTGACCGCCCCGGCCGTCGGCGACCGGGTCACCAGCCCGATCACCGTCACCGGGACCGCCGACGTCTACGAGGCGACCGTGAGCGTCCGGGTGCTGGACGCGGCGGGCCAGGAGATCGGCACCGCGTTCACCACGGCCTCCTGCGGCTCCGGCTGCCGCGGCGCCTACCGGCTCAGCGTCCGCTACCGGCCGGCGGCACCCGGACCGGGCACCATCGAGGTGTACGAGGTGTCGGCGCGCGACGGCTCCCGGATCAACGTGGTCCGCATCCCGGTCCAGCTGGCCGCCGGCCGGTGAGGCGACTCCACAGCGGACGGCATGGTCGAGACCAAGCGGGGACTCGAACCCCGGTGCGCGGAGTTGCAGTCCGCTCCCTGTCCACTCGGGCACTTGGTCGGGTCGGTGCGTGCCCCCGGCTGGATTCGAACCAGCGGCCTTCGGATTCGGAATCCGACGCGCTCTCCGCTGCGCCACGGGGCATGGGTGTCGGCCGAAACCGATTGACTTTCGATAGGTTACGAGCGATAGTCGATGCATGTTCACAGCTCAACGGGCGGTGGCTCCGCTCAAAGCCTTCCTCGTGCTGCTGTTCGGGATCCTTGTCCTGTTCCAGACCATGTCGCTGCCCGGGCAGTTCGCGCACATGGCCAGGGAGAATCCGGACCTGGCCTACCTGAGGTGGCCGGCGACCGCGGTGTCGGTGTTCTGGGTGCTCTGCGTGCAGGTGGTGATCGTGTGCACCTGGCAGCTGCTCACCCTGGTCAAGAAGGACCGCATCTTCAGCGAGGCGTCGCTGGCGTGGGTGGATGCGATCGTGTGGGCCATCGCCGCCGCGTGGGTGGTGCTGGTGGGCGTCTTCCTCTACGTCGGCTTCCACGCGAACGACCCGGGCCTACCGCTCCTGCTGTTCCTGCTGGTGACCGGGGTGACCGTGCTCGGGCTGCTCATGGTGGTGATGCGCGAGCTGCTGCGGCAGGCCACCACGCTCCGGACCGACATGGAAGCGGTGATCTGATGCCCATCGTCGTCCGCATCGATGTCGAGCTGGCCAAACGCAAGATGAGCGTCGGCGAGTTCGCCGAGCGGGTCGGGCTCACCCCGGCCAACGTCGCGGTGCTGAAGAACGGCCGCGCCAAGGCCGTCCGCTTCAGCACCCTGGAGGCCATGTGCCGGGTGCTGGACTGCCAGCCCGGTGACCTGCTCGAGTGGGTCGAGGAAGAAGGAGACAACCGATGAAGTACGTGCTGGGCCTCGTCGCCGTCCTCGCCGTCGCGCTGGGCGTCGCCGGCCTCTTGTACGGGGAGGCCGACGACTCGCCCGGCCTCCAGCTCCTGGCCGGCCTGCTCGTCATCGGCGCGATCGCGATCGGCGTGCGGATCGCGCGACGCAGCCGCTAGTTGTCGCTGCGAGCTGAGGATTCGAACCTCAATTCTCCGATCCAGAGTCGGATGTGCTGCCTGGTTGCACCAGCTCGCATGGGATCCGCGGACCGCGGACCGTGCCCCGACCAGGATTCGAACCTGGGCTCTCCGGTTTCGTAGACCGGCGCGCTCTCCGCTGCGCCACCGGGGCGGACGACCGGCGCCCCACCCCCTCCAGGGGCGCCGGTCGGTTCAACCCTTCACACAGACGACCTGCTTGAGGTGGGCGACCACCTCGACCAGGTCCTCCTGCTGGGCCATCACCTGGGTGATGTCCTTGTACGCGCCGGGGATCTCGTCGACCACCCCGGCGTCCTTGCGGCACTCGACGCCTGCCGTCTGCGCGGCCAGGTCGGCCGTGCTGTACGTCCGCTTCGCCTGCCCCCGCGACATCCGCCGCCCGGCCCCGTGCGACGCCGAGCAGTACGCGTCGAGGTTGCCCTTGCCACGCACGATGTACGACCCGGTGCCCATCGACCCCGGGATGATGCCCAGGTCACCGCGGCCGGCCCGGATCGCGCCCTTGCGGGTCACCAGCACCTCGACCCCGTCGTAGCTCTCCTCCGCCACGTAGTTGTGGTGGCAGGAGATCGGCTCGTCGTAGCCGACCTGCGGGAACTCGTCCCGGACGACGCCGCAGAGCACGGCGAGCATGACGGCCCGGTTGCGGCGCGCGTACTCCTGCGCCCACCAGAGGTCCCGGCGGTAGGCGTCCATCTCCGGGGTGCCGGCGAGGAACACCGCGAGGTCCCGGTCGGGCAGGTCGACGTTGTGCGGCAGCCCGCGGGCCACCGCCATGTGCCGCTCGGCCAGTTCCTTGCCGATGTTGCGGGACCCGGAGTGCAGCATCAGCCAGACCCGGCCCTCGTCCGGGCCGCCCTGCTCGAGGCAGACCTCGATGAAGTGGTTCCCGCCGCCGAGCGTGCCCAGCTGGCGCTGTGCCCGGGTCTCCAGCTGCGCCACCTTCCGGTCGAGCGTGCCGAAGCGCTGCCAGAACTTGTCCCAGCCGCCCTGCTCCAGGCCGCGGACCCGGCGCGGGTCGACCGCGTCGGCGCGCATGCTGAAGCCGACCGGGATGGCCGCCTCGATCGCGCTCCGCAGCGGGCCGAGGTCGTCGGGCAGGTCGGCCGCGGTGAGCGAGGTGCGGACCGCGGACATCCCGCAGCCGATGTCGACGCCGACCGCGGCGGGCGACACGGCCTGCCGCATGGCGATGACCGAGCCCACCGTGGCGCCCTTGCCGAAGTGCACGTCTGGCATGACGGCGACGCCCTGCACCCAGGGCAGCGCGCCGATGTTGCGCAGCTGCCGGGCCGCCTGCGCCTCGATCGTGTACGGGTCGGTCCAGACCCGGACCGGCGCCCGGGTACCGGCCAGCGGGGTGAAACCCATCGTCGTCTCCTCGGTTCAGGGGTGGTGTCGTAGGCCGTACGGGATTCGAACCCGTAGCCTCCCGGGTGAGAACCGGGTGAGCTGCCAATTGCTCCAACGGCCCGCGGGACGGCGGGTGCCGTCCGCGTGATGTCCGGGACCACGGAATCGAACCGCGTGTCTCTCGCGCCCAAGGCGAGCGGGTCAGCCAGCTCCCTCGTCCCGGTTGCCCGGCCGGCGCGCGAGGCGCCGGCCGGGATCGTGCTCATGCCGTCCACTGTGGAGTTGAGAAAATGCGACGTCACCGGCCGGAGGTCGGGACGAGGTGACGCAGGGGCGGCAGGATTCGAACCTGCAACCGTCGGGTTTGGAATCCGGTGCTCTTCCGTTGAGCTACGCCCCTCGGACCCGGTGACGAAAAAGCCGCCCTGTCCCTGGTCTCGGGGCGGGCGGCTGCGCGTCGTGTCGCGCCGGCGCTTAGTCGCGCCACCACCCCGGTTGCCACTGCTGCCGTCGGCAGCGACCCTGGCCCGCTTCGCGCGGCAGGGCACCGCCGCGCGGCGCGGGCCGCTCGGCCTGGGTGCGGTTCTGCTGCGACACGGTGTGCTCCCTGGGTGGTGGAACCGGTTGATGTTGGCCCGTTCACGGTACGGGCGGGGGCCGGAGCGCCGCAACGGATATTGGCGAGGATGTTTCGGCCGTCCCCGAACGATCCCCGGTCTAGCGTCGGACCAGGCAAAAGGCGGAAGGGGTACGGGATGGACTGGCGGCGTCGGGTGGCGGAACGGTTCCGCGAGGTCAACGGGGAGCACCCCATGACGGCGGCGGACGACGCGTACGTCAGCGCGCGGTTCGTGGTGCTCGACGCGCTGTGCGCGGCGTCCGGGCGGGACCCGGACGGCGTACGCCGGTTGATGCTGGACCGGCGGCTGCCGCTGCCGGGCTACCTGCGCTTCGACGGCGCGGAGATGGTTCCGGCGGACCTGTTCGCGCTGGCGGAGCGGGCCGGCGGGCTGGACGCGCTGCCCGGGTGGTTCGTGGGGCGGTGGGCGGACCCGGCGCGGGGCGCGGCGGAGTGGGACGCCTACCTGAGCGGCCGGTACGTCTGCCTGCGCTCGGTGACGCCGGAGTCGATCCGGCGCAAGGACGAGCTGACCGCGGCGATCGCGGCGGCGCCGGCCGAGCCGGACGCCGGATCGGCGGCCTGGCTCGACCGGCTGCACGCGCTGGTCGACGAGCTGGACGCGCTGGAGCCGGCCTTCACCGGCTACGACCGGCTCCGGTTCGGCGGCCCGACCTCCCGCGACACCTGCGTCGACGCCGTGCGCGCCCGGTACCCGCGGGTCAGCGCGCCGACCGGCCGGTGACCCGTCGGGCGACGGCCAGCAGGTACTCCCGGCGGTGCAGCGGGTCGTGGTCCCAGCGGGGCCGGCTCGGGGCGGGTCCGCGTACCGGCCGGTAGTGGTCGAACTCGGCCTCCAGGGTGCCCTCGCCACGGGTGAGCCCGGGCAGCCGCTGGTCCAGCGCGTGCACCCGCCCGGCGGGCACCTCCCCCTCGACCAGGTAGGCGGCGCCGCGCAGGGTGCTGGTGCGGGGCGCCGCGCCCAGCCCGGCGAGCACGGGCAGCACCGTGCCGACCAGGTCGGCGGGAAGGTCGAGCCGGAAGCGGTGCACCGGCTCGTGCACCCGGGTGCCGGCGCGGGTGAGCGCGGCCATCAGCACCAGCGGGGTGAGGTTCCGGAAGTCCCCGGCCGTGCTGGACATGCTCTTGTCGAACACGCCGTGGGCGTGGCTCTGCCGGGCCCAGTAGCCGCCGTGGGTGAGGGTGACCACGCAGTCGATGACGTCCCAGCCGTGCAGGCCCTGCCGCAGGGTCTCGCGGACGGTCTCCTCGATCGCCTTGAGGAAGGCCAGGGGCATCGAGCCGAGTTCGATGCCGAGCCGGAACTCGACTCCGCCGCCGACCGGCCCGGGCTCGACGCGCAGGCCCACGGTGCCGAGGAACGGGTTGGGGTCCCGGCCGATCCACTCGACGGCGGTCCCGACGCCCACGACCCGCTCCACGCAGACGGTGGTGGTCTCCCGGAAGGTGACCGGGACGCCGTAGTCGTCGGCGAGGGTGGCCTCGATGACCTCCTTCTGCACCTCGCCGTAGAGGGACACGGCGATCTCCTGGCGCCGGTCGTCCTGGCGCAGGTTGATGAGCGGGTCCTGCTCGGCGAGCTGGGTCAGGGCGGCGTGCAGGGCCGGGCGGTCGACCGGGCGTAGCGGTTCGACGACGGTCTCCAGCGTGGGCGGGGCGAAGTGGTGGCGGGCGGCCGGGCGCTCGGGCGGGACGCCGAGCACGTCGCCGACGCGTACGCCGGCCAGGCCGTGCAGCCGGACGATCCGGCCGGCCCCGGCCGCGTCGCCGGGCGCCGCGTCGCCGCCGTCGAAGACGCCGAGGGCGGTGACCCGGGCCTCCTGGCCGCCGCCGTGGCGGATCCGGTCCCGGACCCGCACGGTGCCGGCGAAGATCCGGGCGTACGCGACCTTCTCCCCGGCCGGGCCGCGCTCGACCTTGAAGACGGCGCCGGAGAGCGGGGCGTCGTCGTCTCCGGCGTCGGCGGGGAGCAGCGCGGTGACCGCGTCGATCAGGTCGGCCACTCCGGCGCCGGTGATGGCGGAGCCGGCGAGCACCGGGTGCACCCGGGCGCGGGCGGTCTGCGCGGCGAGCGCCGTCCGCAGTCGGTCCGGGGTGGCTGCCCGCTCGTCGGCCACGTACGCGGCCAGCAGGGCGTCGTCGTGCGCGGAGAGCAGGTCGACCAGGCGGCCGTGGTAGTCGGGGTCGCCCGGCGGGTGCGGGACCCAGCGGGCGCCCGGGGTGCCGGCGGCGTCGACCCGGCCGAGGGCGACGACGTCGGGGGTGAGCCGGTCGGCGAGCTGGCGCAGCACCCCCTCCGGGTCGGCACCGGCCCGGTCCACCTTGTTCACGAAGAACAGGGTGGGAATGCCGAGGCGGCGCAGGGTGCGGGCCAGCACGCGGGTCTGGGCCTGGACGCCCTCGACGGCGGAGACCACGAGCACCGCGCCGTCCAGCACGCCGAGCACGCGTTCCACCTCGGCGATGAAGTCGGGGTGGCCGGGAGTGTCGATGAGGTTGACGGTGGTCCCGGCGACGGCGAAGGAGACCACGGCGGAGCGGATGGTGATGCCCCGCTGGCGCTCCAGCGCCATCGTGTCGGTGCGGGTGTTGCCGGCGTCGACGCTGCCGGGCTCGTCGATGACCCCGGCGCTGTGCAGCAGCCGTTCGGTCAGGCTCGTCTTACCGGCGTCGACATGGGCGAGGATGCCGAGATTGAGGGTTTTCACGCAGCGTCATGTCCTTGTGGTCGGCGGTGATTCGCTTCTGCGGGGACATGCACGCGGCTCGCATCTCGAGCTCCTCCTTCCCTGGCTGTCGTGGTCGATTGCAGCAGCCGGCGCGGACGCCGGCAAACGATTTACCGCCGGTGCGCTACTGGGCGTGCGCCACCGGGTGGCGCTTCATCTCCTCCATGAAGGGGTAGCGCGCGGTCAGCTCGGCGAGCGTGCACCCGGCCCGCCACGCGGCGGCCACCTGGGCGACCTGGAGCAGGTCGGTGGCGTCGCCCCGGGCCTGCACCTCACCGGAGACCCGGAGGTCGATCATGAAGTAGCGGGCCTGGGCGCCGAGGCTGACGCAGACCACACCCCGGTCGGAGGTCGCCTCGGCACAGGTGAAGCGGCTGCGCCCCTGCTCCGGGGCGGTCACCTGGCCGATGTCGAGCTGGTGCCGGGCCGCGGTCTGCACGAGCGCGGGAGCCAGGCCGCCCGGCTCGACCAGGTCCGGGTAGAGGCGCACACCCAGTGCTGTCGACACGTCGCTCATGACTGACTCCCACTTCCTTGTGACAGAGACCAGCTGCACGCAGGTTACGGGTGTGTTTCCGGCGCGCCTCGTCATCCTGTCCCCCCTGGACGCCCCACGGCAATAGGAACGGTCGATTCGACCACCATCGGGCCCGCCTCCGGGGCCGGGTACGCTCCCGCTCCATGGCCCGGATCCGGTGTGACTTCTTCTCCTCGGCGCTCGGCATGGGCACGTCGATGACGGTGCTGCTGCCCGACCGTTCGGCCGGGATCGGCATGGCCGGCGGGGCCACCGCCGGGGACCCGCCGGTGCTCTACCTGCTGCACGGCCTGACCGACGACGACACCATCTGGACCCGGCGCACCGCGATCGAGCGGTACGTCGCACCGCTGGGGCTGGCCGTGGTCATGCCGCAGGTGCAGCGCAGCTTCTACTGCGACGAGGCGAACGGCAACCGGTACTGGACCTTCCTCAGCGAGGAACTGCCCGAGGTGTGCCGGTCGTACTTCCGCCTCTCCGACCGGCGGGCGGACACCTTCGTGGCCGGCCTGTCCATGGGCGGTTACGGGGCGATGAAGTGGGCCCTGCGCCACCCGGACCGGTTCGCGGCGGCGGCCAGCCTCTCCGGCGCGCTGGACGTCGCCCGGCGACGCCACCACCCCACGAGCCCCATGGACCCCGCCGTCTGGCACACCGTCTGGGGCGACCGGGACGTGGCCGGTCCCGAGGACGACACGGTGGCGCTGCTGGAGCGGGCCGGCGACGACCTGCCCGCGCTCCGCGTCGCCTGCGGCACCGAGGACTTCCTGTACGAGGACAACACCCGCTTCGTGGAGACGGCGCGCCGCCGGGGCGTACCGGTCACCGTGGACTTCTCCCCCGGCGACCACGACTGGGCCTACTGGGACGCGAAGATCCAGGACGTGCTGGCCTGGCTGCCGCTGCCCGGCCAGGGCTGAGCGGGCGCGCCGCACCTCCGGACCGGGCCGGGGGTGCGGCGGGTGACGGTCGGCGGGGCAGCCGTCAGCGCAGCGACGACCGGGCCACCGGGAAGTCGAAATACGTATCCGGGTACGGCTCGTCGGCGTACCGGTAGTGCCACCACTCGCGCGGGTAGTTCTCGAAGCCCTGCCCGGTCATGAGCCGCTTCAGCAGCTCCCGGTTGTCCCGGGCCGCCCCGGTGATCCGCGCGTCCGCGGTGTGCGCGCGGGGGTCGAAGCAGTCGAACCCGGTGCCCATGTCGACGGAGTTGTCCGGGAAGCGCCGCCCGGCCGGCGCGGTGCAGGCGGTGAGCGGCTGGCCCGGCACGAAAGGCGGCTGGTCCGGGGTGGACGCCGGGACCAGCGTCAGGTCGAGGGTGCTTCCCCGGCTGTGGGCGGTCGGCGCGCCGATGTAGCCGTCGGCGAAGAGCCGGCTCTTCGGCTCGTCCGGATAGAACTCTCCCTTCATCTGCTGCTCGCCGGGGAGTTTCGCCCAGGCGACGAACTCGTCCACCGCCCGCTGTGGGCGGTAGCAGTCGTACACCTTGAGGCTGCGGTCCTGCGCCAGGGCGGCGGCCTGCACCCGGTGCAGCGCCTCCGCGGCCCGGCGGGTGAGCAGGCAGAGCGGCTCGGCATAGCCGGTGATCGGCCGGCCGACGAAGTTGTGCGCGGTGGCGTACCGGATGTCGGTGCGGATGCCCGGGTCGACGGCGGCCAGGTCGACGACGTCGGCCGGGGCGCGGGGACCGCTCGGGGCGGCCGACGGCGCGGGTGGCGCGGACGGGGCCGGGCGCGGGGCGGGTCGCTGGCACCCGGTGGCGAGCGCGGTGGCCAGCACGGCCAGGGCCGCGGCCACCCGTGTCCCGGTCCCCACCCTGCCGTGTCTACCAGCATCACCGGTCCCCCGGGCCGCATCGGCCGTTCGTCAACCGGCGCCCGTACGGCAAGATGGCCGGTGGGACGGGCCTCGCCGTCCCACGGTTCGCGGCCGGCACCTCCGGCCGGCGGAGGGGACACGGGTGAACGCGGACGACGAGCCCAGGGTGACCATCACCGCGATCGCGCGGGAGGCGGGCGTCTCCGTGCCCACCGTGTCCCGGGTGCTCAACGGGCGCTCGGACGTCGCGCCGGACACCCGGGAACGGGTCGAGGAACTGCTGCGCCACCACGGCTACCAGCGCCGGGGCAGCCGCACGGTGCGCCGGGCGGACCTGGTCGACCTGGTCTTCAACGACCTCGACAGCCCGTGGGCCGTGGAGATCATCCGGGGCGTGGAGGACGTCGGCCACGCCGCCGGCGTGGGCACCGTCGTGTCGGCGATCCACAGCGAGTCGACCTCGACCCGCAGGTGGTTGCAGAACCTGCGGGCCCGCGCCTCGGACGGGGTCATCGTGGTGACCTCCCACCTGACCCCGCCGGTGCACGCCCAGCTGCGCCGGCTCAACGTGCCGGTGGTGGTGGTCGACCCGGCCGCCGGCGTGCCGGACACGGACGTGCCGGCGATCGGGGCGACCAACTGGGCCGGCGGCCTGGCCGCCACCGAGCACCTGCTGGGGCTCGGCCACCGCCGGATCGGCTTCGTGGCCGGCCCGACCCACCTGCTGTGCAGCCGGGCCCGGCTGGACGGCTACCGGGCCGCGCTGGAGGCGGCCGGCGCGCCGCTGGACGACCGGCTGGTGCAGCCCGGCGACTTCTACCACGCCTCCGGCTTCGCCGCCGGCAGCGCGCTGCTCGACCTCGACGACCCGCCGACCGCGATCTTCGCGGCCAGTGACCAGATGGCCTTCGGGGTCTACGAGGCGGTCCGCCGGCGCGGGCTGCGGGTGGCCGACGAGGTGAGCGTCGTCGGCTTCGACGACCTGCCGGAGGCCCGGTGGGCCTCCCCGCCGCTGACCACGGTGCGCCAGCCGTTGGTGGAGATGGGCCGGCTCGCCGCCCGCACCGTGCTGCGCCTGGCGCAGGGCGAGGAGCTCGAGTCGCCGCGGGTGGAGCTGGCGACCCAACTGGTGGTGCGGGACAGCACCGCGCGCCCCGCCGGCCGGTAGGCCGCAGCCGCGTCAGTCGTCGTCCGGGACCCTCTCGCCGCCGAGGGTCGCGCCGGGCGGCAGCGCGGCGAGCGCGGCGTGCCGGCGGCGCCGGGCCAGCAGCACCGCTCCCCCGGCCACCAGCACCACGCCGACCGCGACCGACGGGCCGACTCCCGGCCAGGTCTCGGCGGCCGGCGAGCCGGCGCCGGCCAGCCCCGCGCCCCCCGCGAGGGCCGACGCCGGCCCGGTCGGCGTCGCGGCGGCGCGGTCCAGCTCGCCGGGGCCGACCAGCCGGCCCACCGACGCGTCCCGCGGCAGGCCGAAGCCCCAGTCGAGCAGGGCGGCCCCCTGCTGCCAGCCGCGCCGGGTGGTGACCTCCGCGCCGAGCAGGGTCACCACGAGGCGCCGCCCGCCCCGTTCGGCGGCGCCCACGTAGGTGTGCCGGGCCAGGTCGGTGAAACCCGTCTTGCCGCCGATCGCGCCCGGGTAGTGGTCGAGCAGCATGTTGTCGTTCTGAATCTGGAACGCCTTCTCCCGCAGCGCCGGCTGGGCCGGAACCTGCGCGGTGCGCGTGGCGGTGTACCGGCGGAACGCCGGGTCGGCGAAGCAGGCCCGGGCGATCAACGCCAGGTCGTACGCGCTGGTGAACTGCCCGGGACCGTCCAGCCCGGACGGTGTGACGGCGTGGGTCTGCAACGCGCCCAGCCGCCGGGCCTCCTCGTTCATGGCGCGGATGCCGCCGGCCGTCCCGTCCGGGCCGCCGCCCAGCCGGGCGAGGGCGTTGGCCGCCTCGTTGCCGGACTTCAGCAGCAGCCCCAGCCAGATCGTCTCGATCCGGTACCGGCCGCCCTCGGCCAGCCCGACCGCCGAACTGCCCGGCTCGATGGCCAGGTCCTCCGCGGTGACGGTCACCTCGCGGCCGGGGTCCAGCCTCGGCAGCATGGTGGCCGCCAGCAGCAGCTTCTGCACGCTGGCCGGTACGCCGTACTCGTGCGGGCCGCAGCCACCGAGCACCGCGCCGGTGTCCAGGTCGGCGACCACCCAGGAGGTCGCGGTCACCGCCGGCGGCGCGGGCGCGGCCGACGGCAGGACCAGCCCGGTGGTGGACAGGGCGGCGCCGCCGACGGCCCGCGCGGCGGGGCCGGCCACGGGCGGCGGCTGCGGCGGCCGGCTCGCCGGGGCCGGCACGTTCGGACAGGGCGGCGCCCCGGCGGGCAGCCGGCCGGCACGGGTCGCGGACAGGCCCGCCCGTGCGCCGGCCGCGGCGGGCGTGGGCAGCATCGATGCCGGCACGAGCAGGGCGGCGGCCAGCGCCACGGGCGGTCCCCAGGTCCTCATGGCCGGAGGCTAACCACGCCGACCCGAACGGGTTGCCGGCTCGGGGATTCGCATCACGCGGACGGCGGTGCCGCGTAAACTGCCGGCCGCCGGCGTCGCCACCGCCAGGCGGCGACGAAGACCACGCCGACCACCGCCGCCGCGCCGAGCCCCAACGCCGACCGGTCCAGCGCCGGTCGCAGCGGGGCCGCCGAGACGCGTACCGGGGTGGCGGTGCGGTCACCGGCCGCCACCGGCCAGGGGTGGGTGTCGGTGACCGGGGGCAGGCCGTCGCGGAGCACGGTCACCCCCACCCGCCAGTTGCCCGGGGTGCGGATGTCGTCCACCGCCACCACCCAGCCGTCGGCGGTCCGCGTCACCGGGTGCACGGCCCGCTCCCCGTTCGGGCCGGTGAGCAGGAGCGACACCCCGGTCACCGGGCCGGGCGCCGGGCGCCGGGTGTCCCCGACGGCGATGCTGACGATGTTGCGACCGGGCCGGTTGGGGCGGACCACGACGGTGTCGACGAGGTCGGCCATCTGGCCGCTCACCTGCGGCTGCGTCCGGGCGGCGTCGGCCACCGGGAAGGCGGGCCCGCGGGCGGGCCCGGCGGCGGCCAACGCCCCGGCCAGGCCGAGGACGAGCGCGAGCGCCCCGGCCTCGGCGAGCAGGCCCCGGCGGGGCAGGTCGGCCCGGCGCAGGCGTCGGGCGGTCCGCAGCCCCAGCACCCCGGCCACCCCGGCCACCGCGACCTTGGCCAGCAGCAGCAACCCGTACGGCGAACCGAGCAGCGCATCCACGGTGGCGACCTGGGGGCCGGTGAGCAGGAGCCCGGTCAGCACGAGCAGGGTGACGCAGCCGACCGCGAGGGCGGCGAAGACACGCAGCAGGGCACGGAGCTGGGCGGCACGTTCGGCCGTGCGGGAGGCCGTGGGCAGCAGGACGAGCACCGCGGCCACCACCGCGCCGGCCCAACCTCCGGCCGCGAGGACATGCCCGCCGCCGACCAGCGCGGTGCGGACCGGACCGCCCGTCGGGTGGCCGAGCAGCGCGGTGCCGGCCGCCGCGGCGAGCGCCCCGGCCAGCCCGACGACGACGCGTGCGGGAGCGATCCGCGCGTCGGGCGCCGTGCGGAGCCGGCGGGCGGCGGCCAGCACGACGGCGAGCAGGGTCGCGGTGCCGGCCTCGCGGAGCAGCCAGCGGCCGCTGGTGAGCTGGTCGGCCAGCAGCCGCCACCCGCCGGCCGCCCCGGCGAGCTGGATGGCCAGTTGCAGGGGCGCGGCGAGCAACGCGACCGCTCCCCCGTATCCGGACACCACGAGCAACCGTCGGCGGAGCGCGGGGTCCATGGTGGGTCCCGGCGACCCGCGGCGGCCGGCGAGGAGGGTGAGGGCGGCGCCGCCGAGCAGGACGGCGAGGCCGAGCAGGCCGGCGGCGCGGGCGGCGGTCTCCCGGGGGCCGGGGCCGACCGGGCCGGCGGCGCCGGCGGCCGTGACCTGCCGGCCGACGCCGAAGACCAGGGTCCCGCTCGTGGTGTGCAGGTCGTCGCTGGACAGGGTGCGCCAGGAGACGTGGTAGGTGTTCGGCGACAGGGCGGGCAGGCCGGCGACCAGGCTGACCGGCTCCTCACTGTCGGCGTCCCCGGCGGCGGGCTCCCCGTCCGCGCCGCGCAGCGCCAGCCCGGTCACCGCCCAGTGCCGGCCGTCCCCGTCGACCAGGGCGACCCGGGCGGCGGCAAGCTCGACGTGCTCGGTGAAGGCCAGGGTCAGCGTCTCGGGCGCCCGGTCGAGCACCGCGCCGTCGGCGGGCGCGCTGCTCGCCAGGTACGCGTGCGCCTGCGCCGGCGCGGGCCCGGCCAGCACGGTCAGGCCCGCCACGGCGAGGGCGGCGAGGAGACGGCCGAGCCGGGGGCGCACGACGGTCACCGCACCGGCACGTGGGCCAGCCGGCGCTGCCCCGACGTGATCTCGATCTTGTCGCCTCGCTTGATCGCGCTGCCGTTGTTCAGATAGAGCAGGTAGTAGCTCTGCCCGGGGCGCAGCTCGTGGCCCTGCTTCATGAGCGCCGCCCGCCAGGCCAGCTTGCCGGAGCGCTCGTTGCGCAGCCGCGGCGGATGCTTCGTGTCGTTCTGGAAGGCCGACGCCTTCTGGGTGTCCAGCACCACGTAGCGCAGCTCCACCAGGCCGCCGTCGCCGACGACGGCGGCCTGGGTGAAGCGGATGCCGAGGGTGGCCTCCAACTGCCCGTCGTGCGGGACGGCGTAGCCCTGGCGGGCGTCGGCGTACCCGCCGAAGCGGACTGTCGACACCGCGACCAGCGCCAGCACGAGCAGCGCGAGGACCAGCCGGCCGAGGCGGGGGCGCGGGATGCGGAGCGGGATCGCGACCATGGTCAGGACTCCTCGGGGGGAGGGTGGGGGCCGGGCGGGTGCCCGGCCCCCGGGCGTCAGGGTGCGGTGTAGCGGGTGGCGGCGTAGTTGTCGAAACGCAGCGACCCGCTGGTCGTGGCGGTACGGGCGACCAGGCCCAGCGCCGCCGACTCCACCGTGTAGCCGCTGGTGTCGCCGGTCAGCGTGCCGACCGTGACGGCGCCGACCTTGAGCGTGGCCGAGCCCGCGGAGGCCGAGGCCCAGTCGAGCCGTACGGTGCCGCCGCTCGCGGCGACCCAGCCGGTGTACGCCCAGCCCGCCGGCCGCAGCAGCCCCAGCCGGAACTGGTTGACGCCGTTGCTGCGCCGGTACTGCGCCACCGCCAGGGCCCCGCCGGAGGCGTTGCGGAGCTGGTAGACGGTGACCACCGCGGTCTGCGGGTTGACGGTGCCGAGGATGACGTCGGCCCTGGCGTGGACGGTGCGCTCGGCGGCCGGGGTGGTGTCCACGACGTACCCGACGGTGCCGGCGACCAGTTGCCCACCGCTGACCGACACGGTGCCGCTCACCTGCGACCAGGCGCTCGTGCCGCCCGTGAAGGCGTCGGCGAAGATCGCGTTCGGCGGGTCCACGGTGACCGTGACGCTGCCGGCCGTGCCCCAGTTGCCCAGCGCGTCCCGGGCCCGCACCCGCAGGGTGTGGGCGCCCTTGCTGAACCCGTTGAGGGCGACCGTGGCGGAGACGGCGGTGCCGCCGACTGCCATCGGGTGGCCGTGGCCGGCGCCGGGGTCGGCGCCCTCGTACCACTCGGCGGCGGCGACCGCGGAGGCCGCGTCGGTGGCGGTGGCGCTCAGGGTGAGCGTCGCCGCCCGGGCGGTCGGGTTCGGTGCGGCGGTGACCGCGCTGATCACCGGCCCGGCGCGGTCCAGCACGAAGCCGACCGAGGCGAGCGGGCCCCAGTTGCCGGCCGAGTCCCGGGCGTGCACCAGCACCTGGTGGGCGCCGTCGGCGAGCCCGGTCAGCTCACTGAGCGGCAGCAGCCCGTACGTGTTCTCGGTGCCGCCGTTGAACGACCCGTCGAGGGCGACGAAGGTGAAGCCGGTGCCGTCCGCGCCGCCCGTGTCGAGGAAACCCTCCGCACCGGCGATGGCGGAGTGTGTCCCGCCGCCGGCCGGGTCGGTGAAGGCGGCGTTGATCCGCAGGTCGGTCGGGTCGGACGCCGATCCGGTGCGGCCGTCGGTGCTGGCCGGGTCGACCGCCGCGGAGAGCAGGGTCGGGACCGTCCGGTCCACCACCAGGTCGGCGGTCGCGTACGGGCCCCAGAGCCCGAACGAGTCCCGGGTGTGCGCCAGCACGGTGTGCCGGCCCTCGGCGAGTGCCGCGGCCACCACGGCGGGGACCGTGCCGGACTCGGCGCTGACCGCCGCGCCCGGGCTGCCCAGGGTGAGCGGGGTGCCGGTGCCGTTGGCCCCGGTGGTGTCCAGGAAGTACTCGGCCCCGGTGACCGTGCCGCCGAGGCCGCGGTCGTCACCGGTGGCGGAGATCGCGATGTCGCCCGTGCCTGCGGTCGGGCTGGGGCTGAGGGTGACCCCGGTGGTGACCGCCCCGGTGACCGCGAGGTTCAGCGTCGTGCTGCCCACGACGCCCCAGTTGCCGGCCGCGTCGTGGCCGCGTACCCAGATGGTGTGCCGACCCTGGGCCAGGGTGGTGAGCAGGTCGGCGGGAAGGGCGGCGGTGGCCCCGGTGACGGTGGGACCGGCGCCGAAGCCGGCGGCGGTGAACGGGATGCCGGTGCCCTCGGCGATCCGCAGGTCGTCGACGACCGCCTCGGCCCGGTCCACCACCGAGTTGCCGTTACGGGCGTCGGTGAAGTCGGCGGTGACGGTCACGGCGTCGCGCACGCTGGCCGGGTTCGGGGCGGCCCGGACGTTGGCCGCGGTCGGGCCGACGTGGTCGCCGCTGACCGGCGGCGGGTTGGTGTCCAGGAAGGTCAGCATGCCGCCGAACGCCTGCTGGGGGCTGACGCCGGTGACGGTGGCGCCGTAGCGCTGGCCGGCGTTGTTGAGCCGCCCGCCGGACTCCAGCAGCGCGAAGCGCCGCCCGTCCGGGCCGGACGGCACACCGACCACCGCGTCGACCGCCTGCCCCGGTTGCAGCGGCAGGGTCACCGCCGCCTCCGGGTACGCGGTCGGACGGGCGTCCTGGCCGACCACCAACTGGTCCAGCCCGAGCAGGGTCATGGGGTGTGGCTGGAGCCCGGCGGCGACGTAGCGCAGCAGCACCCGGCGGCCGACGTCGGTGGCGACCACGTCGGTCTCCGGGAACGCCTTGCCGTTGATGAGCCGGTACGTCGGGGCGTAGGCGCGCATGTCGTAGGTGCGCGGGGCCGCGTTGAAGGCCGGGTCGACCTCGGTGAGCACCAGCACCGCCTCGTCGTCGTAGACGGAGGCGGCGTCCCCGTACGCGCTGGGCCGCCCGCCGACGGCGGGAGCGCGGACCACCAGCGCTCCGACCAGGCCCATGGCGACCTGCCGGGGGCCGAGCGCCGTGTGCCCGGCCTCGTAGAGGTAGGTGCCGGGGCGGGACGCCGTGAAGGTGTAGCCGCGGGTGTTGCCGGGTGCGGCGCCGGTGCGGTCCGGGGCGAGCCCGGTGACCGCCGGCAGGGCCAGCGCCAGGTCGTCGGTCAGTCCGTTGTGCACGGTGATCGTGACGCGGTCGCCCTGGTCGACGACGAGCACCGGCCCGGGCAGGGTGGCCGGGGCGGCGGCGGTCGAGGCGAAGCCCCAGATCGGCACCGGCGCGGCGGCGCCGGGCAGCACCACCGAGCCGGGCTTGGCCCACAGCTCGCAGCTGGCCGTACCGCCGGCGAGCTGGCAGCCGGTCTGCGGCAGCGCGCCCTGCGGCGGGGCCGGCTCCCCGGCGAGGGTGGCCGGTGCCCGCCCGGCGGGAGCCGCGTGCGGGGCCGCGGCGTTCGCCGGGGACGGACCGAGCGCCAGCAGCGCGGCCGCGATCCCGGCGACCAGCCGAGGCGTACGGGTCGGTGTCATCGTCGCCCTCCCCTGCCTGATCACGCCGGGCATCCGGCGGGCGGGTCGATGCGGATCAGCGTCATCATTCCGCCGAAGCTCGCCCCGTAGTTGGTGGCCTGTTCCAGCGCGTGGCTGTGCGCGACGTGGTAGTACTCGCCGCACTGGTTGTTCTGCACCACGCCGGGCGGCAGCTCGCCCGGCTCACCGCCGAGGTACGGGTTCTCCGCGAACCAGGTCTCCGGGCCGGGGCCGACGATCTGGTCCTGCAACGAGGGCAACGGCACCGGGATCGGGTTGCCCTGCGGGTCCCAGTGCTCGGCGTCCTTCCAGATCATCAACGTGTCCACGGTCTGCCCGGGCGCCACGTCGATGAGGAAGTTGGAGTAGGAGAGATCCTGCCCGCCGGCGCCCTGCGCGGGCCGGCCGTCCCGGGCGATGAGCTGCTCGTCGCTGCCGTGCGGGTGGAACGGGTAGCTCACCGAGCCGGCGTTGAGATAGCGGATCAGCGCCGGCTTCGGGTTGCCCACCGGGTCGTACGGGCGGATGTGGATGAGCGCCCCGTACGGCTGGGCGGGCAGCCAGTCGGCGTGGTTGGGCGCGATGGTGTCCGGCATGCTGCGCCCGTTGATGGTGAAGTAGCGGGCCTTGTAGCGGGTGAAGTCGTAGGCCCGGTTCCGCTCGACGGCGAGGTGCAGGTCCGGGTCGATCTCGCCGAGCAGGTAGAGGTATTCGCGGTCGGGGTCGAACGCCGAGTCGGCCCGGTCGTTCTCCCGCTCGGGGTGGCCGGCCGGGCGGACCACGAGGGCGCCGTAGAGGCCCATCTGCACCTGCTTCTGGACGTCGGTGCCGGACTGGTAGAGGTAGGTGCCCGGCGAGCCGGCCGTGAAGGTGTAGGTGACCGAACCGGTGTTGGCGGCGGCCGTGGTGGTCAGCGAGGTGAGGGTGCCGGCGGCGTCGGTCTCCGGCTGGGCCGGCTGGCCGTCGGCGAGCACCTGGACCTGGCCGGGGAAGGTGATCGAGGTGGGCTCGGGCAGGCTGTTGTGCAGCACCACGGTCACCTTCACCCGGCAGTGACGCAGAGCGTCGGGCCGGGGAGCTGGAACGCGCCGCCGCCGGCCGCGTAGCTCCACATGTAGATGGTGTTGCCGTCGGGCATGGCCGCGTACCCGCCGGTGGCCGTCAGGTCGAAGGCGTTGTCGCCGGCGCTGAGGCACTCCAGGCCGGCGGGCGGGCTGGCGGCCGATTGACTCGGACCGGGGACGACGAGCACGGCGACGATGGCCGCGACGAGCGGCACCGCGCTCAGCCGCTTCCACCGGCCGCGGTCGAGACGAAGCATCGGAACCCCCATCTCAGGCGTTCGCCCGGGTCTGCGCCGGCAGGGTGCCCGGCGGGGAGACCCGGATCTCGGTCAGCTGCCCGCCCCGTCCGCCGCCGGCGTTGGCCAGCGACATCAGGTCGCGGTCGTAGAGCAGGTACGTGCCGGGGTCGGGCGCGGTGAAGATGACGTCCCGGCTCTCCCCGGGCCCGATCTGGACGGTGTTGGTCACCTGGTACTCGGCGCTGCCGTCGCGGCCGCGCAGGAGCGCGGCGTCCTTGCCGACCACCAGCAGGTCGACGCCGTCCACGGTGACGGTGTGGTTCTGGTAGCCGAGGTTGGCCAGCCGCAGCAGCACCCGCTCCCCCGCGTTCGCGGTGATCAGCGAGGAGATCGGCTGGTAGCGCAGCCGGCCGGCGGCGGCGCTCATCGGGTCGCCGTTCGGGGCCAGGGTGTCCGGGTGGCAGCGGCCGTTGAAGGCGAAGAAGGACGGCTTGTAGTCGGTCCAGTCAGTGGTCTGGATGTGCGCGTCCCGGTAGTGCGCCTCGGCCCACACCTCGGTGAGCATCAGCGCGAACTCCCGGTCGTACCGGGTGGTGCCGTCGCCGTCGTTGTAGACGTACCGCCCGGGCGGCACGTCGGCGGTGCCGGCGTTCTGCGCCGGGCGGACGTAGACGATCCCGGTCATGCCCATCTGCACGTGCTCGACGTCCTCGAAGTGGCAGTGGTACATGTAGGTGCCGGCGTCGTGCGGGCGGTAGAAGTAGGTGAAGTCGCGGCCGATCGGCACCGAGATGGACAGCTCCGGCACGCCGTCGAACAGCGGGATGGCGTTGCGGAAGCCGTGCCAGTGCACGGTGTGGCCGTCGGTGAGGTCGGGGCGGACCGACAGGCCGAGATTGGACAGCGTGATCCTGATGTCGGTCTCCTGGTCGAAGCCGAGCAGCGGGGCGCTGATCTGCGCCTTGCCGCGCTGGGCGGTGACCTGGGTGGCGGACAGGCCGGTGACGTCGCGGAAGCCGAAGACGTAGAGGTCGGCGCCGGCTGGGGCGAGCGGATCGGGCCAGAACGGGCTGATCGGCGGGGCGCCCTGCGGCATGGAGACCCAGCCGTCGGTGGCGGCCAGGTGCAGGGTCGCGGTCGGGTTCGGGACCGCGCGGGGCAGCACCGCGGCCGGGCGGCGGAGCTGGGCGTCGGAGCCGCGCTCCGGCAGGACCGCCCAGGTGCCCAGACCGGTGACGCCGGCCAGCAGGGCACGCCGGCTGACGCTCGGCTGCCGTACGGGATCGGTCACGATCTCCTCCTCGGTGGGTGGGGACGGGCGGGATCCGCGGGCGTCCGGTGTGGGCCGGCCGCCCGCGGACGGTCAGGGCAGTTCGTCGGCGCCGGCGTCCGGCCGCGTGGTGCTGCGCGACTGGCCGTCGATGTCGACCGTCGGGGCGGTGACGGTGAAGGTGCCGTAGGTGCGGGAGGCCACGCCGAGGCCGCTGGCCGGCGAGGCGGCCCCGGCCAAATGCCAGTCGCCCATCTGCGTGAGCGGGACCTGCTGGAGCACGATCACCGCCTGGCGGAACGACGGGAAGGTCCGCGAGGTCAGGATCTGCACCGACACCGGGAACGGGCTGCGGAACGCCGGGTCGAGGCCCACCCGGTTGGTGCTACTGAGCGTGGTGCCGGTGGTGTCCTGGAGCACCGAGTTGGTCGGCGTCAGCGGGCCCACCCCGTCGGCGGAGCCCATGTCCCAGTGCCGCACCGGTTCCGCGGCGGGTGCGTCGGCGGCCCCGATGCCGGTGACCCGGACGCCGTTCCACTCCCCGGCCCGGTTGTCCCAGAAGATGTTGTTGAACAGCTTCGGCTTGCTGAAGGTGGGCGAGCCGCCCGGGAGGGTGGCCTGGAGCTGGTCGCTGTTGGCGGTGGTGGAGAGGCCGGCGGGAGCGGCCCGGCCGTCGCTGGTGGCGGCGGTCGCCGTGGTGATGTTGCCGGCCACCGTGTTGTTGACCATCCGGACGTCCGGGGCGTCGTCGAGCGCCACACCCGCGCCCTCGTGGGTGGAGATGTTGTCCACCACCATGTTGTTCGTCACCGAGACCGGCACGTTGCCGGCCTGGAGCAGCCGGATGCCGCCGCCGTCGTCGTTGGCGAGGTTCGCCTCCACCACGTTGGCGTCGATCTCGACGGCCCCGGAGCCGGGTGACAGTTTCGTCGGGTCCGACGGCAG
Organism: Micromonospora sp. NPDC005707; assembly: GCF_040631005.1. Classification (NCBI taxonomy): domain Bacteria; kingdom Bacillati; phylum Actinomycetota; class Actinomycetes; order Micromonosporales; family Micromonosporaceae; genus Micromonospora; species Micromonospora sp. NPDC005707. Next base: position 44,646 of record NZ_JBEXYR010000007.1, read on the forward strand.
TTCCCCGGCCACCATGATGCCGCCGGCCTCGTCGTACGACTGGTTGAGCCAGATCCGGTTGGCGGCGATCCGTCCGTTGTAGGACAGGCCGTAGTGGCTGATCCCGCCGCCGTACTCGGCGGAGAAGTTGCCGCAGACGGCGTTGTGGTCCACCGAGTACGCGTTGCTGCCGGCGAAGATGCCGATCCCGCCGGCCAGGTTGGTGCCGCCGTTGTCGCGGATCTGGTTGCGGGAGATGCTCACGTGGTCGTTGCTGGTGTTCAGGTACGGGGTGCCGACCCGGATGGCGCCGCCGTAGGAGCCGCTGTTGGCGACGATGACGTTGTCGGTGATCCGGGTGTAGTCGGCGCCGCCGTGCAGGTAGACACCGCCGCCCTGGGTGACCACCGCGCCGGGCGCCCCGTACGGGGTCGTCACGCCACCGGTGACGTCGTTGACGTTGCCGGCGAAGTCCGACTGGTTGCCGCCGGTGATCCGGAAGCCGTCGATCGTGACGGGGTTGCCGGCGCCGAACTGGCCCGACCGGGCCAGCACGGTCACCACCGCGCCGTCGGGCACCGCCTCCGGGCCGAGATGCGGCAGGGAGCCGACCAGATTCAGCCAGGCGGTGCCGGTCGGGTTGTCGATGCCGAACGCCCGCCCGTCGAGGATGGACCCGGCGACCGTGGTGTTGTCGGCGTACCGGCCGCCCGGGCCGACGCCCTGGAGGCGGACCGAGGAGTGCACGACCACGTTCTCGTAGTAGGCGCCGGCGGGGTTGTCCGGCCCGGGGGTGTTCGGCCAGACCGCGACCACCGCGATGCCGCCGGTGGCGGCCGCCGCCTCCAGCGCCGACTGCACCGCGCCGTAGGTGGTCTCCCCGGCGCGGACGGCCCACGCGGGCGGCTTGACCTGGAACAGCCGCGGGTTGGCCGCGCCGCCGACGCCGGTGCCGGTGGTGGCGCCGAGGAGCTGGAAGGTGAGGCCGTTGGTGGTCGTCCGGCCGCCGGCGGCGGTCACCCGCAGCTCGGCGGGGCCGACCGAGCCGCCGGTCAGGGTGACCTCGATCCTCCGGTCGGACCAGGAGGTGACGGTCACCGTCGGGTCGGTGCCGGCGGAGTCGAGGACGACCGCGCTGCCCGGCCCGCGGGCGCCGAACCCGGTGCCGGTGATGGTGACCCGGCGGTCGGTGTCGGTGCTGCGCAGGAACGGCCGGGAGACCGCGAAGAGCTGGGGAACGTCCCCGGCCGGGTCGCACTGCACCGCGCCGAGCCGCCCGGAGCCGGGTGAGATGCCGACCGCCGCGACCGCGGTGGGCGCGGTGTCGGTGACCGTGTAGAGGCCGGGCCAGGCCTGGAAGTTGGTGGCGATGGTCCGGTAGCGCGGGTTGTAGTTGCCGTTGAGGTGGCCCGGCTGGCCGGGATCGTTGCCGACGAAGCGGTACATGTTCGGGCACGGGCCGGCCGGCAGCGGGCAGTTGTAGGTGCTGGTGGACGGCTCGATGGCCTCGTACATGCCGTTGAAGTCGGTGTCCACGGTGTCCACCAGGCGGCCGGCCCAGTCGTACAGGCCCACGGGGATGTCCGGGATGCCCTCGGCCTCGCCGTAGTTGGCGCTGCGCCGGTCGTGGGTCAGCCCGAGGTCGTTGATCACCAGGCCCCAGAAGTGGGTGGGCAGCGGCACCGGGGTGAACAGGTTGAAGTTGGGGGCGCTGGCCTGCCCGCCCCGGACCTCGACGAGCTTGGTGTCGCAGAGCGGACGCCGCTGGCCCTCGAACGGGCTGCCGCCGCCGTCGAGGAAGCCGGGGTCGGTGACGTGCACCGTGTGCAGCGCCCCGGCGCAGGACGAGGTGATGCCGTTGCCCTGCGACGGCGGCTCACCCGGGTCGGGCTGCGGGTCGGGCGGCGCCGGCTGGTCGGCGGCCTGGTCGGGCGCGGGCGGGAAGTTCTCCTGGGGCAGGAAGCCGTCGCCGTCGAAGACGTTGACGTCCTCCTCCCGGGTGGGCTGGTAGATCGGGCCGCCGCCGACCGGGTTGGTCGGGCTCTCCACGCTGACCAGGTAGTCGTCCGGCACCAGCGGCTGGGTCTCGCCGTCGGGCAGCGGCGCGTACAGCGGCAGGTCGTGGTCCGCGCCGGGGTTGGCCGGGTCACCCGGCGGGATCAGGTTGAGCTTGGAGTCGGCGAACGCGTAGTTGCCGTTGACGGTCTGCCCGAAGTTGGTCGGGTCGTTGTCGGTCGGCGCGGCCTGGAAGCCCATCATCGGGGCCTCGACGCACATCTGGTTCGCCTCCCGGCCGAAGTCCGGCAGGGCGAGCTGGTCGGTGAGCGGGCGCCCGTCGAACATCCGGGCGGTGCAGCCCCGCCCCGGCTGCCAGGTCTCCGAGGTGTACGCGTCGTTGAGCTCCGGGCCCCTCTTCAGCGAGCCGTCCGCCTCGCGTACCGGGTCGCCGTCGGCGTCCCGGACCACCGCGTACAGGTGGACCTCGATGCCGGGGATGCCCGGCTGGTACGGCTCGGTGGCCGCGTTCGCCGGGTCCAGCTCGTTGCGGGTGGTGTCGTAGGTGACGGTGCCGGCGATGCCGCCGTTCTCCGCGCCCTGGTACGGCTGTACTCCCCAGTCCACCCGGCCGGAGAGCCCGATGATGGGCAGCACGTCGACGTCGACGGCCGCGCCGCGCAGCGTGGTGGGTTCAGGCTCGTTCGGCGCCTGGTAGGTGATGCCGGTCGTCTTGTAGCGGGTGTTGAACGCCTCCAGCACCAGCCACTTGGTCAGCGGGTACGCCTCCTTGATGGCGTAGTGGCCGGCGCTGTCGGTGACCACGCTGTTGGTGGCCTGGTCCATGAGGGAGTTGTCGCGTTCCTTGAGCACCACCGGGAAGCGGGGCACGCCGCTCTCTCCCGGGTCCTGCCGGCCGTTGCCGTTGGTGTCGACGAAGACCGTGCCGGTGATCTCGGTGAACCAGCCGACCAGTGGCTTCGCGCCGATGTCGACGGTCTTCCCGCCGCTGACGGTGACGTTGAACGAGTCGAGCAGCATCTCCTGCGGGCCGTCCCAGAGGGTCAGCTGGTAGTCGCCGTCGGGGACGTGCGGGATCCGGAACGAGCCGTCGGCGGCGCCCCGGTCCAGGTAGACCATCCGGTCGCCGTCGCCCAGGTCGGACAGGGCCACCCAGGGCCGGGCGACCGGACCGGCGATCTTCGCCCCGGCCACCCCGTCGGCCGGCAGCGTCACACCGCCCTGACCGCCCACATAGGTGTACGCCTGCACGACGGTGCCGGTGACCGCGCCCGCGGCGGTGCCGGTGAGGGGCTTCGGGGCGACGAAGCCGAAGTCGACGTACGGCACCGGCTCGCCACCCAGGCTCTGCTCGGTGTCGTAGCCGGTGTCGGCCTCCTGCACCCAGACGTCCCAGTCGTGGCCGCCCTCCAGGGTCGTGGTCTGCACCCAGGTCTGTCCGCCCGGCGCCACGACCGAGGCCGCGTACCGGTCGGGGCCGAGGTTGGGGATGGCGATGTCGCCCTGTGCGTCGCTGCGGCAGCCGGTGGACTCCCGCGCGATGACCGGCCGGCCGTCGGCGAAGACGACCTGGCCGGCCGGGTGGGTGGCGTCCGGCGCGGTGTGCCGGTACTCGGTGCAGAGCGGGTTGCCGTAGTAGTCGACCGTCACCTCACCCATCACGTCGGCCAGGTGGGCCGTGAAGCCCGCGAGCCCGCGTTCGGCGCCCACCTCGTAGGTGCCGTCGACCGGGACGCTGTCCTCGAAGATCCGCAGCCGGACCGTGCCGAGCGGCAGCGGGTACGGCTGCATGCCGACGGTCACCGCGCCGGTCCGTCCCGCGGTGACGGTGAAGTGCTCGCCGTCGATCTTGTAGCCGTCGGCCGTCACCGAGATGAGGTAACGGCCGGCGGGCAGGCCGTCCAGCGCCGTACCCGAGGAGAGGGTGTCCTGGTCGCCCTGCGCGACCACTGGGACCGCGCCCGGGGTGTTGCGAATGGACGGCCAGCGGCAGTGGTCGGCGAAGTCGGCCGCGCTGGCCACCCCGGCCCGCGCGGGCAGGCAGTGCTCAAGCGCGTCGTGCGGGTCACCGGTGTCGTCCGCCGTGATCATCCAGCGGTAGTCGGTGACCGCGTCGCCCTGCTGGATCTGCGGCGCCGGCCCCACCGTACGGGCGCTGACCACCGCCAGGGTGAGGGCGCCCGTGGTGGGCTCGGCGGCGGCCGGGCCCGGTGGCACCACGAACCCGACGAGCAGCAGGCAACTGGCGGACACGAACCAGCGCGGCCAGACGGAACGACCCGGCATGCCCTCACCCCCTCGGTCAACGGAAGGCGGCCGCGACAACGTGCGGCCGGGCCGGTGTCAGGAGCATGCGCAGCGCGGGCCCACCAGTGACCGCTTATGACCACGCCGTCATGTGGTCGTCATCCGGGCGGTGACCGGTCGTGTCGGAACGGCGACACCAATCCACCCCGTTCGGCGGTGGCGCGAATCAGGATCAGACCGGCTTCATTGAGTCACCAGATAGTCGCCGAGGTCTGTGGGGGCACGGTGGGACGGGTACTGGTGATCGAGGACGACGAGCGGATCGGCCGGCTCGTCACGCGGGCGCTGGAGGGCGGGGGCCTGCTCACCGAGCGGGCGGCCTCCGGCACGGACGGCCTGAACGCCGCGCTGCGCCGGGACTTCGACCTGGTCGTGCTGGACCTGATGCTGCCCGGGCTGGACGGCCGGCAGGTGCTGGACCGGCTGCTGGCACAACGGCCCGGGCAGCCCGTGCTGGTGCTCTCCGCGGTGCCGGAGGTCAGCACCCGGGTCGCCGTACTCGAGGCGGGCGCGGCGGACTTCCTGGGCAAGCCCTTCGCGGTGGCCGAGCTGCTGGCCCGGGTACGCGCCCGGATGCGCGGCCGGCCGGCCGGTGACGCCGGCCGGTGGCTGCGGGTCGGCCCGGTGCAACTGGACCTGCACCGGCGGCGCGCGACCGTCGACGGGGTCTGGGTCGACCTGCCACTGCGGGAGTTCCTGCTGTTGCAGCACCTGATGACCCGGGCCGGCCGGGCGTGCAGCCGGGAGGAGCTGCTGTCCGACGTGTGGGGCCTGGACTTCGACCCGGGCAGCAACGTGGTCGACGTCTCGGTGCGCCGGCTGCGCGGCCGGCTGGACCGCACGGACCGGATCGAGACGGTGCGGGGCGTGGGCTATGCGTACGCCGCCGACTGACCGCGCGCTCGCCTGGGCCTGGATGCTCTTCGCCGCGGTCAACGTGGCGCTGATGTGGTTCCTGCCCGGGCAGGAGACCGTGCCGTTCCACCTGGTCTGGATCAGCCTGGCGCTGGTCTACGGCTTCACCACCTGGCCGCTGGGATGGATGGTGGGCGCGCTGGCGGGGGTCACCAGCACGACCGGGGCCATCCTGGCGCACCACGCGGCGGTCGGCGAGATCCGCTGGGAAGAGACCGCCGAGGAGCCGCTGATGGCGGTGATCTTCATCGTGATGGCCTGGCACGTGCACCGCCGGCACGTGCTGCTGCACGAGATGCGCCGGATCGGCGAGGCCGAGCGGGACCGGGCGCACCGGCAGGAGTTGCTGGTACGGCTCGCCTCGCACGAGCTGCGGACGCCGCTGACCATCGCCCGCGGCTACACCGAGCTGCTGCGCGGCACCCACGACGACCCGTCGACCGTCGCGGACACCGCGGTGATCCTCGACGAGCTGGACAAGGCGACCCGGATCGCGCACCGACTGGTGACCCTGATGCAGCTGGAGCGGCAGCACCCGATCCGCCCGGTCGACCTGGACGTCGAGCTGGCCCGGATCGCCAAGCGCTGGGCGCCCGCCGCCGACCGGGACTGGTCCTGCCGATCGGCGGTCGGGTTGACCCGGGTCAACCCGGAGCGGCTGGAGGCGGCGCTGGACTGCCTCATCGAGAACGCCGTGAAGTTCACCCGCCCCGGGGACCGGATCGCGCTGGTGGGCCGGCGGGACGCCGCCGGGTGGACGGTGGAGGTGGTCGACTCGGGGGCGGGCATCCCTTCGGAGGCCGTCCCCGAGCTGCTCGCCGGGGGGCCGGGCCTCCCCACCGCGACCGGCACCGGCCTCGGGCTCGCCATCGTCCGGGCCGTCGCCGGCGCCCTCGGCGGCACGGTGGTGGTCGGCAGCGGACCGGACGGGGGCGCCCGGGTCGGCCTGCGGGTGCCCGAGCCGCAGCCGGCCGGTCACCCCTGGCCGGAGCCGGTCCGCGCCGAGCCGACCGGCCCGGTGCCGCTGGCCTCCGGCTGACACCAGCTCCCGTCGGGCGTCACACCACGCCGCGGCGCAGGAGCAGGCGTAACGCCACGTAGCCGGGCAGCACCGGCAGCCAGAAGGTGGCCAGCCGGTAGACGAGCACCCCGGCCACCGCGGTCTCGGTCCGGACGCCGTAGAGCAGCAGGCCGGAGACCAGGGCGGCCTCGGTGGCGCCGAGCCCGCCCGGGGTGGGCGCCGCGGTGGCCGCCCCCTCCCCCACCACGCACACCAGCGCCACCGGGGCGAGCAGCGCCGACTCGGCGGGCAGCCCGACGGCGAGCAGGGCCAGCCAGAGCGCGGCGGCGTAGGCCAGGGTCAGCGCCACGCTCACGGTCAGCAGCGGCACGGCCCGGCCGCCCCGGACCAGCGCGCGCAGGGCGTCCGCGACCTGACGCCGGGCCGCCCGGAGCCAGGCCCGCCACCGGGGCACGGCGAGCGCCACGGCGACGGCCAGCAGCAGGGCGAGCACGGTGAGCAGCACGGCCAGGCCGCGTCCGGCGGCGGCGTCGACCAGGTGCCGGCGCGTCCCCCGGGTGAACGGCAGCAGGACGGGCAGCAGCAGGGCCACGCCGAGCACCCCGGCGACCCGGTTCACGGCGACCGCGGTGGCCGCCGCCGGCACGGTCAGTCCCTGCCGGTGCAGGTACCGGAGGCTCAGCGCGGCGCCGCCGAGCGCGCCGGGCGCGAGCCGGTTGACGAAGGCGGCGGCCACCTGGACGGCGACCGTGCGGCCGAGCGGCACCGGGGCGGCGACGGCGAGCCGCAGCGCGAGCGCGCTGAGCAGATAGGTGGCGGCCGCGGCGAGCAGTGCGCCGGCCACCGCGAGCGGGTCGGCGTGCCGCAGGGCGTGCAGCGCGGCGCGTACCTGGCCCAGTTGCGGCAGCAGGAAGTGCACCAGCAGGCCGAGCATGAGCAGCAGGATCACGTTCCGCGGGGTGATCCGCAGGGCTCGGGCCAGGCGGCCGAAGGGCGGGTGGCTCCGGCGCATCGCCGGCGTCAGCGGTGGGTTCCCGGGCGCGCCCGCACCGCCGCGGGGGCGCCGGGCGTGGTTCCGTCGGTTGGCCGGCTGTCCCGCATGACCCGACGATAGGGCGACCGGCCGCCGGAACGGGCGGCATCGCCGGCGGTCCGCCCGACCGGTACGCGGGTCGGGCGGGTGTCAGGCGCGGCGGCGGCCCGTCCGGCGGGAGCGGCCGCGGCGGCGGCCCGGTCGGGTGTCAGGCGCGGCGGCGGCCTGTCCGGCGGGAGCGGCCGCGGCGGGCGGCCAGGACGGCCACGAACCCGCCGACGGTGAGGGCGAGCAGGCCGGCGGCGGGCACGATGACCTGCCAGTCGCCGTCGGCCATGCGGCGCAACGCGGTCCCGGCCGGCCCGCGCCACTGCGGCGGCGGGGTCGGGCGGGCCGCTGCCGGGGAGCCGCTCGGGGCGACGCGCTCGGCGTCCAGCTCGCCGGGGTCGACCAGCCGGCCGACCGAGGCGTCCCGGGGCAGCGAGAAACCCCAGTCGAGCAACTGGGCGCCCTGCTGCCAGCCGCGCGCCGGGCGGGACTCGGCGCCGAGCAGGGTGACCACGAGCCGCCGGCCGCCGCGCTGGGCCGCGCCGACGAAGCTGTGCCGGGCCCGCTCGGTGAAGCCGGTCTTGCCGCCGAGGGCACCCGGGTAGCGGTAGATCAGCTGGTTCTCGTTCTGGATCTGGAAGCCGCCCTTCTTGAGCGCGGGCTGGGCGGGGATCTGGGTCCGCTCGGTGAGCGCGTAGCGGCGGAACCGCGCGTCGGCGAAGCAGGCGCGGGCGATCAGCGCCAGGTCGTACGCGCTGGTGAACTGCCCGGGACCGTCCAGTCCGGACGGCGTCGCGGCGTGGGTCTGGCGGGCGCCCAGCCGGTGCGCCTCGGCGTTCATCTCGGCGACGCCGGCGCGGGCGCTGCCGGCGCCCAGCCGGGCCAGCATGTTCGCCGCGTCGTTGCCGGACTGGAGCAGCAGCCCCAGCCAGAGCGTCTCCACCGGGTAGCGCCCGCCGACGAGCAGGCCGACGGCCGAGCTGCCCCGCTCGATGTCCAGGTCGGCCCTGGTCGCGGTGGCCACCTGCTTCGGGTCGAGCCGGTTCAGCAGGGTGGCGGTCAGCAGCAGCTTCTGGGTGCTCGCCGGGATTCCGTACTCGTGCGGGCCGCAGGCGCCGAGCACGGCGCCGGTGTCCAGGTCGGCGACGAGCCAGGTGGTGGCCGTGACCGCCGGGGGCGCCGGGCTGCCGGGTGGCGCCACCAGGCCCGCGGTGGCCAGCGCGTCACCGCCGACGGCCTGCTCCTCGGGCACGGACGGCGGCGGGGTGGGACGCGGCGGCCGGGTCACCTTCGGCGCCGGCAGCCGCGGGCAGGGCACCGCCGCCGCGGGGGCGGCGGTCACCGGCGGCGCGGCGTGTGCCGGGGCCGGCGCCCCGCTGGCGAGCACGGCGAGGACGGTGGTGGCGGCCAGGACCCGGGCTCTCATGAAGAGGCACCCTACCGAGCGGCTCAGCTGACGCCGCGCAGCCATCGGCGCTGCCACGGGGTCTCCACCGCGCGCGGGTGGTAGCCGGCCCGGACCCAGGTCACCGCGGGCTCGGGGTCGAGCCCGTCCAGAACGGCGAGCGCGGCGAGGGCCGTGCCGGTCCGGCCGACACCGCCGTGGCAGGCGACCTCGACCCGCTCCCCCGCGTACGCGCGGCGCCACGCCTCCCGCAGCGCGTCGAGCGCGTCGGCGCGGTCCAGCGGCAGCCAGAAGTCGGGCCAGCGGATCCGGCGGGCCGGCCAGGCCGGGTCCGGCCCGGGGGCCAGCAGCAGGGCGAAGTCGGCGGGCGTGGCGGGCGCGGCGACGCGCCGCCCGCGTACGGTGGCGCCGCCGGGCAGCACCAGCAGGCCAGCGCGGTCGGTCCACGGCTGCGTCGGGTCCATCCGGTCATTGTGCGGCGTCGGGGGGCGGCAGGCGCGACGGTGCCCGCCGGATCTGGTCCGGCGGGCACCGTCACGAACGGTCCGGGCGTTGCCCGGGATGCCGCTGGGTCAGCGGGAGCCGATCCCGAAGCGACCGCGCCGACGCCAGGCCAGGGAGAGCAGCACCAGCACCGCACCCGCGCCGGCCAGGCCGCCGCCGAGCTTCACCGGCGTGCTGAGGCTGTCACCGGTCACCGGCAGGTTGCCGCCGCCGTGCGGGGGCCGGTGCGGCCGCGCCGGGTAGACGATGCCCGTGGCATCGTCCGTCCGAGTCCCCTGGGTGGCGGTGAAGTGGTGCCGCCCGGTCCGGCTGGGCTTGTAGGTGACGGTGAAGGTGCCGTCGTCGCGCGCCGTCACGGTGAACGCGGTCGGCGCCGGCTGCGGCTGCTGGTAGGCCACCGCGCTCATCGCGACCGTGCTGCCGTCGCTGCGGCGGACCGTCCCCTGGGCGGGTGCCGCGTTGGGGTTGCCGCTGATCTCCACGTCGAACCTGACCTCGCCGGGCGTGAAGCCCGTGCCCGTCAGGGTGAAGGTTCCGCCGAGAAAAATGGTCGGCGGCTCGATGGTCAGCGACACTTCCGTCGGCGGGTACACGGGCGGTTGCGGCTGCGCCGCGCCGGCCGCGGTCGGCACGGCCGCCACGGCCAGGCCGACCGTGAACGCCATGATGATGCGGGATAGCCGCATGATGGATTCCCTCCTACTGATCACAGCTTGGTGCGGAAACAACTTGGGTGGTCCATGGGGTGACGGTTGGTGTGAGCACCAGCTCGGCAGTGCCGGCGCTCGTCTTGCCGGTGAGCAGGGTGACGTCGAGGGTCCGGGTCCGACCCGGCTTGACCTCCACGTTCGCCACGGTCACCTGGCGGCTGCCGGCGGACCCGCTGCCCATCGCGGTGTCCTTGCCGTCCAGCCGGCCGCCGAGCACCGCCCCTCCGGTCGGCGTGTACACCGACACGAGGGTGCGGGCGGTGTACGGATCGCCGGAGAGCGCGAGGCCGGTGACCGACTCGGACAGGCCCGACCGCGGGACGGTGGAGTGGACCGTGACCCGCAGCCGCAGCTCGCGGCGCCCGTCCGGCTGGCAGTCGCCGACCGTCACGGTTGCCGAGAACCTCAGGTAGTAGCCGAGCTTCGCGCCGCTGCCGTCGTTGAGGAACACGCCGACGGTCGGCACGATGTCCTTCTCGCGGAGCTTCCCGGCCAACCGGCTGTCGCCGAGGACCCGCTGCTCCGCGGGATGGACACTCCAGAACAATATCCGGCGTTCAGCAATAGAACGGTTGAAAACGGTCAAAAGGGCACGGGGATTTACCGCCTTGGTGAAGAGGGTGTCGAACACCGCGGACGCCGCCTGCGCGAAGAAGGCGTCCTGCGCCTTGGTGTCGAGCGTCCGGTAGGTGTCGCTGAGCAGGGTCCGGACCACCGTGCTGCCGGCCAGGCTCGGCTGGCCCGGCACGGTGACCGGCCCGATCACGCCGAGCAGGTACGACAGCACCAGCGGGTCCACCGCGAGCACGCCGTCCACCTCGGTGCCCGTGCGCCGGCGGACCATCTCCCGGTAGAGCGCCGCCGCCGTCGGGAAGTCCGGGCTGAGGTTGACGTCCGCCGGGAACATCCCCGGCAGGTCCTTCCAGAGGGTCCGCAGCTCCTGGCTCACCGGCAGCGGCGGTGTGAAGGATCCGAGGCTGCTCGCGCTCTTCTGGCCGGACAGCCGGATCCGGCCACCCTCGGCCCGCAGCACGGCGTACGCGCCGAACATGCCACCGGTGGCACGCAACTCCGCCGGGTTCTGCGAGACGAGCAGATAGCTGCGGGGGCCGTCGGCGCCGAGCAGCGACGGCAGCAGCCGGGCGCCCTGGTCCGCGGCGGAGGTGAGCTCGCCCAGCCGGTCCAACTCGGTCCGCAGCCCGGAGACCGCGTCCCGCACCTGCCCGACGAGGTCGTCGGTGGACACCGCGCGCAACCGCTCGCCGGTCTGCCGCACCGCCCGGTCGGCGGCGGAGACCTCGGCCGAGACGGAACGCAGCCGGCCCAGGTCGAGCTTCCCCTCCTTCGGCACGAGCGAGGCGAGGTCGACCCGGAGCAGGGTGGGGAAGGCGAGCCGGGCCAGGTCGTCCACGGCCACCGCGATCTGGCGGACCGCGGCCAGGTCGTCGCCCGCGTACGGGGCCTGCTGGCCGAGCCACCAGCCCGGGTCGCCCGTGGCGGCCCGGGCCGAGGCGGCCTGCTCCTGGAGCGCGGCGAGGGTCCGCTGGGCCCGGGCCACGTCGCCGCCGACCACCTGGGTGCTCAGCTCCTGGGCCAGCCCGGCGGCGTTGAGCAGGTGCGCCCGGGCCTGCCAGCCGCGGAACCCGACCCAGCCGCCGGCGGCCAGCAGGACCGAGACGACGACCAGCCCGACGAGCAGGATCCGGCGTACGCGGGCCCGGCTGCGGCGCCGGGAGCGCCGCCGCCGGCGGGGCAGCCCACCGCTTTCCGTCACACCACTCTCCCGTGGCTCGAAATCGGACACCATTGACGATTGATCGCTTTCTAGCACGAATTTCCACCGCTTCGTGGCGTTATCACGCACTTAACCCCGGTGTGGCGGTTTCGTGAGATCCGCTCCGGTCAGCGGCGGGCACCCTGGGCGCGCGCGGAGACCTCGCGCAGCAGGCCCTCGATCCGGTCGACGCCGGCCCGCAGCGACATCTCGCGCAGGTACGCGTCCCGGCCCCGGCGGCCCATGTCCGACCGGGCCGCCGGCGGGATGGCCGAGGCGAGCCAGAACCGGTCGGCCAGCGCCGCCCAGTCCTCCGGTGGGCAGGACAGCCCGGCCCGCGCCCGTTCCACGAGCGCCACCGTGTCGCCGCTCGCCGACGCGACCACCGGCGCGGCGCAGGACAGCGCGGCCTGGAGCTTGCCGGGCACCATGCCCCGCAGCTCGGGCAGGTCACGCAGCATGACGAGCTGGTAGTCGGCCGCCGCGTACAGCTCCGGCATGTCCAGTGGGGACCGCCGGTCGACGAACCGCACGTTGTCGGCCCGAAGCTCGGCGGCGAGCCCCCGCACCCGCCGCTCCTCGGCCCCCGAGCCGACCAGGACCAGGTCCATCCGGTCGTCCAGCGCGGCCACCGCGCGCACCGCGGTCTCCAGCCCCTGCCGTACGCCGATCGTGCCGGCGTGCATCACCACGCACCGGCCGTCCCGGCGGATCAGGTTCCGGGCCGCCCGGCTGGGCTCGGTCGGGCGGAAGATCCGCTCGTCGGTCCAGTTCAGCACCACCCGGACCCGGTCCGGGTCGGCGCCCCCGGCGACCACCAGGTCCCGCATGGAGGGTGCGGTGACCGCGACGGCGCCCGCCTCCTGGTAGATCCGGCGCAGGGTGGCGTCCAGCCGCCCCGACCACCGGCGGGTCTCCCCCGCCCGGGAGGGCTCCTCCTCCGGCCAGACGTCCTGCACGTGCAGCACGGTCGGCGCCCGGCCGAGCAACCGCAGCAGGCCGGCCGCGGCGAAGGTGACCGCCGGGAGCTGGAAGACGTACAGGGCGTCGACGTCGCCGAGGTAGCGCCGGCCGGTCAGCGCCACGCTGCCGGCGAAGGAGAGCCAGCTCGCCATCCGCGCCGAGCCGTCGCCGGCCGCGTACCGGGGCACCCGCCGGACGGTCAGCCGTTCGCTGTGCGTCTGGTGCCGCCAGCGCTGCCGCCAACCCGGATAGACGTGCCCGCCGGGATAGTCCGGGAAGCCGGTGAGGACGCGTACCTCGTGGCCGCGGGCGGCCAACTCCTCGGCCAGGCTGCCCGGGATGAACGCGGGCTCGGGCGGGAAGTGGTACGACAGGATGCCGATCTTCATGGCCGCCCTCCCGGCGGGGCTTCCCGGCGCGCGGGGCCCGGCACCCCGTAGGATGCCCGCATCCCCTCTGCGTCCGGCCGCGACCGCCGGAACACCGCCGTCGCGGCGCCGTGTCCCGCGACCGTGCCGACGAGAGGGGTGCAGATGGTCGACGGGGTGCTCTTCGTCTGCCACGCCAACATGTGCCGGTCCCCGATGGCGGAGTTCATCGCCCGCCGGCTGCTGCGCGACCTGCCGGTCGCGGTGACCAGCGCGGGCACCGACGCTCTCGACGGGGCGGCCATGCACCCGTACGCGGTCGAGGTCGCCGCCGGGACCGGCGCGGACCCGGCGGCGTTCCGCACCCGCCGGCTCCGCCCGGAGCACCTGACCCGGGCCGCCCTGGTGCTGACCGCGACCCGGCGGCAGCGCTCGGTCTGCACCGCGCTGGCCCCGGCCGCGCTGAGCCGGACCTTCACGCTCCGCCAGTTCGCCCGGCTGGCCGCCGCCGCCACGGCGGAGGCGGCGGAGGCGACCGAGCCGGCCGAGCCGGCCGGCCCGGTCGCGGAGTCCCCGCTGCTGGCCGCCGTCGTGGCGGCCGCCCGCGCCCGGGGGCGGCTGCAACCCGCCACCCCCGACGCGGACGACCTGCGCGACCCGATCGGCGGCTCGCCCGCCGACTTCCGGCGCTGCGCCGAGGAGATCGAGCGTTCGATCCGACCGGTGCTCGCGCTCATCGGGACAGCCGGGTGAGTTCCTGGGTGTGGTCGCCCACCGGGGCCTGCTCCCCGCGCCGGGCCACCCCGGCCCGGTCGGTGGGCACGGACGGCCCGGCCGGCGGCACGACCACCTTGTACGCCTCGTACTGGTAGGCGTCCGCCTTCGCGACCTTGGCCATGTTCAGCACGCAGCCGAGCAGGCGCACCGAGACCGAGTGCAGCGCGTGGGCCGCGGCGGCCACCTGGCTGCGCGAGGTGCGCCCCTGCTGGGTGACCAGCAGCGCGCCGTCGGCCTGCACGGCCACCACCACGCCGTCGGTGACCGCGAGCAGCGGTGCGGTGTCGATGACCACGATGTCCGCCGACTCGCGCAGTGCCACCAGCAGGTCCGCCATCGCCTTGGAGCCGAGCAGTTCGCTGGGGTTGGGCGGGGTGGCGCCGCTGGGCAGCACCAGCAGGGACTTGTCGCCCCACCGCTGCACCACGTCACCGACCTGGACGTCGCCGACCAGCACGTCGGTGAGCCCCACCCCGCCGTCCAGGCCGAGGTAGTCGGCGACCTTGGGACGCCGCAGGTCGGCGTCGATGAGCAGCACCCGCCAGCCGGCCTCGGCCAGGGCGATGGAGGTGTTGCAGGCCATCGTGGTCTTTCCCTCGCCCTGCAGCGCGCTGGTGACCGCGATGACCCGGGCGGGCTCGTGCACGTCGACGAAGCGCAGGTTGGTCCGCAGCTTGCGGACCGCCTCGGCGCGCGGCGAGTTGGCCGCCTCGCCGACGATCAGCGGGGCCGCCTTGGCCCCGGACTCGAACGGGATCTCGCCCAGCAGCGGGCTGCCGGTGACCCGCTGGAGCGCGGCGGCGTCCCGCATCCGGACGTCGGCCAGCCCGCGCAGCACGGCCAGCCCCGCCCCGAGCAGCAGCCCCAGCAGGCCGCCGATGACGAGGTTCCGCACCGGCTGCGGCGAGACCGGGTTGGAGGTCACCCGGGGGCCGCTGACGACCTCCAGCTTGATCGGCGGCGCCTTGCCGTCCGGCGGGGTCTCCACCTTCTGCACCAGCTCGATGAACTTGGCCGAGAGCGCCTCGGTGGTCTTCAACGCCCGGGTCTGGTCGGTGTCGGTGACGGTGGCCTTCAGCAGCACGGTGCCGGCCTCCGTGGAGGTGGTGATCCGGCGCTGCACCTGGTCGGCCGTGAGCCCGAGCGGCGCCTCGGCGACGACGCTCTGTGCCAGCCGGTCGCTGGTGAGCAGGTCACCGTAGGACTTCACCCGCTGCTGGAGGAAGAGGCTGCCCTGGTAGGCGTCGGTGACGCCCTGGCTCGGCGTGGTGACGAAGAACGTCACCGAGGCCTCGTAGCGGGGCGCCGTCCGGACCGTCACGAGGGCGGCGGCGCCCAGGGCGACCATCACCGTGACCAGCACGATCCACCAGTGGCGTCGGACCAGGCGCAGATAACCGAGAACGTCCATCACGCTCCCCCTCGCGACACGCCGGTCTGCCGATGAAACTGCACGAAAGCCCCCCTAGAAACCCCAGTACACGTGCCAGGATCAAAAACGCCTATACATGACGGTAAGCGACTTGACGAATGTAAACGATCAGAACCGCACGGACGGTCTAAATCCCTCCATTCCGGAGCACATATCCAGGCAGCCCATGGATCGTCAGGCCGCCGGAGCGGCGGTCCTCCTCCTGTTAACGCCGGACTCGGCCGCGTGGTGCGGCCGGGCGGCCGGCCGGATAGGGTCGGAGCTGGTGTGCCGGGAAGTCTGGTCGGCGACGACTCCGCCGACCCTTCTTCCGGAACGGACACGCATGACCCAGCGCCCCTCGCCGTCCCCCCGCCTGCTGTCCCGCCGGTCCTGGCCGGAGGCCCGCTTCCTGGCCGACGTGCTGCGCGCGGAGACCGTCGGCGGCGGACTGCTCCTGCTCGGTGCGCTGATCGCCCTGCTCTGGGCCAACTCCCCCTGGCGGGCCGCGTACGCCGGGCTCGGCGACTGGGTGCCGTGGCCGGGCGGCGCCGGGCTGCACCTGGACCTCAGCCTCGCCGCCTGGGCCGCCGACGGCCTGCTGGCGATCTTCTTCTTCGTGGCCGGCCTGGAACTCAAGCGGGAGTTCGTGGCCGGCGACCTGCGGGACCCGCGCCGCGCGGCGCTGCCCGTGGTGGCCGCGCTCGGCGGCATGGTCGTGCCGGCGCTGGTCTACCTCGCGGTCACGCTCAGCGCCGGCGGGACGGGCCTGCGCGGCTGGGCCATCCCCACGGCCACCGACATCGCCTTCGCGCTCGCCGTGCTCGCGGTGATCAGCTCACACCTGCCGCAGGGACTGCGGGCCTTCCTGCTCACCCTCGCGGTGGTCGACGACCTCTTCGCGATCGTCATCATCGCGGTCTTCTACACCGCCGACTTCCACCCGCTGCCCCTGCTCGCCGCGGTGCTGCCGATCGCCGTCTTCGCCCTGCTGGTGCGGCGCGGGCACACCTGGTGGTGGGCGCTGATCCCGCTCGCGGTGGCCGCCTGGGCGCTGGTGCACTCCTCCGGCGTGCACGCCACGGTGGCCGGGGTGCTGCTCGGCTTCACCGTGCCCGTACGGCCGACCGGGGGCGGCGGGCCGGGGCTGGCCGAGCGTCTGGAGCACCGCTGGCGGCCGGTCTCCGCGGGCCTCGCGGTGCCGGTCTTCGCGTTCTTCGCCGCCGGGGTGTCCCTGGTCGACGTCGACCTGGGAGCGGTCCTCGCCGACCCGGTGGTCCTCGGCGTGGCCGCCGGGCTCGTGCTCGGCAAGGCGGTCGGGGTGTTCGGCTCGACGTTCCTGCTGGCCCGGTTCACCCGGGCCGAACTCGACGAGGAGATCACCTGGGCGGACCTGGCCGGGCTGGCCCTGCTGGCCGGCATCGGCTTCACCGTGTCGCTGCTCATCGGCGAGCTGGCGTTCGGGCCCGGCAGCCCCGAGGACGAGCGGGTGAAGGCGGCCGTACTGCTCGGCTCGCTGGTCTCCGCCGGGCTGGCCTCGACGGTGCTGATCCGGCGCAACCGGGTCTACCGGCGGATCAGCGAGCGGGAGAGCCGCGACTCCGACGGCGACGGCGTCCCGGACGTCTACCAGGAGCGGCCGGCCTGACCCACGCGCCGGCCGCTCCCCGCGCCACAACCCGCACGGGGTGGCTCGGAGGGGCGGCCGGCGCGTGCCGGTTCAGCGGCGGCGGTCGGCCGGGCGCTCCTCGACGCGCCCGTCGGTCTCCTCCTCCAGCGCGTCCGCCACCGGCTCGGTGAGGTCGTCGCCCGGAACCGCGATCTCCTCGACCCGGTCCTGCTCGTCGGGGCGCCCGCCCGCCGGCGGCTCGGGAGCCGTGGCGCCCCCGGCGAAGCCGTACTCGTTGGGCTCGTCGTGCCTGCTCATGCGCGGGACCTCCCGGTCGTCCGGTTTCCTCTCGTGGCGCACGCCAGGCGGTGGTCATCACCCGCCGCGGCGTCGCCGGAATGTGCATACCCCGCGGACGCGGTCCTCGATCATCCGCGGCCGGTTCCGCCACCACCGGGTGCGGCGGAACCGGGCGGTGGGCTCAGGTCAGCTCGGCGACCGCCTCCAGGACCAGCCAGAGGCCGGAGATCGCGAAGAGGACGGCGGCGCCGTACCGGATGGCCTTCTCCGGCAGGTGCCGGCCGAGCAGGCGGCCCACCAGGATCGCCAGGGCGTCGGCGGCGACCATGCCGAGGGTCGAACCGAGCCAGGTGCCGAACCAGCCGTACTTGGTGGCCAGGGTGATGGTGGCGAGCATGGTCTTGTCGCCCAGCTCGGCCAGGAAGAACGCCACACCGACGGCGACGATCGCGTTGCGGCTGCTCTTCTCCGCCTTGCGCTTCTCCTCCTCGGTCAGCTTGTCGCCGCGCAGCGTCCAGGCGCCGAAGCCGAGGAACGCCAGGCCGGCGACGAGCGAGATCCACTCGGTGGGCAGGGCCGCGTGGAGGCCGTACCCGATGGCGACCGAGGCCAGGTGCACGATCGCGGTGGCGACGGTGATGCCGATGAGCACCGGCAGCGGCCGGAAGCGGGTGGCGAACGTCAGGGCCATGAGCTGGGACTTGTCGCCCAGCTCGGCGACGAAGATGACGCCGAAGCTGACCACCAGCGCGACGAGGAAACCGTCCATGTGAACCTTCCCGATCAAGCCGGGAGGAGGTACAGGGGCGCCCTCGACCCGGCTGCGACAGCCTGAGTCGAAGGTCTCGCCCGCCCCGGCGGACCGGGGCCGCGTGGCCGGATGCGGAACGCATCAGTATGTCGACCACGACATTGGGGGCTACTCCCCTTCGCGCCGCCCAGCCTAGCCGATCATCGGCGGGCGGGCCGCGCCGGGTGAACAGGCTCACCGAGGCCTCAGTCGGCCCGGGCCAGGCTGACGCCGAACAGCCCCTCCGGGTCGGTCCAGAACGCCTGCCGGACGAATCCGGCCGCGGCCAGTTCCCGGGCGATCCCCTCCGGCCGGAACTTGGCCGAGACCTCGGTCCGCAGCTCCTCGCCGGCGGCGAACCCGACGTCCAGGTCGAGCACGCGCACCCGGACTGCGCGCTCGGCCCGCAGCCGCATCTCGACCCACTCGTGCTCCGGATCCCAGACCGCCACGTGCCGGAACGCCGCCGGGTCGAAGTCCGCCCCCAGCTCCCGGTTGATCACCCGGAGCACGTTGCGGTTGAACTCGGCGGTCACCCCGGCCGCGTCGTCGTAGGCGGGGACGATCACCGCCGGGTCCTTCACCAGGTCGGTGCCGATCAGCAGCCAGTCGCCGCACTCCAGCGCCGCGCGCATCGCGGTGAGGAACTCCGCCCGTTCCGCCGGCAGCAGGTTGCCGATGGTCCCGCCGAGGAACAGGACCAGCCGCCGGCCACCGGTGGGCAGCCGGTCCAGGTGCCGGGTGAAGTCGCCGACGATGCCGCGCACCCGCAGCCCGGGGTACGCGGCGGCGATCTGCTCGGTGGACCCGCGCAGCGCGCTGACCGAGACGTCCAGCGGCACGAAACTGCCCAGGTCGCCGTGGCGGGTGAAGGCGTCCAGCAGCAGCCGGGTCTTCTCCGACGAGCCGGAGCCCAGCTCGATGAGGGTCTTCGCGCCGGTCAGCGCGGCGATGTCGTCGGCGTGCGCGGCCAGCACCGCCCGCTCGGCCCGGGTCGGGTAGTACTCCGGCAGCCGGGTGATCTCCTCGAACAGCTCGCTGCCCCGGGCGTCGTAGAACCACTTCGGTGGCAGCCACTTCGGCGTCGCGGTCAGGCCGGCCCGGACGTCCTCCCGCAGGCCGCGGTCGAGGTCCTGCTCCTCCAGGTGGATCTCCAGTGGCTCCGCGCTCATCAGCAGTCCTTCCTGTTCCTACCGGTGTGGGAAACGGGATGTCAGGCGACCGTCAGCTCCCGGACGTCCAGCCCGGTGGCCGTGGCCACCACGAGCCGGCCGTCCGGCACGGGCCGCCAGCCGGGGTCGTCGTCGGAGGGCTCGGAGGCGAGCAGCACCGAATCCGGGGTACGGCGTATCGACAGCGCGTGCCCGGCCACGCTGGCCGCCACCGTGGCGCCGTCGGTGAGCAGCAGGTTCAGCCGCGATCCGGGGGCGGCCGCGGAGACCGCCGCGACGGTGTCGGCCACCGCCTCCGCGGGCGTGGCGCCGGCGCGCAGCCGGTGCCGGACCAGCGCCCAGAGCAGCGCCGAGTCGCTCGGCACCTCCAGGGTCAGCAGGTCGCGGACGGGCAACCCGCCGGCCAGCGGGACCAGGCTGTCCGGCCAGCCACGGACCACCCCGTTGTGGCTGAACAGCCAGCGCCCCTCGGCGAACGGCGCGGCCGCCGTCTCGTGCAGCGGCATGCCGACCGTGGCGGAGCGGACGGCGGCCAGCACCGCGCCCGCGACCGTCGCGGCGGCCAGTTCCGGCAGGGTGGTGTCGCTCCACATCGGCTGCGCCCGCCGGTAGCGGACCGGGTCGCCGCCGCCCGGGTACCAGCCGACCCCGAAGCCGTCGGCGTTGATCGTGCCGCCGCCGCGCATGTCGCGGGGCGCCCAGGACTGCCGCAGCAGCCCGTACGGCGGATCGAAGAGCAGGCTCCGCAGGCTGACCGGCGGACCGAGGTACGCCAGATGGCGGCACATCAGGCGGCGCCTCCCGTCACGCCGCCTCCTCGGGGCGGGCGTCGCGGGCGCAGCGGAAACCGCTGAAGATCTGCCGCCGGATCGGGTAGTCCCAGTTGCGGAAGGTGCCCCGGCAGGCCGACCGGTCGGTGCCGAACGAGCCGCCGCGCAGCACCCGGTGGTCGTCGCCGAAGAAGACCTCCGAGTATTCGCGGTAGGGGAACGCCACGAAGCCCGGGTGGCCCCGGAACGTGGACGAGGTCCACTCCCAGACGTCGCCGACGAGCTGGTGCACGCCGAGCGGCGAGGCCCCCTCCGGATACGCGCCCACCGGCGCCGGCCACAGGTGCCGCTGCCCCAGGTTGGCGTGCGCGCCCGTCGGGTCCGCGTCGCCCCACGGGTAGCGGCGGGACCGGCCGGTCGCCGGATCCCAGCGAGCCGCCTTCTCCCACTCCGCCTCGGTGGGCAGCCGCTTGCCGGCCCAGGCCGCGTACGCCTCCGCCTCGTGGAAGCAGACGTGCACGACCGGCTCGTCGTCGCGCACCGGCGACAAGCGCCCGAACCGGCGGTACGCCCAGCCGTCCCCGTCGCGCCGCCAGTGCATCGGTGCGCTCAGCCCGGCCTCGACCCGGTGCCGCCAGCCGGCCGCGCTCCACCAGCGCGGCTCGTCGTAGCCGCCGTCGGCGAGGAAGGCGCGGTACTGCCCGTTGGTGACCGGTGCCGCGTCGATGGCGTACGCCGGCAGGTCCACTGTGTGCGCGGGTCGCTCGTTGTCCAGCGCCCACGGGTCGGTGGAGGTGCCCATGGTGAACGGCCCGGCGGGCACCAGCACCTCGCCGCCCACGTGGACGCGCGGCTCCGGCGGCGGCGGGGCGTCCAGCACCGGGCCGCCGGCGCGCAACTGGTGGGTGGCGAGCATCGTCTCGTCGTGCTGCTGCTCGTGCTGGACGATCATGCCGAACGCGAAGCCGTCCTCGATCAGCTTCCGTTCGGTGAACCGGATCCCGTCCAGCAGGTCGTACACCTTGTCCCGGACGGTGCGCACGTACGCCCTAGCCTCGGCGGGCGGCAGCAGCGGCAGGGCCGGGCGGTCCTTGCGGGGCTGCTTGAACGCGTCGTACAGGTCGTCGATGTCGTGGCGCACCGGCTCGCGCCCGCCCACGTCGCGGACCAGCCACAGCTCCTCCTGGTTGCCGACGTGTGCCAGGTCCCAGACCAGCGGGGACATCAGCGTGGAGTGCTGCCGGACGAGGTCGTCGTCGTCCACCGCGTCGGTGAGCAGGGCGGTGCGGGCGCGGGTGCGCTCCAGCTCGGCCGCGATCCGGCTGCGCAACTGCTCGCCCTCGGCCGCCGGCCGGTCGGTCGTGGTCACCGCTGTCCCCTCTCCGCGGCGGCACGGCGCCGCCGGATCGCTCGGCTCGTCTCGTCGTGGATCCCGGCCGGCAGCTCCAGCCGGGGCAGGGCCGCCAGAGCCAGGTCGAACAGGGCCGCCGCGGCGGTGGCCAGGGGCCGCTCGGCCAGCCCGCGCCGGGCCGCCGTGGACCACCGGTCGGCGACCGGGGTGGCGACGGCGAGGGCGTCCCGGGTGGTGGCCGGGTCGGCGAAGAGCGCCGCCAGCACCGCCAGGGGCACGGTCCACTCCCGACCCGGCTGGGCGTCCAGGTAGCGGACCTCCAGGTAGCCACGCGGGCGCACCGGCGGGAAGAGCGTGCTGAGGTGGTACTCCAGGTCGTCCGTGGTCGGCGGGTGCGGCAGCGCCCCGGCCAGCCAGTCGGCGAAGGTGACGCCCACCGGCGGCGTCCAGTCCGGACCCTCGCCGCGGACGCAGAGCAGCGGCGCGGCCAGGGCGTACCCGATCCAGGCGGCGACCGGATCCTGGTCGGCCCGCGCCGGGGACCAGACCGGCCGGGTGCGCGCCGGGTCGATGGCCAGCCAGGCGGCCATCCGGGTGGAGGCCCAGCCGGTGGTCCGCCCGGCGTGCCGGTCGGCGGTCGCGAAGGCGGCCAGCAGCGGCGGCCCGACGGCGTGCGCGGCGGCCCACCGCTCGGCCAGCCCGTCCGGCTCGCCCGCGTCCAGGCAGATCTGGAGCCCGGCGGTGCTGTACATCATGGCCCGGCCGGCCGGCCCGTGCCGGTCGAGGACGGAGCGCATGGCCCGGTAGCGCGGGGTCTCCACGACGGGGCGCGGGGGGCGCCAGGGGTCCATGCCGGTGCGGCCCAGGACGAGGCCGGCGGCGTCCAGGAGGGCCCGTAGCTCGGCGAGGTCGGCCTCGGTGGCCAGGATGAGCGCGGCGACCGACGGTCGCGGCGTGGACGAGATCTCCACCTGCCCGCCCGGCTCCACGGTCACGGTGCCACCGCGCCGGAGCCCGGCGGCCGGGCTGGTGGGGTCGAGGGTGACGGGGCTGTGCCGTCCCAACGCCCGGCGCAGTCGCTCGCGGTCGACCGGGCGGGTCGGGTCCGCGGCGTCGTGCACCGTCCATTCCAGCTCGATGCCGGTCAGGGTGGGTGGCCCGGTCTTGAAGCAGATCCTGGCGAGGTGCCCGCGGGCCGCCGCCTCATCGCCCAGCACGGTGGTCCGGTCCAACTCCGGCGACATCACCAAGAGACGGCTCCTCTCCCCGGGGCGGGCGACCACGCTGTCGGCCGGCGCCCGTGCCGTGGCGGCCGGGCGTCGGCGGGTCCCACCATCTTCTGTCTAGCAGACGGAATCCGCGCGCCCGAGGAGATGAATTTTTGTCCGGAATCCGGTTGCGGCGCCGGCTGAGCGGCCGGAGGGCGGCGCGCCGCCTTCCGGAGGGCGGGTGCGCCGCCGCGGGTACGGCGGCCCGCCGCGTCGCACCCGCTTCACGACTACGGCGTCGGCTTCGACTTCGGCTCGGACTTCGACTCCGACTTCGACGCCGCCCTGGACGTCGATTTCGACGCCGATGCCGGCTCCGACTTCGAGGTCGACTTCGACTTCGGCGTCGACTTCACCTTCGGCTCCGGCTTCGGCTTCGGCTCCGACTTCGGCTCCGGGGACTTCTCCGGCACGAGCGCCAGGCAGTAGCTCTCCACCCGGTCGGCGCCGCCGGCGGCGGTCACCAGGTCGGCGAACCCGGGGCTCTCCAGCGCCTTGGCCCGCTGCTGCTCGGACTTGGCCAGGTAGGCCCGGCAGTGCCCGGCGAGATTCCCGGCGCTCGCCGGCTTGCCGGGCCCACCGGAGCCGCCGGGTGTCGGTGCGGTGGACGGAACACCGCCGGAGGGGCCGCCGGTCGGGCTTGCGCCCCCGGAGGGCGTCGGGGAGCCCGGGTCGTTCGCGCCGCCGGTGCTGCCGCCCGGCGTGGTCGGGGCCGGCGGCGGCGCCGGTTCCGGGCTCAGGTCGAGGTTCACCGCGGCGACCGCGACCCCGGCGGTGGCGGTGGCGGCGAGCCCGGCCAGGACCGCACCGACCCGGAAGCGGCGGCGCGGCCGGGGCGCCGCGGCCGGGGCAGGGTTGGCCCGGGCGGCCCGGAACGCGGCGAGCGCCCGCTCCTCGCCGCTCAGTTCCGCCGCGGTGCCCGGGGCGGCCGCCGCGGCGAGCAGGTGCGCCAGCGGGTCGGCCGGAGCCTCCGGCGGTGTCCCGGCGCGGGCCGCGTCGAGGAGGCGCTCCGACTCCGCCCGATCGGCGGGCCAGTCGGACCGGCCAGAACTCATCCCGTTTCCCTCCACGTCAGCCGTCCGCCGGCTCGGCCTTGGGCGCCTGCGGCGCCTGCCGTCCCCGGCCCGTACGGGCGCGGGGCGCCGCCGCTCCCCCGGTCCGGTCCACCGGCTGATCCTCCTCGGCCCGCTCCAGCAGCCCGGCCAGGCGCCGCAGCCCCCGGTGGGCGGCGGTGCGCACCGCGCCGGCCCGCCGGCCGAGCACCCGCCCGGCGGTCTCCGCGTCGAGCCCGATCACGGCACGCAGCAGCACCGCCTCCGCCTCGCGGGGCGGCAGGCTGGCGATCAGCGCCAGGGCGCTCTCGGTGCCGATGGTCTCGCCGGCCCGCTCGGCCGTGTCCGCGTCCCCAGCCAGCTCGCTGAGCGCCTGGACGGGCACCGGCAGGGCGGGCCGCCGGCGCTGCCGGCGCAGGTGGTCCATGGCCCGGTTGCGGGCGATGGTGACCGTCCAGGCGCGGAACTCGCCGCCGGTGAAGCCGGGCAGGTCGCGGGAAATCTGCAGCCAGGTCTCCGAGGCCACGTCCTCGGCGTCGGCGCCGACCAGGGCGGTGAGGTAGCGCAGCAGGCCGGGCTGGAGGCTGCGGTAGAGGAAGCGGAAGGCCTCCTCGTCGCCCGCCTGCGCGGCGCTGACCGCCTCGCTCAGCTCACCGGTCATGGATCCGCCGTTCCCGCCGTGCCGACTCCCGGCACCGGCGCCCACCGGTGCCGGCGTGCCCGACGTCCGCCCGGTCGGACGACCGGACCTCCACCCGCACCATCAGTCCCCCGCTGACCTGATCGGCGCCAGCAGCGGAGTGCGGGCGCGCGTTTGGACACCGCCGTGTGTAAGGACGGCCGTCGGCGGACATACCGTACCGGCGTCGTGGGGCGGCCGGGAGTCGGGCCAACGCTAGGAGCGGTCGGTGGGTTCGACAAGGTGTCGCCCGCCGGAGAAAGAGTGAAAATTGTCTACGGTCCGGCGCGGCGCGTCGGCGTAACGAATACGACCCGCACGGCGCTCCCGCGCCCGGAAACCGGGACGAAACACCAGGCCGGAGGCGGACACACGAACCTCCGGGCACATTTTCCTGCCCGATCGTACGCGATTCGTCACGGTCAGCCGATCGGTCCGGGGGCGGCTGACCGTTCGGACCAGGCGCCTCAGGCCGCCCGCCGGTCGTGACGGGAGAGATCGCGGGAAATACTCCGGGGCCGCTCTGGGTACGGTATTGACGTGTTGACTTCCGACGTCGTACTCAGCGGTCGGTACCGCCTTGATGACCGTGTCGCCACCGGCGGCATGGGCGACGTCTGGCGTGCCACGGACCTGGTGCTCGGCCGTCCGGTCGCGGTGAAGGTCCTGCTGCCCGCGCTGGTCTCCGACCCCGACTTCATCGCCCGGTTCCGCTCCGAGGCGCGGATCATGGCGTCGCTGCGCCATCCCGGCGTGGTCCAGGTCTTCGACTGCGGCGAGGACGAGCTGCCCGACGGCAGCCGGGCCGACTACCTGGTCATGGAGTTCGTCGCGGGCGAGCCGCTCTCCCGGCGGATCGAGGCGGCCGGGCAGCTCGGTGTCGGCGAGACCATGTCGATCGTCGCGCAGGTGGCCCAGGCCCTGCACGGGGCGCACGCCCGGGGCATCGTCCACCGGGACGTGAAGCCGAGCAACCTGCTCGTGCAGGACGACGGCACCGTGGTGCTGGTCGACTTCGGGGTGGCCCGGTCCACCAATGTGACCAGCATCACCAGCACCAACGCGGTGCCCGGCACGGCCCTCTACATGGCTCCCGAGCAGGCCGCCGGGCGGCCGGTCTCCGGCGCCACCGACGTCTACGCGCTGGGCGCGGTGGCCTACTGCTGCCTCACCGGCAGCCCGCCGTTCACCGGCGACAACCCCCTGCAGGTGGCGGTCCGGCACCTCGACGACGAGCCGCCGGAGCTGCCGGTGGAGATCCCGCAGCCGGTCCGCGACCTGGTGGCCCGGGCCCTGGCCAAGGACCCGGCGGATCGCTTCCCCACCGCCGCCGCAATGGCCGAGGCGGCCCGGGCGGCCGGCTCCGAGTCGCCCACCGCCGTGGTGCCGATGACGCTGCGCGGCGCGACCGGATCGAGCCGCACCCGTGACGACCTCACCGCCGCCACGCCGGGGGCCCTGGTGGCGCCGGCCCGCCGGCCGCGCCGGCGGGGCACGCTGGTCGGCGCGGGGGCGGCGGTGCTGGTGGCGCTGACCGCGCTGGGCGCCGCCCTGGGCGCGGCCAAGAACGCCGACGCTCCGGCCACCCGGCTCGACACGACGGCGCCGGCTGTTGCCCCGAGCAACTCGGTCGCGGACGCCGCGGTCACCGAGGGGCCGCCGACGGGCGGGGGCGACGACGACTACCGCCCCGTGCACCCCACCGGCCGGCCGTCGAGCTCGGCCTCGGCGACGCCGAGCCCGTCCGCGAGCGGATCGGCCCAGCCGAGCCCGTCCGACGTCCCGTCGACAATGCCGACCGCGCCGACCACGGCACCGACCACCACGCCGCCGGTGGAGACCACCGCGCCGACCGAGACGACCACGACCACGACCGCTCCCGCGGACGGCGGCGACGGCGGGGGCGACGGCGGCGGAGCCCAGCCGGTGTCCGAGCGCTGACCCGGCGACACCCCGACCCCGCAGCACCCGGACCGGCGACACCCGGACCGGGCAGTACCGGGACCCGGAGGCGCCGGAGCGGGTCGAGCCGGCCCCGCGGCTGTCGCGGGACCGGCTCGACGCGTCTCGCGCGCCCGGCGCTCACTCCGCGCCGAGGGCCGCCACCACCGGCCGGGACAGTGCCCGCCGGGCCGGCAAGATCGAGGCGGCCAGCGCGGCGACCACCGCCACCGCGACGATCAGGCCGAGCCGCCCCCAGGGCAGCACCAGGGTGAAGTCCCCGCCGATCCGGGCCAGCACGGCCATCCCGCCGGCGGCCACCCCGGTGCCCAGGGCGACGCCGAGCAGCGTGCCGACCAGCGCGGTGAGCACCGCCTCGACGGCGAGCACCGCCCGCATCCCGCCGCGGGTCAGGCCGACGGCGCGCAGCACGGCGTTCTCCCGGGTCCGCTCCACCACCGAGAGGGTGAGCGTGTTCGCCACGCCGACCAGCGCGATCACGACGGCCAGGCCGAGCAGCGCGGTGACGAAGCCGAGCACCAGGTCCACCGTGCCCGTGAGCATCTTCTTGTAGGCCGCCTGGTCCAGCAGGTTGACCGTCGGATACCGGGTGAGCACCGACTCGACGGCAACCCGGGCGGCGTCGGTGGAGACCCCGTCGGCCGGGTCGACCTCGGCCAGGTAACCGCGCTCGGCCGGGAAGAGGCGGGCGAAGTCGGCGTCGGCGACGTCCACCACGTGCCCGGCGGGCACCGGACTGCCGGCCCGGGCCGGGTTGTCGTCGGCCACCACGGCGGCCACCCGGAACGTCCGGCCGGCGAGCGGGACGCTGCTGCCGACCGACCAGCCGCGGGCCGCGGCCAGCTCGCGGTGCACGAGCACCGTGCCCGGACCGAGGGCGGCCGGGTCCCCGGCGTCCACGGCGGACAGCGTCCGGCGGACCAGCGCCGGGTGGGCGGCACGCACCTCGATCCCGTCCACCACACGGCTGCGCTGCTCGTGCACCACACCCAGCTCCGGCCGGGCGGCCAGCTCCCCGGCCAGCGGCGCCGGCAGGTCCCCGCCGATCCCGGTGACCACGAAGTCGACCCCGATCTGCGCGTCCACGGCGCGCTCGATGCCGGCCTTCGCGCTGCCCGCGCCGACCACGAACGCGGAGACCAGGCCGATGCCGATGACCATGGCGGTGGCGGTGGCCGCCACCCGACGCGGGTTGCGTACGGCGTTCGCCACGGCCAGCGCGGCCGGTACGCCGAGCAGCCGGCGGGCCGGCAGGCCGAGCATCCGGACCAGCGCCGGCACCAGCACCGGGCCGAACAGCACGATGCCGAGGAAGGCCAGCACCCCACCGGCGGCGACCAGTGGCACCTGGCCGAGGGCCCCGGCGCCGGCCAGGGCGGCCACCCCGGCGGCGAGGACCAGCGCCCCGGCCGCGAGCCGCACCCGGCCGGCCCGCCCCGCGGGCTGCACGGCCGCGTCGGTCAGCGCCGCCACCGGCGCGACCCGGGTGCCCTGCCAGGCCGGCACGGCGGCGGCCACCACGGTCAGCAGCGTCCCGAGCCCGAGGGAGAGCAGCACCGTCCGGGCGGTGACGGTGAGCGTGCCGGTGACCGGTGCGTCGATCGTGGCCAGCAGCGCGCCGAGACCGGCGGACAGGCCCACCCCGGCGAGCACCCCGGCCGCCGAGGCGACCAGCCCGGTCAGCGCCGCCTCGCCGAGGGCGGCCCGGTAGACCTGCCCACGGGTCGCGCCGACCAGCCGCAGCAGCGCGGTCCGCCGGGACCGCTGGGCCAGCACGATGGCGAAGGTGTTGGCGATCACGAAGCCGGCGACCAGCACCGCCACCGCGGCGAAGGTGCCCAGGAACAGCTCGAACTGCCGCCGGTCGCGGACCGCGTCCGCGACCGCCTCGTCGAGGATCGCGGCACGGTCGCGGACCGCGACCTGCGGCCCGACCGCGGCGCGGACCCGGTCGGCGAGCGCCGCCCGGTCCACGCCGGGCCGCGCGGCCACCATGATCCGGCCGTAGCCGCGCTCCCCGCTCACAGCGAGCGCGTCCGGGCCGGCCAGGCCGATGAACGGGCCGCCGACGTCGCGGGAGCTGCCGGCCACGTCGACCGTGCCGACCAGGGTGTACGGCCGGGCCGGCCCGCCGTTGCCGCCGACCCGTACCGGGCTGCCGAGGGCGAAGTGCTGGTCGGCGACGGTCTCCTCGTCGAGCACCAGTTCGCCGGCCCGCTGCGGCAGCCGCCCGGCGACGACGTCGTACGACTGGAGGGCCGGGTCGGTCGGGATCGCGGCGAGCACGGCGTAGCCGAGCACCGGCCGCCCGTCGGCGCCCACCACACCGGCGGTGCCGGTCAGCTCCCCCTCGGCGGCGGCCACCCCGTCGACCGCGCGCACCCGGTCGACCAGGGCGGGTGCCAGCGGCGTGTCATCGGCGTACGCGGCCAGGTCGGTGTGCCGGTCGAAGGCGCCGGCCCGGTCGTACGCCCCGGCGCGCATGCCGTCGGTGAGCATCAGGGTGCCGGCCACGAAGGCGACACCGAGGACGATCGCCAGCGAGGAGAGCAGCAGGCGCAGCCCGTCGGCGCGGATCTGGCGCAGGGTCAGGCGCAACATCTCAGGTCACCGCCCCGCCAGCGACGCGCCGGCCTCGAGCCGGGTGAGCGCGTCGAGGACCTGGCCTGCGGTCGGGGCGTGCAGCTCGTCGACCAGCCGCCCGTCGGCGAGGAAGACCACCCGGTCGGCATGGGCGGCGGCCTTCGGGTCGTGGGTCACCATGACCACGGTCTGGCCGAGCGTGTCCACCGCCTCGCGGAGCAGCCGCAGCACCTCCGCGCCGGAGCGCGAGTCCAGGTTGCCGGTGGGCTCGTCGGCGAAGATCACCCAGGGCCGGGTGACCAGGGCCCGGGCGACGGCGACCCGCTGCTGCTGGCCGCCGGACAGCTCGGCGGGCCGGTGCCGGAGGCGGTCGGCGAGACCCACCGCGGTCACCACCTGGCGCAGCCACTCCGGGTCGGGCCGCCGGCCGGCGATGGCCAGCGGCAGCACGATGTTCTCCTCGGCCGTGAGGGTGGGCAGCAGGTTGAACTTCTGGAAGACGAAGCCGATCCGGTCGCGGCGCAGCCGGGTCAGCCGGCGGTCGTCCAGGCGGGCCAGGTCGGCCTCGCCGATGCGCACACTGCCGGCGGACGGCCGGTCCAGGCCGGCGAGGCAGTGCAGCAGGGTGGACTTGCCGGAGCCGGACGGGCCCATCACGGCGGTGAACCGGGCGGCGGCCAGGTCGAGGTCGACGCCGTCGAGGGCCACGACGCGGGACAGCCCGCCGCCGTACTCCTTGCGCAGCTCACGGGCGGTGACGGCGACGCCGGTGGTGGTGGTTGGTGACAACGTGGTGCTCCTGTCGGACCGGGTCCTGAAGACCCTTCCGACGCTAGGCGCGGCACCCCGCCGGTGATCTCCACCTGCGCGCTCGACCTCGGTACGCCGGTGGTCGCCCCCGACCGGGTGGACCCGTACGACCCAGGTCGTACGCCGGGTCAGCCGCCCGGGGTGACCAGGCCGCTCTCGTACGCCAGCACGACGGCCTGCACCCGGTCGCGGAGCTGGAGCTTGGCCAGGATCCGGCCGACGTGGGTCTTCACCGTCGCCTCGGCGACGTGCACCCGGGCGGCGATCTCGGCGTTGGAGAGCCCCTGCGCGACGAGCAGCAGCACCTCCCGCTCCCGCTCGGTGAGCTGGGCCAGCCGCGGGTCCTCGGTGGGCGCCGGCCCGAGCTGCCCGGCGAACCGGTCGAGCAGGCGCCGGGTGATCGGCGGGGCCACCACCGAGTCGCCCTCGGCGACCACCCGGATGGCGGCGAGCAGATCCTCCGGCGGGACGTTCTTGAGCAGGAAGCCGCTGGCTCCGGCGCGCAGCGCGGCGAACGCGTCGGCCTCGGTGTCGAAGGTGGTGAGCACCAGCACCCGGGGGCGGCGTCCGGCCGGCCGGGCGCAGATCCGCTTCGTCGCCTCCACCCCGTCCATGGTCGGCATCCGCAGGTCCATCACCACCACGTCGGCCTCGACCCGGTCCAGCACCCGCAGCGCGTCCGCGCCGTCGATCGCCTCGCCGACCACCGCGAGGTCGGGCTGGGAGTCGAGCACCATCCGGAACCCGGCGCGCACCAGCGCCTGGTCGTCAACGATCACCACCCGGACGGTCATGCCGCCGCCTTCCCTTCCTCGGTGCCCGACGCCGACGGTAGCGGCAGCCGCGCCTCGACCCGCCAGCCCCCGCCCAGGGTGGGGCCGGCGGCGAGGCTGCCGTCGTACACCCCGACCCGCTCACGCATGCCGACCAGGCCGTGCCCGCCGGACGGCGCCGGCCGGACCACCGGACGGCCGCGCCCGTCGTCGACCGCCCGGACCACGACGGCGTCCGCGGACCAGTCGAGGCGCAGCTCGACGGCCGCGCCCACGCCGGCGTGCTTGAGCGCGTTGGTGAGGCTCTCCTGCACCACCCGGTAGACGGTCAGCTCCAGGCCGGGCGGCAGGGCGACCGGCGTGCCGGTGGCGGTGTCGGTGATCCGCAGGCCGGCGGCGCGGAAGCGGTCCAGCAGGTCGGGCAGCTCGACCACGGCCGGCCGCCGGTGCGCCGGCTCGGCGGACACGCCACCGTCGGGCTCGGCCGCCACGGCCGGCGCGGCCGCCGGCTCCGGCCGGCTCGGTTCCCGGAGTACGCCGACGAGGCGCCGCATCTCCTCCAGCGCCTGCCGGCCGGTGTCCGCCACCACCTTGGCCGCCTCCCGCGCGGTGTCCGGGTCGCGGTCGATGGTGAACCGCACCCCGTCGGCCTGCACGATCATGACGGCCATGCTGTGCGCGACGACATCGTGCAGCTCACGGGCGATCCGGGTGCGTTCCTCGGCGACCGCCGCCCGGGCCTCGGCCTCCCGCTCCCGTTCCAGGGTGGTGGCCCGCTCCTCCAGGCTCACCACGTAGAGCCGGCGGGTCCGCACGTTCAGCCCGACCAACCACACCGCCCCGGTGACCAGGCCGTAGTAGAGCGCGCCGGCCCACCAGGGCGCCTGCGCGGGCATCTGGGCGGCGGCGAGCACCACGCCGATCGCGGCGACGATCCCGGCCAGGACCCCGTCGCGCAGCCGGTCGGCGTACTTGACCACGCTGTAGAGGGCGATGAGCACGCCGATGTCGTACGCCAGCGGACCCCAGCCGACGACCACCTGGAGCAGCGCGAGCACGGCCACCCCGGCCGCCACCGCCGACGGGTGCGTCCGCCGGAACAGCAGGACCAGCGCCATCGCGATCCCGACGGCCGCGCCCGCCACGCCGCCGGGCTGGGCGACGATCCCCAGGAGGGCGACGAGAGCCACCAGCCCGGAGACGGCGGTGTCGAACGCGACGCTGCGCAGCGGGCGGCCGAAGACGATGCGGTCCACGGTCAGCCAGGGTACGGGGCGCCCCGCACGTCGATGCCCACCCCGTTACGAGGACGGGTCTGCCACGAAGACGCCCAGCCCCTGGTGCCCGTACAGTTCCCCGGTCTCGATCAGGATCGTGATCGCCTGCCGGACCGTGGACTGGCTGCCGACCTCGTAGAGGTCGGCCAGCGCCTTGGTCGACGGCAGCTTGTGGCCCGGCGGCCACTCGCCCGAGGCGATGCGACCCCTGATGTCGGCGATGATCCGCCGGTAATGCGGCTCGAACTTCCGTGGTGCGGGCATGCGAAGTACTCCCAGCTAGGCACGCCCATCTGATCACGCCGTGCGGGAGGACTTCAAGAGCATCGTTGACTTTACCAGTATTGTCGGTATGGTTCGTGAGCGAGGCGGCTCCCAGCTAGGCACTGCGGCGTCACCTCTCGGAGCGGCGTCCGGCGGCCCGGCCGTCCCGCTGCTCCGACCACAGCCCCGGCAGCAGTTGCCACCGACAGGCCCGGGGCGGGTGCCGGGCTCCGACCGGCTCGGGCGCGCGGTCGCGCCGGCCGCCCCCGCCCGCCTCGGCGCCACCCTCGATCGCTCCCAGGGAGAGCCATGGACGCCACCGACGCGGCTTCCGAGCCGCGCTGGATCATCCACCTGCCCACCACGCTGACCCGGCTCGTCGAGGCCACCGCGCTGACCGTCGCGCTGCGCGACTCGCTCGGCCACGTCACCGCCATCGACTTCGGCGAGACCACGCTCAGCGAGGAGGACCGGCAGTTCGTGCGTACCCGGATCTGGTGTGACGCCCAGGTGCCCGGCGAGGCCCGCTGCGCCCGCCCGGCCGACCACGACGGCGCCTGCGGCGGCGAGGTCCCCATCACCGGGGAGAGGGAGGGCGTTCACCAGCGCGGGTGATCACCCACCGGCCGGCGTGGCGGACAGGCTGGCGGCATGGTGAATGAGCGAACCGAAGCGCCTGTCCCCCCGTTGGTGGCCGGCAACTTCACCGACGACGGCATCTTCAGCCCGTGGATCGTCGTCTACGGGATCCCGCAGTTCCTGGTCTGGAGCATCGGCCTGTTCCTCGCCGCCTGGTCCTACCGCGCCCGCACCCGTGATCACGGACAGCGGCGCGATCTTGGACACTTACCGTTCACAGCGAACGGTAAGTGTCCAAGATTCCGCGACGACGCACGACGACCAGGGCTCAGGGCGTGATCAGCTCGCGGAGGCGGGTGATCTCGGCGGACTGCTCGACGGCGACGGCGTTGGCGAACTCCTGGAGGGTCTGGTCCACGCCCACCTTGAGCAGGTCGGTGGACATGACGACCGCGCCCTCGTGGTGGGCGGTCATCATCCGCACGAAGAGCCGGTCGAAGTCCGCGCCGTGGGCGGCGGCGAGCTGCCGCACCGCCTCGGGGGACTGCATCCCGCGCATCGTGCCGTGGTCGTGCCCGGGGACCTCGGCGGGCAGCCCCCGCGCGCCCAGCCAGCCGCGGAGCACCCCGATCTCGGGCCCCTGGGCGGCCCGGATGCGGTCGGCGACGGCGCGTACCCGGGGGTCGGCGGCCCGGTCGGGGGCGAGGGTCGCCATCTCCACGGCCTGCTGGTGGTGCGGGATCATCATCCGGACGTACCAGACGTCGAGGCCGTTGTAGCGCGGCGGGGCGGCGTCCCGGACCTCCTGGGCGGCGCGGGTGGCCGCCGGCTCCCCCGGCCGGCCGGGCACCACGACGGGTGGCACGACGACGGGTGGCACGGCGGAGGGCGACGCGTCGACCGGGGACGCACCGGCCGGTGAGGCGCCGGCCGGTGACGCGGCGGTGGCGGACGGGCCGGCCGGAGCGGCCGTCGGGCGGCTGTCGCCCCGAGCGGCCAGCGCCACGCCGGCCACCACCAGGAGCACCACCAGCGCTGTGACGGCGAGCCAGACACGTCCCTGCCGGCCGGTCATACGACACTCCCTCCGGTCGAGGTGAGAGCGATCCTATCCATAGACAATCCTGCCTGAATGTGACCGGCGTCACATTGATGAATGTCACCGGCCGGTAAGGTGTGGCAAATCATCATCCCCTTTCGGAGGGTGCCGCCGATGATCAGTCTCCGCACGTCCCGAACCCGGATCGTCAGCCTCGCCGCCGCCGGCCTGCTCGTCGCCGGCGTCGTCGCCGCCCCACCCAGCAGCGCCCAGGAGCTTCCCCGGGCGCAGGCCGCACCGACCACCGTGGACAGCGCCGTCCCCGGTGTCGACGAGATCTCCAGCAGCCCCAACCTGCGTCAGGTCGCCAACCTGCCGAAGCAGGCGCCGTTCGACACCTCCGCGGCGTTCGGCACCGACATCGCCTTCCAGGGCCGGTACGCCTTCGTCGGCAACTACGACGGCTTCGTCATCTACGACGTCTCCCGGCCGAGCGCGCCGACCGTCGTGTCCCAGGTGCTCTGCCCCGGCTCCCAGAACGACATCTCCGTCCACGGTGACCTGCTGTTCCTGTCCACCGACTCGTCCCGCAGCGACGACTCCTGCAACAGCGTCGCCCAGCCCGCCTCCGAGGCCGGGTCCTGGGAGGGCATCAAGGTCTTCGACATCGGCGACAAGCGCAACCCGCGCTACATCAAGTCGGTGGAGACCGCCTGCGGCTCGCACACCCACACCCTGGTGCCGGGCAAGGACCGCCGGACCGTCTACCTGTACGTGTCGTCGTACAGCCCGCGGGCCGAGTTCCCGGACTGCCAGCCGCCGCACGACTCGATCTCCATCGTGAAGGTGCCGCTGCGGTCACCGACCGACGCGGCCGTGGTGGCCACCCCGAACCTGTTCCCGGACGGCGGCTACCCGGGAATCCCCGGTGAGAAGTCGGCCACCACCGGCTGCCACGACATCACCGCGTACCCGGCGAAGGACATCGCGGCGGGCGCGTGCATGGGCGACGGCATCCTGCTCGACATCGCCAACCGCGAGGCGCCGAGGGTGATCGAGCGGGTGCGCGACACCGAGAACTTCGCCTTCTGGCACTCGGCGACCTTCAACAACTCCGGCACCAAGGTCGTCTTCACCGACGAGCTGGGCGGCGGCGGCGCCGCGACCTGCAACGAGGCCACCGGGCCGAACCGCGGCGCGGACGCCATCTACGACATCACCGGTCGCGGCGACAACCGGCGGCTCGCGTTCCGCAGCTACTACAAGATCCCTCGGGCCAACGCCGACACCGAGAACTGCGTGGCGCACAACGGCTCGCTGGTGCCGGTGCCCGGCCGCGACATCATGGTCCAGGCCTGGTACCAGGGCGGCATCTCGGTCTGGGACTTCACCAACTCCCGCCAGCCCAAGGAGATCGCCTACTGGGAGCGGGGTCCGCTGGACGCCGGTCAGCTCCGCACCGGCGGCTCCTGGTCGGCCTACTGGTACAACGGCCACATCTACTCCAGCGACATCCAGAAGGGCCTGGACGTGCTGGAGCTGCGCGACCCGCGTACCTGGCTGGCGCAGCTGATCCGGGTGCCCGAGCTGAACGTGCAGACCCAGACGGGTTACCTGAGCTGGTGACCAGCCGGCCGGGTCCGGCCCCCTCCGGGGGGTCGGGCCCGGCTCAGCTCATCGGCAGCCGGTAGCCGCGCTGGCCGCCCCCCGCGGTGACCAGCCGCACCTCGCCGGTGCGCAGCCCGTACGTCACCGACCAGCGGGTGTGTGGCTGCCGCACGGCGTCGAGCAGACGTAGCGCGGCCGGGGCGTCCACCGTGCCGCCGGCCCGGTCCAGCGCCTCGGCCAGCACCCCGTAGCGGTGGTCGTCGCGCAGGTCCCGGTCGGCCACCCCGACAGCCGGCACGTTGGTCAGCGCCTGCCAGGCGCCCCGGCCCTTCTCGGCCCGCATCCCGCCGTCCACGAACTCGATCACGGCGGACGCCCCGGTGGCGTCGGCGATCAGGTAGTGCAGCGGCGGGCCGCCGTCGAAGTCCAGGTTGTAGCGCCCGAACACGGCGATCGCCTCGTCCACGGTGGCGGCGGAGTCCAGCACCAGGCGCAGGACGCGCACCGAGCCGACGGTGGGCCGGCCGGGCACCGGCTCGGCGGTCGCGCCGTCGTCGGCGGCCAGCCCCACGGCCAGGCCGCGCTCGTTCATCCCGTCGAAGGGCAGCAGCGGCGCGTTCAGCAGCCGGCGGTCGCCCGCCGGGTCGGCCGTGACCCCCAGGTAGGAGATGTCCACCAGGGAGATCGAGGCGTAGCCGTCCGGCGGGTCGGTGCGCAGCACCAGCGCCGGGTTCGCGTCCCAGTCGAAGTTGCGGGCGAACAGCGGCCGGCTCCGGTCGCCCCCGGCGGCGAAGAGGGAGCAGCCGAACGGGGTCGCCTGCGGGGTGCCCGCCACCCCGACGGTGGGGTCGTAGTCACCGACGTAGGTCATCTCGTACAGCGGCAGGTCGTCGACCCGGCGCAGGCTGGCCAGGGTCCGCTCCACCTGACCGGCGTCCTGCCGGGAGGCGCTCGGCGTGCCGGCGCCGGCCGGGGCGGCGGGCCGGCGGCTCTCGGCGCAGCCGGTGGTCACGAGGAGCAGGGCGAGCCCGGTGGCGAGCAGGGTCCTCCGCATGCCCGCGACGCTAGAAGAGGCGGGGGCGGATGTCCATCGGGGACGTCAACGATCGGGTATCCGGGCCAGCTGCGCCTCGATCGCGTCCCCGCTGAGGGCGGGCCGGCCCCCGGCGTGGCCCACGGTCGCGCCGGCCGCCGCGACCGCGTACCGGGCGATCCGGGGATACGGGTCGTCGCGGAGCAGGCCGGCCGTGACGGCGGCCACGAAAGCGTCCCCGGCCCCGGTGCTGTCCACCGTGGGCGTCTCGCTCAGCGGCACGAACAGCTCCCCGCCCGGCCAGACGAACGCGTTGCCCTCCCCCGCCACCTCGACCGCGACCAGCGCCGGACCGCGGGCGGCCAGCTCCCGGCCGGCGCCCAGCCCCGCCTCGGCGTCCTTCGGCGGGTCGCCGCCCAGCAGCAGGCCGGCCTCCCGCGCGTCGGCCCGCAGCACGTCGGCCCGGGACAGCAGCTCCGCCGCGCCGTCCGGGTCATCCGGCGCGCCGTCGAGCACCACGAGCCGGCCGGCGTCGCGGGCGTGCCGGACCGCCGCGAGCGCCGCCGGCAGCGGCTGCTGGAGCTGGACCACCACCGCGCGGGCGGCGCGGAGCACCCCGGCCGCGCCGGTCACGTCCGCCACGGTGAGCAGGGTCGCCTCGGGGATGTCCTCCAGGTACCGCCAGCGCGCCCGGTCGTCGACCACGTCCACGATGAGCGCGCTCGGCGTGTCCGGCCGGCGCAGCACCGGGGCCACGTCGATGCCGTCGCTGCGGGCCTGCCCCAGCAGCCGGTCGCCGACCTCGTCCTCACCGACCACGCCCAGCAGCCCGACCCGGACGCCGAGCTGGGCCAGCCCGACGGCCTGGTTGGCCCCCTTGCCGCCGAGCAGTTCCCGCCGGCAGCGCACCGGGACCGTCCCGGACGGGCCGGGCACCTCGTCCACCCGCAGCACGAGGTCCCGGGCCACCTGCCCCACCACGATCGCGTCCAGTCCGGTCATGCCGGGCTGATACCCCGGCCGCCGCCGGTCACGCCCGGCTCACCCGCGGACCACCGCGAACATCCAGCAGCCGTACACCACGTTGCGGCTGTGCAGGCGGTCCACCGTGGGGTCGGTCAGCAGCTCGGCGACGACCGCCTCCGGGTCGTCGCCGTCGTGCCGCCGGCCGCCGACGATCCGCCCCCGCCGGTCGTACGCCCGCAGCACCTGGGGCCGGCCCCGCCAGTCGGCCGGGTACGCCGTCACGTCCGCCGGGCCGGGGCAGTCGGCCGCGTGCGCGAAGATCGGCCCCACCTCCCGGTACGGGCCGGCCGGCAACGGCGGGGCGTACCCGAAGAGCAGCAGCGCCTCGCCCGCGGTGGCGTCGCGCAGGCAGCAGCGCAGCGGCTCGCCGCCCTCGGCGCAGCACCGCTCGGGCGGCTGGCCGGAGGCGTCGCGGCCGGTCCGGCGCACGTCGGCCAGCACCTCGGCGGACACGGGCTGGATCACGTACCTGGTGCGCGTCGTCGTCATGCCGTCCAGCCTGGCCCGCGCCGCGGCCGGTGGCTGGCGGCCATCGGACCTCGCGGCGAGCGGCGGGGTCACGGACGGGACGCGACGCGCCGCACGACGCGCGGGCCGACGAGGCGCCGGACCACCGGCACGGCGTTCCACTTCGCCGCGCCGACCAGGTCCCGCGCGTGCTCCAGTACCGTGTAGTCGGGACGGGCCTGCCCGTCGGCGATGGCCCGGTCCAGGTCGTTGCCGCACCGGGTGAGCACGCTGTCGAAGTCCCGCCGGACGGGTTCGAGCAGCGGATAGCCGAAGGAGCGGTGCAGCCGGGCGAAGAGCGGCTTGTAGAGCCGGGCCCGCTCGTGCAGCCCCGAGGAGTACGACATGGGGTTCTTGGGCCGCCGCCGGATGTAGTCCGGCAGCACGTCGGCGAAGGCCCGCCGGACGATCCACTTCTCCTGCCCGTCGCGCAGCTTGAGATCGAGCGGCAGCCGCATGGCCAGCTCCACCACGCTGAGGTCGAGGAAGGGCACCCGGGCCTCCACGCCGTGGCCCATGCTGGCCCGGTCCACCCGCTGCAGCTCGGTGCGGCACAGGTTGCGGATCTTGTGGAGGAAGAGCCGGCGGGACCGCTCCGGGCCGACCTGGTGGTACATCGGGTAGCCGCCGAACAGCTCGTCCGAGCCGTCGCCGGTGAGCACCACCTTGACGCCCAGCTCCCGCAGCCGGCGGAAGATCGGCACCGAGACCACGGCGTTGATGATGTCGCCGTACTCGGTCAGCTCGGAGATCCGGATCGCCTCGCGCACGTCGGCGAGCCGGATGTCGCGCGGGCGCAGCTCGACCACCTCGTGCGGCACCCCCAGGTCGGCGGCGAGCCGCCGGGCGTACGCCACGTCGGGGCTGTCCGGGACGCCGACCGTGACCGCCACGCAGTCCGGGTGCAGCTGCGCGGCGTGCAGCAGGGCCAGCGAGCTGTCCAGGCCGCCGGAGAGCACCACCCCGACGGTGAGGTCGGTGTCCAGCCGTACCCGCATGCTGTCGGTCAGCGCGACCCGGACGAGCAGGGCGGCCTCGTCCGGGTCGTCGATCACCGGCAGCCCGGCGCCGAGGGTGAGCAGGTCGACGTACGGGCTCAGCCGGACCGGCCCGTCGGGCTCGGCCCAGCCGTGGTGCCCCGGCGGCACCTCGCTGATCGGCGCGCCGTGCCCGACCAGCGCCTTCACCTCGGAGGCGACGTGCAGGCAGCCGGGGCCGCGCGACCAGTAGAGCGGCTTCACCCCGAGCGGGTCCCGGGCCAGGTAGGCCCGGCCCGTGGCCCGCTCCACCACCGCGAAGGCGTACTCCCCGCGCAGCCGGCGCACCGCCTCCTCGCCCCACTGCCGGAAGGCGACGAGCACCACCTCGGTGTCGCCGGTGGTGCGGAACTCGTGCCCGAGCCGGGTCAGCTCCGCCCGCAGCTCGTGGTGGTTGAAGACCTCGCCGTTGTAGCAGAGGACGTGCCGCCCGTCGGGCGAGACCCAGGGCTGCACGGACCGCTCCCGGTCCACCACCCGCAGCCGGCGTACGCCGGCGAGCAGGCCGTTCTCCTGCCGGGTCTCGGTCACCTCGCCGCGCGGGGCGAGGACGGCCAGCATCCGCCGGAAGAGGGCCGGGTCGGCCTCGGGGCCAATGCTCAGCGCGATCCCGCACATCCGCTCAGATCCCCATCTCGGCCTCGTAGGCGCGCCGGAACCGGCGGCGGGCGGCGGGCGCGAGGCACAGGTGCCAGGCCTGGCCCTCGTCGACCACGTTGATCTCGCCGGCCTCCTGCCGGGCCAGCAGCAGCTCGGCGAGGAGGTCGCGGGCGCCGAACCGCTCGTACCACTCCAGCTCCACGTCGGCCGCCCAGCCGAGGCAGTGCCCGCTGGGCACCATGGCGGCGTAGCCGAGCCGGCGCAGCCGGTACTGGTGCTCGGCGCTGCGCGCGAGGCTGGTCACCCAGAGCGCCGGGGTGCCGGGCCGGGCCGCACCGGCGAACTCCCGGCCCACGTCGTTGAGCAGCGCGATCATCTCGCGCCGCGCCCGGCGGAACCGCAACCCGGCGGTACGCGGGGTGGCGTCCGGGCGCAGCCGCCGCTGGACCGCCCGCAGCCCCCGACCGAGGACCGAGGCGGGCTGCTCCTGGTAGCGGAAGGCGAGCAGCCCGCGCCGGCGCAGCCACTCCAGGTCGACCAGGTCGGTGCTGGTGTCGACCTGGCCGTCGGTGAGGAACGTCCCGGTGTCCCGCCACCACATCACGTCGATCCGGGAGAGCAGGAAGATCCGGACCAGCGCGGTGAGGTCGTGCGCCGAGCTGCGGGCGTTCGGCTGGTAGCGGGCCATCTCCAGCAGGAGGGTCTCCCGGGCGCCGACGAACCCCTGCGGGGTGGCGTCGAGGACGGTGGCGATGGCCGGCTCCCGCAGCCGCTGGTCGAGCAGCACCTGGCGGGCGGTGGTGGACGGCGCGTCCGCCAGGGCGCCCACCTCGACGAGCAGCTCCGCCACCGCGGCCCGGTACGCGGCCAGGTCCGGCTGCTGCCCGGGCCCGGTGCGGGGGCGGTCGGCCGGGGGCAGCCGGCGGGCGGGGGCGGCGGAAGCGACGGCGGGCCCGGGCTGGTGGCCGGGGCTTCGGCTGGGCACTCGCATGGTCGGCCCCTCTCCGGGCAGGACACGGCGTAGTCGAACCTGAACACACCGTAATCACCAGGATCGGCAGCTCCCCGAACAATCCTCCTATCTCCCCCCTATGGTGCTCATCCCGCCGAGAGGCCCTGCACCCAGGCGTAATCCGGTGCGGCCGGCAGGCCGGCGTCCCGGCCGGCGCGGACGGCGTCGGCCAGGTGCAGCGCCGCGCCGAGGGCGGCGCGGAACAGCAGCGACCCGGTGCTCACCCGGGCCACCCCGAGCCGGCCCAGCGCGGCCAGGTCCGGGCCGCCCGGCCGGTGCAGCACGTTGAGCGGCAGCCCCACCTCGGCCACCAGCGACCCGACGGTGCCGTCCGGCGCGCCCGGGGCGAACAGCCCGTCCGCGCCCGCCGCCCGGTACGCCGCCGCCCGGTCCAGCGCCACCGGCAGCGCGTCGGGCACGCCCAGCCACCAGGCGTCGGTGCGGGCGTTGACGAACATCCCCGGCACGGCCGCCTTCACCGCGGCGATCCGGGCGGCGGCGAGGTCCACCGGCGCGAGGCTGCCGTCCGGCCGGCCGTCCTCCAGGTTCACGCCCACCACGCCGAGCGCGGCCAGCTCGCCGACGTACCCGGCCACGGCCGCCGGGTCGGCGCTGAAACCGTCCTCGATGTCCACCGTGAGCAGCACCGGCAGGTCCCGCAGGCGGCGGGCCAGGTCGAGGGTCTCGTCGCGGGTCGCCCCCGTACCGTCCGACCGGCCGGCGGCCGCGGCCACCCCGAGGCTGGTGGTGCCCACGGCCGGGTGGCCCCGCGCGGCGAGCGCCGCGGCGGAGGCGTGGTCCCAGGCGTTGGGCAGCAGCAGGGGCCGGCCCGGCCGGTGCAGGGCGCGGAAGGCGGCGGCGCGGTCGGTCATCGGAACATCAC
The DNA here is from genome assembly GCF_040631005.1 of Micromonospora sp. NPDC005707. Lineage (NCBI taxonomy): Bacteria > Bacillati > Actinomycetota > Actinomycetes > Micromonosporales > Micromonosporaceae > Micromonospora > Micromonospora sp. NPDC005707. Next base: position 85,861 of record NZ_JBEXYR010000007.1, read on the forward strand.
CTCGAGGCTGGTCGGGACACGCAGGGTGGGGTGTGGGTCGTAGCTCACCGGTTCGGCGCCCGGCGTCTCTGGTCCGGTCGACGCAGCCGGCCCGGCGGGGGCGGCCGGTCCGGTCGGCGCGGCCGGGGTGGCGGGGTGGCACCGGTCGCGCAGCACCTCGACGACGCCGGCGGCGAGGGCGAGGGCGTGCCGTTCGCCCGGGCAGCCCCGCGGCCCGGCGCCGAACGTCAGCACCGCGCCGGGCCGGCCGGGGCGGAACACGTCCGGGCCCGGGTGGACGGCCGGGTCCCGGTTGGCCGCGTCGAAGCGGAGCAGCAGCACGGCGTCAGGGCCGATCTCCCGCCCGCCCAGTGACCGCGCGACGGTCGCGACGCGGCGGGTGGCGCGCACCGGCGGGTCCAGGCGCAGCACCTCGGCCAGCAGGTCGGCGGTGCCGAGCGCGGCCGGCGCGGCGAGCCCGTGCCGGACGGCGGCGCCGATCAGCCCGGCGGTGGCGTCGGCCGCCTGCACCAGCAGCCCGATCCGGTTCGCGGCCACCTCGGGCGGGGCCGGCGGCGACATGGCCAGCAACGCGGCCACCGCCCGGTCGGCGCGGGACACCACGGCCGGCTCGGCGCCCGGGTGGTAGGCGGCGGCCACCGCGGTCACCGCCGCCACGGCCGTCGCCGGATCGGCCAGGCCGAGCCGCGCCGCCAGCGCCTCCAGGGTTACGCGCCGCGCGAGCAGTGCCATCACGTCGACCCGCCGGGCGCGGCCGGCACCGGTCGCCGTGTCGAGCAGCGCGGCGGCGGACCGGGCGGCCGCCGCGCGCAGCTCGTCCGGGCCGAGGTCGGCGAGCGCGGCGACCCCGATCGCGCGGCGGGCGGGATGCCGGTCCGGCGGGCTGAACCGGCTCACGGTGCCGCGCAGCCAGGCCAGGCTGCCGTAGGGCCCGCCGGGCGCGGCGGGCACCACGCACCGGGGGTCGGTCAGCACGGCGAGCACGTCGGCGTGCCGGGTGACCACCCAGCCGTCGTCGACGGGCAGGGGCGGCCCGCAGGCCGGCGTGTCGGGGGCGGGCGGGATCATCGGCCAACTCATCGCCCGACCGTAGGGCCGGCATCCTTCGGCCCCGACCGAACGATCGCGCCGTCGCCGGCTCGCCACGGCGGCATCGCCCACGGGACGCCGCCGTGCACCGCCGGCGGCTAGCCTGACGGCGTGCGTACGGTCGAACTGCTCTGCTCGCCGGAGCTGGAGGAGGCGGTACGGGCGGCCTGGGACCGGCTCGCCGCCGCCGGCCTGCCCAGCCTGGCCCGGCACCCGCACCCGACCAACCGGCCGCACCTGACGCTCGCCTCGGTCGACGGGTTCCCGCCCGGCGCCGAGCAGCGCCTCGCCGACCTCTGCGACGCGGCGCTGCCGCTGCCGGCCCGGCTGGACCGGGTGGCGGTCCTCGACGGCAGCGCCCCGCTGGTCTGGCTGGTCCGTCCCACGCCGCAGCTGGCCGCCCTGCACGGCGCGGTCTGGGACGTGCTCGCCGGGGCGCCCGGGCCGCACCCCTGGCACCTGCCCGGGCGCTGGGTGCCGCACCTCAGCCTGGCGCTGCGGTTCCGCGACGCCGACCGCCGCCGCGCCCGGGCGGTCGCCGGGCCGGACCGGCCGGGCGGGGAGTTCGTGGCCGCGCGCAGCTACGACAGCGACACCCGGACGGTGTGCGAGCTGACCCCGGCCTGCCCGCGCCCCGGCGCGTGACCGGAGCCGCCCGCCGCCGGGCGACCCCGCGCGACCGGGGCCGCCCGCAGCCGGGCGGCCCCGGTCGCACCGATCAGCGGTAGAACCGCAGGTAGTCGAACTCCGCGGTCACCGCCGGGGTGGCGCCGCCGTGCGCGACCAGACCGATCCGGGGCGTGGTGCCGGCCGGGAAGGTCCAGACCGCGCCCCAGGTCCAGTGCGTGCCGTCCCGGCTGGACCCGGCCCGGAACTCGTGCTCGCCGGTGACCCGGTCGACGTGGTGGGCCAGCCGCAGCCACGTCGTGGTGGCCGGGGTGCCGACGATGCTGCCCCCGTACACCGGCTGGCCGGCGAAGGGCAGCTCGTAGCCGTACTCGACCTGGCGGGTGTTCCAGATGGCCACCTGGGCGAGCCGGGCGAACCGGTCGTCGTCCACGTACGCCACCAGACCGGCCTGCTGGTAGTTGCGGACGACGTCCTCGCCCAGGTCGAGGGTCACCTTCGTCTCCGCCACGTAGTCGCCGGCGGGCGCGTCGCGCAGCAGCACGCCGGCCGTGTTGCCGGTGCCCACCAGGTCGGTCGACTCGACCGGCCAGCGCAGCGCGCCGCCGCTCACCGTCGCGGCCGGGTTGGGCCGGATCCACTGCCAGGCCGGGTCGAGCCCGTCGGAGAACTCGTCGGAGAACCGGGAGAGCACCGGACCGACGCGCGGCGGGGCGACCGGGTGCCGGACCGGGCGGTACAGCGCGGCCGCGCTGACGTTGTCGAACTCGGCCGTGCCGCCGTCGGCGCGCAGCGCGAGCGGGCCGGCTGCCGGCCTGGTGAGCGTCAGCGCCACCACGGCGAGCTGGTCGCCGAGGCGGGCCGGGCTCAGCTCGGCGACGAGCTGGCGGCCGCGTACCTCGACGGCCAGGTTGTGCCGGCCGGTGAGGTCGAGCCCGGCGGGCAGCGGCACGCTCGCCGTCGCGCCGCCGCTCTCGGCGGCGGTCAGCCGGCCGCCGCCGACCGTGACGTCCACCCGGCCGAGCCGCAGCCCGGCCGCGTCCGCGCCGGTGAGCCGCAGGTCGGTCTCGGCACGTACGTCGCCACCGAGGCCGGCCCGGGCGGTCAGCGTGCCGGTGCCGGACAGCACGCCGCCGGTCACCCGCCAGCTTCCCGCGCCGCCCCGCCAGCCGCCCAGGTCGGCGGTGTCGAAGCGGGCGTCGATCCGGCCGGTGGTGACCGGCGCGGGCCGGGGCCCCTCGGAGGGGCCGGCGCCGGCGTTGACGGTCGGCCAGCCGTCCACCCAGTCGAGGCGGTCCAGCAGCATCGGCCGCTCGTTGATCCCGAACGGCTCGTCCAGGTACGGGTCGGCCCGGTCGATGGCGTGGTAGGCGATCCAGCCCTGCCCGGACAGGTCGGTGAGCACGGCGTTGTGCCCGGCGCCGATCCACCGGTTGCCGTTCTGGGTGAGCACCGGCGTGCCACCGGCCCGGGAGACGTCCAGCCGCTGGCCGTCCCGGTCCACGAACGGCCCGCGCGGGTCGCGCGCCCGGCCGACCTGCACGGAGTAGCCGGTGGCCGGGCCGGCGCAGCAGTTCGCCGTGGAGGCGAACAGCCAGTACCAGCCGTCGTGGCGCAGCACGTAGCCGCCCTCGAACTTGTTGTCGACGGCGACCAGGCTCGGCGTCCCGACCGCGCGCAGCCCGTCGGCGGAGAGCTCGGTGACCGAGATCCCGCCGTAGTAGCTGCCGAAGTAGAGGTACGACCGGCCGTCGGTGTCGGTGAACTGGCTGGGGTCGATCGTCCACAGGTAGCCGCCGCCCCCGCCCGGCCGGGGTGCGACCACGGGCGCGTCGGCGAACGTCCACGGTCCGGCCGGGGTGGGCGCGGTGGCCGCCCCGATCGCGGTGTCGAAGGTGTCGCCGGAGACGGTGGTGTCGGTGACGGTCACGTACATGACCCAGCGGTCGCCGACCCGGCGCACGTCGGGCGCCCAGAACGCGGCCCCGGGTGCGGCGAAGGACGGCCGCTGGTCGGGCGCGAAGGCGTCGCCCACGTAGGTCCAGTCGACCAGGTCGGCCGAGCGGGCGATCGGCACGCGGTGCGCCTGGCGTTCGCCCTCGCGCAGCGGGTCGGAGGTGCCGAAGGCGTACCAGAGGCCGTCGTCGCCGCGGACGACGGCGGGGTCGGCGAAGGTGTCGGAGAAGCCGGCCGAGACCGGGTTCCGGTAGCGGTCGGCCCCGGCGGCGGGTGCGCCCGCCGCGGCCGTGGACGAGGTCAGCAGCAGAGCGAGTGCGGCGGCGAGCACGCCACCGCGGTGGAGGTGTCCCATCAGGCCTGCCTTGGAGGTAGACGGAGGTCACTGCGGTGCCCCCGTTTCTACAACGTTGGAGACAACGATGTAAAGCACGACGCGCACGGGTCGGTGGGTACCGAACAATTCCCGTGCCAGCATTGCCCGCATGACCACCCGCACCGACGGCCGCACGCTGGCCGGGCTCGCCGCGCTGCTCGCCGACCCGACCCGGGCCGGTTTCTGCCTCGCCCTGCTCGACGGCCGGGCCTGGACGGCCGGCGAACTGGCCCGGTCCGCCGGGGTGGCCCCGTCCACCGCGAGCGACCACCTCACCCGGCTGGTCCGGGGCGGGCTGCTGGCCGAGGAGCGGCAGGGCCGGCACCGGTACGTCCGCCTCGCCGACCCGTCGGTGGCCCAGCTCATCGAGGACCTGGCCGGACGGGCGCCCGCACCGGCGACCCCGCCCCGCACGTTGCGCGCCGCGTCGGCCCAGGCGTCCCTCGCGTACGCCCGGACCTGCTACGACCACCTGGCCGGCCGCCTCGGCGTGCTGGTGCACGACGCCCTGCTGGCCCGGGGCGTGCTCGACCGGGCCGGCGGCCTGGCGCTCACCCCGGCCGGGATCACCTGGCTGGCCGACCTGGGCGTGCCCGTCGAGCCGCTGCGCGCCGGCCGGCGGCCACTGGTCCGGGACTGCCTGGACTGGACCGAGCGCCGCCCCCACCTGGCCGGCGCGCTCGGCGCCGCGCTGTGCCGGCGCTTCCTCGACGTCGGCTGGACCGCCCGGGGCGCCGGCCGGGCGGTCCGGCTCACCCCGGCCGGCCGCCCCGCCCTGGCCGCCGCCCTGGCGCTCGACCCGGCCGCCCTCGCCCCGCCCACGCGCGACACCGGCCCCGCCCGCGCCTGACCCCTGCCCCGCCCGCGCCTGACCCCTGCCCGGCCCGCGCCTGACCCCTGCCCGGCGAGCCGGCACACGGCCGGTGCGATGCCGCCACCCCGCGCGGGTGGCGACCCGCTCGGGTCAGAGCCAGCCGGCCTCGCGGGCCCGCCGGACCGCCCCGGCCCGGTCGGCGGCGCCGAGCTTCTGCACGCACGCGGCCAGGTGGTTGCGGACCGTGCCGGCCGCCAGGTGGGTCCGCCGGGCGATCACCGCGACCGGGGTGCCCAGCTCGGCCAGGCGCAGCGTCTCCAGCTCCCGCGGGGTGAGCGGGCACTCGGGCAGGGTCAACGCGTCGGCGGCGAGGGCCGGGTCGACGTACCGGGCGCCGGCGTGCACCCGGCGGATCACGTCGGCCAGCGCGCCGCCCGGTGCGCCCTTGGCGAGGAACCCGCGCGCGCCCGCGCTCAGCGCCGGCCGGAGGTGCGCGGGCCGGCCGTGCCCGGTGAGGATCACCGTGGCGCAGCCGGGCAGCACGCGGGCCAGCTCGGCGGCGACCTGGACCCCGCCGGGCGGCGGCATCTCCAGGTCCAGCACGGCGACGTCGGGCCGGTGGGCCAGCGCGGCGGCCAGCGCGGCGCGGCCGTCGGCGGCGTGCGCCACCACCTCCAGGTCGGGCTCCAGGTCGAGCAGCGCCGCGAGGGCGAGGCGGATCAGCTCCTCGTCGTCGGCCAGCAGCACCCGGATCACGGCGCCACCGGCACGGTCGCCACGAGGTGGAACACCCCGTCCTCGGCGTACGCCCGGACGCTGCCGCCGGAAGGGGCGAGCCGGTCGGCCAGCCCCCGCAGCCCGCCGCTGAGCGCGTCCGGGCCGGCGCCACCGGCGCCGTCGTTGCGTACGGTCATCGTCACGAGGCCGTCCTCCCGGGTGAGTTCGATCCGGCACCAGTCGGCCCGGCTGTGCCGCAGCACGTTCGTCCCGGCCTCGCGCAGCACGGCGGCCAGGTCGGCGGCGACCGGCGGCGGCAGCTCGCCGGCCGGCGGCACCACCGTGCAGCGCACCCCGCTGGAACGCAGCACCTCCCCCACCGCGGCCAGCTGCTCACCCAGGTCCACGGCGCGGTAGCCGTGCACGGCCTCGCGTACCCGGGTCAGGGCAGACCCGGCGAGCCGGCGCACCTCGGCGGCCTCCCGGCCGGCCCGGGCCGCGTCGACGGGCGCGAGCCGCTCGGCCAGCTCGGCCTTGAGCGCGATCACGGTGAGGTCGTGGCCCAGCAGGTCGTGCACGTCCCGGGCGAAGCGCAGCCGCTCCTCGGCGGCGGCGAGGCGGGCCCGGGCGGCCTGTCCCTGCCGGGCCTCGACGACAAGGCCCCAGAACCAGGCCTGGAGCCAGGTGACCGCGGCGATCCCGCCGCCGACGCCGCCGGTCACGAGGAGGGCGGTGGGCAGCGGCCCGCCGGTCGCCAGTGTCACGGCGGCCGAGGCGCCGAGCACCCCGGCCGCCGCGAGCAGCGCGGGCAGCGGCCGGAACAGCAGCGGGGACATGCCGACCAGGGACGCGCCCAGCCACGCCCAGGTGGGCCAGGCGCCGGCGGCGACCGGGCCGACCAGCGGCAGGCTGAGCAGGGCGGCCACCGCCAGCGCGGCGTGCCGGCGGCGCCGGGCCCGCCCGGCGAGCCAGGGGGTGACCGCCGCGTGCAGCACCGCCGCCTGGGCGGCGGTGACGGCGGCGAGCCCGACCATGCCGAGCGCCAGCCGCAGCGGGTCCGGCTCGCGGGCCAGGCCGACGCCCGGCAGCAGGAGGGTGGTCCCGACGTTCGTCGCCAGCGACACCAGGGTGAGCTGCCGGGCCCGCCGCAGCCGGCGATCCGCCGCGTCGACCGTCATGTCCGCCGATCCTAGGGCCGCCGGCCGCCCGGTTCACCCCTGCGGAATGTCACGCCGAACCCGTGCGCGACGCACGGCTTTCCGGTGACGGACGCGGATGGTTCCGCGCGCGGGGCGCCGGCAGGCTCGGGGCATGACGGAGACGACGGTACGGGTACCCCTGCGGGCGGACGCCCGACGGCTGGCCGGCCACCTGGCCGGGATGGTCGTGGCGATGGTGGTCGGCATGCTGCTGCTCGACCCGCTGTGGCGGGTCGGCGCCGAGCGGCTGGGCGGCGCGGACGCGCTGGCCCGGACGGATGTCGGCGCGCTGGTGATGGCGACGAACATGGGGCTGGGCATGGCCGCCTGGATGTGGCACCGCGGCCACGGACGGGCCGCCACGGCAGAGATGGTGGCCGTCATGTACGTCCCGTTCCTGCTGCTGCTCCCGCCCTGGTGGGCCGGGCTGGTCGGGGACGACGTGCTGATGCTCGGCGGCCACCTGCTGATGCTGCCGGCCATGGCGCTGGTGGCGCTGCGGCACCGGCACGCGCATCCGGCGCCGGCCCACCGCCATCCGGTGGCCGCGGCGGTGGCGCGCCGGTGGCCGACCGGGTTGGCCCTGCTCATGACGGTGGACCTCTGGGTCGCGCCGACCGTGTTCTCCCCGTGGACGCTGCTGGTCCTCCCGGGCGGCTACCTGCTCATCGGCACCTGGCGGCGGCAGTGGGGCGACCGCCGGAACGTGGCGTGGCAGCTCGCCGGGCTGGCCGGCTGGGGCGGCCTGGCCGCGGTCGCCCTGCTCGGGCCGGACGGCCTCGCCGGCGTGCTGGTCGGCCTCGGCTGGCTCGGGCACGCCGCCTGGGACCTGGCGCACCACCGCAGCGGCCGGGTGGTGCCCCGGGGGTACACGGAGTGGTGCGGGGTGCTGGACGTCGTCGTCGGGACGACCGTCCTGCTGGCGGTCCTGTCCGGGTGATCCGGCCGGGGCACGGGGCCCGGCCGGATCGCCCGCGACGTGGCGGGGGCGACGGTTTGCGGCGGTCGCCGCGACGGCCGGGCGGGGGTGATGAAAGGCTTGCCCCATGAGTTCCGCACCAACCCCGACCGATCCCGCCCAACCCGCCGAGGATGAGGCCGCCGCCTTCGCGGACCTCGGGCTGCGCACCGAGCTGCTGAACGCGCTCGCCGTCCTCGGCTACGAGGAGCCGACCCCGATCCAGCGGGAGGCGATCCCGCCGCTGCTCGCCGGCCAGGACCTGCTCGGGCAGGCCGCCACCGGCACCGGCAAGACCGCCGCGTTCGCCCTGCCGCTGCTGCAGCGGATGCCCGACGACCGGCCCGGCGGGGAGCCGGTGTCGCTCGTGCTGGTGCCGACCCGGGAGCTGGCCGTGCAGGTCTCCGAGGCGTTCCACCGCTACGGCAAGGACCTGGGCGCCCGGGTGCTGCCGATCTACGGCGGCCAGCCGATCGGCCGGCAGCTGCGCGCCCTCGACGCCGGCGTGGACGTGGTGGTGGCGACGCCGGGCCGGGCGCTGGACCACATCGCCCGGGGCACCCTGCGGCTGGGCGCGCTGGCCACGGTGGTGCTGGACGAGGCGGACGAGATGCTCGACATGGGCTTCGCCGAGGACATCGAGGCGATCCTGGAGCACGCCCCGGCCGGGCGGCAGACCGTGCTCTTCTCGGCCACCATGCCGGCCCGGATCGACGGGCTGGCCCGCAAGCACCTGACCGACCCGGTGCGCATCCAGATCGAGCGCGAGCGGCCGGTCGCGGGCGAGGCGCCCCGGGTGCGGCAGAGCGCGTACATCGTGGCGCGGGCGCACAAGCCGGCGGCCCTGGGCCGGGTGCTGGACGTGGAGTCGCCCACCGCGGCGATCGTCTTCTGCCGCAGCCGGGAGGAGGTGGACCGGCTCACCGAGACGATGAACGGCCGGGGCTACCGGGCCGAGGCGCTGCACGGCGGGATGAGCCAGGAGCAGCGGGACCGGGTGATGGGCCGGCTGCGCTCGGGCACGGCCGACCTGCTGGTCGCCACCGACGTGGCGGCCCGCGGTCTGGACGTGGAGCAGCTCACCCACGTGGTCAACTACGACGTCCCGTCGGCGCCCGAGTCGTACGTGCACCGGATCGGCCGGGTGGGCCGGGCCGGCCGCGAGGGTGTGGCGATCACCCTGGCCGAGCCGCGCGAGCACCGGATGCTCAAGACCATCGAGCGGGTCACCGGCCAGCGCATCGCGGTCGACAAGATCCCCACGGTGGCCGACCTGCGGACCCGGCGGCTGGAGCTGACCCAGGCGGCACTGCGGGAGTCGCTGCTGGAGGACGACCTGGAGCCGTTCCGGGCGATCGTCGAGTCGCTGACCGACGAGTTCGACCTCATGGAGGTCGCGCTGGCCGCGGTGCGGCTGGCCCACGAGGCGACCCTGCCCGGCACGGCCGACGAGGAGGAGGAGATCCCGCAGGTCGCGGTCCGCCCGACCCGCGAACCCCGACCCGGGTACGACGCCCGGGAGCGGCGCGGCGGCGCGCGTCCCCGCACCGGCGGCACCACGCAGGTCTTCATCGGTCTGGGCCGGCGCGCCGGGGTGCGCCCGCAGGACCTGGTCGGTGCGATCACCGGGGAGACCGGGGTCAACGGCCGGGACATCGGCTCGATCGAGATCGCCGACCGGTTCTCCCTGGTCGAGGTCCCGTACGGGGTCGCCGACGAGGTGATCCAGGGCCTGCGCGGCAGCACCATCAAGGGCCGCAAGGCCACCGTCCGCCGCGACCGGGACGGCGACGGCGGCGGCGGCGAGCGCCGCTTCGACGGTGACCGCCGGGAGCGGCGCGGCCGGGACGGCGACGGTGGCGAGCGGCGGGAGCGCCGGGACCGCTGGTGAGCACGGCCGAGGCCCCCGGTCCGGGTGGACCGGGGGCCTCGGCGTGTCGGGAGGTCAGGCCGCGGCGAGCGGCTGGCCGCCCAGGGTCTCCGCGTCGACCTCGGCCGGGCGCAGCGCCAGGGCGAGCACGTCGGCCACGTCGGCGAGGGTGTGGACGGTCAGCGCCTCGCGGACCTCAGCGGGCAGGTCGTCCAGGTCCGGCTCGTTGCGCTTCGGGATGATCACCTCGGTCAGGCCGGCCCGGTGGGCGGCGAGCAGCTTCTGCTTCACGCCGCCGATGGGCAGCACCCGGCCGGAGAGGGTCACCTCGCCGGTCATCCCGAACTCGGGCCGGACCGGCCGGCCGGTCACCAGGGACGCCAGGGCGGTGACCATGGTGATGCCGGCGCTGGGCCCGTCCTTGGGCACCGCACCCGCCGGGAAGTGCACGTGGATCCGCCGCCCGGCGAGGGCGTTCGGGTCGATGCCGAGGCGTCGCCCGTTGGAGCGCAGGTACGACAGCGCGATGTGCGCCGACTCCTTCATGACGTCGCCCAGCTGACCGGTGAGGGTCAGCCCCGGCTCGCCCTCCATGCTGGTGGCCTCGATGAAGAGCACGTCCCCGCCGGCGCCGGTGACCGCCAGGCCGGTGGCCACGCCGGGCACCGCCGTCCGCTCGGCCGACTCCGGGGTGAACTTCGGCCGGCCCAGGTAGCGGGCGAGGTTGCCGGTGTCGACGCGGACCGGCGCCGGGTCGGACGCCAGCGCCACGGTGACCTTGCGCAGGATCTTCGCCAGGGCACGTTCGAGCTGCCGGACGCCGGCCTCCCGGGTGTATTCACCCGCGATCAGCGCCAGCGCGTCGTCGGCGACGGTGACCTCCTCGGCGGTCAGCCCGGCCCGCTCCCGCTGCCGCGGCAGCAGGTGGTCCCGGGCGATGGCCACCTTCTCGTCCTCGGTGTAGCCGTCCAGGGTGACCAGCTCCATCCGGTCCAGCAGCGGGCCGGGGATGCTGTCCACCACGTTGGCGGTGGCCAGGAAGAGCACGTCGGACAGGTCGAGGTCGACCTCCAGGTAGTGGTCCCGGAAGGTGTGGTTCTGCGCCGGGTCGAGCACCTCCAGCAGGGCCGCGGCCGGGTCGCCGGAGTAGCCGGCGGCCAGCTTGTCGACCTCGTCGAGGAGCACGACCGGGTTCATCGAGCCGGCCTCGCGCAGCGCGCGGACGATCCGGCCGGGCAGCGCGCCCACGTAGGTGCGCCGGTGGCCGCGGATCTCGGCCTCGTCGCGGACGCCGCCGAGGGAGACCCGGACGAAGGTGCGGCCGAGTGCCCGCGCGACGGACTCGCCGAGGCTGGTCTTGCCGACGCCGGGCGGGCCGGCCAGGGCGAGCACCGCGCCGGAGCCGCGTCCGCCGACTACGCCGAGGTTGCGCTCGGCCCGGCGGTTGCGCACCGCGAGGTACTCCAGGATGCGGTCCTTCACGTCGGTCAGGCCGGCGTGGTCGGCGTCGAGCACCGCACGCGCCGCGGCCAGGTCGGTGTTGTCCTCGGTACGCGTGTTCCACGGCATCTCGAGGACGGTGTCCAGCCAGGTCCGGATCCAGCCCGCCTCCGGAGAGGCGTCACTGGCCCGCTCCAGCTTGCCGACCTCGCGCAGGGCCGCCTCGCGGACCTTCTCGGGCAGGTCGGCCGACTCCACCCGGGAGCGGTAGTCGGCGGAGCCGTCCGGCTCGTCCTCGCCGAGTTCCTTGCGGATCGCGGCGAGCTGCTGGCGGAGCAGGAACTCGCGCTGCGACTTCTCCAGCCCCTCCCGGACGTCACTGTTGATCCGCTCGGTGACCTCCTGCTCGGCCAGGTGGTCCTTCACCCAGCCGACCAGCAGCTCCAGCCGGGCGGTCACGTCCGGGGCCGCGAGCAGCTCGGTCTTCTGCGCCAGCGTCAGCCAGGGCGCGTAGCCGGCCGCGTCGGCCAGCTCGGAGAGGTCGGTCATCCGCTCCATGGCGTCGATGACCTGCCAGGCGCCGCGTTCCTGGAGCACCGAGGTCATCAGCGCGCGGTACTCGCGGGCGAGTTCCCGGGCCCGGCCGGCCGGGGCGGGTTCGTCGAGGGTGGTCGCCTCGACCCAGAGGGCGGCGCCCGGTCCGGGCACGCCGGAGCCGATCCGGGCCCGGGCGAGGCCGCGGACCACGGCGGCCGGCTCGCCGCTGGGCAGCCGACCCACCTTCTCGATGGTGGCGATCACGCCGACCGAGCCGTACTCGCCGTCGAGGCGGGGCACGGCCAGCAGCTCCTTGTCGCCGCTGGCGCGGGCCGCGTCGACCGCGGCCTGGGTGGTCGGGTCGAGGGTCACCGGGATGACCATGCCGGGCAGCAGGACGGCGTCGGTCAGGGGCAGTACCGGAAGAGTTGCCATCGAACACCTGCTATCGGGTTGAGTTGAGCGTGACAGGCTCAAGTAACAAACCGTCTCCCTTGTTCCGGCTTGTGACCCATGCCACTTCCACCGCCCCGGCGAACCCGCCGCGTGCACGAAGACGCATTTGACGGCACGCGGATAACCCGACCCGCCGAATGGCGAAGGACGGGTATTGTTGCGAAATTGCCGCGAGATACGTCAAACTCATAGCCACACCCCGCCCGACACAGGGAGTAATGGCGATGGCAAGGAAAGTAATCACCGTTCTGACCGACGACCTCGACGGCGGAAAGGCCGATCGGACCGTCGAGTTCAGCCTGGACGGCGTGGCGTACACGATCGACGTCTCCGACGAGAACGCCGGCGTCCTGCGCAAGGCACTGGACCCGTACATCAGCGCTGGCCGGCGGATCGGTCGCGGCCCGGTGGAGGCCGGTCGCGCCACCCGTGGGGGCGCCCGCCCGAGCACCTCGGGAATGGACCGCGAGCAGAACCGCGCCATCCGGGAATGGGCCGTCAAGAACGGCTACGAGATTTCCGAGCGGGGCCGCATCCCCGTCTCGGTGGTGGAGGCCTACAAGAACCGCTGAACCCTCCCGGTTCACCGTCGGGCACCCCGGGGTCACGCTGAGAAATCGGCGCGACCCCGGTCGGCTTTTCCCGGCGTTAACAATTTTCAGCCGGGCGGGGTGCCCCGGCAGCGAACTTCATCCCGCGTCGGCCCTCCCGCAGGTCCGCGCCCCCCACCCGGGAGCCCATCGGTGCACGTCAGCATGGCGACCAGCGCCGGCACGGCCGGCCGGCCGAACGAGGACTTCGCCGGCGCCGTCCCCGGCGCCGCGGTGCTGCTCGACGGCGCCGGCATCCCGGGGACGGAATCGATCTGCCACCACGGCGTCGCCTGGTACACGCACCGGCTCGGCGGCGCGCTGCTCGGCTGGCTGTCGCGCGGCGACGGGCGGGACCTCGCGACGATCCTCGCCGCCGCGATCGACGAGATCGCCGCGCAGCACCGGAACACCTGCGACATCACGAACCCCGCCAGCCCACAGGCGACCGTGGCGATCTTCCGCGCCCACCGGGGCCGCCTCGACCACCTCCTGCTCGCCGACTCCTTCCTCGTCCTCGACCAGGTCGGCGGCGGTCCGCGGGTCCTCACCGACGAGCGTGAGGTCACGGCGAGACGGGTCTGCTCGGCACCGCTGGAGGGCGTTCCCGGCGGGACGCCGGAGTACGACCGCGTCCACGCCTCCTGCGTCGAGGCGCTGCGCGCCCGCCGGAACCAGCCGGGCGGCTACTGGATCGCCAAGGACGACCCGCACGCCGCGGAGGAGGCGGTGACCGGCAGCCACCCCCTGCGCGACCTGGCCGGCGTCGCGCTGCTCAGCAACGGCGCCAGCCGCGTCGTGAGCCCGTACGCCCTGACCGACTGGGCCGGTGTGCTTGGCCTGCTCGCCGCCGGCGGGCCGGCCGAGATCGTCGGTCGCGTACGACGGGCCGAAGCCGACAGCCCGGCCGGCCTCGCCGCGCCGGACGACGCCACGGTCGTGCACTGCACCGACCTGGCCCGCTTCGAGGTCGGCGACGCGTCGGGGCCGGCCGGGGACGGCTGACGCCGCCACGGGAGGGCGCGCACGGAACGGCCGGAGCCGTCCGGGGCGTGCCCCCCGGACGGCTCCGGCCGTCGGTGCTCAGTTGACCCGGATCCGCACCACGTCGATGGCGGGGGTCTGGTTGGCCCGCTCCATCATGGGGATGCGGTGCGAGCCGTCACCGGCCCAGACTGCGCACTGCGCGAGGCCCGACTGGGGCAGGCCGGGGATCTGGATGGTCACCTGGTCGGCCTGGTTGCTGCCGCCGCCGTCCTCGGTCGCCACGAAGAACGCCGGAACGTCCTGCGGGTTCGACGGCGCCGCCTGGGTGGTCTGCAGCATCCGGCAGGCGGTGTGGAAGTGGCCGCGGACCAGGCCCTGGTCGTTGAGCAGCGAGCTCTCCACGTAGTAGCCACCCTGGCCGGCGGCGAGGAACCGGTCGCGCACCAGGTTCCGGGTGCTGACCCGGAGGGTGAACGGCTGGTTGCGCTGCACCCGGTTCGGGAACTGCGTGATGAGCAGCGAGGGGTTGTTGGCGGCGGAACCGACCTCACCGAACGAGGTGCTCACGCACCGGTTGCCGTTCTGGAAACCGTCGTGCGCCTGCAGCTGGCTGTTGGTGCAGTCCTTGGCGAGCACGTTCAGGCCGTTGTTGCCGCCGTTCTGGCCACCGTTGTTGCCGCCATTGTTACCGCCGTTGTTACCGCCGTTCTGCCCACCGTTGCTGCTACCGGTCGGCGCGGCGGTCGGCCCGCCGGTCTGCCCGCCGTTGTTGCCGCCGCCGTTCTGGCCACCGTTCTGGCCGCCGTTCTGGCCGCCGTTCTGGGCGTTGTCGGCGATGACGCACTGGGCCAACTGGTCCAGGCCCTGCGGGCGCTGGGCGACCCGGCCGATGGCCGTCGCGATCCGGTTCAACGTGGCGGTCCGCTTCTCGGCGAGCGGCCGCAGGATGGCGTTGTTGATGAAGGCGCCACCGTTGCGGGCGCCGTCGGCCGCCAGCCGCCGGTTGGCCTCGGCGATCTGGCTGTCCAGCAGGGCGAGGTTGCGGTCCACCTCGGCGCGCGCCTGCTGGGGCACCTCCGGCAGCTTGCTCCGCACGTCAGGGCAGGCGACGGTGGGGGTCGCGGCGCCCGCGCCACCTCCCGTGGTCTGCTGGCACTCGGCGGCCGACATCTGCCCGTCACCCCAGTGGTTGCGCACCCAGCGGCCGTTCTGCCAGGTCCGGGTGGTGCTGCCGCGGCCGTCCGGCGCGGTGGCCCCCGGGCTCGGAGCCACGCAGGACGCCGAGGCGGTGCGGACGGTGGTCCGCCGGTCCTGGGCGGACGAGATCTGGGTGACGGCGACGATTCCGCCGAAGACCGCGAGCGTGCCGACCACGGCCAGCAGACGCTTGCTCCGCGCGTTACCGGATGACCGGCGCGCCCGTGTGGACCTGCGCATCGAATTGCTCTCCTTCTCGATCCGGTAGTTGACTGGTGACCCCGGCGGACCGATGGATTTCGGGGTGAGGATCACTGCGACGTTCCGGTCGCACGTCGATGACCGACGATGCCCTTTCCGCACCGTCCCCGCGCCGTCCGGCGCGGCGGGGAAGATCTGCGTCCATTCCCGCTTAGGTACGGAGCGAGGACGGCGAAGGTTCAACCGGGGATCGGGAGAATTCGCGGAGATTTCCGGGGCGGCCGGACGCGGCCCCGCGACGCCGGGTCAGTCGGCGCAGAGGTGGTCGAAGGCGAAGCCGCCCTCGAACTCGTCGCGCCGGGCGGCCAGCCGCCGGATCTGCCCACGCACCTCGTCCCGGTCCACCAGGGACGGTTCGGCGGCGGCCAGGTCGCGCAGCCGCTCACCGACCGCCACGGCGGCCAGGTCCTCGGCGAGCCGGCCCGGATCCACGCCGCAGGAGAAGCGCTGGGCGACCAGGTGCACCCGCTCGACCAGGCACCGGCCGGGCCGCACCTCGACCCAGCTCCAGCCCTCGGCCGGGCCGTCCGTCCACCGCACGTGCAGCCCGCGGACGATCGGGTCGGCGAGCCGGCGCTCCACGTACGCCTCGACGGCGGCGGCCCGGGTCAGCGCCCCGAGGTCGTTGACCGGCCCGCGCCGGCCGTCCGGCAGCCGGCTGACGATGTCCCGGAACCCGACGGCGTCGCCGGTGTCCGGGTCGGTGCCGGCGGCGTAGCCGCGTGCGTCGATGACGTACTCGACGAGGCGGCGGGCGTGCTCGGCGGCGCGCAACGTCGGCGACTCGACCCGCAGCAGCGGCAGCCCGACCGCGGCGCAGACCGCGGCGGTCATCCGTTCGGCCCGGCGGGCCGGCGACCCGGCGGGTGCGGGCGGGGCGAACTGCACGGCGAACAGCGGCAGGCCGGTGTCGCCGGCGCAGACCACCTGGTCGAGGCCCTCACGCCCGGCGGTGCTCCACTGGTGCCCGGTGACGCCCGGCGGCCGGCCCTGCACCAGCTCACCGAGCCGCCGGCCCGGATACGCCAGGTGGCCGGCACGGGAGAGCTGCGGCGCGACCCCGGGTGGGATCGGACGCAGCCAGGAGGTGGCCACGCTGCCGGTGCTCGTCATCTCGCCAGATCCATCCGTCGCTCGGTCGACGCCCGAGTCTAGGGCGTCGATCATGGCGGCCGCCTCGGCGGTGCGGGGGAATCCGGATGCCCGGACCGGCCGGGACCGGTGGAACCGCCCGTGCGGCGGTCCTCCTGAGCGCGGAACGGCGCCGCACGGCGCTCCGGGTGGAGCGCGTGTGGCGGCCACCATGGCGGTCCGCACCGGTCCGCCGGGTCGGCCACCGATCCCGACCCGTCGTCCGGTGCGCGGCGGGTTGCGGGGCCCTAGGCTCGGCCGGTGCACAGCGGACGGACCCCGGAGCGGCTGACCAAACGCGGCCTCGTCGCCGTCTCCCACGCCATCGAACGGGCCGCGCTGGCCGAGGCCGAGGACGGGCCGCTGGTCGTGTTCGCCCTCTTCCAGCGGCTGCCGTACTTCGCCCGGGAGCACGCCGTCTACCGGCGGATCGCCGCGCGGGCCGCGGTCACCGTGGTCGGCATGGTCGGCGGCCCCCCACCGGACCTGCCCGCCGGGGCGTACCCGGTGGCGCTGGAGGAGACCGAGGATCTGGCCCGGGAGTGGAGCGTGGTGGCGCTGACGCCGCGCTTCGGGGCGAGCCTGGTGGCGTACGACCGGGCCGAGGTGGCGCCGGCGGAGACCCTTGAGGCCGGCCGCCTCTTCGACGGGCGCTGGGGCTTTCGCCGGGACGAGGCGCTGCACGACGTGCTCCGGCTGTGGGGGCAGCTCGCCGAGCGGCTGCCCGGGCCGGCGCGGGCCGGGCTGGAGGAGGCGGTGGCGCGGGTCCGGGACATCCCCGCCGCGCCGGGCGAGGCCCGCGCCGAGGCGGCGCTGCGGCTGCTGGCCCGGCGGGGCGAGCGGGCGCACCCGGTCGAGCCGGCCGACGGCGTGCTCGACGAGCCGGGGCTGCGCCGGTGGACCGGCGTGGACGGCGTGACCGCCTCGGGCACGCTGCCGGTGGCGCTGGTCGGCCTCCGGGTGGACGAGCCGGCCGGCACACCGGAACGCTTCGGCCGCCGTGGCGCGGCCCGGGAGGGCCAGGCCGTGCTCGCGGCGGTCACCAGCGTGCTGAGCCCGGTCGACCGGGCCGTCCGCGTCGCCGACAACGAGTTCCAGCTCATCCTGCCGGGGCGGGACGAGGCGGCGGCGCTCGCCGTGGTGGGCCGGCTGCACGAGGCGGTGGGCGGGCTGGCCCACTCGTACCCGTTCGTCGCGTACGCGGTGCACGCCGCGGTCACCGTGACCGCCCGGCGGCCCCTGCCGGTCGCCGACGTGCGGCACGCGGTGGAGTGGGCGGTGCGCGAGGGCGTACCCGTGGCCTCCCTGCCCTCGGAGCGCGTGCCCGCCCCCGCCTCGGCGGGCTGACCGCGGCGGCCGGAGGCGTGCCCCGCCCGGAAACGGGTACGCCCCGCCGGTCCGGTCGTCGCCGTGGAGCGGAGGTGGGGCATGACGCGCGGGCAGTTCGGCTTCCTGGCCGGTTTCCTGGTGGTCGCGGTCTGGGCGCTGGGCGGCGCCGGGGCGGCGGCCGCCGCCACCGTGGCCGGCCTGGTCGGCTGGCTGCTGGTCCGGGTGCGCGACGGGGACGTCGGCCTGCCGGGGCTCGCCGACCGGGCGACCGCCGGCCGGCGTCGCTGAGGCGGGCCCGCGATGACCGGCACCCTGCCCCGGCGCGCCACCGCCCCGCCCGCGCCGGCCGCCTGGCCGGAGGAGCGGACCGGCGGGCTCGCCGAGGAGGCGGCACGGCGTGCCCCGGCCGTCGTCGACGCGACGGCCACGGTGCGCGTCGACGGCGCCGCCGTCCGGGTCGACCTGGACCTGGTGGTCGCGCACGGCGCGCCGCTGACCGGGGTGGCCGAGGCGGTCCGCCGTCGGGTCGCCGCCCGGATCGAGGCGCACAGCGGGCTGACCGTCGAGGCGGTCACCGTCACCGTGGTGGACCTGCGCCTGCCCGGCGAGCCGAGCGGCCCACCCGGCGGCGACCGCCCGGCGACCGGGCGGGACGGGCACCGGCGGCACGCCGCGGACGCGCGGGAGGCGACGTGAGCGCCCCCGCCGGCGAGCGGAGCCGGCCGTGCGCACGGTGAACCGGCTCGCCACCCTGCTGCTCGCCGTGGCCCTGCTGGCCGGCGGGCTGCTGGTGGCCGTCGCGGGGCTGCTCGCCGCGCTGGGCCGCCCCGGTCCCCTGCCGTCCGGGTGGTCGGCCACGCTGACCACGGTCCGCTGGCAGGACGCCCCGGTACGCGCCGTCGCCGCCGCCGTCACCCTCCTCGGCCTGGTGGTGCTCGGCGCCGAGCTGCGCCGGTGGTGGCCGAACCGGCTGCGGCTCGCCGACGACGACGGCTGGCACCTGCACCGCCGCTCGGTGGAGCGGCGGCTGGCCCGCGCGGTCCGGTCGGTGCCGAGCGTCCGCCGCGCCCGGGTCCGCGTCCGCCGGCGCGGGGACGCCTGGCGACCGCGGGTGACCGCCACCGGCGACCCGGCCGCCCGGGCCGATGTCGAGTTCGCGCTGCGCCGGGAGCTGGACCGGCTGACCGCGCCCCGCCGCGACCCGATCGAGGTCCGGCTCGTCCCCGCCCGGCGGGCGCCGTGAGCAACGCCGCCCACCGGCTGCTGTGGACGGTCCTCGCCCTGCTGCTCGTGGCGGCGGGCGGCACGGCCTCGGCGGTCGGGGCGGGCCGGCTGCCCGGCGGCGACGTGCCGCTGGTCGGGGCCGGGCCGGTGACCTGGTGGCGGGCCGGCGCGCCGTGGAGCGCCCTCGCGGTCGCCGTGGGCGGACTGCTGCTCGCCCTGCTCGGGCAGCGGCTGCTCGGCGCCGGGCTGCGGGTGCCGGACCGGCTCGGCGGCACGCTGTCGCACCCCGGCGACGGCGCCGGCCGGACCCGGGTGGCGACCGGGGTGCTGACCGACGCGCTGGAACGGGACCTGCTGCGGGCGCCCGGGGTCCGCCGGGCCCGGGTGGTGCTCACCGGCCCGGTCACCGGCCCGGACGTCTGGGTCGAGGTGCGCCTGGCCCCGTCCGCCGGGGTCGGCGCCGCCCGGGCCCACGTGGACGCGGCGGTACGCCGGTTCGCCGCCACGATCGGCTGCCGGCCCGCCCACCTGGACGTGACGGCGCTGGTGGACGAGGTGGCCGGCTGATCGTCCGCTCCACCGGTCGGGCCCGACGCACCGGAGACCGTCGATAGGCGACGATGGGCCGGGGCGAGAGAGGGAGCCGTCGTGCGGGTGGTGTCGCTGGTGCCGTCGTTGACCGAGGCGGTGGCGCTGACCCGTCCCGAGGTGCTGGTGGGCGCCACCGACTGGTGCACCCACCCGGCCGGGCTGGACGTCGCCCGGGTGGGCGGGAGCAAGTATCCGGACCTGGACCGGGTACGCGCGCTGCGGCCCGACCTGGTGCTGCTCAACGAGGAGGAGAACCGCCTCGCCGACGCGGACGCGCTGAAGGCGGCCGGCGTGCCCGTCCGGGTCACCTTTCCCCGTACCGTGCCGGAGGCGCTGACCCAGCTCGGCGAGCTGGTCGCCGCGCTCGGCGTCCCCGGCGAGCCGGACTGGCTGCGGGCCGCGCGCCGGGCCTGGGCCGCGCCGCCCGCGCCGGCCACACCGCGCGCGGCCGTGGTGCCGGTGTGGCGGCGCCCCTGGGTGGTGCTGGGTCGGGACACCTTCGCCGGTGACCTGCTGCGCCGGCTCGGCGTCACCAACCGGTACGCCGACCACCCGGAGCGCTATCCCCGGCCCGGCCTGGCCGAGCTGCGCGCCCGGGCGCCGGAGCTGGTCGTGCTGCCGGACGAGCCGTACCGGTTCACCGCCGACGACGGGCCGGAGGCGTTCCCCGGCGTGCCGGCCGCGCTGGTCTCCGGCCGGCACCTCACCTGGTACGGGCCCTCGCTCGCCGAGGCTCCCGCGCTGCTCGCCGCCCAGCTCGCCGCGGCCGCCTGAGGCCGCCGCCGGTCAGGCGACCGGGGTGGCGTGCACCGGGTCCAACTCCATGAGCGTGGTGTCGTCCACGTCGTACCCGATGGCGTTGTGCACCGCGACCACGCCGCCGACCTGCCCGGCGAGCCGGCCCGCCAGCTCGACGGCGCTGCGCCGGTCGAGCCGTCCGTCCAGCGTGACCTCACCGGCGCGGACCTGGACGGTGACCAGGCCGTCCCGGACGGTGAGCACCCGGCGCAGCACCTCCCGCACCACCTCCTCGCGGATCTCCGCGTCGGCGCGCAGGTGCACCCGGAGCAGGTCGCCGCGGGTCACGATGCCGGCCAGCCGGCCCAGGTCGTCCAGGACCGGAAGCCGGTTGACCGCCTCGCGGTCCATGAGCCGGGCCGCGGCGGGCAGCGTGGCCCCCGCGTGGGTGGTGACCGCCGGGGCGGTCATCAGGTCCCGGGCCACCAGCGCGGTTGACTTCTCCCGGGCGGTACGCCGGCGCCGGCCCTCGAACATCCGCCGCTCGTCGGGGCGCCCGGCCCACTCCACCTTGTGCAGCAGGTCCGCCTCGGAGACCACCCCGAGCACCCGGTGGAACGAGTCCACCACCGGCACCCCGCTGACACCGCGCCGGATGAGCACGTCGACGAGCCGGCGGTACGGGGTCTCCTCTCCCACCGTCGCGACGTCCCTGGTCATCACGTCGCCCACCTGCCAGGTACGCATCACGGCCTCCTCTGCTCGGCCCTCCTGTGGCGACGGTAGGCCGGCGCGGGCCGCCCAGGTCAGAGGCGCCCGGCAGGCCACGGCGGGCCGACCGGACCGCGTCGAGAGGGGACCAAGGTCCCGGTCCGGAGGGCACCGGTCGGCCCTGCTCGCCGGCCGGCCGGAGCGGTGGAATGAAGGTGCCACCGGAAAGCGCGGTGCGAGGCACAGAAGGGACGTGGAGACCATGACCGCGACGATCGAGCGGATCACCGCCAACACCACCGCTCCGGCGGCCGAGACCACCCGGGACGCCGAGACCACCCGCCAGAAGGCCACCCGGTACGTCTTCGCCGGACTCAGGATCGCCCTGGGCTGGACGTTCCTCTGGGCCTTCCTCGACAAGATGTTCGGCCTCGGCCACGAGACCGCGGCGAAGGCCGCCTGGATCAACGGCGGCAGCCCGACCAAGGGGTTCCTGACCTTCGGCGCGGCCGGCCCGTTCAAGGGGTTCTACCAGGAGATCGGCGGCGCGGCGTGGGCGGACTGGCTGTTCATGCTCGGCCTGCTCGGCATCGGCGTGGCCCTGCTGCTCGGCATCGGCACCCGGGTCGCCGCGGTCGCCGGCGGGCTCCTGCTGGTCATGATGTGGACGGCCGTGCTGCCCCCCGAGAACAACCCGTTCATGGACGACCACCTCATCTACGCGGGTCTGCTGGCCGGCCTGGCCCTGGTCAACGCCGGTGACACCCTCGGCCTCGGCCGGGCGTGGGCGAAGCTCCCCGTCGTCGCGCGGCTGCGCTGGCTGAAGTGAGGTCACCGCGGGCAGTACCCACCGGGCGGGCGTCACCGAGAGGCGGCGCCCGCCACTCCCGTGCCACCCACCGGTCCCCGCCGCCACGCCGCGGCGGGGACCGACGCGTATCGGCCGGCCGCGATCCGGCAGGATCGACGGGGACCGCACCTGTCAGCACCGAGGAGACCCGCTCATGGAGAAGCCCGAGGTTGGCCCGATCGAGGGCGCACCGCCCGCCGATCTCGTCATCGAGGACATCACGGTCGGCGACGGCCCGGAGGCCCGCCCCGGCCAGCTGGCCGACGTGCACTACGTCGGCGTGTCCCATTCGACCGGCCGCGAGTTCGACTCGTCGTGGAACCGCGGCGACACCTTCGAGTTCCCGCTCGGCGGCGGCCAGGTCATCGCCGGCTGGGACCAGGGCGTGGTCGGCATGAAGGTCGGCGGCCGGCGCCGGCTCACCATCCCGCCGCACCTGGGCTACGGCGCCCGGGGCGCCGGAGGCGTGATCAAGCCGAACGAGACGCTGGTCTTCGTGGTGGACCTGGTCGGCGTGCGCTGACCCACGGAACGTCGGCAGGGCCGTCGGCGGCACGCCGGCGGCCCTGCGGCGTCCGGCCGGTCAGGCCGCCGCGCAGGCGACCAGCTCCCGGGCCGACTCCCGGATCGGCAGCACCCGGTGCAGGCCGGTGGCCCGCAGCACCCGGGCGACCACCGGGTCGGGGTCGACCAGCACCAGCTCGCCGCCGCGGGCCCGGACCCGCAGGTGGGCGGCGACCAGCGCACGCACCCCGGCGGCGGAGAGCAGCCGCACGCCGGACAGGTCCAGCCGCAGCACCGGCCGTGCCGGCGCGGCCCACAGGGCGGCCCGGAACGCCCCCACGGTGGCGATGTCGATCTCACCGACCGCCCGCAGGTCCACCACGTGGTCGCTGACGCTCGTCGCCACGTGGAACCGGTCGCCGCCCTCTCGCATGCCCCGAACCTATCCCCCACCACCGACAGTTCCGGCCGCCCGCGGCCGGGGTTCCGGGTAGGTCCCGGGTGGGACCCTGAGCGGTCTCCGGGTCATCCCGCAGGGCCGGGGGCCGCAACCGCCGCGGAGACACGCCGCCGGGGGCTCCCGCCAGGGGCATCGGCGGGGAAGAATGGCCGGATGGCCGTCCCCCGCCCGCGCGCGCCCCTGCTGATCCGGCCGGTCCGTGAGCCGGCCACCGTGCCACCGCCGCTGGACGGGCCGTGGACCCCCACCGACGTGCGGCTGGACCGGGCCGACCTGCTGCCGCTGCCCGAGGGTGGGCACGGCCCGGAGGACGTGCTCATCGACCCGGAGGGCCGGGTGGTCAGCGGCGACGAGGACGGCCGTCTCTGGTGGTGGCCGGCGGACGCCCCGGCCGGCACCCGCCCCACGCTGCTCGCCGAGACCGGCGGCCGGCCGCTCGGCATCGAGCTGGACCCGGTCGACGGCGGGCTGGTGGTCTGCGACGCCTACCGGGGGCTGCTGCGGGTCACCCCCGACGGCGCGGTGCACGAGCTGACCGGCACGGCCGCATCGGTGCACCTGGCCGACAACGCCGCCGTGGCCCGGGACGGCACGGTCTACTTCACCGACTCGTCGGACCGGTTCCCGCTCGCGCACTGGAAGCGGGACCTGCTGGAGCACCGGCCCAACGGCCGGGTGCTGGCCTACGACCGGCGGACCGGGCGCACCGAGGTCGTGGCGGGCGGGCTCTACTTCCCCAACGGGGTGGCGCTCACGCCGGACGAGTCGGCGCTCATGCTTGTCGAGACGGCCACCCACCGGCTGCTCCGGGTGGACCTGCCCGACGGCCGGGCCACCGTGCTGGCCGACCTGCCGGCCTACCCGGACAACGTCTCGGCCGTGGGCGACGGGACCTACTGGATCGCGCTGCCCAGCCCCCGGCTGCCGATCATGGAGAAGCTGCTGCCGCATCCCCGGGTGCGCCAGCTCGTCGCCCTGCTGCCGGGGGCGGTGCAGCCGCAGCCCCGCCGCTACGGGCTGGTCGCGCTGGTGGACGGCACCGGGCGGGTGCTGCGCACGCTGCACGGCCCGAGCGGGACGTATCCGATGATCACCGGCGTGCGGCAGCACGGGCGGCGCCTCTGGCTCGGCAGCCTGACCGCGACGGGCGTGGCCCGGGTCGACCTGGACTGAACGCGCAACGGCGCGGGGCCGGCCCGGGTGTCCGCTCGGTTCGGAGGGAAGGCGCGGGGCCGGCCCGCGCGGTGTCCGCTTGGTCCGGAGGGAACGGCGCGAGGCCGGCCCGCGTGTGTGCGGGCCGGCCCGGCCGTTCCTCCCCGGTGGTCAGCCGCCGCTGTTGCTCTTGGACGGGGCGGGGGCGGGCGACGACCCGCCGGCCACCGCGCCCGGGTGCGGCGTTGCGCTGTGCGTGGGCTTCAGCCCGGCCGGTACGGGCAGCGCGCTGCCCTTGATGAACTCGTCCCAGCCGACGTTCCAGGCCGTGAAGCCGTTGCCCTGATCCAGCTTCACCTCGGTGCCCTTGATGGTCACCAGGTCACCGACGTGGGTGACGCCCATCAGCCAGTCCGCGGCCGCCGCGGAGACGTTGGTGCAGCCGTGTGAGGTGTTGTTGAAGCCCTGCTCCCCCTCCGACCACGGCGCGGAGTGGATGAACTCGCCACCCCAGGTGAGCCGCTGGGCGTCGTCCACGTCGACCACGTAGGGATCGGCCGAGCCCCGGGTGTCGAAGGTGGTCCGGTCGAACTTCTCCATGATCACCATCTTGCCGCTGGAGGTCGGCGTGCTCGACTTGCCCATGCTCACCGGGACCTTGCGGAGCAGCTTGCCCTCCTGGTAGACGGACATCTGCTTGGTGGCGTTGTCGATGTCGATCGAGACCTGCCGGCCGATCTTGGAGGTCGCGCTGTGGTCAGCGTCGCCGATGGCGTCCTTGCCGATCGGCAGCCCTTCCAGCGCGCTCCGTACGCTGATCTTCGTGCCGGACTTCCAGTGGTCGGGCGCCCGGTATTCGACCTGCTTGCCGTCCGACTCCCACGACCAGGCGCCCGGTTGCGGCGGGTCGGTCTTCACGAACAACCGGCGCTGCACGTCCGCTCTGGCCTCTTTGGGAATTGGCGGATCGAATGCGACAACCACCGGCACGGCCGTCCCGTACGTCTGATTACTGGTGAAATAGAGCTCGCTGGTGACGGTCGGTTTGGTGGATTTCGCCATCGTGGTGAATGTCGTCTTCTGCGTGGTCGTCCGCCCGGAATCGCCGGTCGCGGTCACCTCCGCGGTGTACGTCCGCGAGTTGTCCAGCGGCCGGTCCGGCACCCAGCCCGACCCGTCCTCGCGCGGCTGCGCCGGGACCGGTCGCCCCTTGTCGTCGGTGAGCTTCACCGCGGTGACCTTGCCGCCGCTGACCGTGGTCCCCACCTCGGCGCTGACCGGCACGTTCTTCGTCCGGTCCGCCGGGGTCAGGTTCACCGACGGCGCCGCGGCCGCCTTGCCGTGGCCAGGCTTCACGGCCTCCCGCTGGCCGGCGGTGCACCCGCCGACCACCAACGGTGTGGCTGCGATGGTCACCGCCAGCAGCGTCATTCGCCGCCTCACGTCCATATTCCGCACCCCATTTCCACTCCCCCCATGGCTCACATTCTGTACGGCCCTCGGGACGCCGTGGCATATTCGGCGGAATTGCTTTGACCGGCCGAACTTCGATTTCGGGTCGGGCGTGCAGAAATGGGAATTGGCGACGCCGACGGGCGGGGTGTCACGGCCGCGACGGATTGCGCCCGGCGGGCCGGGACGACCGGTTCACCTCCGGTCGTCGTCCCCGTGGTTGCGTTCCCAACGGCCGCCCACGGGCGGGGTGTCCAATCGGATGGACGCCTCCGCGTTCCCCGCCAGGTCGTTGTCCTCGACCCGGCAGCCGACGCAGTTGCCCTCCGCGGTGACCCACAGCCCGTGCGTCTGGGTGGTCGGATCGTGGCTGTCCCAGACCCGGTTGCCCCGGATGGTGGCCGAGTCCATCGCCGCGTTGACGGTGATGCCCGCCCGGGTCGCCGGCGGCCCGGGTAGCTCGTAGGGGCTGCCGGGGTTCGGGGTGTCCCCGCTCCAGCCCGTGAAGGCGCCCGGCCGGACCGGGGCCAGGTGCAGTTCGTTCTCGTCGTTCGCGGCCACCACCGCGACCCGCTCGCCCACCCGGATGGTCTTGCCCCGGTGCGCGTCGCCCCGCCAGGTCGCCCGGCGGTCGATCACCGACCTCTCGCTGTACCGGACCGTGTCGCCGCCGTTCCGGTCGCCGGGCCCGCACTGGCGGCCGTTCGCCCGGATCCGGTTGCCGACGACGAACGCGTCCCGGACGGGCCGGTCGAAGCGGACGGCGTCCAGGCTGTTGCCGTAGAACTCGTTGCTCTCGATGACTATCTCGCGGGCGCACTCCTGCCCCGTGTCGCCCAGGCTGCGCTGGTGGTAGCCGTACCGGCCGTTGCCGCTGATCCGGTTGCCCCGGACGGTGTACGGCCCCGGGGTGTTGCCGATGCTGATGCCGTCGCGCAGGTTCGCGTCGACCACGCAGTCGGTGAGCAGGCCGCCGCGACCCGCCGTGCCGGTGGTGCCCTTGGCCGACACCTGGAAGCCCGCGTCGAGGTTGCCGACCAGCGTGCACGCCGACACGACGAGGCCGTTGGCGCCCCAGTCGGCGATGCCGAAGCGGTTGCCCTCGGCGTGGCAGCCGATCACCCGGATGCCGCGCGGGCGCAGCCCGCCCTCGAACTGCAGCTCGAAGAAGATCCCGCTGGTGGCGTTGCCGACGGCCGAGCAGTTCACCACGTTGACCCGCTCGACGCTGCCCCAGCCGCCGATCCCGATGCCGATCCCCGCGCCGCCCATCTCGGTGCCGTTGTCCATCCGACCGCACCCGGCCACCAGCACCCCGTCGATCATGCAGTCCTGGAGGAAGTCGCAGCCCAGGCCGGTCGCCGCGGTGTGGTGGATGTAGAGGTTGCGGAACACGCCCCGGACCACGTACTGGAGGCCCAGCCCCTTGGCGAGCGGGTTGTACTCGGCCATCGCCACCCCGGACCCGTCGATCTCGAAGTCGGCGAAGGTGCAGTACGCCAGGTGCCGCTCGCGGCTCGCGCCGTGCAGCTCGGCGGTGTGGAACGCCAGCGGGGTCGGATCGGCCCGGTTGCCCGGGTTGCCGAGCACGAACCGGGTGGCGCCCGGACCCGCGCCGACCAGCGAGACGCCGGTCCGCCAGACGGTGCCGGCGTCCCGGATCGAGTAGACCCCGGGCGGGCAGTAGATCACCCGGGCCCGCCCGTCGGCGGCGTACGCGTCGCCCAGCAGGTCCACCAGGGCGGCGAGGGCCGGCTGGTCGTTGGTCGTCCCGTCCCCGGTCAACCCGTGCTCCCGCGCGTCGCTCATCAGCGGCGCGCCGGCGACCGGATGCGGACGCACCCCACCGGCCGAGGGCATGTGCGGATCCGTCATCCGTCCCTCCCCGTCGGCGACCGGGCTCGTCTTCCCGGTCCGACGGCGGAGAAACCGCGGCCCCGGCCACGTCGGTGGCCGGGGCCGCGGCTCAGACGTTCGCCACCAGGAGGGCGGGCTGCTCGACGCAGTCCGCCACGTGCCGCAGGAAGCCGCCGGCCACGCCACCGTCGCAGACCCGGTGGTCGAAGGTGAGGCTGAGCTGCGTCACCTTGCGCACGGCGAGCTGCCCGTCGACCACCCAGGGCTTGTCCACGATCCGGCCGACGCCGAGCAGCGCCGCCTCCGGGTGGTTGATGATCGGCGTGGACCCGTCCACCCCGAACACCCCGTAGTTGTTCAGGGTGAAGGTGCCGCCGGTGAGCCGCGCCGGGGGCAGGGTGCCGGCCCGGGCGGCCGCCGTGGTCTCGGCGAGGGCGGCGGCCAGCTCCCGGGTGGTCAGCCGCTGGGCGTCGCGCAGCACCGGGACGACCAGGCCCCGGTCGGTCTGCGCGGCAATGCCCAGTTGCACCCCGGCCGACTGGACGATCCGCTGCCCCTCGGTGTCGACGTGGGCGTTGAGCTGCGGGTACTTCCGCAGGCCGCTCAGGCAGATCCGGGCCAGCAGGGCCAGGATGCTGACCGGCGCCTCCGGGGTGGCGGCGTTGATCGCGGCCCGGGTCGCCAGCAGCCCGGTGGCGTCCACGTCCACCCAGATGGTCACCTCGGGGATCTCCCGCCGGCTGCGGGAGAGCTTGTCGGCGATGACCTTGCGGATGCCGGTGAGCGGGATGACCACGTCGCCGTCGCCCGCCGGGGCCAGCCCGACGTGCGCGGCCGGGGCGGCCGGCACGGCGGCGAGCTGCGCGGCCGGGGCGGTGGACGCCGCCTCCACGTCGGCGCGGCGGATCACCCCGCCGGGTCCGGTGCCGTGCAGGGCCGCCAGGTCGAGGCCGCGTTCCCGGGCCAGCCGCCGGACGATCGGCGAGATGACCAGCGGACCCGTCCGCGACCCGCCGTCCGCTCCGGTGGCCGGCGTCGGCGCGGCGGCCGCCCCACCGGCGGCCGGGGCCGGGTCCGCCGTCGCGGCCCCGCTACCGGCCTCGGGCTCCGGGGCGAGGGCCAGCCGGGGCCGGCGGCGCCGCCGGCCCGAGCCGCCGTGGCCGGTGCCGTACCCGATCAGGACGTTGCCGGAGCCGGCCCGCTCCTCCTCGCGGTAGGTGGCGTGCGGGTCGTCGCCGCCGTCGCCGTCGAGCGGGGCGATCGTGATGAGCGGCTGGCCCACGGGACGGACCTCACCCGCCGCGCCGTGCAGGGCCACGACCCGGCCGGCGTACGGGCAGGGGACGTCGACCACGGCCTTGGCGGTCTCCACCTCCACCACGGTCTGGTCCACGGTGACCACGTCGCCGACGGCGACCCGCCACTCGACGATCTCCGCCTCGCTCAGCCCCTCGCCCAGGTCGGGCAGGAGGAAGTCGCGGGTTCCGGTGGTGGTGGTCATGCCGTGCCGGCCGGGCATGCCCGCACGGCCCTCGCTTCGCTCGGTGCGTTCGCTCATGCCGCCACCCACCGCTCGTCCGGCTGGTCGTCCCACTGGAGCCGGGCCACGGTGTCCAGCACCCGGTCGACCGAGGGCAGGTGGGTGTGCTCCAGCATCGGCGCCGGATAGGGGATGTCGAGACCGGAGACCCGCAGCACCGGGGCGTGCAGGGCGTGGAAGCAGCGCTCCTGCACCCGGGCGGCGATCTCCGCGCCGACGCCGGCGAAGCCCTGCGCCTCCTGGATCACCACGCAGCGGCCGGTCTTCCGCACCGAGGCGGTGACCGTGGCGTCGTCGAACGGCACGATGGTGCGCACGTCGACCACCTCCAGGTCCCAGCCCTCCTCGCGGGCGGCCTCGGCGGCCTCCAGCGCGACCGGCACCGCCGGCCCGTACGCGATCAGCGTGGCGTCGGTGCCGGCGCGGCGTACGACGGCCCGGCCGAACGGCTCCTTCCGGGCCGGCAGCTCCGCCTCGGCGCTGGAGAAGTAGAGCTTCTTCGGCTCCATGAACACGACCGGGTCCGGGTCGTCGATCGCCTCGCGCAGCAGCGAGTACGCGTCCTCGACGGTCGCCGGCGTGACCACCTTCAGGCCCGGGGTGTGCGCGTAGTACGCCTCGGACGAGTCGCAGTGGTGCTCCACGCCGCCGATGCCGCCGGCGTACGGGACCCGGATGACGATCGGCACGCTGAGCGAGCCCCGGGTCCGGTTGCGCAGCTTCGCCACGTGCGAGGCGATCTGCTCGAACGCCGGGTACGCGAACGCGTCGAACTGCATCTCGACCACCGGGCGCAGCCCGGACATGGCCAGGCCGACGGCGAACCCGACGATGCCGGCCTCCGCCAGGGGGGTGTCGAAGCAGCGCTTGTCGCCGAACCGGGCCTGGAGCCCGTCGGTGATCCGGAAGACGCCGCCGAGCTGCCCGACGTCCTCGCCGAAGACGACCACCCGCTCGTCGTCCAGCATCGCGTCGGCCAGCGCGGCGTTGAGCGCCTTCGCCATTGTCATGGTGGCCATCAGGCGTCCCCTTCCTCGGCGCGGGCGGCGGCCAGCTCGGCCCGGACCTGCTCGCGCTGCTCGACCAGTTGCGGGGTCGGCTCCGCGTAGACGTGGTCGAAGAGGCTGAGCGGGTCCACCTCGGGCTGGGCGTTCATCCGGTCGCGCAGCGCGGCGGCGTACGCCTCGGCCTCCTCGGCGATCGCGGCGACCGCGGCGTCGTCCAGCGCGCCCCGGTTCCGCAGGTACGCCTCCAGCCGGGCGATCGGGTCGCGGTCGCGCCACGCCTCGACCTCCTCGGCGTCGCGGTAGCGGGTCTGGTCGTCGGCGTTGGTGTGCGGCTCCATCCGGTAGGTGTGCGCCTCGACGAGGTACGGCCCCTTGCCGGCGCGGGCGTGGGCGACGGCCCGGTTGAGCACGGCGAGCACGGCCACCGGGTCGTTGCCGTCGACCTGCTCGCTGGGCACGCCGTAGCCGACGCCCTTGTAGGCCAGGCTCGGCGCGGCGGTCTGCCGGGACAGCGGCACGCTGATCGCGTACTTGTTGTTCTGCACGAAGTAGACGACCGGGGCCTTGAACACGGCGGCGAAGTTGACGCCCTCGTGGAAGTCGCCCTCGCTGGTGGCGCCGTCGCCGATGAAGGCCAGCGCCACGGTGTCGCGCCCCTGGTAGGACTCGCCGTAGGCCAGCCCGGCGGCGTGCACGCACTGGGTGGCGAGCGGGGTGCACTGCGGCGCGGTGTGCACGGCCGTCGGGTCGTACCCGCAGTGCCAGTCGCCGCGGAGCAGGGTGAGCACCTCGACGGGGTCGATGCCGCGCGCGGTCAGCGCCATCGACTCGCGGTAGGTCGGGAAGACCCAGTCGGTGTCGCGCAGCGCCAGCACCCCGCCGACCTGGCAGGCCTCCTGGCCGCGCGAGGACGGGTAGACGGCCAGCCGGCCCTGCTTGGTCAGCGCGGTGGCCTGGACGTCGAAGCGACGGCCGACGACCATCCGGCGGTA
Source organism: Micromonospora sp. NPDC005707 (assembly GCF_040631005.1). Taxonomy (NCBI): domain Bacteria; kingdom Bacillati; phylum Actinomycetota; class Actinomycetes; order Micromonosporales; family Micromonosporaceae; genus Micromonospora; species Micromonospora sp. NPDC005707. Next base: position 116,473 of record NZ_JBEXYR010000007.1, read on the forward strand.
CATCTCGCGCAGCGCCTCGACGGGCGGCTCCGGGTAGTCGTCCCGGGCGGGCAGCGGGGTGCCGTCGGGGTTCAGCAGTCGGACCGGCTCGGTGCGCGGCAGCAGGCCGGCCGACGGGTCTGCGGCGGCCGGGGTGGCCGGCCGGCGGGTGCGCGGGGATGCCCTGCGGACCGCCTCGGGTGTGGTCGTCACGGCGGGGACCTCCTGGACGTGTGGTGGCCCTATGCTTCCGCTGTCGGATGATTGACTCAACATCCGGCGTGAACGCGGGACGAATGGCACGGGAAGGCGGGCCTCATGAGCCAGGAGACCGGAACCGCACCGGGCACGACGGGCGGAACGGGACGTTCGGCCGGGCCGCTCGACGAGGTCGACCGGCGGATCCTGCGCGAACTGACCGAGGACGCCCGGCTGTCCATCCGCACGCTGGCCGAACGGGTGCACGTCTCGCGCACCAACGCGTACGCCCGGGTGGAGCGGCTGCTCCGCGACGGGGTGATCACCGGGTTCCGGGCCCAGGTGGCGCCCGAGCCCGCCGGGCTGGGCACCTCGGCCTACATCGCGCTCACCATCGAGCAGAACACCTGGCGCGAGGTGTCCGCCGAGCTGGCCCGGGTGCGCTACATCGAGCACGCGGCGCTGCTCAGCGGCGAGCACGACGTGCTGGCCCTGGTCCGGGCGCCGGACAACGCCACCCTGCGGGACGTGGTGCTGGACCGGGTGCAGAGCATCGCCGGGGTGCTGTCGACCCGCACCTGGCTGGTCTTCGAGGAGTTCGACGGGACCCTGAGCCCCTGGGAGTGACCGCCTAACGCTCGGGCGGGGCCTCCAGGCCCTCCCGGTCGGCCAGCTCCAGCAGCGGCTCCAGGGAGAACCGGCGCTCGTCCAGGCCGGCGTGCGGGTCACCCCGCTCGGCGAACCGGGCCGGCATGCTCACCACGTCGAAGTCCTCCGGCCGGGCGTCGTCCAGCTCCGCCCAGGAAAGCGGCGCCGACACCAGCGCCCGCGGGGTGGGCCGGATCGAGTACGCCGAGGTCACCGTGTGGTCGCGGGCCATCTGGTTGTAGTCGACGAAGACCGGCCGGTCCCGCTGCTCCCGCCACCAGGTGGTGGTGACCAGGTCGGGCAGCCGGCGCTGCATCTCCCGGCCCAGCGCCAGCACCGCGCGGCGGCAGTCGCCGAAGCTCCACCGCGGCTCGATCGACAGGTAGACGTGGATGCCCCGGCCGCCGGTGGTCTTCGGGTAGCCGACCAGGCCCAGCTCGTCGAGGAACGCGCGCACCTCGTGGGCGACCGGGACCACCTGGGCGAAATCCACCCCGGGCATCGGGTCCAGGTCGATGCGGAGCTGGTCGGGGCGCTCCACGTCACCCGCCGAGACCGGCCACGGGTGGAACCGCAGGGTGCCCAGGTTGGCCGCCCAGATCACCACGGCCAGCTCGCTCGGCGCCACCTCGTCGGCGGTCCGGCCGCTGGGGAAGGTGATGTGCGCGGTGCGCACCCACTCGGGCGCGCCCGCCGGCAGCCGCTTCTGGTAGAACGCGTCGCCCTTGTTGGTCTGCCGGGTGGCGATCGTCGCGCCCTCGAACACGCCGCGCGGCCAGCGCTCCAGCATGGTCGGACGGTCGCGCAGCGCGCGCAGGATGCCGTCACCGACGGCGAGGAAGTAGCGGACCACGTCCAGCTTGGTCAGGCCGCGTTCCGGGAAGTAGGGCTTGTCCGGGCTGGAGACACGGACCAGCCGCTCACCCACCCGGATCTCCTCGGCCGCCGTGGTCGCCACGCCTCACACCGTACGACGCGGACGGTCCCGGCGCGGGGATCTCATCACGTGATCAGCAGGACCCCGACGAAGATCAGCGGCACCGAGACGAACAGGAAGATGCCGACGCCGGTGAGCACCCGGCCCCCGCCGCCGTCCTCCCGCTCCGGAGCCAGGCCGAAGGTGGACCGGGCCGGCAGCATGCCGATCCGGCTCAGCGTCAGGTCACCGGTCATCCCGATCACCGCGCCGACCAGCATGAACGCCACGCCCAGCCGGTGGACGAAGTCGCCGCCGCCGACCCCCACCCAGATGCCCACCGCGATCCCGATCGTCACCACCGCGATCAGGAAGAGAACCAGCGCCTCCCGCAGACCCCTGATGACCGTCGCCACGTGCCGCCTCCCCGGCCACCGGGCCCACCCCGGTGCGCCGGTCAACATTCTGCCCGGTCGATGCCACCCGGCGCCGCCCGCGCGGCGCGGAGGTCCCGGGACACGCCGGCGGCCGGGCAGGCGCACCCACCCGGCCACCGGCGCGTACGGTCAGCCGTTCTCCTTCTGGAGCCGTTCGGCGAGCATCTTCTTGCCCTGGTCGCCGGCCTTGCGGTTGTTCTCCTGGATCTTGCGGAACCAGGTGGCGAGCTCGGTGTCGCCCCGGTCCTCCGCGTCGGCGATGTACGTCTCCATCTGCCAGATGTGCTGAAGTGACATCTGCACCGCGTGGATCAGGTCGTAGTTCTTGTCCTTGACCGGGCTCATCGGCTCCTTGACCATCGTCGCCACGGCACACCTCCCCTGGGTCGGCTTCGTCGCCCTGCGCTGGCTGACCGCGCTTACCCGCCCGGCCGTCGTTCACGCCCCACCGGCCGCGCCGGCCGACACGGTTACCCACCGGACCGCCCGGGTACCGGAGGCCGCATGGCGGAACTGGCAGCGCTCTGGATCGTCCGGCACGGCGAGAGCACGGCGAACGTCGCGGCCACGGCGGCCGAGGCGTCGGGCGCCGACCTGATCGAGCTGACCCACCGGGACGCGGACGTGCCGCTGTCGCCCACCGGCGCGGAGCAGGCCCGGGCGACCGGGCGGTGGCTGGCCGGGCTGCCCGAGGCGCGGCGGCCGGACGTGGCGGTGGTGTCGCCGTACCTGCGGGCGATCCAGACCGCCGAGCTGGCCCTCGCCGGCACCGGCGTGCCGGCGAGCCGGGACGAGCGGCTGCGCGACCGCGAGCTGGGCATCCTCGACGGGTTGACCGGCCACGGCGTCCGGCGGCGGTACCCGGACGAGGCGGCGCGCCGCGACCGGCTCGGCAAGTTCTACTACCGCCCGCCCGGCGGGGAGTCCTGGATTGACGTGGCGCTGCGGCTGCGCACCCTCCTCGGCGACCTGCGCCGGGACCACACCGGCGGCCGGGTGCTGCTGTTCGGCCACGACGCGCTGGTGTTCCTGCTGCGGTACCTCGTCGAGGGGCTCACCGAGGCGGAGCTCATGGCGCTGACCCGGGAGCACGTCATCGCCAACTGCGCGGTCACCGGCTGGTCGGCCGACGCCGGCGGCCGGCTGACCCCGGACGTGTTCAACGACGTCACCCACCTGCACCGGCAGGGGGCGCGACCGACCAGGGAGGACGAGGTACATGCCGAGCCGGTCTGAGGTGATCACCCCCGCGCTGCTGCGGGACTGGGCGCTGCCGGTGCCGACCGGCGGCAAGGAGGCCCGGGGCACGGTGCTGGTGGTCGGCGGGTCCCGGTTCACCCCCGGCGCGGTGCTGCTCGCCGGGGTGGCCGCGCTGCGCGCCGGCGCCGGGGTGCTGCAACTGGCCGCCGCCGAGTCCACCGCCGCCGCGCTCAGCATCCAGGTGCCCGAGGCGCTGGTGGTCGGCCTGCCGGAGACCGCCGACGGCGCGGTCCGGGGCGACCCGGGCGACCTGCTCGGCGGCCTCGTCGCCGAGGCGGGCGTGGTGGCGGTCGGCCCCGGCCTCAAGGACATCGACAGCACCCGGGCGCTGCTGCACGCGGTGCTCGACGCGGCCGGCCCGGAGACGTCGCTGGTGCTCGACGCGTACGCCCTCGGCGCGCTCAGCCACGAACCGGACCTGCTGGTCGGGTCGGGCCGCAAGGTGGTGCTCACGCCCAACCTCACGGAGGCGCGGCACCTGCTCGACCGGGAGCCCGGCGACGACCTCGACGCCGAGGCGGTCGAGCTGGCCCGGCGGTACGACGCCGTGGTCTCCCTCTACGGCCACATCGCCACGCCCGGCGGGCGGGCCTGGCGGGAGGAGAGCGGCGACGCGGGCCTGGGCACCTCGGGCAGCGGGGACGTCCGGGCCGGGCTGCTCGCCGGGCTGCTCTCCCGGGGCGCCGAGCCGGCGCAGGCCGCCTGCTGGGCCGCGTTCGCCCACGCGGTGAGCGGGCAACGCCTGGTCCCCCGGTACGGCCGCATCGGCTTCCTGGCCCGCGAGCTGCTCGACGAGATCCCCTACACGGTGGCCACCGTCTGACGGGTGTTGTTCGACCGTTCAGGTGTGTGTAACACCACACCGGCCGGCGGCGCTGATCCCTCGAAGGCGAGCAGCCTGCTCGTTTTCCGCCGGCCCGCTTCCCGCCAGGGAGCGGGTCCGATCAGATCGGCCCCCTGGGAGTCTGTGTGAAGAACCTCCGTCGCAAGACACTGGCCGCCGCGTCCGCCGCGACGCTCGGCGTCGGCCTCGCCCTCACCGGCGGGCTGGCATCGGCGGCCGCCGCCGGACCGGACACCTCGTACCTGGTCCTCGCCCCGCAGGGCGCCAACACCAGCAAGGCCGCCGCCCGCGTGGCGGCCGCCAAGGGCACCGTCGTGGCCTCCTACGACCAGATCGGCGTGCTCGTCGTCCGCTCGACCAACCCGGACTTCGCCACGCAGGTGGCGGGGGCGGGCGTCGACTCGGTCGCGACCACCGCCGGCCTGGGCACCGCCCTCGACGAGGGCGAGACCGTGGAGATCTCCGCGGCCGACGTCGCCGCCGCCACCGGCGACCCGACCAAGGAACCGCTCTACGGCCAGCAGTGGGACATGAACATGATCCACGTGCCGCAGGCCCACGCGGTGAACAGCGGCAGCGCGAACGTCGTCGTCGGCGTGCTGGACAGCGGCATCTCCAGCAGCCACCCGGACCTGGCGACCCAGATCGCCAAGGACAAGAGCACGTCCTGCATCGGCGGTGTCACCAACACCACCGAGGCGGCGTGGAACCCGACCACCAGCGACCACGGCACCCACGTGGCCGGCACCATCGCCGCCGCCGTCAACGGCGTCGGCGTGACCGGCATCGCGCCGGGCGTCAAGGTCGCCGCCGTCAAGGTGGTCAACGACGACGGCTACATCTTCCCGGAGGCCGCGGTCTGCGGGTTCATGTGGGCCGCCGACCACGGGATGCAGCTGACCAACAACAGCTACTACATCGACCCGTGGGAGCTGAACTGCAAGAACGACCCGCGCCAGCGTCCGGTGTGGCAGGCCGTGCAGCGGGCGATCCGCTACTCGCAGTCCAAGGGCGTGCTCAACGTGGCGTCCGCGGGCAACTCCAACTACGACCTGGCCCACAAGATCACCGACACCGGCAGCCCGAACAACGGGACGCCGGAGAACCGTGAGAACCTCACCAACGCCTGCCTCGACCTGCCGGCCGAGGCGCCGGGCGTGGTGACCGTCGGTGCGGTGGGCCCGACCGGGGAGAAGAGCTACTACTCCTCGTACGGCCAGGGTGTCATCGACGTGACGGCGCCGGGTGGCGACACCCGGTACCGGACCCAGGGTGCGCGCTCGACCTCCACCGACGCCATCCTGTCGACCACCTTCAACACCGCCACCCGCACCAACGGGTGGGGGTACAAGCAGGGCACGTCGATGTCCGGCCCGCACGCCACCGGTGTCGCGGCGCTGGCGTTGTCGGCGCACCCGGGGATGACCCCGGGCCAGCTGTCGTCGTTCCTGGAGCGCACGTCGGTGGCGCAGTCCTGCCCGAGCGGTGTCTACAACCCGGTGCCGCTGCTGGGTGACGCGTACGACGCCACCTGCTCCGGCGGGGCCCGCAACGGGTTCTACGGCGCCGGCATGGTCGACGCGTACAACGTGGTGAAGTAACCACGGCACCAACACGGTGGGGCCCGGCGACGTGTCGCCGGGCCCCACTTGTTTGTGCTGGTCGGGAGGCGGGTAGGGGGTCCGGCACCAGCCGACTCTAGGAGGTACCCGGTGTCCACCGACGCGATCGTCCTGCTCAAGGAGGACCACAAGGAGATGCGCCGCCTGTTCAAGGCCTTCCAGGACGCCGAGGAGGGCCCGGCGAGCGAGCGGCAGAAGCTCGTGAAGCAGATCCTCGAAGCGCTGACGGTGCACACCTACCTCGAGAACGAGGTGATGTACCCCGAGGTCCGCAAGCTCGTGCCGGACGTCGAGGACGACATCCTGGAGTCGTACGAGGAGCACCACGTCGCCGACGTGCTCTGCTTCGAGCTGTTCACCATGGACGCCGACGACGAGCGCTACAACGCCAAGACGACGGTGCTGATCGAGAACGTGCTGCACCACGTCGAGGAGGAGGAGCAGGAGTGGTTCCCCAAGGTCCGCGAGGCCCTCGGCCGTAACCAGCTCCAGGAGATCGGCCAGCGCATGATCGACCTGCGCCCGAAGGCGCCGAAGACGCCGACCGCCCCGAAGGCGCTGAAGAAGTCGCTGGACGCCGTCGTCGCCTGACCCGGCAGGACGTGGAAGCGGGACCCGGCCTCGCCGGGTCCCGCCGTTCGTTTGTGCAGGTCAGCTGCCGGAGCCGGGCTCGGCCATCTTCCGGTGCTGCTCGGCCTTCAGCCGATCCGGGACGATCTTGCCGGCGGCGGTCTGCACCTTGTTCATGAACGAGCCGGCCGCCACCTTGTGCTCCCCCTTCATGAGGGCCTCGAAGGCGTCCTCGGCCACCGCGCGCGGGTCGTCCTTCTTCCCCTGGCCGACCCGGGTGTCCTCCATCTCGGCCCGGTCGAAGAACTCGGTGTCGGTCGGGCCGGGCATCAGGGACGTCACGGTGACGCCGCTGTCCTTCAGCTCGTCGTCCAGGTCGGTCCCGCCCACGAAGTCCCCGCCGGCGCCCCGGCCGGCGTTCAGCGCCAGGGCGTCCACCGGGCGGCCCAGCTCCGTCACGGCCCGCGCCAGCTGCTCCACCCCGTCGGGCGTGGCCAGGTCCACCCGCACGGGGTACGCCTCCGGCCCGCCGTCGCGGTGCAGGTTCCGCGCCGCCGTCGCGATGCCCGGGTCCTCGGCGGCCACCACCACGTCGTACCCGTGCTCGGTGAACTGGGCCGCCAACTCGTACCCGATGCCGCTGGACGCGCCGGTCACCACGGCGAGCGGACGGTCGGTGGTCGATGTGCTCATCCTCGTGTCTCCTTCCCCGGACGCGGACCGCCTGGCCCGGCCCCTCCCCCAGGGGTTTGCCCAGCCCCGGGTCGCCCAACCGCGCCGGCACGCGCCGGAGGTGCGCCCGCCCGGCCCCGGCCCACCCGGTAGGATCGGCGCGGGCCGTGACTGGCGCGTGGGGATGGAGAACCATCGGGAAGCGGTCCCGTCATGAGGACGCACGCCGAGCGCCTGGGCCTTCCGCACGTCACCTGGAGGTCGCATGTCGCTGAACGCCGAATCCACCGCCTTCCGCAGCGCGCTGGAGGTGATCCGCGCCGTCGAGCCGCGGGTGGCGGACGCCATCGGGGCCGAACTCGCCGACCAGCGCGAGTCCCTCAAGCTCATCGCCAGCGAGAACTACGCCTCCCCGGCCACCCTGCTGGCCATGGGCAACTGGTTCAGCGACAAGTACGCGGAGGGCACCATCGGCCGCCGCTTCTACGCCGGCTGCCAGAACGTCGACACCGTCGAGGCGCTCGCCGCCGAGCACGCCAAGGAGCTGTTCGGGGCGGCCCACGCGTACGTGCAGCCGCACTCCGGCATCGACGCCAACCTGGTCGCCTTCTGGGCGATCCTGGCCGACCGGGTCGAGTCCCCGGCACTCAAGAAGGCCCAGGTACGCCAGGTCAACGACCTCACCGAGGCGGACTGGTTCGCGCTGCGCCGCGAGCTGGGCAACCAGCGGATGCTCGGCATGTCGCTGGACGCCGGCGGGCACCTCACCCACGGCTTCCGGCCGAACATCTCCGGCAAGATGTTCGACCAGCGCAGCTACGGCACCGACCCGGTCACCGGCCTGATCGACTACGACAAGGTGGCCGAGGCGGCCCGCGAGTTCAAGCCGCTGATCCTGGTGGCCGGCTACTCGGCGTACCCCCGGAAGGTCAACTTCCGGATCATGCGGGAGATCGCCGATTCGGTCGGCGCGACCTTCATGGTCGACATGGCGCACTTCGCGGGTCTGGTCGCCGGCAAGGTCTTCACCGGCGACTTCGACCCGGTGCCGCACGCGCACATCGTCACCACGACCACCCACAAGTCGCTGCGCGGCCCGCGCGGCGGCATGGTGCTCTGCGGCCCGGAGCTGGCCGACCAGGTCGACCGGGGCTGCCCCATGGTGCTCGGCGGCCCGCTGCCGCACGTGATGGCCGCCAAGGCCGTCGCCCTGGCCGAGGCCCGCCGCCCCGACTTCGCCGACTACGCCCAGCGGATCGTCGACAACGCCCAGGCGCTCGCCGAGGGGCTGCTGCGCCGCGGCGCGAAGCTGGTCACCGGCGGCACCGACAACCACCTGGTGCTCATCGACGTCTCCGGCTATGGCCTCACCGGCCGGCAGGCCGAGCAGGCGCTGCTCGACTCCGGCATCGTGACGAACCGCAACGCCGTCCCGCAGGACCCGAACGGCGCCTGGTACACCTCCGGCATCCGAATCGGCACCCCGGCGCTCACCACCCGCGGCTTGGGCGGCACCGAGATGGACACCACCGCCGAGCTGATCCACACCGTGCTCAGCCAGACCAAGCCGGGCGCGAACGCCGACGGCACCCCGTCCAAGGCGAAGTACGTCCTGGACCCGGCCCTGGCCGAGACGGTCAGCAAGCAGGCCAGCGACCTGCTGAGTGGATTCCCCCTCTACCCCGCCGTCGACCTCGGCTGACGGCCCGCCCACTCCCCCGACGCCCCGCCCGGCCCCCGGCCGAGCGGGGCGTCGGCCTTCCCCAACCCCGCCTCGCCCGGCCCTGGTCCGCCCCGCCCCGCCCCAGCTCGTTGATCATGAAGTTATTGCCCTGGAACGCGCTTACCGCCGGCAATAACTTCATGATCGACGCGGTGGGTGGGCGCGGTGGCGGAGGCGGTGGAGGCGGTGGAGGATGTCGGTGCCGCCGCGGCCGAAGTGGTCGTGCAGGGCGCGGTATTCGGCGTACAGCTCGTCGTAGGCGTCGGCGCGGGCCGGGTCGGGGTGCCAGGTCTCGCGACGCGCTGCGCCCATGGCCGCCGACGCGCTGTCCACGTCCGGGTACGCCCCGGCGGCAACCGCCGCGTGGATGGCCGCGCCCAGCGCCGCCGGGTGCGCCGCGTCCACCACGTGCAGCGGGCGGCGCAGCACGTCGGCGTAGATGCGCAGGAGCAGCCGGTTGGCGGTGAGCCCGCCGGCGGCGGTGAGCTCGTCGACGGGTACGCCGGCGGCCTCGAACGCCTCGACCACGGTGCGGGCGCCGAAGGCGGTCGCCTCCAGCAGGGCCCGCCAGATGTCCTCGGGCCGGGTGGCCAGGGTGAGCCCGACGAGCACCCCGCTGAGCTCGTGGTCCATGAGCACCGACCGGTTGCCGCTGTGCCAGTCGAGCGCGAGCAGCCCGTGCCCGCCCACCGGCTGGTCGGCGGCGAGCGAGTCCAGCAGCTCGTGCACGGACACCCCGCGCCGGGCGGCCTCCTCGGCGTACGGCGCGGGCAGGGCGCGTGCCACGTACCAGGCGAAGATGTCGCCGACCCCGCTCTGGCCGGCCTCGTAGCCCCACCGGCCGGCGGTGACACCGCCCTCGACGACGCCGCAGACGCCGGGCACCTCGTGGCAGGTGTCCGCGTTCATGATCAGGCAGGTGGAGGTGCCGAGGACGGCGAGCATCCGCCCGGGCGCGACCGCGCGGGCCGCCGCCGCGGTGACGTGCGCGTCGATCGCTCCGGCGGCCACCGCGATCCCGGCGGGCAGGCCTGTCCAGCCGGCCGCCTCGGCGGTCAGCGCGCCGGCGCGGGCGGCCGGGGGCAGCAGCGGGCCGTCCACCTTGGGCAGCAGGTCGGGCAGCTCGGGGTGCAGCGCGGCGAGGAAGTCGGGCGCCGGCGGACTCCCGTCCTGGCGCAGCCCTTTGAAGCCGGCGGCCGAGGCGTTGCGCGTCTCCCGCCCGCAGAGCCGCCGGACCAGCCAGTCGGCGGTCTCGACCCAGCGCTCGGCGCGGCGGAAGACCTCCGGGTCCTCCTCCAGCACCTCCAGGGCCTTGGCGAGCTGCCATTCGGCGGAGACCCGCCCGCCGTAGCGGGCCAGCCAGGGTTCGCGGCGGGCGGCGGCCAGGGCGTTGATCCGCTCGGCCTGCCGCTGCGCCGAGTGGTGCTTCCACAGCTTCGGCCAGGCGTGCGGCCGGTCCCGGAGCTCGGGCAGCTCGGCGAGCGGGGTGCCGTCGGCGCGGGTGGGCAGCACCGTGCAGGAGGTGGCGTCGAGGCCGATGCCGACCACTTCGGCCGGGTCGATCCCGGCCGCGCGGACGGCCGCGGGCACGGCGGTGCGCAGCACCTCGACGTGATCGGCGGGGTCCTGGAGCGCCCAGCCGGGCGGCAGCGCCGGCCCGCCGGGCAGCCGCTCGGTGATCACCCCGTGCCGGTACGCGTGCACGGCGCTGCCCCGCTCGGCGCCGTCGGCCACGTCGACCACCACGGCGCGCCCGGAGAGCGTGCCGAGGTCCACCCCGACGACGTACCGGCCCACCCGCTGCTCCTCCCCTGAACTGGGAGGATCACGCTAGCCGGTCAGCGAAGCGGGCGCTTGAGGTGGTAGCGGTGCACCTCCGTGCTGCCCTGCACGTTGTTGACGTCCTCGGCGGCCGAGACCAGCTCCCAGCCCTCCCGGCCGACCCGGTTGAGGTGCGCGATCGCGGTGTCGCCGTAGGGGGTCACGTCGTTGCGCGAGCCGTCCGGGCCGTACCAGACGAATGTGACGTGGAAATTGCGGCCCTGCCCCTGATAGCGGCGGACCAGCAACGCGTACTCCCAGGCAACCATCCGTCCATTATCAACGGTGGCCGCTCCGCCCGGGAACACGGGTGGTGGCGGAACGACGACAGTGCGGCGTCAGGCCGGGGCGCCCACCGCGGCCAGCTCGTCGGTGATCAGGGCGGTCAGCCGGTCCAGGCCCAGGTCGATCTGTTCGGGGGTGACCGCGCTGACCGACAGCCGCAGCGCGTTGACCGGGACGCCGGCGTCGTAGAAGTGCGCCATGGGGGTCCAGAGGACGCCGTACTCGCGGGCCGAGCGGTGCAGCAGCGCGTCGTCCACGCCGAACGGCACGGTGACCACCACGAAGAAGCCGCCGGCCGGGACGTTCCAGCGCACCGGCCCGCCGGCCGGGAAGCGCCGGGCCAGCCCGTCGGCCAGGTGCCGCAGGTTGCGGGCGTACGCGGCCCGCTCCCGGGCGGTGGCGGCCACGAGCGAGCAGTCGTGGGCCAGCAGCGCGCCGCCGATCACCGCCTGGCTGACCGGCGAGGTGTTCACGGTGACCATGCTCTTGATCTTGGCGAGCTGGTCGGCGAGCGGGCCGACCGTGCCGTCGGAGCCGGCCACCCGCTGGTCGGCGACGACGTAGCCGACCCGGGCGCCGGGCAGCACGGTCTTGGCGAACGAGCCGAGGTAGACCACCCGGCGGCGGGTGTCCAGCGCCTTGAGGGTGGGCAGCCGTTCGGCGCCGGCGGCCGGGAACAGGCCGTACGGGTTGTCCTCGATCAGCAGCAGTTCCTCCTCGGCGGCCAGGTCGAGCAGCCGCCGCCGCTGCGCCAGGTCCATGCTGACGCCGGACGGGTTGGCGAAGTCGGGCATCACGTAGCAGGCGCGCGGGCGCAACCCCTCGGCCCGGGCGCGGTGCACCTGGGCGCGCAGGTCCGCCAGGTCGATGCCGTCCGGGCCGCCGGTGACCGGGCGCACCGGCAGGTCGACCAGGCGGGCCGCGCCGGTCAGCCCGACGTACGTGGGGGCGACCGCGAGGAGCACGTCCCGCGAACCGGCCCGCAGCGCGCGCAGCACCAGGAACATGGCCTCCTGGCAGCCGACGGTCACCACGATCGCCTCCGGGTCGACGGTGAGCTGCTCGTCGACGGCCAGGTTGCGGGCGATGAGGTGGTGCACGACGCCCTTGGTCCGGCCGTACTGGAGCAGCGTCCGATCGACCTGCGCGCGGCTCAGGCCCAGGTCGTCGGCGAGGTGCCGGCGGAAGGCATCCAGGTGCTCGTGCAGCACCGCCGAGTCGAAGTACTCCTCGTACGGCCGGCCGGCGGCGAGCGACACCGCGTCCGGGTAGTGCTGCGCCACCTCGTTGAGGAAGTTCATCGAGTTCAACGCGGGGTCGTCCACGCTCGGGTGCAGGGCCGAGACGGCCAGGTCCACCGGCTCCACGTCAACCTCCGATCAGGGTACGCAGCTGGCGGGCGGCGGCCGGGTCGGCGCAGCCGCTGAGGATCAACGCGTCGCGCAGCTCGGCGGCGAGCAGCGCCAGCGCCGCCTCGGCGCCGGCCCGCCCGCCCGCCGCGAGGGCCCAGAGCATCGGCCGGCCGACCAGCACGCCGGCCGCGCCGAGGGCGAGGGCGCGCAGCACGTCCGTGCCGCCGCGTACGCCGCTGTCGAGCAGCACGGCGCAGCGCTCCCCCACGGCGGCGACCACCTCCGGCAGCACGGCCGCGCTGCCCGGTGCGCCGTCGAGCTGCCGGCCACCGTGGTTGGAGACCACCACGGCGTCGACACCGACCTCCGCGGCGCGGGCCGCGTCGCGCGGGTCCAGGATGCCCTTCACGAGCAACGGCACGGGGGTACGCTCCCGCAGCCACTCCAGGTCGGCCCAGCTCAGCGCGGGGGCGAAGACCGTGCCGGTGTGCACGGCCACCGCGGACACCCCGGGGGTGCCCTGGTGGGCCAGGTCGTCCCGGCCGCCGGGCAGGTTCGCCGCCGTGACGTGGGGCGGCAGGGCGAAGCCGTTGCGCACGTCGCGCAGCCGCCGGCCGAGCACGGGCACGTCGACGGTGACCATCAGCCCGGCACAGCCGGCGGTCAGCGCCCGGTCCAGCAGGTCGGCGACCATGGCGCGGTCGCGCAGCCAGTAGAGCTGGAACCAGACGGTGCCGCCGACCGCGGCGACCTCCTCGATCGGCGTGCTGGCCAGGGTGCTCGCCACGTAGGGCACGCCGGCCGCGCGGGCCGCCGCCGCAAGGCCCACCTCGCCGTCGGGGTGCAGCAGTTTCTGGTACGCCATGGGCGCGACCGCCACCGGCAGGGCGTAGCGGCCGCCGGGCAGGGCCGCCTCGGTGGACGGGGTGTCCACCCCGGCCAGCATCCGGGGCAGCACCGCCACCCGGTCCAGGGCGGCACGGTTCGCGGCGAGGGTCGTCTCGGTGCCGCTGCCGCCGGCCACGAAGTCCCACACCTCGGCAGGGAGCACGGCCCGCGCCAGGTCGGCGAAGTCGGCCAGGCTCGCCGGCCCCACGGCCGTCGTCCCGGGGTCAGCCATGGTCCGGCCCGCCCGTCGCCGGGCCGGCTGCCGCGGCGGCCGGGGTGAGCCCGAACCGTGCCCGCAGGAAGGCGGCGACCTGCTCTTGGGCGCGCCGGCCCGCGTCGAACACGCCGGGCATGGCGAAGAAGCCGTGGACCATGCCGTCGTACCGGGTGGCCTCGGTGGGCACGCCGGCCTCGGCGAGCCGCTCGGCGTACCGCTCGCCCTCGTCGCGCAGCGGGTCGTGCTCGGCCGTGACGACCAGCGCCGGGGGCAGGCCGGCGAGGTCCTCGGCGAGCAGCGGCGAGGCGAGCGGGTGGGCCGCGTCGCCCGGGTCGGCCAGGTAGTGCCCGCGGTACCACTCGACCGAGTGCCGGTTGAACAGCAGCGGGTCCTCGTCGCCGGCCGGCGCCCGGCGGGGCCGCTGGTCGGTGTTCGGGTAGACCAGCACCTGGGCGGCGAGCCGGGGACCGCCGTCGGCGCGGGCCAGCAGGGTCACCGCGGCGGCCAGGTTGCCGCCGGCGCTGTCCCCGCCCACCGCCAGCCGGTCCGGGTCGACGCGGAACTCGTCGGCGTGCCCGGCCAGCCGGCGCAGGGCCGCGTGGCAGTCGTCCACGGCGGCCGGGAAGCGGTGCTCGGGGGCCAGCCGGTAGCCGACGGTCACCGTCTGGCAGCCGGCGAGGTTGACGAGCCGGCGGCAGATGCCGTCGGCCGTGTCCACGCGGCCGAGCGTCCAGCCGCCGCCGAAGAACCACACCAGGGTGGGCAGCGGGCCGTCCCCGGCCGGCCGGTGGATGCGCACCGGCAGCGGCCCGTCCGGGCCGGGGACCTGCGTGTCGCGTACCTCGTGCACCGGCTCGACCGCGCCGGCGCCGGCGCGGATCGCGGCGAGGTCGGCGGCGCGGGCCTCCGCCAGGGTCTGGGTGTAGAGGGGCGCGGCGCCGGCGGCCGCGCGGGCGGCCCGCCACGCGACCACCTGCGGGTCGAGGGTCATCGGGCCTCCCCCGTGGTGACGAAGAGCTTGTCGATGCCGCGCAGGAAGAGGCTGCCGCTGTAGGAGTAGGGCTGGGTGACCGCCAGGTCGGGGAAGCGGGCGAAGAGCCGGGGCAGGGCGAGCCGGCCCTCCAGCCTGGACACCGCCGAGCCGAGGCAGAAGTGCAGCCCGACGCCGAAGGCGAGCGACGGCGGGCCCGCGCGGTGCGGGTCGAAGCGGTCCGGGTCGGGGAAGCGGGCCGGGTCGCGGTTGGCGGCGGCGATCAGCAGCAGCACGTTCTCGTCCCGCCCGACCGGCACGCCGCCCACCTCGGTGTCGTGCGGCGCGGCGCGGGCCAGGAAGTGCACCGGGCTCTCCATCCGCAGGACCTCGTCCACACAGCCCCGGGCCAGCGTGTCGTCGCCGGGCAGCGCGGCGACCACGTCCGGGTGGGCCAGCAGCAGCGGCAGGCCGTTGCTGAACATGTAGACGGTGGTGACGAAGCTGGCGTTGAACAGCACGATGAGGTTGCTGATCAGCTCCTCCTCGGTGAGGTCGACGCCGCCCGCGTCCAGCACCTCGACCAGCCCGCTGATCAGATCCTCACCGGGCTGCTTCCGCCGGTGGCCGAGCAGCTCCCGGTAGTAGCCACGCAGCTCGTCGGCGGCCTGGTTGGCCCGGGCCAGCCGCTCCGGCGTCTTGCCGGCCACGTCCATGTACTCGTCGATCCAGTCGACCCGCTGCCGGTACCAGGCCAGGTCCGCCTCGGGCAGGCCGATGAACTCGGCCATCACGAGCGCCGGGACCGGGTACGCGAAGTCGGCCACGAAATCCACCTCGGCGCCGTCCGCGCCGGCCTCGGCCATCCGGTCCAGCCGGTCCTCGACGATCCGGACGATCACCGGTTCCAGCGCGCCCAGCCGGCGCGGGGTGAACGTCTTGGCGAAGACCGCCCGCATCCGGGTGTGGTCCGGCGGGTTGACGAACATCATCGAGGTGAGGAAGGTGCGCAGGATCTCCTGGTCCTGCCAGCCGGGCGGGGCGCCCTTGTACCAGCCCGGGTCGCGCAGCACCCGGTCGACCAGGTCGTAGCCGCCGGCCACGGCGGTGATGGTGCTGTGCTCGGCCCGCTTCGGGACCGCGCTGACCGGCCCGTGCTCGTGCAGGGCCGCGTACCACGGGTACGGGTTCTGCCGGCCCTGCTCGCCGTACAGGCCGGTCAGGATCTCGTCGACGTCCACAGTTTCCTCCCCAGGAAAGACGGCGGGGGCGGCGTGATGCCGCCCCCACCGGTGTCACAGACCGAGCAGTCGCAAGGGCACGGCGTCGGCCATCGCCTGCGCGCCGGCGTCGTTCGGGTGGATGTGGTCCCCGGAGTCGTACGCCGGCAGCAGCCGGCTCGGGTGCGTCGGGTCGCGCAGCACGGCGTCGAAGTCGATCATCCCGTCGAACTCCGCCTGGCCGGCGCCGCGCAGCCAGGTGTTGACCGCCTGCCGGGTGGCCTCCTTCTCCGCGGTCCACACCCCCGGGCCGCCGTTGCCCTCGTACGGGGTGATCGTGGAGACCACGCTGGTCAGCCCGCGCTCCTGGACCTGCCGGTTGAGCTGGCGCAGCGAGGCGATGATGGCCTCCGCGCTGTCGCCGTTCATCCAGATGTCGTTGATGCCCAGGTGGGTGACGACGGTCCGCACCCCGGTCTGCGGGAAGACGTCCTCGTTGAGCCGGGCCAGCGCGTTCGGGCCCAGCTCGTAGTAGCCGGGGAAGTCGCCCGCGCCGGGCTCGGTGCCCTCGTGGTTGAGCCGGTTGCCGGAGAGGCTCAGGTTGAGCACGCCCGGGGTGCGCACCTCGGGGCGGGCGTCGATGAGCCGCTTGGCCAGCAGGTCCGGCCACCGCCGGTCGGCGTTGACCGTGCTGCCGTTGCCGTCGCCGATGGAGTCGCCGAGAACGACCACCGAGCCGGGGCTGAGCCGGCGTTCCACGTCGACGCCGGACAGGAACATCCAGCAGCAGTTGGGCCGGATGGTGAAGCCGGCGCCGCCGGCCGCGGTGGTGAGGTCGGTGGCGCCGATGAAGTTGGTGACCCGGGACTGCCCGTGGAAGGTGACCGGCCCCGTGAGCACCGGGAAGTACAGGGTGACCACCAGGTCCTCCTGCTCGGCCACCCGGTAGGACAGCGGGTCGCTGAGCAGCTCGGCGCCCTTGTTGATGGTGGCCGAGGAGGCGCCCTGGAAGGTCAGCTCGCGGACGCTGGCCGGGTCGATGTCGGACAGGTCGTCGGGGGTGGCGGTGTTGGGCCGGGCGACGGTGGCGTGGCCGACCTTGACGGCCTGCTCGCCGTAGAGGTTGGTGAGCCGGACCCGGAGGCGGTCGCCGCCGACGGTGGTCTGCACCGGCATCCGGATGCTCTGGTTGTTCAGGCCGGTGTTGGTCAGGCCGACGGTGTTCCCGCGGGTCACCGCGGCGGCCCAGGTCCCGGCCCACTCCGCGCGCCCGTGCCGGGCGCTGTCGGTGTCGGCGGGGCCGGCGCTCGCGGTGACCGCGGGGGTGCCGGCGATCAGCATCGTTGCGGCGGAAGCTATGACGTGCCATCTCTTCGGGGTCGGCATTGATCCTCCATCGTTGGCAGCCCCGGGGCGCGGCGCGATCGGCGCCGCCGCCGGGCGATGGACCGGAAACTAACCGTCGACGGTGATGAGCGTCAATCAACCTGATCGACATGATCAAATGTCTTCGGGGTGCCACCGAACGCCGTTCGGGCGCTGTCCTCTGGGGACGCCGGATGCCTAGGCTCGGCAGTGGCGGCGGTGCGGTCGCCGACCCTGGCACCTGCCGTCGCGTCCCGGCTCCGACCTGCCCGGACGCCGCCACGGCGGTCGTCGCGGCACCCCACTCCGGTGCCACCGCCGACCGTCCCTGGACCACGATGGGGGCTGCCCGATGACCGACCGGCCGAACTACGTGCACGAGGCGCTGGACCTGCTCGCCGGGTTCGGCGACCGGGAGGCGCTCGTCGGCGGGGGCCGCCGGCTCACCTACCCCGAGGTCGCCGCCGAGGTGCGCGGCCTGGCCGGCGCGCTGCTGCGCCACGGCGTACGCCCGGGGGACGCGGTGCTCGTGATGCTCGGCAACACCGTGGACGGGCCGCTGCTCCAGCTCGCGCTGCACCTGCTCGGCTGCCGGAGCATGTGGGTCGCCCCGGTGACCTCCCGGCGGGAGGTCGACGAGTTCGTCGCCCTGGCCCGCCCCGACGCGTTCGTGCACGACCCGCGCGACCCGCTCGGCGCGCGGATCGCGGGCGGGCTGGCCGGCGTACCGGTGCTCTGCCTCGGGCCCGGCGGCGCCGGACCGGACCTCACGGCCACCGGTGGCGAGCCGGCCGACCTGCCCGCCGCGCCGCCCGCGCCGGAGTCGTTCCTGCAGACCAGCGGCACCACCGGCACGCCGAAGCTGGTGCATCACCGGGAGAGCTTCTACCGGCAGATCCTCGCCCTGGCGGCCGACTTCCGGTCGGCCGGGTTCCCGCTCCTGCGGCACCTGTCCCACTCGCCGATGTGGCTGGCCAGCGGCCAGATCACCACCCTGTTCAACCTGTTCACCGGCGGGGTGCTGTTCCTGCGCGAGCAGTGGGACCCGGCGGCGTTCATCCGGACCGTGGACGCCGAGAAGCTCACCTCCACCTTCGTCACCCCGCCGATGCTCTACGAGGTGCTCGACCACCCGGCCCTCGACGGCGCCGACTTCTCCGCCATGTTCATGTTCAACGTGGGCGCCGGGCCCGCCGCGCCCGCCCGGCTGCGCCAGGCGATCGCCCGCTTCGGCCCGTGCCTGCGCATCGTGTACGGGCTCAGCGAGGCCGTGGTCATCTGCGCCCTGCCCGGGCTCAACGAGGACCCGGAGCACCCGGAGCGGCTGCGCTCCTGCGGCCGCCCGTACGGGGACGTGACCGTGGAGATCCGTGACGCCGACGGCCGGGTGCTGCCGGCCGGTGTGGACGGCGAGGTGTGGGCGCGGACCAATCTGAGCTTCGCCGGCTACCACGGTCAGCCGGAGCTGACCGCCGAGACGCTGGTCGACGGCTGGGTCCGCACCCGCGACATCGGCCACCTCGACGCCGACGGCTACCTCTACCTGGTCGACCGGCTCCAGGACCGGATCCTCACCCGGCAGCGCAGCTGGCCGATCTACTCCCGCCCGATCGAGGACGTGCTCGCCGCCCACCCCGAGGTTCGCGCCGCCGCGGTGATCGGCGTGCCCGACCCGGTCGCCGGGGAACTGCCGCACGCGTACGTGGTGCCCGCGCCGGGGGCCGCGGTGACCGGGGACGAGCTGATCGCGCTGGTCACCCGGGAGCTGAGCGACACCTGGGCGCCCGGTGCCGTGGAGTTCCTCGACGCGCTGCCGCTCAACCGCTCCGCAAAGGTCGACAAGCGCGCCCTGCGCGCCCGGTACGCCGCCGCCCACCCGGCCGACGCCGAGACGCTGGGCATCGCCATCGGCAGCCCGGCGTGACCCCGCGCCGGGAGCTCTACACGCTGGTCGGCGCCGACCTGCTGTCCAACCTGGGCACCCGGATCTCGGTGGTGGCGATCCCCTGGCTGGTGCTGGAGACCACCGGCAGCCCGACCCGGATGGGTCTGGTCGCGGCGGCGGAGACCCTGCCGTACATGCTCTCCAGCGCCCTGGCCACCCCGTGGGCGGATCGCTTCGGGGTACGCCGTACCTCGGTCGCCGTGGACGCGGCCAGCGCGGCCGCCATGGCGGTCGTCGCGCTGGCGCCCTGGCTCGGGTTCGGCACGCTGCTCGTGCTGGTCGCCGTGGCCGGCGGGCTGCGCGGCATCGGCGACCGGGTCAAGCACGTGCTGTTCAAGCCGGCCGCCGAGCGGGCCGGGGTGCCGCTCATCCGGCTCACCTCCGCCTACGACGGGCTGGCCCGGGGCATGACGCTCTTCGGCGCGGTGCTCGGCGGGCTGCTCATCGACTGGGTGGGAGTGACCCGGGCGATCTGGATCGACGCGGCCACCTTCGCGGCGTGCGCGCTCGTGATCGGGCTGCTGGTCCGGCCGCCCGCGCCCGCCCAGCCGGCGCCCCGGGAGAGCTACCTGCGGGCGCTGCGCGGCGGCTTCGCCTACCTGCGCACCGACCGCACCCTGCTGACCATGCTGGTCGTCGTCTCCGCGTCCAACATGTTCGCCAACGCCAGCGTCGCCGTGTGGATCCCGCTCTGGGTGGACCGGGTGCTCGGCGACCCGGCCGGGTTCGGCCTGCTGCTGGGGGTGTTCTCCGCCGGCGCGCTGCTGGGCAACCTCCTCTTCACCGTGGCCGGCACCCGGCTGCCCCGGCGGGCCACGTTCGCGCTGGGGCTGGCGCTCAGCGGCGCGCCCCGGCTGCTCGCCCTGGCGCTCAGCGACGACCTCGTGGTGGTGCTCGTCGTGACCTTCGTGTCCGGCATCGCCATCGCGGCGGTGAACCCGCTGCTCGGCGCGGCCCTCTACGAGCGGGTGCCGGAGTCGTTGCAGACCCGGGTGCTCGGCATCTCCGGCTCGGTGGCCTTCCTCGGCCTGCCCGTCGGGGCGCTGCTCGGCGGCTGGTCGGTGGCGGTCCTCGGGCTGACCCCCGCGCTGCTGGTGATGGCGGTGGCCTGCCTGGTGCTCACGCTGGCGCCGCTGCTGGTGGCCCGCCAACCCGCGGACCGGCCGGCGGCGGAACCGGTGGCCTCCACCCCGGTCTGACCCGTTGCACCCGGCGTGGCCCGGCCCGGCGCGGGCCCGCGCCGGGCCGGTCAGCGGTAGCTGAGCTGCACCACGCCGTTGCCGAACCGCCGCTCGGTGATCAGGTCGAGGTCGAGGCGGGCGCCGGCCGGGAAGAGCGGCCGACCCGCGCCGAGCACGACCGGCATGACGTAGAGCCGCCACTCGTCGACCAGGCCGTGCCGGGCGAAGGCGGCGGCCAGCTCGGCGCCGCCGAGGGCCATGTCGCCGCCCGGCTGCTCCTTCAGCGCCCGCACCTCCTCGGGGACGACCTCGCGCACCACCGTCGAGTTCCAGTCGGCGCGGGCCAGGGTGCGCGAGTAGACGAACTTCGGCATGTCCCGCCAGATGCCGGCGAACTCGCGCTCCGGCGGCGTGGCGGCCGGATCCTGGTCGGCGGTGGGCCAGTACGACGCCATCAGCTCGTAGTTGCGACGGCCGTCGAGGAAGGCGGACATGCCGCGCAGGTCGTCGTTGAAGTGCTGGTGCAGCTCCTCGTCGACCCGGTGCCAGCTCAGGTCGCCGCCCGGCCCCTCGAAGTAGCCGTCGAGGGAGATCGACAACGCCACGGTGATCCTGCGCATCCCACTCCGATCGGGTCGGCGGACGGTGCCGCCAGTCTGCCAGGATCTCCGGCCGCGCACGGTGACCCGGCGAGGCGGGATGCCGCGGGGCCGGCGGGACGGGCGCCGGTGTCGGTGGGTCGGCGTAGGGTCGGCCCATGGCCACCTGGGACGACGTCCGGCGGATCGCGCTCGCCCTGCCGGAGACCACCGAGCGGGGTTCGCACGACGACCTGCCCGCCTGGCGGGTGCGCGACAAGCTCTTCGTCTGGGAGCGGCCACTGCGCCGCGCCGACCTCGACGCGCTGGGCGACGCCGCGCCCGACGGCCCGATCCTCGGCGCCCGGGTGCCCGACCTGGGCGCCAAGGAGGCGCTGCTCGCCGACGATCCCGGGGTCTACTTCACCACGCCGCACTTCGAGGGCTACCCGGCGGTGCTGGTCCGGCTCGACCGGATCGGCGTCGACGAGCTGACCGAGCTGGTCACCGAGGCGTGGCACGCGCGCGCCCCGAAGCGGCTGGCCGCCGCCCACCGGGCGGAGGCCGGATGACCGGGCCGGTGGCCGGCATCGTCTTCGACATGGACGGCACGCTCATCGAGTCCCACGAGGTGGTGCCCGCCGCCTACCGCGCCGCCGTGCTGGCCGGCGGCGGGCCGGAACGCACCGACGCCGAGGTCATCGCGGGCTACTCGCTCGGCTCGCCGGCCGACCTGCTGACGCACCTGCTGGGGCGGCCGGCCACCGACGCCGACCTGGCCACCTACCACGCCGAGCTGGCCGCGCTCGCCGAGCGGGTCACCGTCTACCCGGGGGTGGCGGAGCTGCTCGCCGAGGTCGCCGACCGGGTGCCGGTGGGCCTGTTCACCGGCGCGAGCCACCGGGCGGCGCAGATCCTGCTCGACCGGGTCGGCCTGCTCGGCCGTTTCCGGGTCGTCCTCGGCGGCGACCAGGTGGCCCGCCCCAAGCCGGCGCCCGACGGCGTGGAACTGGCCTGCCGGCGACTGGGCGTGGCACCGGGCCGCGCCGCGTACGTGGGTGATTCGCCGTTGGACCTGCGGGCCGCCCGGGACAGCGGCGCGGTGGCGGTGGCCGCGGCCTGGGGCCACCAGTACGACCCGACGGAGGCGGCCGACCTCAGCGCGGCCCGGCCCGGGGACCTGCTGGCCCTGCTCGGCTGACCGGTGCCGCGCGACCGGCCCCGGAATGCCCGCGCGAGCGGGCCGCGGCGCTCAGGGCGCGGCCGGATCGGGATGGGCCGGTTCCGGCCCGCCGTCGAGGGCCAGGCGCACGGCGTCCTCGGGGGTGGCCGCGTGGACCGGCCCGGGGACGGGATCGCCATGGGCGTCGAGGACCCGCCAGCCGCCGAGCACCACCACCGGGATCCCGCCGCGCCGCATCGCCAGCGCGACCTCGCTGAGCGTCCCCCAGGAGCCGCCCACGGCGATCACCGCGTCCGCGCTCCACACCAGGATGGCGTTGCGGGCCTGGCCCATGTTGGTGACCAGCGAGGCGGACAGCTCGACGGGGGCGGGGGCGGTGCCGTCGTCGGGGCGTACCCCGATGACCAGGCCGGCGCGGTCGCGGACGCCGGCGGCGACCGCGGCCATCACGCCACCGCCCCCGCCGCAGAGCACGGTGACCCCGCGCTCGGCGAGCAGCTCCCCCACCCGCCGGGCCCGGGCCCGTTCCTCCGGCGTCGCCTCCGCCGGCCCGCACACCGCCACCTGCACCCCGCCATTGTTCCCGGTTCGCGGGCGTCGGCCTCATGATCGACGGATCCGGTACGGCTGGGTTAGCGTGCGGGCATGGGATCGACGGTGACCGAAGCGACGGATCCGTGGTGCCTGCGCCCGGGTGAGGCCGGCGAGCTGTTGCGGGGGCACCCGTGGCGGCGGTTCGTGGTGCTGGGCGACAGCGTGGCCGAGGGCATGTGCGAGCCGGTCGACGGCTACCCGGACCTCCAGTGGGCCGACCGGATCGGCGCCGAACTGCGCGCGGTACGCCCCGAGCTGGCGTACCGGAACCTCGGGCGGCGCGGGCTGCGGGCGCACGAGGTGCGGGCGACCCAGTTGGCGCCCGCGCTGGAGTTCGCGCCGGACCTGGCGCTGGTGGTGTGCGGCGGCAACGACGCGTTCCGGCCCGCGTACGACCCGGCGGCGGTGGACGCCGACCTGACCGCGATGGTCACCGCGCTCAAGGGCGCCGGGGCGGACGTCATCACGGTCGGCATGTTCGACGTGTCGCACAGCCCGGCCGTGCCCGAGCCGCTGCGAGCTGGCCTCCGTGAGCGGATGCGTCAGCTTTCATTCCACACCGGGCGGCTGGCGGAACGGCTCGGCACGCTGCACGTGCACCTGACCGACCACCCGCTCGTCGCGGATCCGTCGCTCTACAGCAGCGACGGCCGGCACGGCAGCGCCCGCAGCGACGCGGTCGCCACCGCGGCGACCCTCCGGGTGCTCGGCAGCCACCTGCGCGCACAAGCCTGATCGACGGGTCGATGGAGATCCCCCACAGTCGTCCGCACCCTGTCGACCGGAGGACCCGCATGGTTGAGCACGAGACGACGGCCTTCCGGACGCCCCCGGCACGGATGGCCGGACTGCTGCTGCTGCTCGGCGTCGTGGCCTGGGTGATCGCCCAGACCGTGTTCGCCCTCGTGGCCCGGCGGCCGCCGGCCGACCTGTCCGGCACGGCCGGCTCGGGTGTGGTCTTCGTGGTCGCCTTCACCGCCCTGTCGTTCGTCTTCCACCGGCGCAACTGGCCGGCGGTCGACGTCACCGACGCGGGGCTGGGCCTGGCCGACAAAGGGCGGGGGGTCGTCCTCCCGTGGCAGGCGATCGAGTCGGCGGTGATCCGACACGTCGGCCCGCTCGCCACCCTCCGGGTCACGCTGCGCCCGGAGGCGGTTCCGCCCGCCGCCACTCTGCGGCCCCGCGTACGCGCCGGCCGGCCGGAATACCGGGTCCACGTCGGCGCGCTCCGCCCCTCGACGAAGGCCCTGCGCGCGGCGCTCACCCGCCAACTGCCCGCCCCCACCCCAACCTGACCCGCCCGACACCTGCCCCCGCCCGCGAGGGGGTCAGGGTGGGTCGGTGGTGAGCAGGCCGGTCAGGAGGCTGCGAAGGGTGCGTTCGAAGAGGTCGCGGTCGGGCGGGGTGGACGGGGGTTCGGCGAACGCGGCGGCCAGGTGCGGGTACGCCGCCAGGTCGACGTGGTCGAAGGTGACCGTGCCGGCGGCCGCCGCGCTGCGGGCGAAGAGCGAGACCACGCCGGTGACCATGGCGATCGCTTCGAACTTCGCGGCGACCCCGGCCCGGACCGGTTGCAGCAGGCGCAGGCAGGCGTCGAAGTGGGCGAGGGTGTTGGGCCCGGGGACGGTGGGCCGGGCGATGGCGTCGGGCAGCCACGGGTGGCGCAGGTAGAGCGCGAGTTGGCGACGGGCCAGCAGGAGGAACTGGTCCAGCCAGGTTCCGCCGTCCGCCGGGTACGGCCGCAGCTCCCCCACACACCGGTCGACCATCAGGTCGAGCAGGTCGTCCCGGGACGACAGGTGCCGGTAGAGCGAGCCGGCGGCCATCCCGAGCGCCCCGGCGACCGCGCGCATCGACACGGCGCCCAGCCCGTCGGCGTCGGCCAGCGCGACGGCGGCGGCGACGATCTCGTCGCGGCTGTGCGTCGGGGCGGGGCCGCGGGCGCCGCGCTGCGGCCGGGTCCAGATCGACCGTCCGGCGGAGTCGCCGTCGGCCGGATCCCTCGGTGCGCCGGTCACCACACCACTGTAAACTGCAAACAGCGTTCGCGGTTTCGCGGGGTCGGAGGGAGCAGCCATGCAGCGGATCACGGCACCGGACGGCGCGGGGATCGTCCTGCACTCGAGGGGCACCGGCCCGGATCTCGTGCTGGTGCACGGGGGCGGGGTCACCATCCACGAATACCGTCGGCTCGCCGCGCGGCTCGCCGACCGGTTCACCGTCCACCTGTACAACCGGCGGGGCCGCGCGGACGCCGCGCCCCGGCGCGAGCCGTACACGGTGGAGCAGGAGATCGACGACCTCGGCGCGGTGCTCGCGCACACCGGCGCCCGCCGGGCCATCGGGCACAGCTACGGCGCGTTCGTCGTCCTCCGGGCGGCGCTCCGGCTGCCGCTGGACCGGATCGCGCTCTACGACCTGCCGCTCTGCCTGGCCGGCCAGGGCCTGCCGACCGCGTTCCTCGACCCCGCCGAGGAGGCGATCCGGGCCGGGAACCCGGCACGGGCGCTGGCGATCGTGGGGACGGGCGTCAACCCGCACTCACCCGCGTCGCGGCTGCCCCTCGTCGTGCGTACCGCGATCTGCCGGGCGTTCCTGCGCACCGAGGTCGGGCGGACGATGGGCAGCCTCGTGGGGATGACGCTGGCCGAGTCGCGGCAGGTGCAGGCGCACGAGGGACCGGCCGAGGAGTACGCGGGGATCGCCGCCGAGGTGCTGCTGGTCAGCGGCGCCAGGGCCGCCCCCTACTTCACCGAGATCAACGATCTCCTGGCCGCCGCCCTCCCCCGGGCCCGGACCCTGCGGATCCCGGGCAGCGCCCACAACGGCATCGCCGTAGCCCCGCCGAAGCTCGTCGACCCCATCGCGGCCTTCTTCACCACCCCCACCGCACCCGCCACCCAACGTTGACCAAGAGGTTCGCGTCAGGAATCCCGGCGCGGCGAGACCCAAACTTCTTGATCAACACGGCGGCGGCGGGGGCGGAGAGGGAGGGGGGGCGGGTCAGTTGGTCAGGAGGATGCCGGTCATGAGGACGCCTCTCGCCAGGTTGAGGACCTCCTCGCAGCCGGGGTAGCCGACGCGCGCCAGGGCGCCGGAGCCCGTTCTGCCGAACAGGTACGGGGCGAGGCTGTAGGGGACCTCGGCGGTGACCGTCTCGCCGGTCTCGATCTGCACGAAGTCCATGGCCACCCGGTCGGCCTCGTGGTAGCGCTGGAGGATGTTGCCGCCCGCGTCGATCGCGGCACGGACCCCGTCCTCCCAGGCCACCGGGCTCATCTCCCGGCCGATCAGCACCCCGTGCCCGGCCGAGCCGCCGGCCGGCTTGGCGACCAGGTCGGCCTGCTCGGCCAGGGCGCGGTCGACCTGGTCGGCGGTGAGCGCCACGGTGTGCGGAACGTACCGGCGGATCAGCGCCCGGTCCGCCTCGGGCAGCAGGTCCAGGTCGGCCCAGAGCCAGGCGTAGTTGAGCTTGTTGCTGAGCAGCCAGGCGGCGCTGCTGACGAACATCGGCAGCGTGCCGGCCGCGAGGGCGCCGGCCACCGCGTCCAGGCCGGAGCTGGGGGTGACCCGGTTGGGCACGAAGAGCCGGAACAGCGCGTCGACCGGGGCGCCGCCGACCACCAGCCGGCGGTGCTCGTCCAGGGCGGCGGTGCGGACCGGCGCGATGACCAGGTCGATGCCGAAGCGCGCGGCCTGGTCGGCGAGCGGCGACAGGATCCGGATGAACGTGTCGGGGTCGTCCAGGCCCGGGTACTCGGCGTCGAAGTCCATGAGCAGCGCCACCCGGGCGCCGGCGGGCAGGCCGAGAGTGTCGCGGATGGCGACGAACCGCTGGTCGAGCAGGGACGGTGCGGGCCGGACCGGCAGCCCGTCGAGCAGGCCGTGCTCGCGGTAGAGCTCGGCGTACCGGTAGATGACCGTGTCGGCGTCGAAGCCGCCGCCCAGGCTGCTGTCGATGTTGTACTCCACGATGCACGGCACGCCGCCGGAGAACAGCACGTCCGGCCGGTACGCGGCGAGCAGCCCCTCGTGCAGCGGCTCGTCCTCGTCCAGCAGCCGGGTCTCCCCGGCCGGCACGTCGAGCAGCCGGCGCAGGTCCCCGGCGGTGCGGGCGCGCCGCCGGCACGCCTCCAGGATGAGCTGGGCGATCCGGTCGCAGACCTCGTTCAGCTCGCGGAACGCGTCGGCCGTGAGCACCGGGGGCCGGGCCAACCGCCACTGCTTGTTGTACGTGGCCCGGCCGTGGAAGATCTTCTCCCAGGCGCCGGCGCCGGCCGCCACCATCGCCGCACGGGTCGGCTCGGGCAGGTCGGTCCACGCCTGCCCGGCGGGCGGCCACGGGTAGTTCGGGTCCATCGTTCATCCGTCCTTACAGGTCAGTTGGATGGCGGCGGTGAGCTGGTCGCGGCCGGGCTGCACGGCCCGGTCCAGGGCGGGCGCGAAGGGCAGCACGGCGCCGTCCGGTCGGGTGACCCGGCGGGGCGGTGCGGCGAGCGGGACCCGCTCGACGACGGTGGCGATGATCTCCCCGGCGATCCCGCAGGACCGGTTGGAGTCGTCCACCACCACGAGGCGCCCGGTGCGGGACACCGAGTCGAGCAGCCCGTCCCAGTCGAACGGATACAGCGTGCGCGGGTCGAAGACCTCCACCGAGACCTGGCCGGCCAGTTCGTCGGCGACCGCCAGTGCGTCGTGCACCAGGTGCCCGACGGCGACCACCGTGACGTCCGTGCCCGGGCGGCGCACCACGCCCCGCCCCAGCGGCACCGGGGCGAGGTCGGTGACGTCGGCCCGCACGTCGAGGGCCCCGGCGGGGGCGAACACGACCACCGGGTCGTCGCAGCGGATCGCCGAGACCAGCAGCCCGTACGCGTCGGCCGGGGTGGCCGGCACCACGGTGGTGACCCCGACGTGGGCGAAGAGGCTGTACGGGTGGTCGGAGTGCTGCCCGGCCCAGCCGGTGCGGGAGCCGGAGCCGGGCACCAGGTAGGTGACCGGCACCGCGCACTGGCCGCCGGTCATCAGCGGGAACTTGTGCGCGTGGTTGACGATCTGCTCGAAGACCAGGAAGAGCAGCGACGGGATCTGGAACTCGATGACCGGTCGTGCCCCGGCCAGCGCGGCGCCGGTGGCGAAGCTGGTGAACGCCTGCTCCGACAGGGGCGTGTCGAGGACCCGCTCCGGGCCGAACTTCTTCAACAGGCCGGTGGTGACGTTGGCGGCGGCCACCCGGATGTCCTCGCCGAGCAGGAAGATCGACTCGTCGCGGGTCATCTCGTCGGCGAGCGCCCGGGTGAGCGCCCTGCGGTAGGAGAGCCGGGGCATCAGCCACCTCCGGTCCGGGCGGTGAGCCCGCTGGCGTACAGGTGGTCGAGGGCGGTGGCGGGATCGGGCGCCGGGCCGGCCAGCGCGAAGTCCACCGCCGCGGCGAGGGTGGCCTCGACCTCGGCGTCGACCGCCGCACGGGCCGCGGTGGGCAGCCGGTCGCCCTGGATGAGCACCGGGTCCCGGAGGCGCGCGGCGGCCACCTCCTCCGGCGGGCGGTAGTCGAGGCGTACCCGGTGTTCGAAGGTGTGGTGGGCGTCGAACCGGTAGGTGCGGGCCTCGACCAGCTCGGGGCCGCCGCCGGCGCGCATCCGCGCGACGGCGGCGGCCGTGACCGCGCGTACCTTCTCGGGGTCTTGGCCGTCGACGGCGGTGGCCGGCATGCCGAAGGCGGCGGCGCGGCCCGCGATGGTGCCGGCGACCGCGCCCTCGACGGGCATGGTGGTGGCGTAGCCGTTGTTCTCGCAGACGAAGAGCACCGGCACCCGCCAGAGCGCGGCCAGGTTGAACGCCTCGAGGAGCATCCCCTCGTTGACCGCGCCGTCGCCGAAGAAGGTCGCCCCGACCACGTCGTCGCCGCGCCGCCGGCGCGCCCACACCGCTCCGGTGAGGATCGCGCCGGCGGCCCCGACGATGGCGTTGGCGCCGAGCACCCCGGCGCCGAAGTCGGCGGCGTGCATCGACCCGCCCCGGCCCCGGTTGAGCCCGGTGACCCGGCCGCACAGCTCGGCGAGCATCCGGGCCGGGTCGGCGCCCTTGGCCAGCACGTGCCCGTGCCCGCGGTGGGTGCCGGTCACCAGGTCCGCGGCCCGCAGCGCCGCGCAGACCCCGGCGGCGACGCCCTCCTGGCCGAGGTACGGGTGGATGCCACCGACGATCTCCCCGGCGTCGACCAGCTCGATCGCCCGCTCCTCGAAGCGGCGGATGAGCCGGACCGTCCGGTAGAGGCCGGCCGGGTCGGGACCGGTCACGCCGGGCGGCCCTCCTTGATCGTGGCCAGGATGCCGTCCCAGAGCCGCGCCCGGGCGGCGAGCGCGTCGTTGACCGTGTCGGCGCACGCCTGCCACTTGCCGTCGTCGTCGCCGCACAGGTCGGCGAGCATCTGCATGGCCATCGGGGTGTGCTGCTCGCCGTCGACCTCGATGTGCCGCTCCAGGTAGTCGACGAACGTGTGGAGCCGGTTGCTGCGCTCGTTGACCGCGACGACCTGGGTGAACATCTCCGGGATGAGGTCCTCCCGGCCGAAGGCGAAGGCCGCCGCCTGGCAGTGCACCGGGGTGCTCTCGATGATCCGCCAGGTGGTGGCGGCGAACGCGGCCGAGGGCGCGGGCACGCCCGCCTCGGCCAGCGCCCCGGTGACCGGCCGGCCGGCGCGCAGCAGGTCGACCAGCCGGTCCACGGCACCGGTGTCCGCGCCGGCCTCCCGCATGCCCCGCACGTACAGCTCGAAGTGGCTGATGTAGCCGTCGCCCAGTTCGTCGCTCTCCTCGACCATGACGATGTCGTTGATGAGGCGGCGGCTGCCGGTCGGGCCGGTGGGGATCCACGGGACGGTCACGCAGGTGAGCTGGCGCTGCAACGACGTCAGCAGCGACATGAAGTCCCACACCGCGAAGACGTGGTGCTCCATGAAGGTGACCAGCGCCTCGTGGGTGTCCAGGTTGGCGTAGAGCGGGTGCTTGACCACCACGTCGCGGCGGTCGGTCACCGCCCGCTCCAGCCGCTCGATGCCCGGGTGCGTCCTCCCCCAGTCGTACCGTGACATGTCAGCCTCCCTGCGGGGCGCGGTCGCGCCAGATGACGGGACAGAACTCGGGGTCCGCGTAGTCCGGCCGGCCGTCGGGGGTGCGGCGGACCAGCACGTCGTGGTTGTACGCGGCGAGGGTGCCGTCGGAGAGCGGATACTCCCGCCAGGCGTTGGCGCCGTCCTGCAGGTGCAGCGAGATGGCCTGGCGGGGGCGGCCGCTGACGTTGGCGCCGCTGCCGTGGTAGACGCGGCAGTGGTGGAAGCTCATGTGCCCCTTCGGGATCACCATGGGCACCTTGCGAATCTCCGCCCCGTTGTGGGCGGCGTTCTCGGCGAGCATCTCCTCCAGCTGGTCGCGGTCCCGGTCGGCGAAGTGCCGCACCACGGTGTCGTCCGCGCCGACCTCCCGCCAGCGGTGCGAGCCGTCGACGATGGTGATGGTGCCCATCTCCTCGCCGCAGTCGTGGAACGGGATGAACGCGGTGAGCATGTTCTCCGAGGAGGAGGACGCCCAGTAGTGCTTGTCGAAGTGCCAGGGCACGATGTTGGACGGCTCGCCGGAGATCGGCGGCTTGTGGATGAGGGTGGACTGGAAGATCCGGATCTCGTCGGCCCGCGCGAGCCGGGCGGCGACCGCGCCGATCAGCGGCTTGCGCAGGATCCGGCCGATGGCGTCGTGCTCGTGGTGCACGTAGTCGTTGTGCCGCTGCACGTCGCCCTTGGCGGGCTCCCAGTAGGCCAGCTTCGGCGGGCGGACGGGCAGCCGCCGGTCCCGCTCCCCGGCGTAGTAGCGGTCGGTCGCGGCGGCGAGGGTGTCCACCTCGTCGTCGGTGAGCAGCTTCCTGCTCAGGTACCAGCCGTGTTCGGCGTAGTGCCGCACGTCCTCGTCGGACGGCAGCAGCGCCTGCTCCTCGGCGGTCAGTGCCGGATGTGTCGTGGTCATGCCCGAACCCCTCCTGCCGTCCCGGCCGCGGCGGCGGGGGTCGCCCCCGCCGCGGCGAGTTCGCGTTCCTTGGCCTCGTAGAGCGCCTTGATGTTGCCGCTGCCGAAGGTGCGCGCCCCGCGCCGCTCGATGACTTCGAGGAAGAGGGTGCGGCGCACGTGCATCGACTCGGTGAAGATCTGCAGCAGCTGGCCGTCGTGGTCCGAGTCGACCAGGATGCTCAGGTCGCGCAGCCGGTCCAGCGGCGCGTCCACCTTGCCGACCCGCCGTTCCAGGTCGTCGTAGTAGGCGCCCGGCGTGCCGGCGAAACGCACCCCCCGGCCGGCGAGGGCGCCGACCGCCGTGACGATGTCGTCGGTGCGCAGCCCGAGGTGCTGCACCCCGGCGCCGGCGTGCCAGCGCAGGAAGTCCTCGATCTGCCCCGGCCGCCGGCCGGTGTCCGGCTCCAGCAGCACGAGGGTCACCCGCCCCGACGGGCTCTGCACCACCTTCGAGTTCATCGCCTGCCCGGCGACCTCGATGTGCTCCTCGAAGATCTGCGCGAAGCCGAAGACCTTCTCGTAGTGCCCGATCGTCTCGTCGAGCTGGCCCGGCGGCACGCAGACCGCCAGGTGGTCGATCTCGGCGAGCAGCGGGCGGTCGCCGCCGCCGGGCACCTCCTCGATCGCACCGGGCAGGAACCGCGTCCGGTCGCCGCGCCGCTCGACCAGGCGGTGCAGCACGTCGCCGAAGCCGCCGACCTCGGCGGTCACCACCTCGGCGTCCGCGCCCGTGAAGGTGCGCGGCCCGGTCACCCCGGTCGCACCCCGGGCCACCAGCTCCGCGTACGCCCCGGCGGCGTCGTCGACCTCCAGGGCCACCACGGCGATGCCGTCGCCGTGCCGGTGCACGTAGGTCGACGCCGGGTGGTCGGCGGTCAGCCCGCTGGTGAGCACCATCCGGATGTCGGCCTGTTCGAGCAGCAGCGAGCGCTGCCCGGCCAGCCCGGTCTCCGGGCCGCCCTGGCCCCGCAGCCGGAAGCCGACGGCGGTGTCGAAGTAGAAGGCGGCCTGGCGGGCGTCTCCCACGTACAGCTCGATGTGGTCTATGCCATTGATGTCCATAGGTAGCCTTTCCCCCTGTTCCCCCCGTGACTGCGACCCGGGCGTCCGCCCGGGGTCAAGTCCGATCAGTTCCGGCGCAGCAGCAGGCTGACGTTCTGGCCGCCGAACCCGAACGAGTTGGTCAGCGCGTGGTCGGCCCGGGTGGCCCGGGGCGCGGCGCGGACGTGGTCCGCCTCGCAGTCCGGGTCCGGGTCGTCCAGGTGGTAGGTGGGCGGGAGCAGCCCGCGGCCGAGGGCGAGGGCGGTGGCCGCCGCCTCCAGCACGCCGGAGGCGCCGAGCAGGTGCCCGGTGAGCGCCTTGGTGGAGCTGACCGGCACCCCGCCGGCGCCGAACACCTCGGCGAGGGCGGTGGTCTCGGCGATGTCGCCGAGCCTGGTGCCGGTGCCGTGCGCGTTGACGTAGCCGACGTCGGCCGGCGTCACTCCCCCGCCGGCCAGCGCCCGGCGCATGCAGGCGGCCGCCCCGGCGCCGTCCGGCCGGGGCGCGGTCGGGTGGTGGGCGTCGGAGTTCACCCCGTAGCCGGCGACCTCGGCGTAGCCGGTCACCCCCCGGGCAGCGGCGTGCTCGGCGCGTTCCAGCACCAGCAGCGCCGCCCCCTCGGCGAGCACGAACCCGTTGCGCCGCTTGTCGAACGGGCGGCTGGCCTCGGTGGGCTCGTCCCAGCCCCGGGCCAGGGCCCGGGCGTTGCCGAAGGTGTCGGCGAAGGTCGGGAAGAGCGGCGCCTCGCTCGCCCCGCAGAGCACCACGTCGGCCTCGCCGGCCCGGATGAGGCGTACCCCGTCGGCCACCGCCTGGGCGCCGGAGGCGCAGGCCGTGCCCACCGCGGAGCTGTAACCCCGGATGCCGTGGGCGATGGCGATGCGGGCCGACGGCATGTTCGGCAGGATCCCGGTGAGCAGGTACGGGCTGACCGCCGCCCGGCCCCGTGCGGCGCGGGCCAGGACCTGACTCTCCAGCGTGGACATTCCGCCGACTCCGCCGACGATGACCCCGATCCGGTCCGGGTCGACGTCGCGCCCCACCTCGATGCCGGCGTCGGCGAGCGCCTCGGCCGCGGTGATCAGGGCGAGCAGCACGACCCGGTCGAGCACCTTCGTCTCCGGGCCGGAGGCGACGCTGCGCGGGTCGATGTCCGGCAGGATCCCGGCCACCTCGAGGCTGTCCCGCGCCGGGTGCCCCTCGGGCGGCCGGCGCAACCCGGACCGGCCGGTGGTGAGCGCCGTGAACGTCTCCTCGACGCCCCGGCCGGCCGGGGTGAACAGCCCCATGCCGGTGACGACGGCGCTCATGACGGGGCCTCGGCGAGGTAGCGCTCGCGCAGCGCCACCTTGCGGACCTTGCCGGTCACGGTGACCGGGATGTCCTCGGCGCGCACCGGCACCACCCGGCGCAGGGTGGCGGCCAGGTCCGGCCCGATGGCGGCCCGGATCCGCGCCGTGCGGTCCTCGGCCGGGTCCGCCCCGGCCGCCAGCTCCAGCAGCACGTCCGTGACGACTGCCCCGGGTCGTGGCGTGGCGTCGGACATGCCGGGCCGGAGTGGTCGTCCGACTTCGTCGTCCTCCTTGACGATCACCACGGTGCAGTCGGTGACGTCGGCGCAGGCGGCGAGGATCCGCTCCTCGGACAGCGCCGTGAAGAACCGCTTCCCGTCGCCCGTCTCGACCGAGTCCACGGCCCGGTCCAGGTGGTAGTAGCGGCCGTCGGCGTCAGCGTGGACCAGGTCGCCGGTGAGGTACCAGCCCCGCAGCCGGGAGCGGTAGGTGGTGACCGAGTCGTTCCAGTAGCCGCGGAACAGCGACGGCGAGTCGATGCCCAGCCAGCCGACCTGCCCGGGCGGCAGCTCGTTGCCCGCCTCGTCGAGCACGGCCACCTTCGTGAACCGGTACGGGCGGCCGACGCAGCGGCCGTACCGGTCGGTGTCGACGGTGTGGCTGATGTGGAACATCGAGTGGCCCATCTCGCTGGAGCCGAGCCCGTCGATGAAGACCGAGCCGGGCACCCGGGTCACCCCGTCGCGGGTCATCACGTCCCGCGAGCCGACCTTGACCAGCCGGCGCACGTGCGGTTCGTGCGAGCAGTCGCCGGTGTTGAACCACAGCCGCACCGAGTCCAGGTCGTACGCCGACAGGTCGAAGCGGGCCAGCTCGGCCCAGGTGACGGAGAACCCGAACACGCCGTCCGGCCGCCAGCGCTGGATGGCGTCGAGCACCCGCTCGCCGCCCTGCTCGGAGAGGAGGAGCATCTCCGCCCGGTTGCCCAGCGCCTGGTTGACCATGAGCACCGTCGCGGTGTGCGGGGCGGGCAGCGCGTTGAGGATCCGGGTGGTGCCCTGCGCCTGCGGCATGGCGAGCAGGTGCCGGGTGGCGGCGAAGAGGCTGGCGTGCGAGTGCAGCACCGCCTTCGGCACCCCGGTGGTGCCGGAGGTGTGGGTGATGACGACCGGGTCGTCGTCGTGGTGCCGGTAGTGCGGCGGCGCCGCGGCCGGGTCCCCGCCGCCCGCCTCGGCCGGCTCGCCGAGCAGGGGCGCCCCCAGGTCGTGCCCCTGAAGGGCCGCGGCGTGCGCGGCGTCGGCGAGCACCCCGGCGGCGCGCAGCCGGCGGATGTACTCGGCGGCGATCTCCGGGCGCAGCCGGCCGTTCATCAGCGCGGGGATCGCCCCGAGCCGGGCCAGCGCCAGGAACGACAGCACCATGTCGGCGGCGGCGCCGGCCCAGACGGCGACCGGGTCGCGGGGCCGGACCCCGCGCTCGTGCAGCCAGGCGGCCCGGGCGGCGACCAGCTGGTCGAGCCGGCCCAGGGTCAGCGGTGTCCCGGCCGGGTGGCCGTCGACCGCGGTGTCGAACGTGAGTCCCGGCCCGTCCGGGTCGGCGCCGTGGGCCAGCACCCGGGCGAGCACGTTGCCCGCGCCCACCTCGGTGTCGGCCGCCAGGGCGCCGCGCAGTCCCTTCGTCCTCATTGACGTGTTCCCTCCCCCAGCAGCTCCGCGGTCGCCTCGCCCGGCGTACCGTCCGGTGCCTGTTCGATCAGGACCAGCAACGCCTGCGCGGCGTCGCCGTCGTACAGCAGCAGGTCCGCCTCGGCGGCGCCCTCCGCCCGTGCGTCCCCCGTGGGGCTCAGGCACACCACCGGCCCGTCCAGTCCCCAGCGCGCCGCGACGTGCCCGGCGACGCTGTTCGGCACCGACTGGAAGAAGAACAGCGGACCGACCCGGCCGCCGGCCGCGACCGTGGCGCGGACGTGCGCGGCGCTGGCCCGGTCGCCGCCCGCGCTGACCAGCACCACCGCCGTCCGGTTGCCGGCGGGCAGCGGCCCCGTCCCGTACCGGGCGCGCAGGCAGCGGTCGGCCACCGCCACCACCAGCGGCGCGAACGCCGAGTGCACGAAGCCCGGCACTGCCGGCGGCGGCCCGTCCCCGGCCTCCGGCCAGCGGGCCTCGGCCAGCACCGGGGCGGTCACGGCGCACCGACCAGCAGGGCGGTGTTCGCCCCGCCGAACGCGGCGTTGAGGGTCAGCGCGTGGGCCGTGGTGGCCGGGCGCGGCGCGTCGGTGACGACGTCCAGCGGGCAGTTCTCGTCGGGGCCGAGCCAGCCGGCGTTGACCGGCAGCTTGCCGTGCCCGAGCGCGAGCACGGTGACCACCAGTTCGAGCAGGCCGGACGCCTCCAGCGCGTGCCCGTGCACCGCCTTCGTGGAGCTGACCGGGATCCGTCCGGCCGCCGCGCCGAACACCCGGCCCAGCGCCGCCGCCTCGGACGCGTCGCTGTACGGGGTGCCGGTGGCGTTGGCGTTGACGTAGCCCACCGCCGTGCCCGGCAGCCCGGCCCGGCGCAGCGCCGCCTCCACTGCCCGGGCCAGCCCGTGCCCCCGCGGGTGCGGCTGGCACGGGTGGTACGCGTCTCCGGCCCGTCCCCACCCGGCCACCGTGGCCAGCGTCGGGGCGCCCCGGCGGGCGGCCGCGCGGGCCGACTCCAGCACCACCGCGACCACCCCGTCGCCGAGCAGCAGGCCCTGGCGGCCGGCGCTGAACGGGCGGACCGCGCCGTCGGCGGCGAGCGCCCGCCCGGCGTCGAAGAGGGCGTACTGGTCCGGCTCGACCAGGTAGCCGGCCGCGACCACGACCCGGTCCAGGTCGCCCCGGCCGATCAGGGTCGCGGCGTCGGCGACCGCGGTGCTCGCGGACACGCAGGCCGTGGTGTAGACGCGGGTGCGTTCCCCGAGGCCGCAGCGGCGGGCCAGGTGGCCGGCGAGCGCCGGCACCTCCGGCCCGGCGTCCCCGCCGCCCGGACGGTCCGGCGCCGGCAACGAGTGCGGGCCGCCGTGCGCGGCGAGGAACAGCGCGGCGCCGGCCCGGTGCGTGCGGTCCAGACCGGCCGCCCGGCAGGCGCGGTCGATCGCGTCGGCCAGCTCGTCGGCGAGGGTGCCGACCTCCGGCAGGGTGGCCGCCACGGTGACCCGGCGGCCGCCGGTGTCGAAGCGGCGCACCGGTGTGAACGCCGGGGTGCCGGCGAGCACCCCGGCGAGCAGCGCGTCGGCGCCCCTGCCGAGGGCGCTGAGCGCGTGGACGCCGGTGATCCGTACAGGCTCCCGCTCAGCCATCTGCGGGAACGGTCAGCGAGGTCTGGAACACCGCGAGGGCGTCGTCGACTGTGCGGATGCCGGCGAGCTGGTCGTCGGTCAGCTCCAGCCGGCGGTCGTAGCGTTGCTCGACGAGGTGCACGAGCCAGGCCAGCTCCATCGAGCCGATCCGGTCGGGCACCTGGTCGACGGGTTTCGCGGTCAGTTCGGCGAGCATGCTCACCAGGTCAGCTCGCCCCAGGTCGGGCTGACCGGTCATCAGGAGTTGTCGCTGTTCGCGGCCACCCGGTCGGCGACCATCGTGGTGAACTCGCCGACCGTCATGAGGGCCAGCTTCTCCGACTCGTCGTCGTCGAACTTCAGGCCGTACCGGTCCTCGACCCGGACCGCGAGGTCGGCCAGGGCCAGCGACTCGAGGTCGACGCCGGAGGGGCCGAGGGTGGTGTCGTCGTCGACGTCCTCGACGTCGTAGTTCATGTCGGCGAGCTGCTCGATGACGAAGGTGCGGACCTCGTCTCGCATGGCGTTAACCTCTTTCCGTGAGCCAGCTACCGGTGCCCGGTCGGGACACCGTGTACGTGTGGACCGACCGGACCGCCGGCGACCAGCGGGAGCTGGCGCGGCGGCTGCTGAGGCGCGCGGGTGGCGCGTTGCTCGGCCGGCCCGAGGCGGAGATCGGGGTGGGACGGGCGCCCGGCGGGTGCCCGGAGGTGTACGCGGCCGACGGGCGGACGCTGCCGGTCAGCGTCAGCCACGTCGACAGGGTGGTCGTGGTGGCCGCCCGGGCGGGTGGACCGGTCGGGGTGGACGTCGAGCGACGCCGGCCGCTGCCCGCCACGCCCCTGGCCCGGCGCTGGTTCGACCCGGAGGAGGCGGCCTGGCTGGCCGCCCGGGCCGAGGACGGCCGGGAGCTGGACTTCCTGCGCCTGTGGACGGCCAAGGAGGCGGTCGGCAAGGCGCTGGGCACGGGGCTGCGCGACGGCGGGCTGCGCCGGCGGATGCCCGTACCGGCCGGCGCCGGCGAGCTGCTGCGCCCGGTCCACGGCTGTCCCGGGGTGCGGGTCGGCCACCCGGCCGGCGGGGCGGGCCTGGTGCTCGCCGTCGCGGTCGCCGGGGCGGCCGGGCCGGTCGAGGTCGCCCTCGAACAGCGGGCCGGTCATGACGCGGCGTCCCGCAGCGCCGCAGTGGAGCGGACCAGCTTGCCGGTGGTGGTGCGGGGCAGCTGATCCAGCAGGTGCAGGGTGCGGGGCCGCTTGTAGCCGGCCAGGCGCTCGGCGAGCAGCTTGTCCAGGGTGTCCTCGGAGAGCGAGCCGTCGGTCTGCACGTACGCGGTGATGCCGTCGTCCCAGACCACCACGGCGGCGGTCACCCCGGGCAGCTCGGCGACGGTGGCCTCCACCTCGGTCAGGTCGACCTTCATGCCGCCCACCGACACCTGCGAGTCGAGCCGGCCCTTGACGGTGACCAGCCCGGTGTCCGGGTCGACCGCGCCGGCGTCGCGGGTGTGCAGCCAGCCGTCGGCCCAGCGGGTCGGGTCGGCGAGCCCGACGTACGGGTTGGCCGGGCAGCTGACCCACAGCTCGCCGCCGGACTCGCGGACCCGGATGCCCGGGGCGGGGGCGATGGCGGGGCGGTGCGCCCCGTGCAGGTCGGTGCCGATGACGCCGACCTCGGTCATCCCGTACATGTTGCCCAGCGGGACGCCGTAGCGGTCGGTGAAGGCGCGGGCGACGGCGGCCGGGACCAGCTCCCCGCCGGTGGTCATCCGCTTGAGCTGCGGCAGCGGCCCGGACGGCACGGTGGAGGCGAGCAGGCCGATGTGGAACGGCACGCCGAGCACGGTGGCCGGGCTGTCCTGGGCGGCGACGGCGGCGAGGATCGCGTCGCCGCTGAGCCGCTCCGGCGGGCACAGCTCGACGCCGGCGTGCAGCCCGTAGAGCAGGCCGCCGACCAGGCCGAGCACGTGCACCATGGAGGGCAGCAGGACGATCCGCTCGCCGGGCAGCGCCACCCCGTCGATCCGGGTGTAGCGGTGCACCTCCCCGACCAGGTCCGCGGCGGTGCGCCCGATCACCTTGGACGGCCCGGTGGAGCCGGAGCTGAGTTGGATCACGACGTGCGGGCTGCCGGCGGGGCGGTCCGAGTAGGCGGTGACGCCCTCGGTGACGTCCACGAAGATCCGCAGGGCGCCGCCGCCGGTCCGCACGGGGGCGACCACCACCTGCGGGCCGAGCCGGCGCAGGGCCTTGTCGACCTCGTGGTCGGTGAGCCGGTGGTCGAGCAGGATCGCCTGGGCGCCGGTGCGCCAGGTGGCCAGCAGGTTCACGACGTACGCCAGCGACGGGGGCAGCCGCAGCGCGGCGGCGCCGCCGGGGCGCAGGCCGGCCTCGGCCAGCCGGGTCTGCGCCGCGCCGACGAGGCGGCGCAGGGTGGCCTTGTCGACCGGCTCGGGCAGGCGCAGACAAATGTCGGTGGGACGCCCGGTGAACAGAATGTCGTCCACCCAACTCGCGTCTGTCGACACAGGATCTTCCGCCATAGGATGTGCTGTCACGACCGCCCACCGCCCAGCCTCGAAGTGGGCGAAATCCGCCCATCAGGTGCGTTCTCCGGGGTGCTGACGGAACAGTACGACAGCCGTTGGATCCATTGCTACATGCAAATGGCTAGATCAATAAGGGCGGCTGGGCGGATTGCTCAGGATCGATCGGACAGGCAGGATCGGTGCCACGCCGGCTCGGTAGCCCGCCGGCCGCTCGACGCTGTGCTCGGCGGCGCGCGAGGTGGTTCGGCGGGTGTCTACGCTCGCGGCATGTTCCGTGTGGCCCGGCACGACGACTTCGCGCAGATCATCCGCCTCTACCGGCAATTGCAGCCCGACGATCCCCGTTTGACCGACGGATCCGACGAACGGGCCTACGCGCAGATCCTGAGCAATCCGGCGCTGCACCTGTTCGTCCTCGAACTGGACGGGGTCGTCGTCGCCACCACGTACCTCAACGTGATTCCCAACATCTCCCGATCGGCATCGCCCTATGCCGTCATCGAGAACGTCGTCGTCGAGGAGTCGCGGCGCGGCACCGGCCTGGGTAGGCAGATCATGGCCGGCACGCTTCAGGCCGCGTGGGACGCGGGTTGTTACAAGGCGATGCTGATGACGGGATCGCGCAGGCCCGCGACCCACGCCTTCTACAAGGCCTGCGGGTTCTCGGGCGACGTCAAGACGGCGTACCTGGCCCGGCCGTCCTGACGCGGCCCCCCGTCACCTCTCGCCCCCCGCCGGCGGGGGCGCGGCGCCGCGGAGGACCACCGCGCTGTTGAAGCCGTCGAAGCCGCGCGCCCCGACCAGGGCGATGCGGCTGCGCGGCGGGCGCGGCCGGCGCAGGAAGGTCAGCTCGCAGCCCGGCGCCGGCTGCTCCGGCCCGGCCGAGGCGGGCAGCAGGCCGTGGTGGAAGGCGAGCAGCGCGGTGGCCGCGTCCAGCGCCGAACCGCCCTGATGCGCCCGGCCGGTCAGCGGCTTCTGGGTGGTCACCGGCGGGGTCGTCGCGCCGAAGACGGAGCGCAGGGCTTCCGCCTCGGCCCGGTCGTACGCCGGCACGCCCAGCGCGTCCGGCCAGATGACGTCCACGTCGTGCGGGCGCACCGCCGCCCGGTCCAGGGCCAGCCGCAGCGCCCGCGCGTAGTGGGTCGGGTCGGGGCCGGCCTCGGCGTCGGTCGGTGCCGCGTCGTGGGTGGCCGCCCAGCCGGTGATCTCCCCGTAGATCCGGGCGCCCCGCGCCAGGGCGTGACCCAGCTCCTCCACGACGAAGACGGCGCCGCCCTCGGCGGGCACGTAGCCGGCGGCGCCCGCGTCGAACGGCCGGTACGCCCGCTCCGGGTCGGCCACGTCGCTGAGCAGCCCGGAGCGGAGCTGGCAGGCCAGCGCGTACGGGCTGAGCGGGCACTCGGTCGCCCCGGCCACCACCAGCGGGGTGCCGCGGCGGATGGTCCGCACCGCGTGGGCGAGGCTGTCCAGCCCGCCGGCCGACTCGGAGACGGTCACCCCGCAGGGCCCCTTGAGCTGGTGCCGGATGGAGAGCTGCCCGACGCTGGCCGCGTAGAACCAGGCGATCGACTGGTACGCCCCGACGGTCCGGCTCGGCCCGCCCCAGAGCCGTTGCAGCTCCCGCTGCCCGAACAGGTTGCCGCCCGAGGAACTGGCCAGGGTGACCGCCCACTGGTACGGGTCGGGCGCCTCCTCGGGCAGGCCGGCGTCGGCCAGCGCCAGCCGGGTGGCGGCGAAGCCCAGGTGCGTCCACCGGTCGGTCTGCACCCGCTGCCGGGTGTCGCTGAAGCCGGCCGGGTCGAAGTCGGGCACCTCCCCGGCGATCCGGGTCGGATAGCCGGCCGGGTCGAACAGCGTGATCGGCCCGGTGCGCCGAGTGCCGGCCAGCACCGTGGCCCAGTGCGCGTCGGCGCCCACCCCGGTCGGCGCGACCACCCCGATCCCGGTCACCACGGCCCGGGCGGTCATGGGTGCACCGCCATCCGGCGGAAGATCATCGCGGACTGGAAACCGCCGAAGCCGCTGCCCACCGACAGCGCCACGTCCACCGGCACCTCCCGGGCCTCGTTGGGCACGTAGTCCAGGTCGCACTCCGGGTCCCGGGTGGCCCAGTTGGCGGTCGGCGGGACCACGCCGTACTCGATGGCCAGCGCGCACGCGGCCATCTCGATGGAGCCGATGGCGCCGAGCGAGTGCCCGACCATCGACTTGATCGAGCTGATCGGCACCCGGTACGCCGTCGGGCCCAGCGCCCGCTTGAACGCGGCGGTCTCGTGCCGGTCGTTCTGCCGGGTGCCGGAGCCGTGCGCGCTGACGTACGACACGGCCGACGGGGCGAGCCGCGCCTGGCGCAGCGCGTCGGTGATCGCCACGGCCATCTCCGCCCCGTCGGGGCGCAGCCCGGTCATGTGGAACCCGTTGCTGCGGCTGGCGTAGCCGGCCACCTCGCAGTAGACGTGCGCGCCCCGGCGGCGGGCGTGCTCGGCCTCCTCCAGCACCAGCACGGCCGCGCCCTCGGCCAGGACGAAGCCGTGCCGGTCGGCGTCGAACGGCCGGGAGGCGTGCTCCGGGTCGTCGTTGTCCGGGCTGGTGGCGCCGATGGCGTCGAACGAGGCGACGGTGACCGGGGAGATCGGCGAGTCGGCGGCCCCGGCCAGCACGATGTCCGCCTCGCCGTCGGCCACGAGCTGGTGGGCGTACCCGATGGCGTCGATGCCGGACGTGCAGCCGGTGGACACCACCTGCGCCGGGCCGTGCAGGCCGTGCCGGACCGCCACGTCGGCGGCCAGGCTGCTCGGGATCAGCGCCTGGTACAGGTACGGCCCGCCGAGGGTGTGGTCGACCAGCCAGTGCCGGCCGGAGTCGCTGACCCGCACGTACTCCTTCTCCAGCGCCATGGTGCCGCCGACCGCGGTGCCCAGCACCACGCCGGCCCGTTCCCGGTCGGCGTCGGAGAGCGTCAGCCCGCTGTCGGCGAGCGCCTCGGCGGAGCAGGCGAGGGCGAACTGCACGTACCGGTCGGCGCGCTGCCGCTCGGCCAGGGTGATGCCGGCGGCGTCCGGGTCGAAGTCGCACTCGGCGG
This sequence comes from Micromonospora sp. NPDC005707, assembly GCF_040631005.1. Classification (NCBI taxonomy): domain Bacteria; kingdom Bacillati; phylum Actinomycetota; class Actinomycetes; order Micromonosporales; family Micromonosporaceae; genus Micromonospora; species Micromonospora sp. NPDC005707. Next base: position 158,263 of record NZ_JBEXYR010000007.1, read on the forward strand.
CGATCTGCGACCGGAACGGCGACGGGTCGAAGAAGCTGATCCGCCGGGTGGCGGTCCGGCCCTCGGTGATGGTCTTCCAGAACCGGTCCCGGGTGGCGCCACCGGGGGCGACGACGCCGACGCCGGTCACCACGGTGCGCCGGCCGGTCACGACGGTTCCCGGGGTGGTGGTGCGCCCTCGGTGTCGACGTGGCCGAGCTCCGGGCGCGGGGCGAGCGGCCCGAGGTGGAACACCACCTCGGCCGGCTCGTCGCCGGTGTTGCGCAGCCGGTGCCGCACCTCCCTGGCCACGAAGAGCGCCTCGCCGGCCGCGAGGGGCACCGGCCGGTCGTCCAGGTCGACGGTGATGGCGCCGCGGGCCACGTAGAGGAACTCCTCGCTGTAGGGGTGGTAGTGCTCGGCGATCCGCTCCCCAGGTGCGAGGGTCGCCACCCCCAGGAAACCGGAGGTGCTGCCGACGGTCTTCGGGCCGAGCAGCACCCGCAGCTCGCCGCCGCGCCGCCGGTCGGCGGTGACGTCGTGGACGGAGACCCGGGCGGTGGTGGTGTCGGTCATCGCGCGCCTCCCGCGTGTGCCCGCTCGATCCGCTCCTTGATGACGGCGAGCTGGACCTTGCTGTTGGTGTTGATCCGCTCGGTCATGCCGGCGTTGTCGACCGGCGCGGTGGGCTTCATGGCGAAGTCCTGCACCCAGCTCATCCGGGTGCCGCCGTCGATCTCGTCGTAGCGCCAGTAGATGTGCATGTACTCGAACGGGCCGGTCTCCACCCGCCGAGCGCGCACCTCGCGGGTGGCCGGGTCGGCGGTGCGTTCGCTGACCCAGCTCCACGACGTGCCGTTCTCGTCCGGGTGCATGGTGAGGCGGAACCGGACCGTGTCGCCGTCGGAGTGCAGGATCTCGGCCACTGCGTACTCGGTGAACAGCTCGGTCCACCGGGCCACGTCGTTGGTGATCTCCCAGACCAGCGGCAGCGGGGCGGCGATGTCGACGGCGTTCTCGGTGTGCCCCGGGGGGTCCGCCCTGCGGGCCACCAGGTCGGCGACGCCGGAGATGCTGAGCTGCCCGGCCTGCTCCGGGATCTTCACCCGCCACCGGTCGGCCACGACCGCGGAGAGTTCGAGCAGCGCCAGCGAGTCCATGCCCAGCTCCTCCAGGCTGGCGGCCGGGGTGCGGGCGGCCGCGTCGGCGTCCAGGCCGCAGTGGGTCACCAGGATGTCGGTGATCTCGTTGGCGAGCGGTCGGTCGGGAGCGACGGTCATCGGTTCCTCCAGGCGTTGGGGCCGGCGGCGGGCACGGCGGTGACGGGGGTACGGCCGGCCGGGTCGGCGTCGGCGCGGATGTCGGGCACGGCCGGCGCGGCCCGGTCGGCGGCCGCGCCGTTGGGCGGCGGGGCGGCGACCGGTACGGCGTCGGCGGCGGGCGGGTGGAGCAGGCGCTCGACCAGGGCGGTGGTGTGCCGGCCGGCGCGGAAGGCGGCGTCGCGCAGGACCCGCCGGGCGAACGGGATGGTGGTGCGCACCCCGGGGCCGGCCACCTCGAACTCGCCGAGCGCCCGGTCGAGCCGGTCCAGCGCGCCGTCCCGGTCCGGCGCCCAGACCGCCACCTTGGCCAGCAGCGAGTCGTAGTGCGGGCTGACCAGGTAGCCGACGTGGCCGTGGGTGTCCACCCGGGTGAACGGCCCGCCGGGAGGCCGGAAGCGGTCCAGCCGGCCGGGCGCGGGGGCGAAGTCCCGGTCCGGGTCCTCGACGTTGACCCGGCACTCGACGGCCACCCCGCGCAGCTGGACGTCCTCCTGCCGCAGGCGCAGCGGCGTGCCGGCGGCCACGTGCAGCTGCTCGTGGACCAGGTCGATGCCGGTGACCAGCTCGGTCACCGGATGCTCCACCTGGATCCGGCAGTTGATCTCCAGGAAGTGGCAGCGCTCCGCCTCGTCCACCAGGAACTCGACCGTGCCGGCGCCGGTGAACCCCACCGAGAGGGCGCCGCGCAGCGCGGTCTCCGCGAGGGTCTCCAGGGTGGCGGGGCGCAGCGCGGGGGCCGGCGCCTCCTCGATCAGCTTCTGGTGCCGGCGCTGCACCGAGCAGTCCCGGGTGCCCAGGTGGATCCCGTTGCCGTGGTTGTCGCAGAGCACCTGCACCTCGACGTGCCGGGCGTCGGCCAGGTACCGCTCGACGTACACCCGGTCGTCGCCGAAGGCGACCTGGGCGGCCGCGCGGGTGCGGGCGTACGCGCGGGGCAGCTCGGCGGCCGAGCGGACCACGGTCATCCCGCGCCCGCCCCCGCCGGCGGCCGCCTTGACGATCACCGGGTAGCCGACCTCGGCGGCCACGTCGAGCGCGTCGGCGGCGGTCGGCAGGGTCCGCACGCTGCCCGGCGGCAACGGCAGGCCGGCCCGGCTCATGAGTGCCCGCGCCGTGGACTTGTCCCCGAGGGCGGCCATCACCTGCGGCGGCGGGCCCACGAAGGTGAGACCGTTCTCCGCGCAGATCTCGGCGAAGTCGGCGTCCTCGGAGAGGAAGCCGTAGCCGGGGTGCACGGCCTGCGCGCCGGTCTGCCGGGCCGCCTCGACGATCGCGGCGGCGTTCAGGTAGCTCTGGCGGCTGGACGCCGGTCCGATCTGGACGGTCTCGTCGGCCAGCCGCACCGGCAGCGAGTCCGCGTCGGCGCTGGAGTGCACCACGACCGTCCGGACGCCCAGTTCCCGGCAGGCCCGCAGCACCCGCAGCGCGATCTCGCCCCGGTTGGCGATCAGCACCTTGTCGAACATCACGTGTCCCGTCCGGTGAGCGGTTCCAGGGCGATCAGCGGCTGGTCGTACTCGACGGGCTTGCCGTCCTCGACCAGCATCTCGACCACCCGTCCGGCCTGGCCGGCGGTCACCTCGTTCATGAGCTTCATGGCCTCGACGATGCCGACCACCTGACCGGGCCGGACCACGTCGCCGACCGCCACGAACGGGGCGGCGCCGGGTTCGGGCGCCCGGTAGAAGGTGCCCACCACGGGCGCCCGCACCGCCGGCCGGTCCGTCGCGGGCGCCGCCTCGACCTGCGGCGCGGTGACCGGGTCGGCCTCGGCACGCGGCGCGGGCGCCGGCGGGACCGGGTGGTGCCACTCCACCTCCAGCACGGTCTCGCCGCTGCGCAGCCGTACCCGGCGCACCGGGCCGGCCAGTTCGGCGACCAGCTTGCGGGCGTGCCGGCTCAGCCCGTCCAGCACCTCCTCTGCCCCGCCGTCCCCACTCATTGGGCCACCTCCGTTCGGATCCGGGTCCCGGCGGCCTCGACCGGCGGGTTCACGCCCGCCGAGCGGGCCGCGCCGAAGCGGCGGAACCGCTGCCGGCGGCGGCGGACAAGGGTCGCCGGCGGCACGGCGAGCAGCGGGGCGAGGTTCGCCGCCACGGCCCGGCCCAGCCGCTCGGCCGCGCCGGCCGGGTCGCCGTGGGCGGCGGGCCGCGGCTCGGGCACCACCTCGTCGACCACCCCGAGCCGGCACAGGTCGGTGGCGGTGAGCCGGAGCGCCCGGGCGGCCTGCGGCGCGGCCGAGCTGTCCGGCCAGAGGATCGCGGCGCAGCCCTCCGGGCTGATCACCGAGTAGACGGCGTGCTCCAGCATCAGCACCCGGTCGGCGACCGCGAGGGCGAGCGCCCCGCCGCTGCCGCCCTCGCCGGTGACCACCGCGACGACCGGGGTGGGCAGGACGCTCAGCGCGAGGATGTTCTCCGCGATCGCGGCGGCCTGGCCCTGCTGCTCGGCGTCCACCCCCGGGTCGGCGCCCGGGGTGTCCACCAGGGTCACCACCGGCAGGCGGAGCCGGGCCGCGAGGCGCATCAGCCGCAGCGCCTTGCGGTGCCCGGCCGGGCTGGCCATGCCGAAGTTGCGGGCCACCAGCTCCGCGGTGGTGTGTCCCTTCTGGTGGCCGATCACCATCACCGGCCGCCCGTCCAGCCGGGCCACCCCGCCGACGATCGCCGGGCAGTCCGCGCCGAGCCGGTCGCCGTGCAGCTCCACGAAGCCGTCGAAGGCGGTCTCCAGGTAGTCCAGGGTGGTGGGCCGACCGGGGTGCCGGGCCGTCCGTACCGTCTCCCAGGCGTCCCGGGCCGGCCCGGGCGCGCCGGCCGTGGCGGCCGGTCGCGGCGCCGGCTCCTGCCGGGGTATGGGCACCCGCCGGCCGGCCTCGGCGGCGGCCAGCAGCGCCGTCAACCGGCCGCGCAGCGCGTGCCGGGGCACCACCAGGTCGACCTGGCCGTGCCGGAGCAGGAACTCGGCGGTCTGGAAGCCCTCCGGCAGCGTGGCCCCGGTGACCTGCCGGATCACCCGGGGGCCGGCGAAGCCCAGCCGGGCGCCGCTCTCGGCGAGCACCACGTCGGTGTTGGTGGCGAAGGAGGCGGCCACCCCGCCGTAGGTGGGGTCGGTGACGACGCTGACGGTGAGCAGCCCCGCCTCGCGCAGCCCGGCGACGGCCTGGCTGACCGTGGCCATCTGCATGAGCGACAGCGCGCCCTCCTGCATCCGCGCCCCGCCGGAGGCCGTGACCAGCACCAGCGGCGTGGCGTCGGCCAGCGCCCGCTCTGCGGTGCGGGTGATCAGCTCGCCGACCGCGCAGCCGAGGCTGCCGCCGAGGAAGCGGAAGTCCATCACCGCCAGCGCGACCGGGTGGCCGCCCACCCGGGCGGTCCCGCAGAGCACGGCCTCGTCCAGGCCGGAGCCGGCGCGGGCCGCGCCGAGCCGGTGCGGGTAGGGCAGCGCGTCCACGAACCCGATCGGGTCGACCAGCACCGCCCGGTCCGGCAGCGGGGTGAACGAGTCCGGGTCGACCAGCTGCGCCACCCGGTCCGGGGCGTCGAGCCGGGCGTGCGAGCCGCACTCCGGGCAGACGTCGAGGTTGCGCCGCAGCCGCTTGCGGTAGAGCAGCGAGGCGCAGCCGTCGCAGCGGGACCAGAGCTGTTCGTCACGGGGCGCGGTGGTGGTCACGGCCGCCGCCCGGGAGCGTCGTAGCGGTAGAAGCAGTGCGCCATGGCGTCGCGCGGCGACTGCCAGGTCGGCAGGTACGGCGAGATGTACGGGCGCAGCCGCTCGCTGACCCGGACGAACTCGGGATGGCCGCGCGCCTCCTCCACGGCCCCCTGCGCCGGCGCGTCCGTCTCCAGGAGATGGACGTACAGGTCGTGCAGTCGGTAGAGGGAGCGGTGGCGGACGCCGACCAGGCCGGGCAGCTCGGTCGCGTCGGACGCGGCGAAGATCTCGGCGACCCGATCCTCGGCGGTCGGCACCACCTTCGCGACGATGAGCGAACGGTCCATGCGCAGCCTCCCCTGGGCGTCGCGGTGCGTGGCGACGGGACTCGCCGCACGACTGGCGCCACGGTGCCGCCGGCACCGTCAACGCGGCGTCAACCGGCCACCATCGGCCCACGAGATCGGTGACGCTGCGTTGACGCAAACTGTGCGGTAGCTATGGGAAGATCAAGTTCCCCGATAGATGGCGACACTTTTTCGCAGTTCACAGGCCGTTCGTCTGACCATTACGGACGGTCAGCAAACCGACGCGCCGTTGACTCAGAGTAACAAGTGTTGATATCCTGCGTACCGGTCAGCCCGGCCACAACGGGCTTTCTCCGCCACGGCGGAGCCGTTCCGACACCGGCGTCGAGCAGCCGAGCCGGGCAATGAGGACGGTCGGGACGAGGGTTCCGGTGCTGGGGGGTGCGCCCGTGTCCGGTGGATCGAGAATGCCGACGGCGGGAGACCCCGCGCCACGGGTGTCGCTGCACCTGCTCGGCGGGTTCCGGCTGCTCCACGACGACGTCCCGGTGGTGGTGCCCCGCGGCCTGCAACGGGTCATCGCCCTCATCGGGCTCCGCCCGGCGGCGACCCGCAGCCACCTCGCCGGACTGCTCTGGCCGGAGACCTCCGAGGACCGCGCGCTCTCCTCCCTGCGCACCGCGCTGTGGCGGCTCCGGCAGGACCCCTGCTGCCCGCTGCGCACCGACGGCGACACCGTCCGCCTCGACCCCACCGTCCACCTCGACGTCGACGAGCTGGTGACGACGGCCGACCGCGTACGCGACGGCGAGGTCCCCCGCGGCGCCGCCGGCGACGGCCGGCACGATCTCCTGCCCGGCTGGTACGACGACTGGGTGCTGCTGGAACGGGAACGGCTGCGGCAGCTCCGGCTGCACATGCTGGAGGAGCTCGCCGGCAACCACCTCGCCGCCGGGCGGCACGGCGAGGCCCTGGAGGCGGCCCTGGAGGCGATGGCCGCCGAGCCGCTGCGGGAGACCCCGCACCGCCTGGTGGTCCGCATCCACCTCGCCGAGGGCAACGCGTTCGAAGCGGTGCACGCCTTCTACGTCTACCGCGACCTGCTGCTGCGCGAGCTGCGCCTGGAGCCGTCCCCGGCGATGTGCGCGCTGCTCGACGAGACGCTGGCCCCGATCCGGCGGGCCAGCCGGCGGGAGGCGCCCCCGCGGCGCGCCGACCGGACCAACGCCCCCGGCCGCCCGACCGGTCCCGCGCCGCGCGGCTCGACCGCGCCCACCACGCCGCACCCCCGGTGACCGCCGCGGGCGTCACCACCCCCATCAATGTCACCGTCCGGGCCGTGACGGCCAGGTGACAGCGGACCCGGCAGGGTGGCCCCCACGGTGGCCGACACCCTGGGCCGGGGTCGGCGCACCACCAGCGGCGAGAGGGGTCCCGATGAGTCGACTGTTGGTCGTCAGCCGGATCGTGCCGGGGGCGCAGGGCCGGGTGGCCCAGATCTTCGCCGAGTCCGACGCCACCGAACTGCCCCGCCTCACCGGGATCCGGCACCGCTCGCTGTACTACCTGCACGACCTGTGCGTGCACCTCATGGAGACGGTGGACGTCGACCCGGACCTGGCCACCGAGGTCCGCAACAACCCGTTCTACCAGCAGGTCAACGAGCGGCTGTCGGCGCACACCTCGCCGTACCTGCCGACCTGGCGCTCCCCCCGCGACGCCGTGGCCGGCTGCTTCTACAGCTGGGACGCGGTGGACCTTCCGGCGCCGCGCAAGGGCGGTTGACGGTCCGGCACGAAGACCGGGGCGTCCCGGACCCTCGAACGGCACCAGGGTCCGGGGCGCCCCTTCCGCGCGCCCCGCGTGGCACACGCTCGGTCATCCCGCGGCCACCGGCCGGCACTTCCCGTCCCACCAGCGACGGCAGCCGCCGACCTCCCTGTCGCCCCGCGCGTACGTGTGCGAAGCTGCCCCGGGTTTTCTCGCGATTGTCGTTCACATAAATAGGAGGAGGTTGGCATGCCGTCGAGCTTCGGGCAGTGGCTCGTCCTGATCCTGGCCCTGCTGGTGGGCCTGGTCATCGGATGGGTGGTGAGCGGCCGCCGGAACGCGGCCGGCACCGGCACGCCCATGGTGGAGGGTGCCGCCCCGGCGCCCGAGGTGACCGCCACGGTCGACCAGGAGCGGCCGGAGGCCGTGATCGACGAGGTGCCGGCGCCCGCCGCGGTGACCGAGGCGTCGGCCCCGGCCGAGGAGGACGCCGCCCCGGCCGCCGCCACGCTGGCCGCCGAGGCCACGCCCCTGCCGTCCGCCGAGCCGGTGACCGTCGCCGAGCCGGTCGCGTCCGACGAGGAGCCGGCCCGCACCGCGCCGGAGCCGGTGGCCGTGGCCGAGGAGCCGGCCGCCGCGACCGAGCCGGCGCCCGCCGCCGAGCCGGTGGCCGTGCCCGCCGAGCCGGTGGCCGTCGCCGAGCCGGTGGCCGTGGCGGCCGAGCCGGTGGCCTACGAGCCGGTGGCCGACGAGCCGGTCGTCGGGACCGAGCCGGCCGCGCCGGTGGCGGTGCCCGCGCCGCGCGCCGCGGTCGAGGACGCCGCTCCGGCCCAGGTGGACGCCGCCGACGACTTCCGGCGGATCCAGGGCATCGGGCCGAAGCTGGCCGCCGCTCTCCAGGCCGCCGGCATCCGCACCTACCAGCAGCTCAGCGAGCTGGACGAGGCGGCGCTGCGGGAGACCGTCAAGGCCGCCGGCCTGCGCGCCGCCCCGGGCCTGGCCACCTGGTCGCAGCAGGCCAAGGTGCTGGCCGGCGCCCGCGCCGACGCCGAGCGGGTGCTCCCGGCCGGCACCGGCGAGGACGCCTGATCCGACTCACGGGCCGGTGGTGACCGCAGGTCACCACCGGCCCGCGCCGTGTCCGGCGGACGTCGACGACCCGGTCGGGCCGGGGGACGGTCGGGCCGGCACGGGGCCGCCGGCGCCGCGCGCCCCGGACGAGGACGAATGCCGAAAACCCGGCACGGGCCCGTGCGGGCGTGGCTACGGTCGGTGCAGGGCCGGACGGCCGGCCGCGCCGATCCCGCCACCGCAGGAGCAGCTCGTGCCCACCGCCACGCCGGAGCAGCCCGCCGAGCCGCGGCCCCCGGTACGCGATCCCGAGGCACCGCGCCGGGTGACCCTGCTGGAGCTGTTCTTCGACCTGGTGTACGTGGTCGCGCTCTCCCTCATCTCCCGCGGCCTGATCCACGAGTTGAACTGGGAGCGGGCCTTCCAGTCGCTGATCATGCTGATGGCCATGTGGTGGACCTGGGCGATCACCACCCTGGTCACCGACATGTACGACCCGCAACGCGGCCAGATCAAGCTGCTGATCATCGCGGTGATGTTCGGGGCGCTGCTGATGACCACCGCGATCCCGGAGGCCTTCAGCGGTCGCGGACTGGTCTTCGCCGGGACGTACGTGGCGATCCATCTCGGACGCGGGCTGTTCCTCATGCCGACGGTCCGGCGCCACCGGCAGACCCAACGCCGGGCCGCCCGCATCTTCGTCTGGTTCGCGATCTCGGCGATCCCGTGGCTCGTCGGCGCCACGATGTCCGGCTTCACCCGCGAGATCCTGTGGGCGCTGGCCCTGGGCATCGACTACCTCGGCTTCCGGCTCGCGTACCCGGTCCCCGGTCTCGGCATGGTGCCGGACGCCCAGCGCAACGTCACCGCGGAACACCTCTCCGAGCGCTACCAGCAGTTCTTCATCATCGCGCTGGGCGACGCCATCCTGGTCGCCGGCACCGTCTTCAGCACGCACCACTCGGAGGCGGAGAACATCGGGGCCTTCGCCATCGCGTTCGCCACCACGCTGCTGCTCTGGCGGATCTACGTGCACAAGTCCGGGGAACTGTTGCCGCACGCCATCGCCATGGCGAAGCAGCCGAGCAAGTTCCTGAACTCCGCCCCCTACACCCACCTGCTCATGGTGGCCGGGGTGGTGACCAGCGCGGCGGGCTTCGACCTGGTGCTGCTCGAACCGACCGGGCAGACGCCGCCGGCCTGGCTGGCGGTCATCCTCGGCGGGCCGGCGCTGTTCCTGGCCGGTCGCGCCGCCTTCGAGTACGAGGTGTTCAGCCGGGTGTCGTGGTCCCGCCCCGGCGGCGTCCTGGCGCTGCTGACCATCTCTCCCGGGCTTCTTTTCCTCGCCCCGGTCTACGCGGCGCTCGGGGCGATGCTGGTGCTGGTCGGGGTGGCCGTCGCCGACCACCTGCGCAGCCGGGGACGGCCGCCGGAGAGCCCCGCGCCGCCGCACTGACCCGGGCCCCGGATGGTCGGAATCGGCCGCGCGGCACCGGCGGCGCCGTTTGACCGTTCCCCCGCTCGGGGTACAAGACCTCCACCTCGAATCCACCACAACCCCAGTGGAGGCAACCCATGCGCGGCACCTCGATAGTCGGCGTCCTGGTCGTCATCTGGCTCGTCATCGGCGCGATCGCCGCCGGCCAGCGCGGCTACTACGGCAACGACGACACCAACTGCGCCGAGGCCGGCACCATCCTCGTCACCATCGTGGCCGGCCCGCTGAACTACATCGGCGCGAACCCCAAGGTGGACTGCAAGCTTCCCGAGCCGTCCAAGTAGGCCTCACCCCCGCACCGCCCCGGCCCGCGCCCGCTCCCCTGCGGCGCGGGCCTCTCCGCGCCCGGCGTACGCGGCGTCACCACCCCTTCGCCGTCCTAGGAGGCTGGGTCCCTCGGTGGCGCTCCTGGCGTTTGTCGAGGTGCGGGGTGGGAAGGGCAGCGGTCCAGCCGCGCGGGGGACGGGAGACCAGGGCGATGCAGATCGGTTACAAGCTGGCCTCGGAGGCCTTCGGCCCGCAGGACCTCATCCGGCAGGCGGTCCGCGCGGAGCAGGCCGGCTTCGACTTGGTCGAGATGAGCGACCACTACCACCCCTGGCTGGAGGTGCAGGGGCACTCCTGCTTCACCTGGAGCGCGCTCGCCGCCATCGCCGCGAAGACCAGCACGCTCGGGCTGGCCACCGGGGTCACCTGCCCCTCGGTGCGGTACCACCCGGCGATCATCGCCCAGGCCGCGGCCACCATGGCGCTCATCTCCGACGGGCGGTTCACCCTGGGGGTGGGCGCGGGCGAGCGGCTCAACGAGCACGTGGTCGGGCAGGGCTTCCCGAGCGTCCGCGGCCGGCACGAGCGGCTGCGCGAGGCCCTGGAGATCATCCGGCTGCTCTGGCAGGGCGGCTACCAGTCGTACGAGGGCCGGCACCTCCAGCTGGAGGACGCCCGGGTGTGGGACCTGCCGGAGACGCCGCCGGTGATCGCGGTGGCGGCCAGCGGGCGGTCCTCCGCAGCGACGGCCGCCGAGCTGGGCGACGGGCTGTTCGCCACCGAACCGAAGTCGTCGATCGTGGCGCACTACCGGGAGGCCGGCGGGCAGGGACCCCGCTACGCCGAGGTGCCGATGGCCTGGGCGCCCGACGAGGAGCAGGCGGTCCGCGCGGCGAAGGAGACCAGTCGGTGGGCGGTCACCGGGTGGAAGGTGATGAGCGAGCTGCCCAACCCGGTGAACTTCGACGCGGCCACCGTCTGGGTGGAGGACCAGCACATCCGGCAGCAGTTCTCGGTCGGGCCGGACCCGGAGCCGCACCTGGCGAAGGTGAAGGCGTACGTCGAGGCCGGCTTCGACCACATCGTGCTGCAGAACGCCGGCCCGGACCCGGACGGATTCCTCGACTTCTGCGCGGGCGGTTTCGTCGACCGGGTGCGCGCACTCGCCTGATCGGGGCGCCGGCAGCCGGGCGCAGCCCGGTGCGGGTGGCGGTCGGCGTACCCCGGGGGGCGTCGGACCGGGACGGGGCCGGCGGGCGGCGGCGGCGCTCAGCCGCCGACGTGGATGCCGGGCCGGCGGGCGGGGTCCGGTTCGGTCTTGCGAATGATCTCCCGGACCACCGGCGGGGTGTCCCCGCGGCCGAGGATCAGGTAGCGCAGCAGGTGCGCGATCGGGTTGCCCTCGGACCACTCGAAGTGGCAGTGCGGGCGGACTCCGGTGGCGTCACGCAGCGCCAGCAGGATGGCCGCGATGGCGTTGGGCGCGGCGGGGCTGTTGGCCCGCAGGATCCGGTATCCGCCGACCTCGACCCCGTGCACCCGCAGCACCTCGCTGAAGCGCGAGGGGTCGCTGATGTCGATCTCCAGGAAGAGCACGTCGGCGGCGCCGGGCACCGGGTTCATGCCGCGCTGCGCGCGTTCCTTGACCCGGTACTCCTTCAGCGAGCCGCTCTGCCGCTTGTTGGCGATGAGGTGCAGCCGGCCGTCGTGGGCGATCGAGTCGGCGACGAACCGCCGCGCCGCGTCGTCGAACTCGATCCGCTCGGCACGCAGTTCGGTGGTGCGGGACACCCGGGAGATCAGCGAGACGGCGACGATGCCGGCGATGAACAGGCCGGAAATGGTGATGCCGTCCGGCTTCTCGATGACGTTCTCGACGAGGGCGTAGAGCAGCACGAGGGTGAGCACCGTGAAACCGATCCCCGCGTACGGGTGCCGCGACCGGTAGGTGGAGATGGTCACCGCGATCGCGCCGGAGACCATCATGGCCAGGATGCCCGTGGCGTACGCGCCGGCCTGGGCGTTGACGTCGGCCCGGAAGGCGACAGTGATGGCGATGCTGATGGCGGTGTAGACCAGCACCACCGGCCGGACCGCCCGCCCCCACTCGGGCGCCATGCCGTAGGAGGGCAGGTAGCGGGGCACGATGTTGATCAGGCCGGCCATTGCCGAGGCGCCGGCGAACCAGAGGATGAGGATGCTGCTGATGTCGTAGACCGTGCCGAACGCCTCGCCCAGGTGCTCGTGGGCCAGGAAGGCCAGGGCCCGGCCGCTGGCCGCCCCGCCGGGCGCGAACTCGTGCGCCGGGATGAGCACGGTGGTGACGAAGGTGGTGCCGATCAGGTAGACCGACATGATCAGCGCGGCGGTCGTGAGCAGTTTGCGGGTGTTGCGGATCCGCGCCGTCAACCGGTGCTCGGCGTCGTCGCCGTCGCTCTTGACCAGCGGCATCATGCTCACCCCGGTCTCGAAGCCGGAGAGGCCCAGCACCAGCAGGGGGAACGCCAGCACGCTGGTGGCCAGCACGTCGCCCGTGCCGCCGAGCCGGGTCAGCCGGTCGGTCCAACCACCGAGCGTCGCCGGGTCGCCGGCGACCTCGGCCAGGCCGGCGACCACGATGACCGCGTTCAGCCCGAGGAAGACCGCGACCAGGGGGATGGCGACCTGCACCGCCTCGCTGAACCCCAGCAGGAACACCCCGCCGAGGATGAGCAGCAGCACCACGGTCACCAGCACGGCGGCCGTGGTGCCGTGCGGAAACGACTCGGGCAGGATCGGGTTCTCCAGCAGGTGCACGGTGGCGTCGGCGGCGGAGAGCGTGATCGTGATGATCCACGAGGTGGCCACGAAGCCGAGCAGCACCAGCACGAAGACCTTGCCCCGCCAGAACGGCAGCAGCCGTTCCAGCATGGCCACCGAGCCCTGCCCGTGCGGGCTCTCCCGGGCCACCCGCCGGTACATCGGCAGCATGCCGAACAGGGTCAGCGCGACGATGAGCAGGGTCGCGAGCGGGCTCAGCGCGCCGGCCGCCACCGCGGCGATGCCGGGCAGGTAGGACAGGCTGGAGAAGTAGTCCACGCCGGTCAGGCACATCACCCGCCACCAGGCATGCCCCTTCGACTGGTGCTCCCGGGTCTCCGGGCCTTCCGGCTGCACCCGGTGCTGGAACATCCAGCGGGCGAGCCGGCTGGTCGGCTGGGCCCGCCGGACCGGGCTCTCCACGCGTTCCGGCAGCGTCGCGGGTCCCCGGCGGGCACGGTCGCCGCGCTCGGGGTCGCGGGCGTCGCGCAGCGCCCGGTCCGCGGGGGTCGACTGCGCCTGGTGGCGGCGCCCCCGCGTCCGCCGGGGCTGCGCCCCGTCCCGTGCCTCCGCCATGTGCACCCCTTCAGGCCCTGCACCGACCGTAGGTCGTACGCGGGGCACAGCCCGGCGGAACCGGGCAAGCGGAAGACATGATCAAGGCGGGCTGGCCAGGGCGTCGCGCAGCGCCTCCGGGTCGCTCACCGTCACCGTGACGGCCGGGTGGCGCGGCCAGGGGCCGGGGGCGAGCGCCGGAACCGGGGCGGCGAGGCGGATGCACACCCCGGCGGCCACGCCGGTGCCGAAGGTGACCCCGCCGTCGGCCAGGGACAGGTGCGGGCCCACGGCCCGCCACCAGCGGTACGGTCCGCCCAGCTCTACCCCAGTGACGTTGTCCCGGGCGGTGCGCAGCCGCCAGGGGCCGTACCGGACGGTCAGCTCGTGCAGGCCCAGCTCGACGCGGGCGGTCTCCGGCCGCACCCCGAGCAGGGCCAGCGGCAGCCGGAACGCCGCGTCGAACCGGAAGGCGAATCGGCGGACCGGCTCGGTGTGCGGCATGGCCGCCGGGTACCCGGTCGGGCCCGGCCGACACCCGCTCGCGCGGGCCCGGCCGACACCCGGTCGCGCCCTCAGCCCGGGCCGGCCCAACCGCTCCCCCGCCGGCCGGGACCGGGCGACGCCCCCCGACGCCGCCCGGTCCGCTGGTTGCCTCGGGTCATCCGCGCAGCCCCAGCCGGCCGGCGAGCCAGGCGACCCGGTCGTCCCGGGTGCGGGCGGCGCCCAGGTCGTGCTCCTCGTCGGGGTAGAGCGACACCTTCGCCTGCGGCGCCGCGGCCGCGTAGGCGGCGCGGGTCTCCGCGCCGACGAAGCGGTCCGCGCCGGCGAACTGGAGGTACGCCCCGTCGCCGAGCCGCCCCACGAGATCCACCGGGTCGAGGCCGGCGAAGACCGCCCGGTAGGCCTCCTTCTCCCCCGCCGGCAGCTGGAGCCAGTAGAGGTCGAACCAGTTGGCCCAGGTCGCGTCCGGGGCGAGCAGCACCGCGGTGCGCAGTCCCGGCTCGCGGGCGGTCAGGTCGACGGCGTACATGGCGCCGTAATCGTGGCCGACCACCGCGGTGCGGTGCCGGTCCACCCCCGGCTCGGCGAGCAGCCGCCGGTAGGCCGCCCGCACCGCGTCGAGCTGGGCGGTGACCGCGGCGCGGTCGCGGGCGTCGCCGACCGGGTCGCCCGCCCACGGGAAGGTGAGCTGCGGCAGCACGGACACCACGCCCCGCCCGGCCAGCGCGGTCGCCTCGGCCAGGAACTCGCTGCGGTCCTGGTTGGCCCGGCCCGGCTCGAACCAGTGCAGGTCCAGCACCCCGGCCAGCCCGCCGCGGGCGCTCTGCGGCCGGACCAGCCAGGCCCGGACGGCCGGCTGCCCGGGGACCGGGATCTCGATGTCGCGGACCACCGTGGCCGCCGCGTGGCCCGCGGCGGCCGGGGCCGGCTCGGCGGGTGCCTCCGCGTGGGCCCCGCCGGCGCCGGTGACCGCGCCGGCGACCAGCAGCGCCGCCACGGACACGAGGACGGGCAGACGTCGCATACGCCACCTCCATAAGTTTTTAAACGCGTTTTACAACTGACGACGCTAGGATGGCGGACGGCGATCGGTCAAGTGCGGGAGGACGGCGGGCGTGTCGGCAACCGGACGAGGGTGGAGGCGCGGATGAGCGCGGTGCCACCCCTGGAACCCGCGCTGCGCCTGGCCATCGCGCTGCTGCACAGCTACTGGGTGCTCCAGGAGCCCGTCGACCAGCTCTCAGTGGCCCGGCTGCGGGCCGCCGCCCGGGAACTCGACCTCGCCGAGGTCGCCGACCCGCTCACCGAGGCCGACCTGCCTCGGCTCCGCGAGCTGCGCGACCGGCTCCACCGGGTCTTCGCCGCGCCCGACCCCGCCGCCCGGGTGGCCACCCTCAACGGGGTGCTGGCCGAGGTGAGCGCCGGCACGGTGGTCGAGCCCGGGCCGGACGGCACCCTGCGGCTCACCCCGCTGCCCCGGCCCGGCCCGGTCGGGCCGTTCGCCGCAATGGTCACCGGGGCGCTCGCCCGCGCCGCGGCGACCGGCGGGGCGGAGCGGTTCGGCGTCTGCGCGGCCGACGGGTGCGACGCGCCCTACCTCGACCGGACCCGCGCCGGCCGGCAGCGCTACTGCTGCGAGCTCTGTAACAACCGGGCCGCCGCGGCCGCGTACCGGGGGCGGTCCCGGCGCGGCTGACCGGTCAGGCCAGGGCGGCCGTCCAGCGACCCACCCCGGCGGCCAGCAGCGCGGCGGTGGCCCGCCAGTACGCCCCGTCCTCGGCGTGGATCCGCGCCCAGGGCTGCACCCCGTCGCGGGCGCCCGCCGCCAGCAGATCGGCCATGGCCCGGGCCCGGCGGCCCAGCAACGCGGCCAGAGCCGGCCGGTCCGCCGCCGGCAGCCCGTAGCCGTCGACCAGGGCCCGCAGCCGGGTGGCGGACTCGTCGAGCGGCCGGTCCGGGCGCATCCCCGCCATGCTCTGCCCCGCGTACGTCAGCTCCCACAGCCGGGTGCCCGGGCCGGCACCGTCCCAGTCGATGAGGACCCACCCCCGGGCCGAGCGGACCAGGTTCCACGGCGCCACGTCGTGGTGGCAGACCAGCTCCGCGCCGTCGGGCGCGATGGCCGGCTGCCACACCGCACCGGGCGGCGGCGTGAAGGAGGCCGTCGCGCGGTGCAGGTCGGCCAGGAACGCGCCGATCGAGGCCAGCTCGTCGAGGGAGTACGTGCCGGACGGATCGCCCGGCTCCCCGGGCACGTACTCGAGCACCTGGCGGCCCCGGTCGTCCCGGCCGAGCGGCCGGGGTGCGCCGTGGAAGCCGACCTCGCGCAGGTGGCCGAGCAGGGCGTCGACGCCCGCGGTCCACGGGCCGGCCGGGCGCCGGACGGTGTCGCCGACCCGGACCACCCCGGCGGTCACGTTGCCGGGCAGCGCCTCTTCCACCGGCTCATCCTCGCACCGCGGACGGCGTCCCCGCGTCCCGCGCCCGGACGGCGGGACGCGGGGACCCCCCGTCCCGGCTACTGCAGGAACGCCCCGAGAGGCGACAGCAGCAGCCGGCCGAGCAGTGCGGCGTTGTCGTCCAACCGCATCCGCTCACACTCGCGGGCCTCCGGGTCGTGCCGGCAGCGCCAGATCTTCTGCGCGTTGCGCCAGGCCACGTTCCGGGTGTACTCGACCAGTTCGCCCTGGTACCAGTCGTCGATGTCGCCGTTCACCATGTCGATCATCAGCTGCCAGTGGTCCAGGTAGCCGCGGCGCAGCTCCGGGATCCGCTCGGCGAAGATCTTGTTGATCTCCAGGTAGTCGTGGTGCTGGTCGCTGCCGTCGACCGGCTCGGACTCCAGGCTGTCTAAGGTGGTCACCAGCGCGAACGGCAGGTCGTAGTTGATGTGGGCGTTCACCCCGGCGGCCGCCGACGGCAGCGGCCGGGCGTCCGGGCCACGCATCCGCCGGAACAGGCACGACCAGGCCTTCGGGGTGCTCGGGTGGGAGTCGGTCCAGAACCGCAGCGCGTCGAAGTAGCGGGCGGCGAACTCCACGTCGAGCCGCGCCAGGAAGGCCGGGTCGGTGAAGCGGTCGTCGTACAGGCCGTCGAGGACCGTGGAGGTGATGACCAGGTAGAGCTTGTTGAAGTCCGCGAGGGGGCAGCTCTCCTCTAGCGGAGGCAGCCGGACCAGCAGGTCCTGGAGCTTCGTGAGGTGGTCGACGACCGCCGGCACGTCGGCGGGGTGGTCGGCGAGCAGCCCGACGATGTCCTGGTGCACGGGACCCCAGACCGGTTCGGTCATCTCTCCTCCACAGTGGTCGGCGTCCCCCACGACGCCACCCGGTGACGCTGGACAGCCTTCCAGCCGGCGTAGGCCGGCCGGATCAGTAGAACGACGTATTGCCGACGTGCGGCTACTCGGCCCGGTTGCGCAGGAAGATCGCGCTGGCCTGCACCCGGGTGCGGACCTGGAGCTTGTCGAAGATGTGCGACACGTGCACGCCGATGGTCCGCTCGCTGATGAACAGTCGCTGGCCGATCTCGCGGTTGGTCAGCCCCTCGGCGACCGCCGCGAGCACCTCCCGCTCCCGGGCGGTGAGCACGACCAGCTCGTCCACCGTGGGCGCGGCCGGCTCCGCGGCCCGGGGCCGGGGCGCCGGACGGGCGGCGGCCGTGCCCTCGTCCAGGGCCACCCGGGCCCGCCCGGCCAGGGTACGGATCTCCTCGCTGAGCGGCACCGCGCCGAGCGCCTGGGCCGTCTGGTGGGCCTGCCGCAGCAGCTTGCCGGCGGTGGCCACCCGGCTGCGCCGGGCCAGCAGCGCCTCGGCCTGCCGCAGCCGAGAGTAGGCCGCCGGGTAGGGGTGGTTGCGCCGGTCCCACTCGGTGGCCGCCCGGGCCCACAACTCCGGGTCGCCCCGGCCGTCGTCCAGCCGGCTCAGCTCGGCGGCGCAGAGGGCCAGGAACGCGTCGGCGACGTAGCGCACCGGTGCGCCCGCCTTCCCGCTCTTGCCGGCCACCCGGTCGACCACCTCGCGCAGCCGGCGGACCGCGTTCGGATCCACCTCAACCGTGCGGCTGGCCGACGCCTCCGCCTCCGCGCGCAGCCCGTGCCAGGCCAGGGTGGCCAGCACGATGACGTCGTCGGAGCGGCTCTCGGTCAGGCCCCGCTGGACCGCCTGCCGGGCCAGGTCGTGCCGGCCCTGCCACATGGCCAGCCCGGCCCGCAGGATGAGCATCGGCAGCACGTGCCGGGCCCCGCCGCCGGCCAGCACGGTGGCGACCGCCTCCAGGTCCCGGTCGGAAGCCTCGACGTCGCCGTAGCCGACGGAGAGCCGGCAGCGGGCGAGCAGCAGCTCGACGGCGTCGGCGCCGGACGGGCGGTGCCGCAGCGCGGCCGCCACGACCTTCTCGGCCTCGGCCCACTGCCCCACCCGGAACAGCCCGTTGGTGGCGATGGCCAGCAGCCGCGTCTCCCAGGTGCGGCCGAGCCCCAGCTCGGCGACCCGCTCGGCGCCCCGGCGGGCCACCACCACACCCTCCTCGAGGATGTTCAGCGGCCCGGTGAGCAGCTCGGCCAGGTGCAGGTACGCGCAGGCCACGTCCTCCGGCCGGCCGGAACGCTCGGCAGTGTCCAGCGCCCTGCGCATGACGGCGAGCCCGGCGTCCGGGTCCTCCAGGTAGGCCTCGCTGAACCCGAGGGCGGAGCTGGCCAGCACCACCTCCGAGGCGGTGCCCTCCACCTCGGCGGCCAGGCGGAGCGCCTCCCGGGCCTGGTCGCCGGCCTCCGCGTAGCGGCCCAGGTGCAGCAGCAGCTCGGCCAGGTGGGCGGCGGCGGTGGCCCGCTCCCGGGGCGTGCAGTCCGCCGTGGCGAGCACCCGCCGGTATTCGGCCTCGGCGGGGGCGGACCGGCCGGCGGCGGCCAGGTAGCGGGCCCGCCGGATGTGCAGGGCGCAGGTGGGCGGGCCGGCCGGCTCGGCGGCCAGCTCCTCCAGCAGGGCCAGCGCACGGGCGTGCTCGCCGCAGTGGTGCGCCGACTCGGCCGCGTGGGTCAGCAACTCGGCGCGGTCGACCTCGACCGGCTCGGGCCGGCCGCCGTCGGGCAGCACGGCGGGCGGGGTGGTGGCCAGGCTGAGCGCGGCCGACCAGTGGCGGTGCGCCTCGGCGTAGCCGTGCAGCCGCTCGGCCTCGCGGGCGGCGGCCATCGCGGCCGGCAGGGCCCGGGCCGGCTCGCCGGCCAGCCGCCAGTGGTGGGCCAGCCGGGCCTGGTGCAGCTCGGCGGTGGCCGAGGTCAGCGTCTCGGCGTAGCGGCGGTGCAGCGCGGCCCGCTCGGCGGGGAGCAGCTCGTGCGCCAGCACCTCGGCGACCAGGCGGTGCCGCAGCCGGTAGCCGTCGTCGGCGCCGACCAGCAGCCGGTGCGCCACCGCCTCGCGGACCGCCTCGATCAACTGGTCCTCGGGCAGCCGGACGACCTGGGCCAGCAGCCAGTGCTCGACCGGCTCGACGCCGGCGGCGACCGCGTGCACCACGGCGTGCGCGGGCTGCGGCAGCGCGTCGACCCGGGCCAGGAAGACCTCACGCAGCGTGTCGGAGAGGCCGTCGTGGCCGTCGCGCAGGTCGCGGGCCAGCTCCTCCACCACGAACGGGTTGCCGCCGCTGCGCTGCCACATCTGGTCGGCGGCCTCGGGGGCCAGCGGTGCGCCGGCGATCGCGGCGGCCAGCTCGTCGGTGCCGGCGCGGTCCAGCGGCGCCAGGTCGACCACCCGGACCGAGCGCAGCCGGCGCAGCTCGGTGAGCACGCGGCGCAGCGGGTGCGCGCCCTGCAAGGACTCGGCCCGGATCGCGGCGAGCACCGACAGCTGCAGGTCGCCGAGGCCGGCGAGCAGGTAGAGCAGGAGCTGGCGGGTGCTGCGGTCGACCCACTGGAGGTCGTCGAGGACGAGGACCAGCGGCCGTCCACCGGCGACCAGGTGCAGGCCGCGCGAGACCCGTTCCAGCAGCGCGCCCGCGCCGTCCGGGCCCGGCGTCTCCTCGTCGAAGACCTGGAGCAGCCCGCGGACCGCCGAGGAGGTGCGCGCCTCGGTCAGGTCGGCGTCGAGGCGACGAAGCGCCTGGCGCAGCGGGTGCAGCGGCGAGGCGTCGCCGATGTCGAGGCAGACGCCCGTGAGGACCAGTGCCCCCGCGTCCCGCAGGCGTTCGCCGACCTCGCTGAGCAGCCGGGTCTTGCCCACTCCGCTCTCGCCGGTGAGGAACACCGCCGCGGTCTGCCCGGGGGCGACGTCGTCGAGCAGCGCCGACCGCAGCGCCCCCACCGTGTCGGCACGGCCGACGAGCGGCGCGGTGTCCACATCGCTGGCCATGCCACGCAGCCTAGTCACAGGTTCCCGCACCGTTCTACGGGCTCAGCGCCCTTGTGGTACTCCTCGCGTCGACATTACGACTAATGGTTGCGGGTGGTCGACATACGTCGTCCTACCGATCCCCCGAGGACCCGGTGGTGAAAGTCTCCGGTGGTCGTCAGGCACCGGACCGGGGAAAGGGTGGGTGCGATGCTGATCACCACGCCGGTGGGGAGTCGGGAAGCGGTCACCGTGGCGCGTTGGCCGGTGCCGGAGGAACGGCGCACGGTCACCGTCCTTTTCGCCGACATCGTCGGGTCGACCGGTCTGGTCGAGCGGCTCGACCCGGAGGACGTCCGGGCGCTGCAGCGGGCCTATTTCGGCACGGTGGCCGCGGTGCTCGGCCGGTGGCACGGCGTGGTGGAGAAGTACGTCGGCGACGCGGTCATGGCGCTGTTCGGGGCGCACGGCTCCGATGGGTTCGACGCCTACCGGGCGGTGCGCGCCGGGCTGGAGATCCAGGGCGCGCTGGACCGGCGGGTGCCGGCCGGCACCCGGCTACGGGTCCGGGTCGGCGTGGCCACCGGCGAGGCGCTGGTCGACCTGGCCGCCACCCGCGACGGCGGGCACGCCGCGGCCAGCGGTGCGGTGATCACCATGGCGGCGCGCCTCCAGGAGTACGCCCCGCCCGGCGGGGTGGTGCTCTGCGCGGCCACCCGGCGGGCCGTCGCCGGCCTGGTCGAGCAGCGCCCGCTCGCCGCCCTGACGGTGGCCGGCAGGGCGGCGCCGCTGGACGTCTGGCGGGTGACCGGGGTGTCCCCGCGCCGGCCGGCCCGGCACCACGGCCCGCTGGTCGGCCGCCGCCGCGAGCTGGCCACGGCCGGTGACGAGATCGTGCGGGCGGCGCGGGAGCGGCGTCCACGCTGGATCTCCCTGGTCGGCCCGGCCGGCAGCGGGCGCAGCCGGCTGCTGCACGAACTGGTTCGCGCGGTGTCGAGCGTGGACGGTGTGGCGGTGCGGTGGTGCGTCGCGCACTGCCCCCCGTTCCCCGACGGGGAGCTGGCGCCGCTGGCGGATCTGGTCCGCGGCCTCGCCGGGCTCCGCGACGGCCAGTCGCCGGAGACCGTACGCCGGCGGCTGGGCACCACCCTGGACGGGCTGCCGGCGGCCCGGCGCGGTGCGGCGGCGCACGCGCTGACCGAGTTCCTGGCCACGCCGGGCGACCCGGGGGCCGCCGCGCGCGGCGCCGAGGTGTGCCGGGAGGTCCTGCTGGACCTGGCCGCCGGCCAGCCGGTGGTGGTGGCGGTGGACGACCTGGACCGGGCCGCGCCGGCGCTGAACCGGTTCCTGCACCGGGTGTTCGCCGCGGCCACCGAGCGGGGGCTGCCGCTCGCGGTGGTGGCCACCCACGGCCCGCGCTGGGCCGACCTGCTGCCCGGAGCGGCCGGCCGGCGGCGCCGGGTGCCGTTGCCCGCGCTGGGCTCCGTCGACAGCGGACGGCTGCTGCGGCACCTGCTCGACCGGGCCGGCCGGCCCACCGCGCCGGCCGCGGAGCTGCTCCCGCTGGTCGGCGGCAACCCGGCCGCCGCGGCGGCGTACGTCGGCGCGCTCGGCGCCGACGGCGAGCCGGCCGGGGTGCCCGAGCCGGTCCGCCGCCTGGTCGACGCCCGGCTGGACCGGCTGGACGGGGAGCGGCGGGCGGTGCTCATGGCGGCCGCGACCCGGGGTGTCGACGTCCCGGTCGCCACGGTGGCCCGGATGCTCGGCTGGCCGGCCGGGCGTGCCGAGCCGGTGCTGCGCGCGCTCGTCGACGCGGGCCTGCTCCGCCGTGCCGCCACCGGCGGGTACGCGGTCGCCGAGCCGGCCGTCGCCCGGGTGGCCGCGCACCGGCTGCCCCGCGCGGTGCGGGCGGAGTTCGCCCGCCGGCTGCGGGACGCCGAGACGGTCGGGGCGATCCGCCCGGCCGTCCCGGGCCCGGCCGGCGGGGTCACCACCGGCCGGGCGACCTGCCCGGGCGGGGTGGGGCGCCGGTCGGGTGGAGGGGCCCGACCGGCGCCGATCCCCGGTGCGGGCGACCCGACGCCGGGCGTCGGTGTGACAGCGGTGGGCGGCACGGCCGTGGAGGTACCTGCGACGGGCGGCACGGCCGGGAAGGTGCCTGCGGCGGGTGGAGCGGCCGTGGGGGTGCCCGCGGCGGGCGGCACGGCCGTGGGGGTGCCTGCGGCGGGCGGCACGGCCGTGGGGGTGCCTGCGGCGGGCGGCGCGGCACGGGGGGTGCCGGCCGGAACCGACGCGCCGGCCAGCCGGCGGACGACCGACGTCGGGGCGGGCTGGTTCGCCGCGGCGGGGGTGCCGGGGGGCGCCCCCGCCGGACCGGCTCTCCGGGCGGCCCGGTTCGGCGGTAACGGGGCGGGCCGGGCGGTGCGGGCGCGGCTCGGCGTCTTCCCGGGGCTCCGGGACGCGTTACCCGGCGGCCCGCCGCGGGGGTCGGCGGGCCGGGTGGGGCCGGTCGGCGGGCGACCGTCGATCGTCGGGCCACCGCGTCCGCTCCGGACCGGCCGGGAGCGGCAGGGTGGGACATCCGCCCCGGCAGGGCGGACGCCGGCCGGTGGCGGGCGGGTGCTCGCCGCCTGACGCGACGTCCGGGCCGGAGCGGGCACGGGGCCACTCCGACCCGGACGTCGCACGGGAACAGCCGAGCAGCGGCCGACGGGCGTCGTCCCGGGCAGGCGAGCCGAACACGGGCGGCTAGCGGCCGACGGGCGTCGTCCTGGGCCGGCGAGGCGCGGGCGCGGCGGGATCCGGCGGTCACGCCGGGCGGCCGGCCGGCCCCTGGGCCGGCGGGTCGGTCAGCGGCCGGCGAGGAACGCCAGGACGCGGTCCCAGGTGAGGTCGGCGGCGGGCGCGTCGTGGTCGGGCGTGCCGGGATCGGTGAAGAGGTGCCCGGGACCCGGGTAGCGGTGCACGGTGACCTCGGCGCCGGCGGCGGTCATCGCCTGCTGCCAGTCGTCCACCTCGTCCTGCGGCTCGTACTCGTCGGGGTCGGCGAGGTGCAGCTGCACCGGCAGGCCGGGGCGGACCGAGCCGGGATCGCCGCCGGTGCCGTGCAGCAGGAGCAGCGCGGCCGCCGCCGGCCGCTCGGCGAGCAGCGCCCCGGCGACGCCGGCGCCCATCGAGAAGCCGGCCAGCACGGTTTCGGCGGGCAGTCCGGCCACCGCCGCGCGGGCCCGGTCGAGGACCGTGTCCCGGC
Organism: Micromonospora sp. NPDC005707; assembly: GCF_040631005.1. Classification (NCBI taxonomy): domain Bacteria; kingdom Bacillati; phylum Actinomycetota; class Actinomycetes; order Micromonosporales; family Micromonosporaceae; genus Micromonospora; species Micromonospora sp. NPDC005707. The sequence goes on from NZ_JBEXYR010000007.1 coordinate 181,560, forward strand.
CGATCTTGTCGAACAGTGCGAAGCCGGCGTCGACGGTGTCCGCGGCCGGCACCTCGTACAGGTCGGGGGTGGTCACCCGGTGCCCGGCGGCGCGGAGCCGGTCGGCGGCGGACAGCACGGCCGGGCGCAGCCCGTAGACGGAGTGCAGGAGCAGGATGTGTGCCATCGACCCATCCTGGCCCGCAGCCGTGCCGCCCGGCGGGCCGGCACGCCGGTCAGTCCCGGGCGATGGTGCGGCTGCGCCCGCGGAACTCGGCGACCACCTCGCCGTCCCGCCACACCGTGACGTCGTAGATGCCGCTGCGGCCGTAGCGGACCCGCTCGGCGGCCCGGGCCTCCAGCAGGTCGCCCTCGCGGACCGGCCGGAGGAAGCTGATCTCGCCGCCGGCGGCCACGGTGGCCGGGCCGTGACTGTTGCAGGCCAGCGCGAAGGCGGTGTCGGCGAGCAGGAAGACGAAACCGCCGTGGCCGATGGCGTGGCCGTTCAGCATGGCCGGCGTGACCCGCATCCGGGCCACCGCCGCGCCGTCGCCGGCCTCGACCAGCTCGATGCCGAGTCCCTTGGACGCCACGTCGGCGTCGAACATGTCGTGGGCCGCGGTGCGGCCGTCGTCGCCCGCCATGTCAGTTCCCCCGCCGCTGGTCGACGATCCGGCGCATCTTGCCCATCGAGCGCTCGACCCCGTCGGGTTCGATGACCTGGACCGCCACGCTCACCCCGATGGTGTTCTTGACCTGCTCGACGAGGGCCGCCCCGGCCCGCTCGGCCTCGTCGGCGGCCACCCCGGCCCGCCGCTCCACCTTGACGGTGAGGGTGTCCATCCGGCCCTGCCGGTCCAGCACGCACTGGAAGTGCGGCGACAGCGCGGGCGTACGCAGGATCAGCTCCTCGATCTGGGTCGGGAAGACGTTGACCCCGCGCACGATCATCATGTCGTCGGTCCGGCCGGTGATCTTCTCGATCCGGCGCATGCTGCGGGCGGTGCCGGGCAGCAGCCGGGTGAGGTCGCGGGTGCGGTAGCGGACCACCGGCATGGCCTCCTTGGTGAGGGAGGTGAGCACCAGCTCGCCCCGCTCGCCGTCGGGCAGCACCGCACCGGTGACCGGGTCGATGATCTCCGGGTAGAAGTGGTCCTCCCACAGGTGCAGGCCGTCCTTGGTCTCCACGCACTCGACCGCCACCCCGGGGCCCATCACCTCGGAGAGGCCGTAGATGTCCACGGCGTGCATGTCGAGGCGCTGCTCCATCTCCCGGCGCATGTCCTCGGTCCACGGCTCGGCGCCGAAGATGCCGACCTGGAGCGAGGTGGACCGCGGGTCGACGCCCTGGCGCTCCATCTCGTCGACGATGGCCAGCATGTAGCTGGGGGTGACCATGATGACGTCCGGCGCGAAGTCGCGGATCAGCATGACCTGCCGCTCGGTCATGCCGCCGGAGACCGGGATGACGGTGCAGCCCAGCTCCTCGGCGCCGTAGTGCGCGCCGAGCCCGCCGGTGAAGAGCCCGTAGCCGTACGCCACGTGCACCCGGTCGCCGGGCCGGCCGCCGGAGGCCCGGATCGAGCGGGCCATCAGCTTCGCCCAGGTGTCCAGGTCGGCGCGGGTGTAGCCGACCACGGTGGGCCGGCCCGTGGTGCCGGAGGAGGCGTGCAGCCGGGCGACCCGCTCGCGCTGGACCGCGAACATGCCGAACGGGTAGTTCTCCCGCAGCTCGGCCTTGCCGGTGAATGGGAAGCGGGCCAGGTCGGCCAGCTCGCGCACGTCGTCGGGGTGCACGCCGGCCGCCTCGAAGGCCTGCCGGTAGTGCGGCACGTTGTCGTACGCGTGCCGCAGCGACCAGCGCAGCCGGTCGAGTTGCAGCGCCCGCAGCTCGTCGACGCCGGCCCGCTCGACGGGTTCCAGCTCGTCCGGACGAGGGGTGCGGTCCTGCACGGTGGCCTCCTGCGCGACGGGTCGCCGACGCCGCGTCGCGCCGGGCGGGTGCCGATCACCGTACGCCCGTACGGCCCGTCCTGCCAGGTCAGCGGGGTCGGCATCGCCGGCCGCCGATGCAGTTCTGCGGCTCAGCGGGCGGCGGGGAGCCGGTGCAGCGCGTCGACCAGCGGGGCCAGCTCGGGGGTGCGCTCGGCCTCGGCGAGCGCGTCGGCCAGCACCCGGTCGTGGGTCGGGCGGGCCCGCCCGAGCAACTCGGAGCCGGCCGGGGTCAGCTCGGTGTAGATGCCGCGCCGGTCGTCGGCGCAGAGCACGCGGGTGAGCAGGCCGCGCTCCTCCAGCCGGGTGACCAGGCGGGTGGTGGCGCTGCCGGACAGCGCGGCGGCGCGGGCGAGCTGCCGCATCCGCATGTGCCAGCCGTCCTGCCGGGAGAGCGCGTCGAGCACCGTGTACTCGACGACGGTCAGGTCGTGCTCGGCCTGGAGGGCGCGCTCCAGGGCGGTCTCGATCAGGCCGTGCAGCGCGGCGAGGGTGCGCCAGCCCTGCGCGCGGATCTCGACGGCGTCGTCGGCGATGCCCATGGCGCCCCCTCCGGTGTGACGTGGACGCCCTCCAGGCTACCACCCTTGCGCCGGTATACGGCGCGTGCAACTATCTTTGTTGCCGGCGCGGGTAGTTGCACGCGCCTCTTTATTTCGCGCGTATGGATTGGGTACGGCATGACACAGCGCACCTCGGCCCTCCCCGGCGGCCTGATCGCCCTGGCGATCGGGGCGTTCGGCATCGGGCTGACCGAGTTCGTGATCATGGGACTGCTCCCCCAGGTCGCCGCCGACTTCGCGGTCAGCGAGTCGGTGGCCGGCTGGTTGATCTCCGGGTACGCCCTCAGCGTCGCCGTCGGCGGGGTGGCGCTCACCGCCGCCGTCACCCGGTTGCGCCGCAAGCCGGTGCTGCTCGGCCTGATGGTGCTCTTCATCGCCGGCAACCTGCTCTCGGCCCTCGCCGGCGACTACGGCACCATGCTGGCCGGCCGGATCGTCGCCGCGCTCTGCCACGGCGCGTTCTTCGGCATCGGCGCGGTGGTGGCGGCCGGCCTGGTCGCGCCGGCCCGCCGGGCGGGCGCGATCGCCATGATGTTCGCCGGGCTCACCATCGCCAACGTCCTCGGCGTGCCGTTCGGCACCCTCCTCGGCCAGCACCTCGGCTGGCGCGCCACGTTCTGGGCGATCACCGGCATCGGGCTGGTCGCGCTGGCCGGCCTCGCCGTGCTGGTGCCCGGCCGCGGCCCGGCCACCGACGCCGCACCGACCGGCGGGCTGCGCGGCGAGCTGCGGGCGTTCACCCATGCCCAGGTCTGGTTCTCGCTGGTGGTCACCGTGCTCGGCTTCGGCGGCATGTTCGGCGCGTTCACCTACATCGCGTACACCCTGACCGAGGTGAGCGGCTTCGCGGCCGGCACCGTGCCGTGGCTGCTGGTGCTCTTCGGGGTGGGGCTGTTCGCCGGCAACCTGGCCGGCGGCCGGGCCGCCGACGTGTCGCTGTCCCGGACCCTGGTCACCGTCCTCGCGGTGCTCACCCTGGTGCTGGTCGGCTTCGCGCTGACCGCCGGGAGCCCGGCGCTGACCGTGGTCGCGCTGGTGCTCATGGGCGCGTTCGGCTTCGCCACCGTGCCGCCGCTCCAGATGCGGATCATGAAGTACGCCCGCCAGGCCCCGACCCTGGCCTCCGGGGCGAACATCGCCGCGTTCAACGTCGGCAACGCGCTGGGCGCCTGGCTCGGCGGGCTGACCATCGACGCCGGCCTCGGCTTCACCGCCCCGATCTGGGCCGGCGCCGGGCTCACCCTGCTCGGCCTCGGGGTGCTGCTGGTGGCCGAGCGGCACGTCCGGCGTACCCCGGTGGACGCCGCGGAGGCGCGCGAGCCGGCCGCCGTCCCGGCCTGACGGTGTGCCGGCCGGCGCGCGCGGGCGGCGTTATGCTCGGCGCGGCGGTGGGGCCCGCCGTCCCGGAACCGGCCGGGAGAACCGCGACACGCTCGCCAACGGTCCCTGCCAGTGATGCCCGTCCTGGTGGGAGGCACCGTGACCGGACCGTCCGAGTTCCGCGTCGACCCCGACGTCGACCTGCGCGTCCCCGCCGACCGGCGGGAGTTGCCCGCCCACCCGGCGGCGGTGCTCGGCGTCATCGCCGCCGGCGGGGTGCTCGGCGCGCTGGCCCGGGCCGGGTTGCAGGCCGCGTTCCCGCACCCGCCCACCGGCTTCCCGTGGGCCACCTTCGGCATCAACGTCGCCGGCTGCCTGCTCATCGGGGCGCTGATGGCGGTGCTCACGGCCCGCCCGGCCGGGCCGCTGGTCCGGCCGTTCCTCGGCGTCGGTGTCCTCGGCGGCTTCACCACCTTCTCCACCTACGCCGTGGACGCCCAGCGGGCGATCGTGGCCGGGGCGCCGGGCACGGCACTGGCGTACCTGGCGGCGACCCTGACCGGTGCGCTGCTGGCGGTCTGGGTCGGGGACGCCGTGGCCGGCCGGCTGCTGACCCGGGCCGGGGTCGGGGCGGCCCGGTGACCGTCCTGCTGATCGCGCTCGGTGCGGCGGTGGGCGCGCCGCTGCGCTACCTGACCGACCGGGCCGTGCAGGCCCGGCACGGCTCCCCCTTCCCGTGGGGCACGCTGACCGTCAACGTGGCCGGGTCGCTGGTGCTCGGCGCGGTGGCCGCCGTGCCCGCCTCCCCCGCGGTGACCGCCCTGGTCGGCACCGGCTTCTGCGGCGCGCTGACCACCTGGTCCACGCTCAGCTACGAGACCCTGCGGCTGCACCGCTCGGGCCACCGCGGGCCCGCGGTGGCCAACGCGCTGGGCAGCATCGCCGCCGGCCTCGCGGCAGCGACCGTCGGATACCTCCTCGCCCGCGCCCTCACCGGCTGACCTTCCGGGCCGGCACGTTCCCCCGCGCCGGCTCCAGCCGACCCGAGCGGCCAGCACGGAAAGGCACCGGCCGACCGGCCCGGCCGGCACGCACACCCCCGCGCCGGCACCGGCCGGCCGGTGCCGGTCGCCATGTTCAGCCCCGCGCCGGCACCGCGGCAGGCGCCGGAGCCGGAGCGGGCGTGGCAGGCGCGGCGGGCACCGGACCGGCCGCGGCGAGCGAGGCCGGATCGGCCGCGAGCCCGACCACCGGTCCAACCACGAAGACCGCCGGCGGCCGGACCTCGTCCCGCGCGGCCAGCGCGCCGACCTCGTCCAGCCGGCACCGGGCCGTCCACTGCTCCGGGTGGCCGGCGTCCCGGACGGCCAGCACCGGCGTCTGCGCCGCCCGCCCGTGGGCGAGCAGTTCGGCGGCGATCCGCCCGACGGTGTCCACCGCCATGAGCAGCACGAGCGTGCCCCGGGCCCGGGCCAGCGCGGCCCAGTCGACCAGGGAGTCCGGGTGCCCGGGCGGCAGGTGCCCGGACACGACGGTGACCTCGTGCGCCACGCCCCGGTGGGTCACCGGCACCCCGGCCAGGGCGGGCGCCGCCACCGCGCTGCTCACCCCCGGCACGAGCACCGTCTCCACCCCGGCCGCCGCGCAGGCGAGGACCTCCTCGTGGCCCCGGCCGAAGACGTACGGGTCGCCGCCCTTGAGCCGGACCACCCGCCGCCCGGCGCGGGCGTGCGCGACCAGGGTGTCGTTGATGGCGTCCTGGGTCATCGACGGGCCGCGGGGCACCTTGGCGGCGTCCACCACCAGCACGCCGGGGCGCAGCCGGCGCAGCAGCCCGGCCGGGGCGAGCCGGTCGGCCACCACCACGTCCGCGGCGTCGAGCAGCGCCCGGCCGCGTACGGTGATCAGGTCGTCCGGGCCGGGCCCGCCGCCCACCACGGCCACCTGTCCGGGGCGCAGCGCCGGCTCGTCGTGGTGGCCCGCGTGGTGATGGTGGTGGTGGCCGTGCCCGTCGGCCGGGTCGTCGGGGTGGTGGTGCGGGGTCTGCGGCCGGCCCACCTTTTCGGCGAAGCCGGGCAGCGCCACCCGGTACGCGCAGGTGTCGCAGTTCATCCGGATGTCCCCGTGCAGCGCCTCGGCGTGCCGTTCCAGCACCAGGTCGGCGAGCGCGTCGCAGTCGCCGATCACCTCGGCCACCCGCACGTCGAGGCCGGGATGGTCGGCGGCGAACTCCCGGCTCTGCGCCACGATCCGGTCCGGCAGCACGCCGGCGAAGAGGAAGTACGGCGCGACCACGATCCGCCGGGCGCCGAGCCGGCGCAGCCGTTCCAGCACGGCCGGCACGGACGGCTCGGCGAGCGAGATGAAGCCGGGTTCCACGCCGGCGTAGCCGCGCCCCTCCCAGAGCAGCCGGGCCACCTTGGTCACCTCGGCGTTGGCGTCCGGGTCGGTGGAGCCGCGCCCGATCAGCGCCACCCACGTGCCGGCCCGGTCGGCCCCGTCGAGCGCCGCGTCGATCCGCCGTGCCAGCGCCTCCTGGAGCAGGGGGTGCGGCCCGAGCGGCCGCCCGTACGCGTACCGCAGGCCGGGGTGGCGCTGCTTCTCGCGGGCGAGGGCGGCGGGGATGTCCCCCTTGCCGTGCCCGGCGGCGGCCAGCACCAGCGGCAGCGCCACCACGGTCCGGTGGCCCCGGTCGACCAGCGCGCCGACGGCGTCGGTCAGCGGCGGGCGGGACAGCTCGATGAAGCCGCCCTCGACGTCGGCGACCGCGTTCCGGCGGCGGATCCGCTCGACCAGCGCCGCGAACTGGGCGACGCCGGCCGCGCTGCGGGTGCCGTGCCCGACGATCAGCAGCGGGGTCTGGTCCTTCACATGTCCTCCAGGTAGAGCAGGGCGTTGAGGGCGGCGGCGGCCACCGCGGAGCCGCCCTTCTCGCCCACGTTGGACACGGCGGGCAGGCCGCTGGCCCGCAGCGCCGCCTTGGACTCGGCCGCGCCCACGAAGCCGACCGGCAGGCCGACCACCAGCGCCGGGGCCGCGTCGAGGGCGATCAGCTCGACCAGCGCGGTGGGGGCGCAGCCGACCACCCAGACCGCGCCCGGGCCCACCCGGTCGGCCGCGATCCGCACGGCCGCGGCCGAGCGGGTGATGCCGGCGGCGCGGCCCAGGTCGGCGGCGGCCGGCTCGGTGACCGGGCAGACGATCTCCCGCCCGGCCCGGGTGATGCCGGCGGCGACCATCCACACGTCGGTGACGATCGGCGCGCCGGCCCGCAGCGCGGTCAGCCCGCCGGCCAGGGCGGCCTCGTCGCAGACCAGGTCGGCGACGTAGTCGAGGTCGGCGCTGGCGTGCACCACCCGCTCGGTGACCGCCCGGGTCAGCGGCGGCAGGTGCGACAGGTCGACCCGCCCGCGCAGGATCCGGTAGGACTCCGCCTCGATCGGGTGCACGGTCCGGCTCACGAGCCGGCCCGGCCGTAGCGGCGGTCGTAGCCGCGCAGCCGCCACAGCAGCACGGCGCCGCCCCAGGCGAGGGCGAAGAGGCCCACCACGGCGTAGCCGAGCTGCTCGAAGTGGTCGGCGATCGAGGCGTACCCGGCCAGGGCGGTGAGCCCGAGGTGGTCGGCGAGCAGCCCGGCCAGGTAGACGCTGGCGACCAGGCCGCCGACCAGCACGGTCATCGTGGTGGTGGCCAGGTTGTACCAGAGCCGCCGGGCCGGCTGCCGGTACGCCCACGAGTAGGCGCGGCTCATCAGCAGGCTGTCCGCGGTGTCCATGGCGGACATCCCGGCGGCGAAGAGCAGCGGCAGGGTGAGCAGCGCCAGCACGGGCAGCCCGCCGGCGGCGGCGGTGCTCGCCGACAGCGCCAGAAGGGTCACCTCGCTGGCCGTCTCCAGACCCAGCCCGAAGAGGAAGCCGACCGGGGCCATGTGCCAGGAGGAGCGGACCAGGGTGCGGGCCCGGGCCCCGAGGATCCGGTGCATCAGCCCCCGGTTGAGCAGCATGAGGTCCAGCTCGGTCTCGTCCAGGGCACCGGCGCGCAGCCGCCGCCAGAGCCGGGCCAGCCCGGCCAGCACCACCGCGTTGAGGGCCGCCACGAGGAGCAGGAAGCCGGTCGCGGTGACGATCGCGACGGTGGCGCCGACCTCGCGGACGCCGGCCATCCGGTCGCCGGTCAACCGGGTGGAGGCGAGCCCGACCACGAGGGCGAGCAGCAGCACCACGGCGCTGTGCCCGAGCGCGAAGAAGAAGCCCACGCCGACCGGCCGCCGGCCGCGCAGCAGCATGAGCCGGGTGGTGTCGTCGATGGCGGCGATGTGGTCGGCGTCGAAGGCGTGCCGCACCCCCAGCACGTAGGCCAGGGTGCCGGCGCCGGCCAGCCCGCCGGCCGCCACCGGCTGGTTGTTCCAGTACAGGTAGAGGGTCACTCCGGCGACGTGCAGCGCGGCGACCGCGCAGACGATGCCGCCGAGGCGGGCCCGTTCGGCGCGGCTCCAGCGGCCGATGGTGGGGGCGGCGGCGGTGGGGGTCGAGGTCATCGCTCTCCTCCGGGTTCGGGGTCGACGCGGATGGCGTCCACGGGGCAGATCTCCAGGCATTCGAGGCAGCCGGTGCAGCGGTCGGTGACCCGCAGGCCGGCGGGGGTGGGTCGGATGGCGTGCGTCGGGCAGGTGAGCAGGCAGGCGCCGCAGCCCTGGCAGGCGCCGATGGTCACGACCGCCACCGGTACCCCCGGGGCGTGACCATCCGGCCGGCGACCACCCGGGTCTGCGAGCTGCCGACCACCACCACGCTGTACATGTCGACGACGGCCGGGTCGAGGGTGGCCAGGGTGGCCAGGTGCACCCGCTCGCCGGGGCGGCTGGCGTTGCGGACCACGCCGACCGGGGTGTCCGGCGGGCGGTGCGCCGCGAAGGTCTCCAGGGCGGCGCCGAGCTGCCAGTCCCGGGTGCGGCTGCGCGGGTTGTAGAGCAGCGCCACCAGGTCGCCCTCGGCCGCGGCGGCGATCCGGCCCGCGATCACCTCCCACGGGGTGTGCAGGTCGGACAGGCTCAGGTAGACGTGGTCGTGCCCGAGTGGCGCGCCGAGCAGCGCCGACGCGGCGAGGCCGGCGGTCACCCCGGGCACGCCGACCACGTCGATCCGGTCGTCGGCGTATTCCAGGGCGGGGCTGGCCATCGCGTACACCCCGGCGTCGCCGGACCCGACCAGGGCGACGGCGTGGCCGGCGGTGGCCTCGGCGACGGCGGCCCGGGCCCGCGCCTCCTCCGCGCCGAGGCCGCTGGCCAGCACCCGGGTGCCGGGCCGGAGCAGGTCGCGGACCTGGTCGACGTACTGGTCAAGGCCGACCACCACGGCCGCCCGGCGCAGCTCGGCCACCGCGCGCGGGGTGCGCAGGTCCGCCGCGCCGGGGCCGAGGCCGACCAGCGCGAGCCGGCCGCGCGGGGCATGCCGGGCCACCGCCACGGTGGCCATGGCCGAGGCGGTCTTCGGCACCAGCAGGCTGCCGCCGCCGCGCAGCGCCGCGGCCTCCGCGACGCTCGGCGTGCCGACCGCGGCGCGGACCACCTCACTGGGGTGCGGCACGTCGACCGCGGCCAGGTCCGCCGCCGGCCAGGTCTTCAGGGGTACGCCGTACGCGTCGGCGGTCGCCCGGATGCCCGCCTCGTCGGCCTTGAGGTCCACACTGGCCAGGCAGCGCAGGCTGGCCGGGCTGAGGCCGGCGTCGGCGAGCGCCCGGCGCAGCAGGTCGGTCACCTCGGCGGCCGGCACGCCCCGGCTGGAGCCGATGCCGGCGACCAGGGACGGCGGCCGGAGCACCACGGTCCGCCCGTCGAGCGGCACGACCCGGTCGGTGACCAGGATCCGCCAGCCTGCCACGCCGTCGCGGCTCCCGTCGGCGGCCGGCATCGGTGTCGCCGCTCCGGCGGCCGGTGTCGGGGCGGCCGGCGGGTGCGAGTCGGCCGGCGGGGGTGTGACCTCGATGTGGACGTGTTCCGGCAGGGCGGGCAGCGGCCAGGTGGCGTCGGCGACCAGCCGGACCGGCTCGCCGTCGAGGATCGCCCGGGACACCGCGGCCACCGCGCCCTCCACCGGCCAGCCGAGGGTGTCCAGGCCGGGCAGGCCTACCGCGTCGGTGGCGGTGGTGACCACCGGCCGCGCGTCGAGCAGCGCGCCGACGTCGGCGGCGAGGGCGTTGGCGCCGCCCGCGTGCCCGCCGAGCAGGGCCACCGCGTGCCGGGCCGCCTCGTCGACGACCACCACGGCCGGGTCGGTCCGCTTGTCGCCGAGCAGCGGGGCCAGGATGCGGACCACCGCGCCGGTGGCCAGGAAGGCGACGACGGCGTCGCACCCGCGCCAGGCGGCCCGCAGCGCGTCGGCGGCGCTCTCCGCCTCCACGAGCCGGGCGTGCGGCCAGGCCGCGGCGAGGGTGCGCGCGTGCCGCCGTCCGGCGGCGGTCGCCGCCACGAGCCCCACGCGGAGAGGCTCCTTATTCACGCCTGCCGTGGCGCAGGGGTCCCCTGTCAACAGGTCCGACGGTGTGGCCACGGGTTCCTCCGGGTGGGCGGTCACGGCTGCTCCGCGGTGAGCAGGACGACCGGGTTGGTGGCGGCCAGGCGCAGCGAGCCGCCGGGCAGGTCGGCGAGGCGGGCGGCGGCGAGCTGGCAGCCGTCGACCGCGTAGCCGGCGGCGCGCAGCAGGTGCACGGCGGGGGCGATCCGGTCGAGGGCGGCCAGGGTGACCACCACCCGGGGCGGGCGACGGTCGGCCACCGCCGCGAGCACGTCCACGCCGCCCCCGCCGACGAAGACCGCGTCCGGGTCGGGCAGGCCGACCAGGGCCGCCGGGGCCGCCCCGGTCACCACCCGGACGTCGACGCCGTGCCGGGCGGCGTTGGCCCGGATCGGCGCGTCCGGGTCGCGTTCCACGGCGAGCACCGCCGCGCCGAGCAGCGCGCACTCGATACCGACCGAGCCGCTGCCCGCGCCGACGTCCCAGACCAGCCGGCCCAGCCGGGGCCGCAGCCGGGCCACCGCGAGCGCCCGGACCTCCGCCTTGGTGATCATCGAGTCCCGGTGGGCGTACGCGGACTCGGGCAGCGCCCACCCTCCGGCCGGCGCGGCGGCGGGCTGGTCGTCGGCGCGCATCCCGGCGACGCCGGCGGTGGCCGGCCGGGCGGTGGGCGGGCGGTCGCCGGCGCGGGTCCCGTCGACGCCGCCCGTCGGCGGGCCGGCAGGCCCGCGCCCCGCGTCCTCGGTCGTGCATCGGTTCCGGGCCGTCGAGACGGTGCTCGAAGGACGGGGTGCGCCCTCGACGCGGCCCGGGACGGTCTCCGCGGCAAGGCAGAGCACGACGTGGGGGTCGGACCAGGCCGTCGCGGCGGCCTCGGCCGGGGTGGTCCAGGTGACCCGCTCGTCCGGGGTGCCGAGGTGCTCGGCGACCACCAGGCGGCGGTCCCAGCCGGCCAGGCCGGCGCCCAGCTCGGCCGCGCCCGCGCCGGGGGCGGTGAGCACCGCGACGGCGGGCAGCGCCCGGCAGGCGTTGAGCGCGGGGCGCGGGTCCCGGCCGTGCGCGGTGACCACGGCGGCGCCGTCCCAGGGCAGCCCGGCGCGGGCGAACGCGGCGGCGACGCTGGAGACGGCGGGCAGCACCCGCAGCGGCAGGCCGGCCGACCGGAGCCGGCGGACGATGCCGAAGAAGCCGGGGTCGCCGCTGGCCAGCACCACCGCGGGCGTGCCGGCGGCGACGGCCGCGGTGAGCCGGCGCAGGGCGGGTGCGAGTGGGCCGAGGACGACGGTGGCGCAGCCGGGGGCCACAGGCACGGCCGCCAGGTGCCGGGCCGCGCCGACGACCAGGCCGGCGCCGGCCAGCGCCGGCGCGAGCGCGGGGTGCGCGGGGCGGCCGGCGGCGTCGATCCCCGCCACGAGGACGGTCGGCCTCACGCGGCCCACCGCCCCGAGGAGGCGACCACCCGGGCGCCGGCGAAGTCCACCATGGCCACGTCGACGCTGACGGCGTGCCCGGCGAAGCGGCGCAGCACCTGCCGGACCCGGTGGCAGAGCAGGTCCCCGGCCGGGCCGAGCAGTCCGGCGTCGGCCCACAGCTCGTACGCGTGCCGCCCCGTGTTGGCGGCGGTGACGGCGGCGACCAGGTCCGGGTCGCCACCGGCCTCGGCGGTGATCGCGCCGAGCAGCGACAGGTCCACCTTGGACCGGGTGTAGTGGGTCATCAGGATGCCGGCGGCGAGCTTCGCCAGCTTGCCGGCCATGCCGACGAAGACCACCCCGGTCATCCCGTCGCCGACGGCGGCCGTGACCGCCGCGCCGGTGAAGTCGCCGACCTCGACGAAGCACACCTCGGGCAGCTCCGGCAGCAGCGCCCGGGCCGCCCGCTCGGTACGCCCGCCGGTGCAGAGCACCACGGTCCGCTCCCCCTGGGCGGCCATCACGTGCACGGCCTGCACCACGCTGGCCCGCCAGGAGGCGGTGGAGAACGGCCGGACGATCCCGGTGGTGCCGAGGATGGAGATGCCGCCGAGGATGCCGAGCCGCCGGTTGGTGGTCTTGCGCGCCATCATCTCGCCGCGCGGCACGCTGATCACCACGCGGACGCCGGTCTCGTCGAGGTCGACGACCTCGGCGACGGCCTGGCCGATCATGCGGCGCGGGGTCTCGTTGATGGCCGGGCCGCCCACCGCCAGGCCGAGCCCCGGCCGGGTGACCGTGCCGACGCCCGGCCCGCCGTCGAGGCGCAGCCCCGGCTCGTCCCGCCAGGTGACCGTGGCGGTCAGCTCGGCGCCGTGGGTGACGTCGGGGTCGTCGCCCGCGTCCTTGACCACCACGGCCTCGGCCCGCCGCGCCCGTTCCAGGTCGCAGCGGGCCACCGCGAAGGTGACCCGCCGGCCGGCCGGCAGCCCGATCTCCACCTGGCGCTGCGGCTCCCCGGTGACCAGCGCGGTCAGGGCCGCCTTGGTCGCCGCGGTGGCGCACGCGCCGGTGGTCCAGCCCGTGCGCAGCGCGGTGGGCCGGACCTTCGCCGTACGCGGCAGGTCCGGCTCGCGCAGCGGCGGCTCGACGTACGTCACCGGCCGTCCCCGGCGGCGTCGTCCGACCGGTCGGCGCGGGCCCGGCGCAGCGCGGCGCGGGCGCCCGGCTCGGCCCGCCGGTAGGTGTGGAAGTGCCCCGGGTGGTAGAGGTGCGAGCGGGTGCCGGCGGCGGCGAGCGCCGGCCCGACCAGGAACAGCGTGTGCTTCCAGAGCTTGTGCGCCTTGACGGTGGCCTCCAGTTCGCCCAGCGCGCACCGGACCACCAGCTCGTCCGGCCAGGTCGCCTGGTACGCCACCACCACGGGGGTCTCCGGCGGGTAGCCACCGGCCAGCAGCTCCGCCTGGGCCTGCCCGGAGCGGGCGGCGGAGAGGAACAGCGCCATGGTGGTGCCGTGCCGGGCGAACTCGCGGACCCGCTCGCCGGGCGGCATGGGCGTCTTGCCGCCCTCCAGGCGGGTGAGGATCACCGACTGGGCGACCTCGGGGATGGTCAGCTCCCGGCCGACGAGCGCCGCGACCGCGGTGAACGAGGACACCCCGGGCACCACCTCCACGGCCAGGCCGAGGTCGCGGCACAGGTCCAGCTGTTCCTGCACGGCGCCCCACAGGGCCGGGTCGCCGGAGTGGATCCGGGCCACGACGAGCCCCTGCCCGGCGGCCCGTTCGTACAGCGGCCGGACACCCTCGATGGGCAGCTGGGAGGAGTCGACGATCTCGGCGTCCGGGCGGGCGTGGGCCAGCACGTCGGCGTGCACGAGGCTGGCCGCCCAGATCACCACGTCGGCCTCGGCGATGACCCGGGCGGCGCGCAGGGTGAGCAGGTCGGCGGCGCCGGGGCCGGCCCCGACGAACCAGACCTTGCCGGTGGTGGTCACAGTTTTCCTCCCCGACGGTCCCGGCGGGCCGGGACCAGCAGCGTCGACAGGTACGGCAGGTCAACGGCGGCGGCGTCCACCGGCCCGATCCGCTCGCCGGGCAGGCCGAGCGCCCGACCCAGCACGGCGTCCGGCAGCCGGCCCTGCCGGCGCAGCTCGTCGACCAGGTCGGGGTGGCGGCGCCAGCCCTTGTAGACGACGACGGTCCCGGGGCCGGCGAGCGCGTCGGCGACCGGCGTGAGCCCGGCCGTGGCGGGCAGCAGGGTGAGCGGTTCCCGGCCCTCGCAGAGCGGCACGCCGGCCCGGGCGGCCAGCTCCTGCATGGCGGTGATGCCGGGCACGGTCCGCACCTCGACCCCGGGCCGCCGGGCCCGCACACCGTCGGCCAGGTAGCCGAAAGTGGAGTAGACGTTGGGGTCGCCGATGGTGGCGAAGGCGACCGACCGGGCGCCGGAGTCGACCGCCGCCACCACGGCCGCCGCGGCGGCGTCCCAGGCCCGCTCCCGGCGGGCGGTCACCCCGCCCCGGTCGTCCAGGGCGAACGGCAGCCGGCGCAGCCGGTCCGCGGGCACGTGCGCCCGCACGGTGGTCTCGGCCCGTCCGGCGGGCGCGTCCGGGTCGGCGGCGTGCCGGTCCAGCACGGGCACGAACACCAGGTCGGCCTCGGCCAGCAGCCGCGCGGCCTTGAGCGTCAGCAGCTCGGGATCGCCAGGTCCCACCCCGATCCCGGTCAGCACGGCGGCGGGCGGGACTGGTGGTCGCTCCTCGCGGGGCGGGCCGACGGGCGCGGGCCGGCTCGGGGCGGGGCCGGTCGGCGGGTGGCTCGGCGGGTTCACCGGCTCGCCGCCTCGACCAGCCGGCGGGCCGCCGCTGGGTGCCCGGCCCAGTGGGTGTGCAGGTAGGAGGCGTGCACCCGGCCGGCCACGAAGCCGTGCGGGCCGCCGTCCCAGTGCCAGGCGGGACGGTCGCCGTGCCCGGGGTCGGTGACGGTGCGGTGGAACTCGTGTCCGCGTACCGGGTCGCCGGCGCGGTGCGCCGGGGAGTCGGCGGCGGCCACCGCGTCCCGGTAGCCGAGCGTGAGCCGGCCGGTCATCCGGGCGGTGTGGTCGAGCCGCCCGCACATCGGCACCCCGTCGAGGGAGCGGCCGAGATAGAGCAGCCCGGCGCACTCGGCGACCACCGGGCCGTCGAAGCCCGCCAGCTCGGCGCGGAGCGCGGTGTTGCCGGCCAGGGCGTCCGCGTGCAGCTCGGGGAAGCCGCCGCCGATCACCACGGCCCGGGTGCCGGGCGGCAGGGCCGCGTCGCGCAGCGGGTCGAGGGTCACCACCTCCGCGCCGGCCGCGGTGAGCAGTTCGGCGGTCTCCGCGTACGAGAAGGTGAACGCCGCCCCGCCGGCGACCGCGACGACCGGGCGGGCGGTGCCGGCCGGACCGCCGACCGCGGCAGCCGGGTCCCAGGCGGGCGCGGTCAGCGGCGGCGCGGTGCGGGCCAGCGCCAGCACGGCGTCGAGGTCCACCGTGGACTCGACCAGGTCGGCGAGCGCGGCCACCACGGCGACCGACTCGGGCGCGCGTTCGGCGACCGGCACCAGGCCCAGGTGCCGGGAGGGCGCGGACACCTCGGCGGCCCGGGTCACCGCGCCGAGCACCGGCACGCCCACCTCGGCGAGCGCGTCGCGCAGCAGCGTCTCGTGCCGGGGCGAGCCGACCCGGTTGAGCACCACCCCGCCGATGCGCACCGCCGGGTCGAACGCGCGCATGCCGAGCACCAGCGCGGCGGCCGAGCGGCCCTGCGCCGTGGTGTCGAGCACCAGCACCACCGGCGCCTCGATGAGCCGGGCCACGTGGGCCGTGGACGCGTACCCGCCGTGGCCGACCGCGCCGTCGTGCAGCCCCATCACGCCCTCCACCACGGCCACGTCGGCCGGGGTGGGCACGCTCGCGCCGTGGCGCAGCAGCGGGGCGATCCGCTCCGGGCCGACCAGCCAGGGGTCGAGGTTGCGGCCGGGGCGGCCGGCGGCGAGCGCGTGGTAGCCGGGGTCGATGTAGTCGGGGCCGACCTTGTGCGGGCTGACCGCCAGGCCGCGCCGGCGCAGCGCGGCGAGCAGCCCGGTGGCCACTGTCGTCTTGCCGTGCCCGCTGGCCGGCGCGGCGACGACCAGCCGGGGCAGCGCCCAGGGCGTCACCATTCGATGCCCTTCTGGCCCTTCTGGCCGGCGTCCATCGGGTGCTTGACCTTGGTCAGCTCGGCGACCAGGTCGGCCGCCTCGACCAGCCGCGGGTCGGCGTCCCGGCCGGTGATCACCACGTGCTGGAAGCCGGGCCGGTCGCGCAGCGTGGCGACCACGTCGTCCACGTCGACCCAACCCCACTTCATCGGGTACGTGAACTCGTCGAGCACGTAGAGCCCGTAGCGCTCGGCGGCCAGGTCGCGCCGGATCTGCCGCCACCCCTCCCGGGCGTCCTCGGCGTGGTCGGCCTCGCCGCCGCGCTGGATCCAGGACCAGCCCTCGCCCATCTTGTGCCAGGTGACCGGGGCGCCCTGCCCGGTGCGCTCGTGCACCTCGCCGAGGGCCCGGAAGGCGTTCTCCTCGCCCACCCGCCACTTGGCGCTCTTGACGAACTGGAAGACGCCGATCGGCAGGCCGGCGGTCCAGGCGCGCAGCGCCAGCCCGAACGCGGCCGTCGACTTCCCCTTCATCTGTCCGGTGTGCACGATCAGCAGCGGGCGGTGCCGACGCTGCCGGGTGGTCAGCCCGTCGGCGGGCACGTGGCTCGGCTTCCCTTGCGGCATCAGGCGGCGCTCCTCGTGGTGAGGCCGACGAGCGGGCCGTCGGCCACGTCGGCGAGATGGTGGTGCGGGGCGTGCAGTTGGCCGGCGAGACGGCGGGCCAGGTGCAGGCGGACCGGGCCGGACTCGCAGTCGACGACGACGCAGGGCGCGCCGGTCGCGGCGAGCACCGCGGCGGCGCGGGCGGCCCGGTCGAGCGGGCGGGGGCCGGCGGTGGCCCGGCCGTCGGTGACCACCAGCACGAGGGGGCGACGCCTCGGGTCCCGCAGCCGCTCCACCCGGAGCAGGTCGGCCGCGGCGAGCAGCCCTTCGGCGAGGGGGGTACGCCCGCCGGTGGGCAGGTCGGCCAGCCGGACCGAGGCGGCGAGCACGGAGGAGGTGGCCGGCAGCAGGGTCTGCGCGCCGGCGCCCCGGAAGGCGACCACGGCCACCTTGTCGCGGCGCTGGTAGGCGTCGGTGAGCAGGGCCAGCACGGCGCCCTTCACGGCGGACATCCGCTGCCGCGCGCCCATCGACCCGCTGGCGTCGACCACGAACAGGACGAGGTTGCCCTCGCGTCCCTCGCGGACTGCCTCGCGCACGTCGGACGGGCGCAGCCGCAGCGGCCCGCCGGCCCGGCCCCGGGCGGCCTGGTGCGGGGCGGCGGCGCGGACGGTGGCCGGCAGGTGCAGCGCCCCGGCCGGGCCGGCGGGCACCCGGGCGCCGGTGGTGCGGCCCCGCCCGGTCCGGGCCCGGGAGCGCCGGCCGGGCACGCCCTCCCCGACGCCGGGCGCGGTGAGCAGCCGGGCGCGCAGTCCCCGATCGGGTACGGCCACGGTCCCGGGCCGTCCCTCCGCGCTGTCGGGGTCCCCCGGCCGGCCGGCGGCTCCGGGGCGGCGGGAGCGCGACCGTCCCCGGTCACCGTCGTCGCCGGACCGACGGGGACCGTTCCCGTTCTCGACGTCCGGGCCGTCCCCGTTCCCGCCGTCGGACCGGTCGTCGCCCGGGTGGCCGGACCGGTCCCCTGCGCCGTCACGGCCGCTGCGGTCGCCGCCGAACCGGTCGTCGTGGCCCATCCCATCGGCGCGGCCGTGGCCGGACCGGTCGTCGTGGCCCATCCCGTCGGCGCGGCCGTTGGCCGGCCAGCGGCCGTCGCGACCGCCGCCCCGTCCGCCGTCCGATGGCCCGGCGCTCTCGTCGTCGGACCCCCCGGGGTGCCCGTCGTCGTCGGAGCCCCCGGACCGGTCCCCCGCGCCGCCCTTCGCGCGGTCCGACCGGCCGGGACCGTCGGGGTACGACCCGGTGCCGCCCGGTCCACCGGCCGGGTCCCGGGGATCGCCGTCCGGTCCGGGCTCGCCGCCGGGGCCACCGTCGGGGCCGTGGTCATCGGGGTCGTCGTCGGGGTGCTGCGCGCGGGCGCGGTCCAGCGCCTCGTCCAGGCGCTGCTCGTCCAGCCCCGGGGTGTCGAACGGGTCCCGGCGACGGCGGTGCGGCAGGGCCAGCCGGGCGGCGACCCGGACGTCGTCGGCGGTCACCCGGTCCCGGCCCTGCCAGGCGGCGTGCGCCACGGCGGTCCGGGCCGTGACGATGTCGGCGCGCATGCCGTCGACGTCGAACGCGGCGCAGACCTCGGCGATCTGCCGCAGCGCCGCGTCGGGCAGCGCCACTCGGGACAGCCGGTGGCGGGCGGCGGCGACCCGGCGGGCCACCTCGGCGTCGGCCTCGGCCCAGCCGGCGGCGAAACCGGCCGGGTCGGCGTCGGCGGCGAGGCGGCGGCGGACCACCTCGGCGCGTACGGCGGGGTCGCGGCTGGCGGCCACCTCGACGGTGAGCCCGAACCGGTCGAGCAGCTGCGGGCGCAGCTCCCCCTCCTCCGGGTTCATGGTGCCGACCAGCAGGAACCGGGCGGCGTGGCTGACCGAGACGCCCTCCCGCTCGACGTGGCAGCGGCCCATGGCGGCGGCGTCGAGGAGCAGGTCGACGAGATGGTCGTGGAGCAGGTTGACCTCGTCGACGTAGAGCACGCCGCGGTGGGCGGCGGCGAGCAGGCCGGGCTCGTAGGCGCGTACCCCCTCGGCGAGGGCCTTCTCCAGGTCGAGCGAACCGACCACCCGGTCCTCGGCGGCGCCCACCGGCAGCTCGACCAGGCGGGCCGGGCGGCGCTCGGCCGCCGACCCGGCCGGGTGCGGCCCGTCCGGGCAGCCCGGGTCGGGCGCGGCCGGATCGCAGGCGAAGCGGCAGGCGGCGACCCGGTCGACGGGCGGCAGCAGCGTGGCGAGGGCGCGCACGGCGGTGGACTTGGCGGTGCCCTTCTCGCCCCGGACCAGCACGCCGCCGATGGCCGGGCTGACGGCGTTGAGCAGCAAGGCGAGCCGCATCTCGTCCATCCCGAGCACCGCGCTGAACGGATATCCAGTCATTGCCGGTCCTCCAGGTCGCCCTCGCTGGCCAGGTACGTCTCGCGCAGCCGGTCGAGGGTGACCGGCTCGGGCTCGGCCCACAGTCCGCGGTCGGCGGCCTCCAGCAGCCGTTCGGCGATGCCGCGCAGCGCCCACGGGTTGGACCGCTCCAGGAACTCCCGGGTCTCCGGGTCGAACAGGTACGCCTCGGCGAGCCGCTCGTACATCCAGTCGTCGACGACTCCGGCGGTGGCGTCGTAGCCGAACAGGTAGTCCACGGTGGCGGCCAGCTCGAAGGCGCCCTTGTAGCCGTGCCGGCGCATGGCGGCGATCCAGCGGGGGTTGACCACCCGGGCCCGGAACACCCGGCGGGTCTCCTCACCGAGGGTGCGGGTGCGCACGTCGTGCGGCATGGCCGAGTCGCCCACGTACGCGGCCGGGGACCCGCCGGTGAGGTGGCGGACCATGGCCACCATCCCGCCGTGGTACTGGAAGTAGTCGTCGGAGTCGACGATGTCGTGCTCGCGGGTGTCCTGGTTCTTCACGGCGACGGCGATCCGGGCGAAGGAGCGTTCCATGTCGGCCCGCGCCTCGCGCCCGTCCAGCCCCGGCCCGTACGCGTAGCCGCCCCAGACGGCGTACACCTCGGCCAGGTCGGCGTCGGTGCGCCAGTTCCGGGCGTCGATGAGGGGCAGGAGCCCCGCCCCGTACGCCCCGGGTTTGGAGCCGAAGATGCGGGCGGTGGCCCGGCGCGTGTCCCCGTGCTCGGCGACGTCCGCGTCGACGTGCGCCCGCACGAAGTTCCCGGCGGCCGGCTCGTCCAGCGCGGCGACCTGCCGGACGGCGTCGTCGATGAGGGCGACCACGTGCGGGAAGGCGTCCCGGAAGAAGCCGGAGATGCGCACCGTGACGTCGACGCGGGGGCGGCCCAGCTCGGGCAGCGGCACCACCTCGACGCCGGTGACGCGGCGGGACCGGTCGTCCCACACCGGACGGACGCCGAGCAGCGCCAGCACCTCGGCGATGTCGTCGCCCTGGGTACGCATGGCGCTGGTGCCCCAGACGGTGAGCCCGACCGAGCGCGGGTACGCGCCGGTGTCGGCGAGGTGCCGGGCCAGCAGCGAGTCGGCGAGGGCGACCCCGACGTCCCAGGCGTTGCGGCTGGGGATGGCCTTCGGGTCGACGGAGTAGAAGTTGCGCCCGGTGGGGAGCACGTTGACCAGCCCGCGGGTGGGCGAGCCGGACGGGCCGGGCGGCACGAACCGGCCGTCGAGCGCGCCGAGCACCCGGTCGATCTCGTCGGTGGTCCGGTCCAGCCGGGGCACCACCTCGCGGGCGGCGAAGCGCAGCACCTCGGCCGCCTCGGGCACCGGCCCGCCGACCACCTCCTCGACCACCGCGCCGGCCTTGGCGGCGTCCCAGCCGAGGGTCTCCATGCCGAGCACGAGCCGGCGGGCCAGGGCCTCGATGAGGTCGACGGCGTCGGCGGCGGTGGCGGCCGGCCCGTCGACCGCGTCGGTCAGTGCCGCCGGCACGACGATCCGCGCGCCGGGCGTGGCCAGCAGCGCCGCCTCGTCGAGGCCGGCGTGGGCGGCGAGGGCCTGGCGCAGCCCGGGCAGCACGCGGGCCCCACCCCAGACCTGCGGGGCACGCAGCACAGCGAGGACCAGGTTGACCCGGGCCTCCCCGGCGGGCGCCTCAGCGAGGATGTGCAGGCCGTCGCGGATCTGCACGTCCTTGACCTCGCAGAGGTAGCCGTCGAGGTGCAGTACGAAGTCGTCGAAGTCGTCCTCGCCGGGCATCTCGGCCTGGTGCAGGTCGTGGTGCAGCTCGGCGGCGCGGACGAGGTCCCAGATCTGCCGCTGCACGGTGGGCGCCTTGGCCGGGTCGAGGGCCTGCACGGTGGCGTACTCGTCGAGGAGTTGTTCGAGCTTCGCCAGGTCGCCGTAGGTTTCGGCGCGGGCCATCGGCGGCACCAGGTGGTCGACGACCACGGCGTGCGCGCGGCGCTTGGCCTGGGTGCCCTCGCCGGGGTCGTTGACGATGAACGGGTAGACCAGCGGCAGGTCACCGAGGACCGCGTCGGGCGCGCAGTCGGCGGCCAGCCCGAGGCCCTTGCCGGGCAGCCATTCGAGGGTGCCGTGCTTGCCGAGGTGGACCACGGCGTCCGCGCCGAAGCCGCCGTCGGCGACCGGCGCGGCCAGCCAGCGGTACGCGGCCAGGTAGTGGTGGCTGGGCGGCAGGTCCGGGTCGTGGTAGATGGCCACCGGGTTCTCGCCGAAGCCGCGGGGCGGCTGGATGAGCAGCGCCACGTTGCCGAAGCGCAGCCCGGCGAGGACGACGTCGCCGCCGTCGGTGTAGAGCCGGCCGGGCGGCTCGCCCCAGTGCTCCCGCATCCGGTCCCGCAGCGGGGCGGGCACCGCGTCGAACCAGCGCCGGTAGGTCTCCCCCGGCACCCGCGCCTCGGCCGCGGCGAGCTGTTCGGGGGTGAGCCACTCGACGTCGTGTCCGCCGGCGGCGATCAGGGCGTGGATCAGGGCGTCCCCGTCGTCCGGCACCGGCCCGTCGCCCAGGTGGTAGCCGGCCCCGGCCAGCGCGGCGAGCAGCCGGACCGCCGAGGCCGGGGTGTCCAGGCCGACGGCGTTGCCGACCCGGGAGTGCTTCGTCGGGTACGAGCTGAGCACGATGGCGAGGCGCTTGTCGGCGTTCGGCACGTGCCGCAGCCGGGCCTGCCGGACGGCGATGCCGGCGACCCGGGCGGCCCGCTCCGGGTCGGGCTGGTAGACCGAGAGCCCGTCGGCGTCGATCCGCTTGAACGAGAACGGCACCGTGACGATCCGGCCGTCGAACTCGGGGATGGCCACCTGCATGGCGGCGTCCAGCGGGGACAGTCCGGCGTCGCTGGCCGCCCACCGGTCGCGCTCGCTGGTCAGGCAGAGCGCCTGGACGATCGGCACGTCCAGGGCGGCGAGCGCGCCGACGTCCCAGGCGTCCTCGTCGCCGCCCCCGGAGGCGTCCGCGGCGACCGTCCCGCCGGCCGCGAGCACCGTCACCACGAGGGCGTCGCACCGCGCGAACAGCTCCAGCGGGCCGGTGCCGGGGGCGAGACCGCGCAGCGAGCCGCAGAACACCGGCAGCGGCTGGCCACCGGCCGCTGTCACGGCGTCGGCCAGGGTCTCGACGAAGGCGGTGTTGCCGGCCAGGGCGTGCGCCCGGTAGAAGACGATGCCGACCACCGGCCGGCCGTCGGGCGCCGGGTCGGTGCCGAGGATCCCGTGCGGCGGGGTGGGCGCGGGCGGGGCGAACCCCTCGCCGGTGAGCAGCACCGTGTCGGAGAGGAACCGGGCCAGCTCGGCCAGGTTCGCCGGACCGCCCTCGACCAGGTAGGCGAGCGCCTCGGCGGCCACGCCGCCGGCCACCGTGGACGCCGCCATCAGCTCCGCGTCGGGCACCGCCTCGCCGCCCAGCACGACCGTCGGCACGCCCGAGCCGAGCACCGCGGCGAGGCCGTCCGGCCACGCCTGCCGGCCACCGAGCAGGCGTACGACGGCCAGGTCGACGCCGTCGAGCAGCGCGGGCACGGCGTCCGTGGCGACCCGGGCGGGGTTGGCCAGCCGGTAGTCGGCGCCGCTGGCGCGGGCGGCGAGCAGGTCGGTGTCGGCGGTGGAGAGCAGCAGGATGCGCACGGACGGCTCCGGAGCGTGACGCCCGGCGGCGCGGCGGGGCCGGCGGCGGGCGGGGGTGGATGCGGGTTCGGCGGGTACGCGGGCGCGGCGGACGGCTCACCGACGGCGGGTCGGCAGGGGCGCCCGGCCGGGTGCGGAACCCGGCGGGGCGGTCAGCGGCGGACGGCGCGGGCCCACCGGGCGCGCGGCACGGCGGCCTGCGGCGCGGCGGGGTGGGCGATCAGCGGTGCGTCGGCGCGCGGGTGAGCGGTCGGCGGCGCGTCGGCGCGCGCCGGCCGGGAACGACGATCGTCGTCGATGGCGGAAAGGCCGTGCATCGGGTCCTCCTCGGGTGTCCACGCCCTGGGGCTCTCCGACGGCCGAAGTATCCTGGCTCCCGGATCGACGCTCTCCCCCGGCCTTCCAACCGCGCACGCACGGCCGTGACTCACGAGGGGGGATCGCTCCCCGGTGACAGTGGCGGGACCGCGCCGGAATCGCACCGGCTTCCTTCACTGCCGTCAGGCCGCGAATGCTGCCACAGCCGCCCGGCGCGGGTCAACGCCGGGTCTCCGGCCCTCCGCCCGGCCGCCGGCATCCGCAGCGGTCGATCCGCCTCCCTCGTCCGTCGCCTCGACCACAATGGCGTGGGTCGATGGGATCGGCCGCTTTCGGGTTACCTGTGGCGGGCATTTGAGGCACGCGCCGATCCGCGCCCGGACCATCGCGTCGCCGCAGCCGGGGCGGCCCGGAGCGGCAGCCGGCGGATAGCATCCCGATCGACTGTGGAGCACCCGCCACGGAAACGGGGAGGAATTGCCGGTGACGCTGCGACATCTCGACGGTCGGGTCTGGTTGTTCCCCGGCGATCCCGACCCGCTCGCGGTCCGCCCGACCGTGGCGGTGGTCGCCGACGAGCGCGGAAGTGTGATCGTCGACGCGGGCCAGAGCCCCGCCCACGCCCGGGAGATCCGGGCCGCGCTGGCGGCGGCCGGGCTGCCCGAGCCGCGCTGGCTGGTCTACACCCACCACCACTGGGACCACGTCTGGGGCGCCTGCGCCTGGCCGGAGGTGGAGATCGTCGGGCACGAGTCGGCGGTGGCCGCGCTGCGCGCCGAGGCGGCCCGGCCGTGGAGCCACCGCTACCTGCGCGAGCAGGTCCGCGAGAATCCCCGCCTCGGGCACAGCTTCCGGGCCCGGGCCCTGGCGGTCGACTCCTGGGACGGCTTTGCGGTGCTCCCACCCACCCGCACCTTCGCCGACGAGTTGACCCTGCCCACCGGCGTGGTGGTCCGGCACGTGGGCGGCCGGCACGCGCCGGACTCCACGGTGGTGCGGGTGCCGGACTCGGGGGTGCTGCTGCTCGGCGACTGCTGGTACCCGCCGCCCGCGCACCTGCGGACGCCCGAGGACGGGCCCGACCTGGCGCTCGCCGCCAGCCTGCTCGACGACGACCTCGCGTGGTTCGTGTCGGCCCACGACGAGCCGCTGACGCTGGCCGAGGCGCGCGCCGCGCTGGCCGGCGGCTGAACCGCGCCCGGGGTCAGCGGGCGCGCCGCTCCGGGTGGGCCCGGTTCCAGGCCCGCATCCGCTCCGGGTAGCCGGTGCGGGCGGCCTCGTACAGCGGCACCGCGTGCTTCTGGGCGATCTTCCCGGCGGCCCGGGGCGTGCCGGTGCGGCGCCGGATCCACTCACCGTCGTGGGCGACGGCCACCACTGTCGTGTCCGTGGCCGTGGTCTCCGGTTCCAGGTAGAACTCCACCCCGCGCCGGCTGGTGACGAACGCCTCCAGCGCGGCCAGGTCGTCCCGGTTCGCCTCCCGGTCGAGCTTGGTCGGGGTCGTCGGGTCGGCGGCCCGTCGGCTGAACCAGCCCATGCCCGCCTCCTCTCCTCGGCGTTCCCTCCAGTGCAGCACCCTTACCTGGGAACGGGCTGCGAGCCGGGTGGGAGTCCGTTGGGCCAGCCGGCGGGCGCCCGGTCGGGCCGCCGGTCAGCGGGCCGGCGGGCGCAGGATCGGGACCAGGGCGAGGATCGGCAACAGCAGGAGCGGCACCACGCCGAGGGCGTGGAGGATGCCCAGCCGGTCGCCGAGGAAGCCGAGCAGTGGCGGGCCGCCGAGGAAGGCCGTGTAGCCGATCATGGCGACCACGCTGACCCGGGTCGGCGCCCGGTCCTCCTCGTCGGCGGCGGCGCTCATCCCGACCGGGAAGCCGAGCGACGCCCCGATGCCCCACAGCACCACGCCCACCACGGCGAGCGGCCCGGAGCCGGCCAGCACGGCGCACGTGGATCCGGTGACGGCCAGCCCGATGGTGCCGAACAGCACCGGGACGCGGCCCCACCGGTCGATCGCCACGGTGCCGGCGGTCCGGCCGAGGGTCATGCCGACCACGAACACCCCGAAGACGGCGGCGCCGGCCGCCTCGCTCACCCCGTACCCGTCGACGAACGCCACCGCCAGCCAGTCGTTCGCGCTGCCCTCGGTGAACGCCATCACCAGCACGAACAGGCCGATGAGCAGGGTGCGCGGCTCCCGCCAGGTGGCCAGCAGCGCGCGCCGGTGGTTGGCCGGCTCGGCCGTGCCGGGGGCCTCGGCCGGTGCGGCCAGGAAGGCGCGGATGCCGAGCAGCGTGCCGGCCAGGACCACCACTGCGATCACGGGCAGGTGCCAGCCGACCGGCACGCCCAGCCGGGCCGCACCGGCGCCCAGCCCGGCCCCGGCGACCGAGCCGAGACTCCAGGCCGCGTGGAACCGGGGCATGATCGTCCGGCCGAGCCGCTTCTCCACGGCCGCGCCCTCGACGTTCATGGCCACGTCGCAGGTGCCGGAGCCGTACCCCACGGCGAAGAGCCCGACCACGACGCCGATCAGCGAGCCGGCCAGGCTGGCCGACAGGCCGGCGAGCGTCAGGCCGAGCGCGAGCAGCACGGTCGAGGCCGCCACGGTGCGGGCCGGGCCGAGCCGCAGGGTGACCAGTCCGGCGGTGGACATGGCCACCAGCGCGCCGGCCGACA
This sequence comes from Micromonospora sp. NPDC005707, assembly GCF_040631005.1. Classification (NCBI taxonomy): domain Bacteria; kingdom Bacillati; phylum Actinomycetota; class Actinomycetes; order Micromonosporales; family Micromonosporaceae; genus Micromonospora; species Micromonospora sp. NPDC005707. Next base: position 207,182 of record NZ_JBEXYR010000007.1, read on the forward strand.
TGGCCAGCAGCAGCAGGCCGAGCCGCCCGGCGCTGAGCCCGAGTGCCTCGCGGATCGCGGGCACCCGGGCGAACCAGGTGGCCACCGCCAGCCCGTTGAGGGCGAACACGGCCGCCACGCCGTTGCGGGCGGCCAGGACCGTCCGCGGGGTGGCGGCGCGGGCGCCGGCCGGCGCGTCGATGGTGCTGCTCACGTGTGCTGTCGTCCTCTCCCCAAGGTTCGTCCGACGACCATCGCACACCTGAGAGCGCTACCACCACAAACGCTCCCACCCCTTACCCCGGCCGGCCCCGACCGGGCATGATGCCGACAGAACGGCCAGCACGGGGAGGACCAGACATGGAGACGCCGACCGCCCGCCCGGCGACCCTCGACGACGTGGCCCGCGCGGCCGGGGTCTCCCGGGCCACCGCGTCCCGGGTGCTCGGCGGCTACGGGTTCGCCTCGGTGGACGCCCGGGACCGGGTGCGCGCCGCCGCGGACCGGCTCGGCTACGTGCCGAACATCACCGCCCGCGCCCTGGTCCGGGGCGCCGGGGTACGCCTCGTCGTGGCCGTCTCCGGCACCGACGCCACGGTGCTGGACGACCCGTACGTGGACCGGCTGGTCAGCGCGGCGGCCCGGGTGTGCGCCCCGCACGGGGTGGGCGTCGCCCTGGAGTGGCTGCCGCTGGGCGCCCCGGCCGGGCTGCGCCGGCTCGGCGACGACCGGAGCGTCTGCGGGGTGCTGCTGGTCAACACCACCGCGCCGGTGCTCGACGCGGTGCCCGCGGGGCTGCGCGGGCGGGTCGTCTCGATCGGCACGGGCTCGCCGGCCGTACCCTCCTTCGACGTGGACAACGCCGGCGGCGCCGACGCCGTGCTGCGCCACCTGCACGCCGGCGGGCGGCGCCGGATCGCCATGGTCACCGGCCCGCGCTGGCTGAGCTGCGCCGAGCGGTCGGTGACCGCCTACGAGGGGCTGATGCGGGCGGCCGGGCTACCGGTGCGGCTGGTCACCGGCGACTTCACCGCCGCGCGGGGCGGCCGGGCGGCGCTGGAGGCGCTGGACCGCTGGCCGGACACCGACGCGATCTACGCGGCCAGCGACGCCACCGCGCTGGGCGCGATCGCCGCGCTGCGCGGGCGCGGGCTCCGGGTGCCGCACGACGTGGCGGTGGCCGGGTTCGACGACATCCCGTACGCGGCCGTGAGCAGCCCGGCGCTGACCACGGCCACCCACCCGGTGGCCCGGATCGCCACGGCGGCGGCGACCGCGGTGCTCGACGGCCGGCCGGTGCCGCCGGTGACCGCGTTCCCCTCCACGCTGGTGGCACGGGAGAGCGCCTGAGCGGCAGCCCCGCCGACCGGTGGGGGCGTTCGGCGCGGGGCCGACCAGCCGGCCGGGCCCGTCGCGGCGCCCGCCGTCCGGAGCCCGGCAGCGGCAAACACCGGCGCGCCGGTCCGGCCCCGTTCTACCATCGGGTACCGGTCCTGCCCTTGGCGGCTGAGCCCGACGGGACGGTGGAACGGCATGACCAGGGAGACCGAGAAGGAGCGCCTGGAGCGCAACTTCACCGACGAGTTGCGGGAGCTGCGCGTCGCGCAGACCGGCGTGCAGATCCTGTTCGCCTTCCTGCTCACCCTGCCGTTCACCGCCGGGTTCCCGCGCGCGACGCCGTTCCAGCGCGGCGTCTTCCTCGTCGCGCTGGTGTCCGCCGCCGCCGCGACCGCACTGATCATCGCGCCGGTCGCGTTCCACTCGGCGCTGTTCCGCCGGGGCCGCAAGTCCGAGGTGGTCAGGTACGCGCACCGGGCGTCCAGCGGCGGGCTGGGCTTCCTGCTGGTCGCCATGGTGAGCGCGGTGCTGCTGATCACCGACTACGTGCTCCCGCGCGGCGCCGCACTGCTGCTGTCCGGCGTCACCGCGCTGGTCTTCCTGCTGCTCTGGATGGTCATGCCGCTCGCCCGGCGGGACTGGGGGCAGGCGAGGTGACCGAGCCCGCGCCGCCGCACCGGCAACCCGAGGAGGGATACCGGCACGGCCGGCTGACCGCCCGTCCCACCACCGTGGCCGGGCCCGGCCCGACGGGTCCGGCCGAGGTTCCCGACCCGGCCGGCGGGCCGCCCGCGCTGCGCCACGTGCCGGCCGGCGGCACCGGCCCGTACCGGCTGGTGCTGCTGCTGCACGGCGCGGGCGGCTCGGCCCGGCAGGGCCTCGACCTGCTGCTGCCGCTCGCCGACGCGCACCGGCTGCTGCTGCTCGCCCCGCAGGCGCTCGCCAGCACCTGGGACCTCATCGCCGAGGGCTACGGCCCGGACGTCGCCCGGATCGACGCGCTGCTGGCCGGGACGCTGCGCGCGTACCCGGTGGCGGGGGTGACCGTCGGCGGGTTCTCCGACGGCGCCTCGTACGCCCTCTCCCTGGGCCTGACCAACGGCGACCTGGTCGACGCGGTGCTGGCCTTCTCCCCCGGCTTCGCCGCGCCGCTGGTCACCCACGGCCGGCCCCGCTTGTTCGTCTCGCACGGCACGGACGACCGGGTGCTGCCCATCGACGTGTGCAGCCGCCGGCTGGTGCCCCGCCTGCACTCCCTCGGCTACCCGGCCGAGTACGCCGAGTTCACCGGCGGGCACGAGGTGCCCGCGGAGATCCGGCGGCGGGCCGTGGACTGGCTGGCGGGGTGAGCGGGGTCAGTGCCCCGGCCCGGTGACCGCCGCGTCGACCCGGGCGAGCACTGTCGCGTCGTCGTCGCCGCGGACGCCGCGCAGCAGGTCGATGGCGGTGGCCCGGACCTGCCCGATGATCATGGCGAGCGGCAGCGTCTCGCCGGGGGTGAAGAGCCGACCGGCGGCCCGGACCGCAACCAGGGCGGCGACATCCGCCCGCTCGGCGTGCGCGTCGGCGACGCCGTCCTGCCCGCTCAGGTCCGCGGCGAGCGCGTCGCCGGCCGAGCGCACGGCCTCGGCGAGGGTCCGCACGGCGCCGCCGAGTTCGGCCGGGACCGGCGCCGGGCCCCGGGTCAGGGTGACGGCGGCGCGGGCCAGCACCCGGACGTTGCGGACCGCGTAGTCGATCTGCCGGATCGAGCCCTCCACCGAGCGCAGCCGGCCCAGGTGCCGGCGGCGGCGCACGTTGAGCCGCAGCGCCTCGCCGGCGGCCCGCACGGCGCCGCGCAGCCGCTCCACCCCGGCGTCGGCGTGCCGGGCCCGCTCCAGCGCGGCCAGCGCCGCCGCGTCGTCGCCCCGGTCGAGCGCGTCGGCGATCTCGTCGAGCACCCCGGCCAGCTCGGCGAAGGTGTGCCGGAACTCGTCGACCAGCGGGGCGAGCGGCCGGCGCGCGTCGACCAGCTGGCTGGCGACCAGGGCCACCGCGCCGCCGATCAGCGCGTCGACGAACCGGAACGGGACCAGCGACTCGGTCGGCGGGGAGACCACCACCAGGTAGAGCGCGGAGACGGCCGCCTGCACCACGGTGACCGAGCTGGCGCCGATCGCCACGGCCAGGGCGACGGTGAGCAGGATGACGGTGAGGACCGTCCAGGTCGTCCGCGGGCCGAGCGCCTGCACCACCAGGTCGGCGACGAGCACGCCGGCCGCGACGCCGAGCACCACCTCGACGGCCCGGCGCATCCGCTGGCCGCGGGCCTGGCCGAGCACGATCAGCGCGGCGGCCGGGGCGAAGAACGGTTGGTCGTGGCCGGCCAGCCGGGTGGCGAGGATCCACGCCACGGTGGCCGCCAGGGTCGCCTCCACCACCGGCAGCCAGCCGCGTCGCAACCGCCCGGCCGCCTCCCGTACCCGGCTCCACCCCGCCATCGCCCGCCTCCCTGTCGCGCCCGCCCACCATCCTGCGACCCGGGCTCTCGAAACGAAAATTGACAACCCTCCAGAATATCGATCGCGCGCGATTTCGGCGTCGGCCGAATGGGAGAGCGGGCCGGTAAGATCGGCGACAAGCCTGTGACTGATCGCTGACTGCTGGACGTGACGGCGATCACACACACTGTGCCCATGAATACGAGACTCCGCCGCAGCAGGGCATTCCGCCTCGCGGTGTGTCTCGCCCTGGTGGCGGCACTGAGCGGCTGCATGCAGCTCAACCTGGGGCTGACCGTCGACACCGACGACACGGTCACCGGCCAACTCCTGCTCACCGCCGAGAAGTCGGTGCTCAAGCGGCGGAACCCCGACGTCGCGGCGGCCTTCGCCGAGCTGCGGCAGAACATCCCCACCCTCCCCGCGGGCACCGAGACGCGATACGAGGACGCCAACTACTACGGCACTCAGATCGCGTACCGGAAAACACCCCTGTCGCAATTCGCCAGCGAGAGTGTGAATCTTTCCCGCGACGACGATCTCTACCGCTTCTCGCTCCCGCTCGATCCGAAAAAATACGGCGGAAAAGTCGCCGAACAGGATCCGCGGAACCAGCAGGCTTTCATGACCTTGATGTCGTTCGAGATCTCCGTGACCTTCCCCGGCCGCGTGCTCGACACCAACGGCACCATCAACGGCCGGTCGGTGAGCTGGAAGGTGGTCGCCAACCAGCCGAAGCCGGCCGAACTGCGGGCCGTGGCCGAGGCTCCGGCGCGACCCTCCGCCTCGGTCACCCCGGCCGCCGCCGCGGCCGCCGGCGGCGGATTCCCCTGGCTGCTGGTCGTCGGCGGGGTGGTCGTGCTGCTGCTGATCGCCGTTGTCGTCGTCGTCCTGCTCCGCCGCCCGCGCGGCCCGGTCGCCGCCGCCCCGGCCGCCCCCACCCCCGCGCCCACCCCACCGGCCGACCGGCCGGCCTGAGCGGGCGCGGCGCCGCCACACCCGGGCGGTACCCGGAACCGCACCAGCCGGGGCCCGCCGCACCACCACCCCGACCGCACCACCGCACGATCGAAGAGGGGGATCGCCGTGAACGATCTCTTCACCTGGGCCGCCCTGGGCAGCCTCACCGGCGCCAGCGCCGCCACCCTGCTCGCCACCAACGTCATCGGCGGCCTCATCGGCCCGAGCGGCGACAAGGCGCGCAAGTGGATCGCCCTGGGCTTCGCGCTCGTCCTGTCGTACCTGACGGCCGCCTTCGCTGAGGACGCGGGATCGGAAAAGTGGATCATCGCGTTCTTCAACGGGCTGGTCATCTTCTCCGCCGCCCTCGGCATCAACCAGCTGCCGCCCGGCAACCGGCAGGCGACGAACGCGTCGCCGACCCAGCTCGCGCAGGGCCGCGAGCCCCGCTACATCCGCTCCTGGGTCTGAGAGAGGTGACCCCATGGTCCTCGGCATCATCAGCGCCGCCGTCCACATCGTCCTGGGCGCCGTCCTCGGCGGGGCGGCGGGCGGCACCATCGGCCTTCTGATCGGCGCGGTCGTCGGGCTGCTCATCGGCGCGCCGTTCGGCTGGGCGGTCGCCTCCGCCGGCACCTACGGCGCCGACCCGAAGGGCATCTTCCTCTTCGTGGTCGACCACACCTGGAGCCTGCTCAACACCGTCGCCGGCGCCCTCTACCTGGCCCTGCACCTGGTCTTCGGGCACCAGCTCGACCGGGTGGTCTCGCAGGGCAGCGGGCGGGTCAACCTGGTCGAAGGCGTCTCGCCCCGCTACGCCACCACCATCGGCACCGTCTGCGCCGGCTCCAGCCCCGGAATCCAACGGCACGAGGACGTGCACGTCCTCCAGGCGCGGCTGCTCGGCCCGCTCTACCTGCCGCTGGTCGCGCTCAACTACGTGCTGTTCACCATCGCCCCGGTGTGGCTGCTCTGGCACGACCACAGCAACGCGCCGATCAACCGGTTCACCCGCTACTTCGAGATCGGCGTCTACCCGCACGTCTGGAACGAGGCCATCGCGTACCGGATCCAGGGGACGCCGCCGCGATGACCGGCGCGATCGAGGCGGCCGTCGCCGACCTCGCGGCCTGGCTGACCGGGGCGGCGGGAGACCCCGTCCCGGTCGGCCCGCCCCGCGACGACCCCGACGGCGGCCTCACCGTCTGGCCCCTCGAACTGCGGCCGGCCCGGCAGACCGCGGGCAGCGGCGGGACGCGCGAGCCGTACCGGTTCGTGGTCCGGCTGCTGCTCAGCGGCGGCGGGCCGGCGGCGCTGCCGGCGCTGGACCGGGTCCTCGCCGCCGCCACCGCGGCCGGCCAGCCCGAGGTGGTGCTGGCCGCCGGGGACCCGGCGCTCTGGCGGGCCCTCGGCGTGCCGCCCCGGCCCGCGCTGCTGCTCGACGTGCCGGCGCGGATCGACCGGCCGGCGCCGGCCGCGCCGCCCGTGCGGCAGCCCCTGCGGCTGCGGCAGCTCGACATGCGCACCCTCGACGGCCGGGTGGTCGGGCCGGAGCGGCAACCGCTCGCCGCCATGCGGGTCGAGCTCGTCGGCACCGCCCAGGCCACCGAGACCGACGCGGCCGGCCGGTTCCGGCTGGTCGGCGTCCCGCACGACCCCGACGCCCCGGACCGGCCGGTGCGGATCCGGCTGATCGGCCGGGGCCGCACCCACACCGCCGAGCTGGACCCCGCCGACGGAGACCACGTCGTAGTCTGCGCCCCCGACTGACTCCTCAAGGAGGACCGATGCCCACCTACTTCTCCCCCGGCATCTACGTCGAGGAGGTGCCCAGCGGGGCCCGCCCGATCGGCCCGGTCGGCACGAGCACCGCCGCCTTCGTCGGGCTCACGCCGAACCGCACCGCCCACGTCAACGAGGCCCTCGCGGTCAACAGCTGGTCGGAGTTCCTCCGGCTCTACGCCGACGGCGAGCACCTGGAGAGCACCCCCCTGGCGCGCGCGGTCTTCGGCTTCCTCGACAACGGCGGCACCCGCTGCTGGGTGGTCAACGTCGGCGAGGGCGGCCAGCTCACCGGCACGGGCGGGCGGCGCAGCGGCCTGCAACTGCTGGAAGCCATCGACGAGATCTCCATCCTGGCCGCGCCCGGCTACCACGACCCGGTCTCGCACGAGGCGCTCATCAGCACGGCCGAGCGGCTGCGCACCATGGTCGCCATCTGCGACCCGCCGCCCGACGTGGCCGACATCTCCCGCCTCACCCGGGTCGCCACGCCACCCAAGTCGTCCGGCAAACCCGCCGACGGTACGCCCAAGCCGGACGACGACCCACCCGGCGGCGACCGGCCCCGGCAGTCGGACTTCGCCACCTACTACTTCCCCTGGATCCGGGTCCGCGACCCGCTCAGCGGCGAGCTCGTCCTCACCCCGCCGAGCGGGCACGTCGCCGGCATCTGGGCCCGCACCGACGCCCTGCGCGGCGTGCACAAGGCGCCGGCCAACGAGCCGGTACGCGGCGCGGTCGACCTGGCGTACCGGGTCACCCGGCCGGAGCACGACGTGCTCAACCCCAAGGGTGTCAACGTGATCCGCTTCTTCTCCGGCGAGGGCATCCGGCTCTGGGGCGCCCGTACGCTCGCCGCCGAGGCCAGCGAGTGGCGCTACCTGAACGTGCGTCGGCTCTCCATCGCCATCGAGCTGGCCATCGCCAACGGCACCCGGTGGATGGTGTTCGAGCCGAACGACTACACCCTGTGGCGCTCGATCCGGCGGGACATCGGCGCGTTCCTCACCCGGGTGTGGCGGGACGGCGCGCTGCTCGGCCGCACGCCCGAGGAGGCGTTCTTCGTCAAGTGCGACGAGGAGACCAACCCGGCCGACGTGCGCGACGCCGGGATGGTGGTGGCGCACATCGGCATCGCGGTGGTCAAGCCCGCGGAGTTCGTGGTGTTCAAGCTGAGCCAGTGGGCCGGCGGCACCGAGACCGAGACGATCGGAGGCTGACATGCCCACCACGGCCACCCCGCAGCCGGGCGCGCCCGTCGACCCCTACCGGGCGTACCACTTCAAGCTGCTCATCAACGGCATCACCAACGGGCACTTCACCGAGGTCAGCGGCTTCGAGGTGGCCATACCGTCGCTGGCGTACCGGGAGGCCGGCAACGAGCGGATCCGGGCCGTCCCCGGCCAGGTCGAGTACGCACCCGTCACCCTCCACTTCGGGCTGACCGCGTCGCGCGAGCTGTGGGACTGGGTGAACGCGGCGGCGAAGGGCACGGTGAGCCGGCGCAACGTCTCGGTGGTGCTGCTCGACCCGGCCGGCACCGCCGAGGTGCTGCGCTGGAACATGATCAACGCGTGGCCGACGCGGTGGCGGGGCGCCCACCTGAACACCCTGTCCCAGGAGATCGCCATCGAGGCGCTGACCCTGGCGTACGAGGGGCTGGAACTGGAGTCCGGCAGTGCCGCCGCCCCGACGACCGCGTGACCGGCTGGCCCGCCTGCTCCGGGCCACCGCCGACCGCCTCGCCACCCCACCCACCGCCCCACCTCCGCACGCCGCCCCCGAGCCCGCCCCGCGCCGCCCCGGCGAACCCCCCGAGCACTGGCTCCGCCTGGTCGCCACCCACGCCCCCGGCCTCCTCCACGACCTCGCCCACCCCACCCCCACGCCGCCCACCGCCGCTCCCCCTGTCGATCAAGAAGTTTGGGTCGGGTCCGACGCCGCCGCCGACGCGAACCTCTTGATCGACCAGGAGGGGGCGGGGGAACGCGGCCGTGTGGACGGTGAGTGGGGGGCCTGGGTTCGGGCGGGCGCTGGGGCCGGGCGGTGGTTGCCGTTGCGCTCAGCGGTTCCCGGGGCGCTCGGCGAGGCGGCCGCGAGGTCAGCACCGTTGGCGGGTGACGGGATCGCACCGTTGGCGGGTGACCGGCTCGCGGAGCGCGCACGGGCGGCTGACGGGACCGCGTGGCCGGCACCTTCCTCGGCGGACGCGATCCGCGGCCTTTCGCCTTTCCCCGCCGACGACGCCGCCCGGGACGGGTTCACGTCGCGCGATGCGGCGGGCCGGCGCCGGCCGCTCGACATCGGGTGGGGACCGGGCGCACGCGAGTCGGCCACCCGCGGATCCCTCCCCGGCATGCGGGGTGCCTCGTCGGCCGGCGAGGCCGGCCGTGACGGGTCGCGGGGCGATGCCGGCGCCTCACGCCGGGCCGCGACGGCCCAGTGGTCGTCCGGTGCGGCCGGCGTGTCACCGGGATCGCCGCCGGGCCGGACCGGCGCTCCCGCCGGACCGCCCGGTCACGCCGGCGCCGCAGCGGAGTCGGCACTCGGCGCGGGCCCACTCGCGGACCGTCTTCGGGCCGGCCGGAACGGTGCTTTCGACAGATCGTCGTCCGGTGGGACCGGCGCACCAGCGGGATCGGCGTCCGGTGGGACCGGCGCACCAGCGGGATCGGCGTCCGGTGGGACCGGCGCACCAGCGGGATCGGCGTCCGGCCCCAGCTTCGTCCGACAAGGACCCTCGTCCGGCGCCCGGCCGGCAGCACCGCCCGGGTGGGTCGGAGCCCTGGCCGACCCGTCGGCCGGGGCGGCCGGATCGGGCGGCGCGCGGCCCGGCGGCGGCCCGTCGGGGTGGGGCGCCGTCCCGGGCAGCGCGGCCGGGGCGGGACTGATCGGCCGCCCCGCGCGGGTCACCTCGACCTCCGACGCGGGCGCGCTCGCCGTCCTGCTCGCCGACGCGGCCCCGGGCCGGCTCCGGCCCGGACCGCCGGCCGACGCACCGGGCATCGCCGGCACCGGGATGACCCGTGCCGCAGACCTTCGGGTGCATCCGTTGTCGCTGGGACGACAACAGACGCACCCGAACTCGACCGCGCCCGCACACCCGCGCGGCACCGGTGGCGAGGGGTGGCCGCGGCCGGACCGCCCGTACTGGACCGGGGCGGCGGCCGGGCCGTGGCCGGCGCTGCCGGCCGAAGCGGGCGAGCAGGCCAGCGGCAGGGCCGGCGGCGCGGCCGGCGACGGGGCCGGCGGCGTGCCTCGGCGCGACCCGTGGCCGGCGCTGCCCGACGACCGGGAGCTGTGGACGCCGGCGGTCACGGCACGGGACGCCGACCGGCTGGCCCGGCTCGACCGGGAACAGGCGGGTGACTGATGGAGCGCGTCGCCTTCCTCGTGGACGAGTCCGGTACCCGGGTGGACTGCCTGCTCAACCCGGAGACCGTGCAGGTGACCCGGCTGGCCGGCGTACGCCCCCGGGGCGCGCCGGACGGGCAGCTCACCGGCGCCGGTCTCGCCGACGACCCGCTGGTCTTCACCGGCGGCGGGCGGACCGAGCTGGTGCTGGACCTGCTCTTCGACACCGACTTCGTGGAGTCCCCGGCCCGCCCCGAGGACGTGCGCGCGCTCACCCGTCCGCTGTGGATGCTGGCGGAGAACTCCGCGACCGAGCACGGCTGGCTGCGGCCCCCGCTGGTCCGGCTGGTCTGGGGCAAGACCTGGAACGTGCCCGGCGTCATCGTGGCCATCGCGGAACGCTTCGACGCGTTCACCCTCACCGGCACCCCGCGCCGCTCCTGGCTGCGACTCAAGCTGGTCCGGGTGGCCGAGACCGCCGAGGCGGCCCGGGCCGGCTTCGAGGAGGAACTGGCCGCGGCGAGCACGCCGACCGTGCCGCCCGGGTCGGCGGTGGTCGCCGCGGCGGACGGGGCGGCCGAGCCCGGCTGGTCCGGGGTGCGCTTCGACCTGCTCGCCCACGACGCGCTCGGCTCGCCGCTGCGCTGGCGGCTGCTGGCCGAGCACAACCGGATCAGCGACCCGCTGACCGTGCCGGCCGGCACCGCGCTGGCCGTGCCGGCCACCGCCGCCGCCACGCCGCCGCCCGCCGACGGCCCCGCCGGGATGGGAGGCGCGCTGTGATCCGGACCGCCACCCTGCCGGCCGCCACCGCGCCGACCGCCGACGGCCGGACCGGCACGGGAGGTGCGCCGTGATCCGGGCCGCCGTCGTGACGATCGACGGGACACCGCTGGCCGACCCCGGCCGCCTGCGCGGTGTCCGGGTCGCCGCCCGCCTGGACCAACCGACCCAGTGCGAGCTCACCCTGGCCGCCGCGCCGGGCGCCGCCGCCCTCGACCCTCCGGTACGCCCCGGCGCCGCCCTCGACCTGCGCCTGGAGGGTCAGCCCGACGCCCTGTTCACCGGCGAGGTGACCGGCGTCGAGGTGGAGTACGCCGGCGACGGCGCGGCGCTGCTGCGGGTCCGGGCGTACGACCCGCTGCACCGGCTGCGCAAGCGGCAGGAGCTGCGGGTGTTCGAGTCGGTGACCGCCGCCGAGCTGGCCGGGGCGCTCTGCGCCGGCCTGGGGCTCGCGGTCGACGCCGACGACGACGGGCCGCGCCTGGACCGGCTGCTCCAGCACCGGCACACCGACCTGGAGCTGCTGCGCGAGGTGGCCGGCCGGGCCGGCCTGCACCTGACCATGGAGGGCGACCGGCTGCGCCTGCTGACCCTCGACGGTCACGGCGATCCGGTCCCGCTCACCCTCGGCGGGAACGTGCACGCGCTGCGGATCGCGGAGAACCTGGACCGGGCGGGCGGCGGGTGCGCGGTGCTGGGCTGGCACCCGCAGCGCGCGGAACCGCTGCGGCAGGAGGCCGGTGAGGCCCGCTCCGGGCGGCGCATCCCGCTGCGGCCGGACCCGGGCGGGGTGGGCGCGGACGGGGTCCGCACGGCCGTCGACCAGCCGGGCCGCAGCGACGACGAGCTGGCGGCCCTGGCCCAGGCCGGGCTGGACGCCCGGGTGGCCGCGCTGGTGACCGCCGAGGGTACGGCCGAGGGGGACCCGGCACTGCGGCCCGGCCGGCGGATCGCCCTGGCCGGCGTCCCCGACCCGGTCGCCGGCGTGTACGTGCTCACCGAGGTGGTGCACACGCTGGACGCGAACGGGCACCTGACCCGCTTCTCGACCGTACCGCCCGGGCCGCCGCCGGCCGCCCCCGTGGCGGCCACGGTCACCCTCGGCACGGTCACCGACGTGGACGACCCGGACGGGCTGGGCCGGGCCCGGGTGACCCTGCCCGCGTACGGGGACCTGGACGCCGGCTGGCTCGCCGTGGTCTGCCCGGGCGCGGGGCGGGGCAAGGGCATCGTGGCGCTGCCCGACCCGGAGGACACCGTGCTCGTGGCGCTGCCCGGCGGCGAGCCCGCCTCGGGTGTGGTGCTCGGCTCGCTGTTCGGGGCGGTCGAGCCGTACGACGCGGGGATCGTGTCGGGGCGGTCCCGCCGGTGGTCGATGCGGACCGGCACGGGGCAGTCGATCGTCATCGACGACGACGGGCGCACCCTGCGCCTGGCCACCGACGGCGGCAGCTTCGTCGAGCTGCGCCCCGAGCTGACCACCGTGCACGCCGCCGGCGACCTGGTGCTCTCCGCGCCGGGCCGGGCCATGGTGGTGCGCGCCCGCACCGTCGACTTCCTGCAGGCGGAGGCGGCGGAGGACGCCGAGACCGCCGCCGCCCAGGCCCGTACCCTCGCCCGCTCCCACGGAGGTGGCTGATGCGCTGGATCCACCGCGACTCGCTGATCACCTGCGACCACGACGGGCGGGTGGCCAACCGCCCCTCCCAGCGGTGGGTGACGGTGCGGGGTGTGCCGGTGCTGGTCGAGGCCGACCCGGAGGGGCGGGACATCACCGCCTGCCCCAACTACGGCCCGACCATCAAGCCCTGCGCGAAGACGCTGAAGGTGACCGTCGGCTACAGCGCCTGGCTGCGGGTGGACGGCCACCGCGTGGTGCTGTCCCACCTGGACGGGCTCACCGACGGCACCCCGCCCGGGCTGGTCCACCACAAGGTCCGCGACCCGCGGCAGACCTTCCTGGGAGCGGACGCATGAGGGCCTTCCGGTTCGTCGGCGCCGGCTTCGACGCGGGTCGCACCGGCGGTCTCGCGCTGACCGCCGCCGGCGGCCTGGCCATGACCGAGGGCGACGAGACCGTACGCCAGGCGCTGTTCCTGCTGCTGTCCACCACGCCGGGCGAGCGGCTGATGCGCCCCGGGTACGGGTCGCGGCTGCACCGGCTGGTCTTCGCACCCAACGACGACACGACGGCGGGGCTGGCCATCCACTACGTGCGGCAGGCCATCCGGCGCTGGGAGCCCCGGGTCGAGGTGCTCGACGTGGACGCCGGGCCGGACCCGGACGACCCGTGGCGGCTGGTGATCCGGCTGGACTACCGGGTGCGGGCCAGCCTCTCCCCCGGCCAGCTGGTCTTCTCCGTGGACCTGCTGCCCGTCGACGACGAGCCCGGCGAGGAGGGTCCCGCATGACGCTGCCGGTGCCGCACCTGGACGACCGCGCCTTCCTCGACCTGGTCACCGAGGCCCGGGAACGGATCCGCCGGTCCTGCCCGGACTGGACGGACCTCTCCGCGCACGACCCGGGCATGGCGTTGCTGGAGGCGTTCGCCTACCTCACCGAGGTGATGATCTACCGGCTGAACCAGTTGCCGGAGAAGGCGTACGTGGCCTTCCTCAACCTGCTCGGGGTGACCCGGCACCCGCCGGCCGCCGCGTGGGCGGACGTCCGCTTCACCCGGACCGGCGCGGACCGGGGCGCGGTCCGCGTCCCGGCCGGCACCCGGGTCGCCGCCGCCCGTGGCGCCGACCCCCGGCCGGTCGTCTTCGTGACCACCGAGCCGGCCGTGCTGCCCGCGGGCGAGACCGAGGTGACGGTACGCGTGCACCACTGCGAGCCGGTCGAGGCGGAGCTGCTGGGCACCGGCACCGGGCAGGCCGGGCAGGTGTTCCGGGCGGCCCGGGCGCCACTGGCCCGGACCACCGAGGCACTGGACCTGCTGCTCGGGGTGGAGGTGCCCACCGGGTCGGTGGAGCTGGGTGCGGCCGCCCGCGAGCACGAGGGCCGCACGTACGAGATCTGGCGGCCGGTGGACAGCTTCGCCGGCGCCGGCCCGCAGGCCAAGGTCTACCTGGTCGACCGCGCCTCCGGCGTGGTCACCTTCGCCCCCGCGCTGGACCTGCGGCCGGCGGACGGGGCCGGGCCGGGTGTCGAGGGGGCGCCCGGCCCGGTGGCGGCAGTACCGCCGGCGGGCCGGCAGGTCCGGCTCTGGTACCGGTGCGGCGGCGGGCCGGCGGGGAACGTGGCGGCCGGGACGCTGACCAGCCTGCGCGACCCGCTGCCCGGGCTGAAGGTGGACAACCCGGCGCCGGCCGCGGGCGGCCGGGACCTGGAGTCGATGGAGTCGGCCCTGGCCCGGGGCCCGTACGAGTTCTTCGCCCAGCAGCGCGCGGTGACCGCCCGGGACTACGAGATCCTGGCCGCCGGTTCCGGTGCGGTGGCCCGGGCGCGGGCGTTCACCCGGGCGGCCGTCTACAGCTTCGCCCGCCCCGGCGAGGTCGAGGTGGTGCTGGTGCCGTACGTGCCGGAGCAGGCCCGACCGGGCGGCCGGCTGCCGGTGGCGGTGCTGCGGGAGCACGAGGTGGAGGAGGCCCGCCGCCGGGTGGAGGCCGACCTGGACCGGCGCCGGGCGCTCGGCACGGCGGTGCGCGCCGGCTGGGCGCGCTACAAGGCGGTCTCCGTCCGGGCCCGCGTGGTGGTCCGCCGCGAGGAGGACGTGGACGCGGTCCGACGGCGCATCCACGACCGGCTGCACCAGACGCTCAGCCCCCTGCCCACCCCGCTCAACCCGGCCGGCTGGGCGTTCGGCGAGCCGCTGCGGGCTTCCAACGTGTACCGGATGCTGGAGCACGCGGAGCCGGGTGTGCGCTACGTCGAGTCGGTCCGGTTCGTGGTCGACGAGGCGCCGGACGCGCAGGTGCGGACCGTGGCCGTCGACCAGTACCAGCCGGGCACCTGGTACACCGGGCGCGGCCCGGTGCTGTTCCGCTCCACCGACGCGGGCGCGGGGTGGGAGCCGGCCGGCCGGTTCGACGGCGAGAGCGTGGTCCGGGTGGTGCCCGCTCCCGCCCCGGTGCGCCCCGGCGTGGTGCCCCGGGCCGGTTCGGTGGCCGTGGTGACCGCGCGCGACGCGGGCGGCTCGCGGGTGCGGCTGAGCACCGACCTGGGCGAGACCTGGACGCTGCTGACCGACCTGGACTCCGGGGTGCGGGACCTGGCCTGGATCGACCGGGACGGCGCCGGGGCGCTGCTGCTGGCCACCGACGCCGGCCTCTACGAGGTGTCGCTGCTGCCCGGCGCCGTGCCGTTGCAGATCCTGGTCGACCCGGCCGACGCCGACCGGGGCTTCTACGCGGTCCGGGCGTTCGTCTCCGAGCGCGGCGCGCCCGGGGTGGCGGTGGCCGCGCAGGCCGGCTTCGGGGTCTACCTGTCCACCGCCGCCGGCCGCCCCGGCACCTTCGCGCACGTGGGCCTGGCCAATGTGGACAACCGGGTGCTCGCCGTGCAGTACGACGGCCCGGCCACCCTGCTGTGGAGCGGCGCCGGCGAGCCGGACCCGAAGAAGCCCGGGCAGGGCTGCCACCGCACCCGGCTGTTCGAGTCCGACGTGAAGTGGCAGTCGGTGGCGGGCGGCTGGATCGGCGGCACCTGCCGGGACCTGGCGTTCAGCGGCACCCTGGCGCTGGCCGCCACGCAGAGCGGCGGGGTGGTCCGGCTGGACACCCTGGCCGCGCAGCCGCAGTGGCAGCCCGTGATGGTCAACTGCGGGCTGCCGCTGCGCGACCGGACCCGGTTCGTCCCGGTGGACGCGATCGCCGCGACCGGACCGTCCGGCGCGGGTGGGGCCGGCCGGCTGGTCCTGGCCGGCGGCGAGCGCGGCGTGTACCGCAGCGGCGACGCGGAGGACTGGACGGCCAGCGCCAACCAGGCCACGGCCGACGTGGTGACCGTTCCCGGCACCTGGCTGCTCTGCTCCGGCGAGCACGACATCGAGGTGGTGCGGCAGGATGCGCCGAGCGGCGATTGAGCGGCTGCTGCCGGCCGCGTACCAGCGGGCCGCCGGCCCGGGCAGCGTGCTGGGCGCGCTGCTGGACGTCATGGAGTCGCTGCACGCCCCGGACGAGGCGGTGCTCGCCGACGTCGACGCGCTGTTCGCGCCGTACCGGACGCCGGACGGGTTCGTGGCCTACCTGACCCGGTGGGTGGCCATGGACCACGTGGTCGCCGCGCCCCGGGCGGACGCGCCGCTGCCGCTGCCGGTGGGCCGGCTGCGGGACCTGGTCGCGCACGGCGCGCTGCTGGCCCGGTGGCGGGGCACCCCGTACGGGATGCGCACCGCGCTGGAGCTGGCCACCGGCGTGACCGGGTTCGTGCTGGAGGAGCCGGCCGACCGGCCGTTCCACGTGGTGGTCCGGGTGCCGCCGGCCGCCGCCGACCGGCTCGCCCTGGTCACCCGCATCGTCGAGGCGGAGAAGCCCGCCGCGGTCACCGTCGAGGTCACCACCGACCCGACCCCCCGACCCGACGCGGACCCCACCGGCCCCGCCGAACCGGAGCCCCCCGCGGCCGACGCCGCCGACCCGGCGCCGCCCGCCGCCGACGCCGCCGACCCGACGCCGCCCGTACCCGACGCCGCCGACCCGGAGCCGGCCACAGCCGACGCCGCCGACCCGGCGACACCCACGCCCGGCGCCGACGAGCCGGAGGGCACGGCCACCGGGGTGGCGGCCGTTCCCGCGGTGGGCCGGGCCCGCGTGCCGTCCCCCGCACCCCGTGACCAGCCGTCAGAGGAGCCGTCATGACCACCGAATGGGCCGTCGTCGCCGCCGCCGAGCAGTTCACCCTGGACGCCCGCAACTGCGGCGAGCTGACCTTCACCGTCTCCAACCCGGGCGAGGCGCCGGACACCGTGGTCTTCGACGTCGCGCCCGGCGAGGGCAGCCAGCGCGGCTGGTTCACCGTGGCCGAGCCGCAGCGGGTGGTGCCCGGGCAGGGCTCGGTGTCGTTCCTGGTCCGGCTCGCCGTGCCGCCCGGCACCCCGCCCCGGCGCTACGACATGACCGGGTTCGCGTACTCGGCGAACACCGCGCCCGAGGAGAGTTCCCGCTCCAGCGGCCGGGTGACGTACGACGTGCGGGCTGTCGTACCCCCGAAGCGCGCGCCGTGGCCGTGGCTCGCGGCCGCGGCGGCGCTGCTGCTCGTGGTGGCCGGGGTGGTGGTCTGGCTGGTGACCCGCAGCGGGGATCCGCCGCCCCCGCCGCGGGCCCAGGTGGTGACCGTGGAGGCCGAGACGCTGGTCTCCGGCGCGACGGTGCAGTCGACCACCGCGGCGGCCGCGCGGGTGGAGTCCCAGCCGAACTGCTGTGAGGTGGTGTGGTCCGGCGACGCCCAGCTCTTCTTCCAGGGCCGGGCCGTGGGTGACCGGGTGACCGTCTCGGTGGACCTGCCCGCCGACGGCACCTGGCGCCTCTCCACCGTGCGCACCACCTCGTTCGACTACGCCAACACCATCTGGCTGGTGGACGGCCGGCAGGTCGGCGACACCTTCTTCGGCTTCACCCCGACGGTGGTGCGCACCGACTTCGTGGACGTGGGCACCGTGGAGCTGGCCCGGGGCCCGCACAAGCTGACCCTGGTGGCGGTGAGCCGGACGCAGGGCACCGACCGGTACTTCGCCGGGGTCGACCAGATCCGGTTCACCCAGCTCCTCGCGCCGTGAGCGGGCGGCAGAAGGTGCTGCTGGCGGCCCTCGCCGGGCTGCTCGTGGTGCTCTACGTGGTGGCGGTGGGCGGCGGCCGGCACGAGCGGGGCGATCCGGCCGCCGGGCCCGGCTGGCTGGCCCGGTTCGGCGGGAGCGCCGGCACGGTGGACCCGGCGACGGTGACCGTGGCGTGCGTGCCGCCGGCCAGCGAGCCGAGCCCGTCCGCCGAGGGCGTGGTGGTCGGCTTCGGCGTCGCCTGCCGGCTGCGGGTGGCCGACCCGGGCGACCTGCGCAGCCTGGTGCTGCGCAGCGCGGCGCCGTTCGTGGTGAGCGCCCCGGCGCCCGGGGACGCCGACGTCACGGTCACCGACGAGGTGACGCCCGGCGACGACGGTACGGCGGTGGCGAAGGTGGCGGTGGACGGGGAGACCGAGGTCGCCCTGCGATGCCCGGGAGGTGGCGGATGCGTGGTCACCGTCGCCCGGTCCTGACCGGCACCGGGCCGGCCCGCGAGGAGGTGCGCCATGGGTGAGCTGCGCAAACCCTTCCTACTGCTGGCGTTGCTCGCCATCGCGCTGGTGGTGGGCCTGGAGCTGGGCGCGGCGGCGCTCACCGGCGGCGGGGACGCCGGCGGCGCGCTGCGGGACAGCGCCGGTCAGCTCGGCGTCGAACTCGGGGACGTGGGCGCGGTGACCGAGCCGTCCGGCCGGGGCACCGGCCACCTGGCGCTCATCGACGTGGTGGCGCTCTGGACCACCGGGCTGTTCAGCCTGAGCCTCGTGGTGCCCGACCGGATCCAGGGCCGGGTGCAGGGCGTGGCCACCCTGGTCTTCTCGATCCTGCTGCTGCTCGCGTCGCTGGTCCTGCTGATCGTCGCCTTCGTCGAGCTGACCGTGATGGTCTCGCTGTTCCTGGCCGCGCCGTTCGGCACGCTGGCGTACCTGGCCGTGTGGGGGTTCTTCCCGGTGGGCGACGCGGCCGTGCTGCTCGGCCTGGTGCTGCTGCTCAAACTGGTCTGGGCGGCGCTGCTGCTGCTCGCGCAGCCGCGCTTCCTGCAGAACAAGGGCCTCGTGCTGCTGGCGCTGACCACCCTGCTGTGCACGGTGGTCCTGGAGTTCCTGCACCAGCTGGTGCCGGGCATCCTGGTCAGCATCACCGACGACCTGGGCGCGGTGGTGTTCGCCGTGGTGGCGCTGGTCTGGGCGCTGGTCCTGCTGATCGGCTCGATCCCCGCCATCGTCAAGGCCGTCCGCACCACCGCGACCACCTCCCGCCCCACCGCGCGCGCCCGGTGAGCGCCGCCTCCGCCGATCGGGGCACGGCTTTCCCGGCGGTGCTGCGGTAGCCTCTCGGCCACCGGGGTGTGCGAGGGGGTGCGCATGGCGACGTTGGCCGATGTCGCCCGCCGGGCGGGCGTCTCCCCCGCGACCGCGTCGCGGGTCATCAACGGCAGCAGCAAGCCGGTCGCCGACGAGCTGCGCGAGCGGGTGCTGAAGGCCGTGGCCGAGCTGCGGTACGTGCCGAACGCGCACGCCCAGCTGCTGGCCCGGCCGCAACGCAGCGTGGTCGGTGTGCTGGTGCACGACGTCTCCGACCCGTACTTCGCCGAGGTGACCCGGGGGTTGCAACGGGTCGCCACCGAGCGGGGGCGGCTGGTGATCATCTGCAACAGCTACCGCGATCCCGAGCGGGAGGTGGAGTACGTCGACCTGCTCCGCGCCCAGCAGGTCGCCGCGATCGTGCTGGCCGGCTCCGGCTACCACGACCCCACGGTCAACGCCCTGCTCGACGAGCGGCTCGCCGCGTACGCGGCCACCGGCGGGCGGGTCGCGGTGATCGGCCGGCACCGGCACCGGGGCGACGCCGTGCTGCCGGCCAACGAGGAGGGCGCCCGCCTGCTCGGCGCGGAGCTGCGCCGGCTCGGTCACCGGGCCGTCGGCGTGCTCGCCGGGCCGCGCTCCCTCACCACCACGAGCGACCGGCTCGCCGGGCTCGCCGCCGGCCTGGCCGAGCCGCTGCCGCAGCCGCGGATCCGGTACGCGGACTTCACCCGCGACGGCGGGTCCCGGGCCGCGGCGGAGCTGCTGGACGCGGCGCCGGGCCTGACCGCGATCGTGGCGTTGAACGACTCGATGGCGGTCGGCGCCTTGAACCTGCTGCGCGCCCGTGGCGTGCGGGTGCCCGCGGAGGTCTCCGTGGTCGGCTTCGACGACATGCCCATCGCCGCCGACGTGACCCCCGCGCTGACCACGGTCCGGCTGCCGCTGGCCGAGCTCGGCGCCCGCGCCATGACCCTGGCCCTCGACGCGCCCGGCGGCCGGGACCGGGTGGAAACCCTTGCCGCCGAGCTGGTCCACCGCGACAGCCTCGGCCCGGCCCCGGCCTGACCGGCCCGCCCCGGCCCGGCCCCGGCACGACCGGCCCGGCCCGGCACGACCGGATTGCCCCGGCAGGACCGGCCTGCTCCGGCCTGACCGGTCTTAGCCCTGATCGGCGGCGAGGGCGGCGAGGCGCGGGATCTGGCGGGGGTCGGACAGCGCCGACCCGACCGCCACGAGCCGCGCCCCGGCGGCGAGGAAAGCGGCCGCGTTGTCGGCGTCGATCCCGCCGGTGGCCACGAACCGCGCCTCGGGCAGCGGCCCGGCGACCGCCCGGAACCAGGCCGGGCCGAGGCTGACCGCCGGGAACGCCTTCAACCACACCAGGCCGTGGTCGAGGGCCTGCTGCGCCTCGGTGGGGGTGGCCACGCCGGGCAGGTGCGGGATGCCGTAGCTGACCGCCGCGTCGGCGACCGCGAGGTCCAGCCCGGGGGCCACGGTGAACGCGGCGCCCGCGCCGGCGGCCTGCCGGACCTGGGCGGGGGTGCGGACCGTGCCGGCGCCCACGAGGCGGTCCCGCCGCCGGCCGGCGTCCACGGCGGCGCGCAGCGCGAGGACCGCGTCGGGGGTGCGGATCGGCACCTCCACCACGTCGATGTCGAGGTTCCAGGCCCGCTCCGCGAGCCGGACCGTCTCGTCGGGCGGCAGGTCACGCAGGATCACCATGACCCGCGCGGGGCCGAAGATCGGCGCGAAGTCGTGCCCGCTCATCGCCCGCTCCCTCCACCGTGGCCGTTCCCGGCCGCATTCTGCACCGTGGTGGCGCCGTCGGGCTGCCCCGACCCTGGACCGGGAAGGTCCGCGGGCACGAGGGTGGCCCACCGCGCGTCGGGCAACGCCAGCGCGCGGGCCGTCCACGCCGGATCGGGCGGCGGCGCGGTGTCGCCGGCGGCGGCCAGCGCCGGGACGGCCGTGAGGTGCCCGAGCCGCAGGCAGGCCGCCGGGTCGAGGCCGCGCAGCAGCCCGGCCAGGAACCCGGCGGCGAAGGCGTCCCCCGCACCGACCGGTTCGCGCACCGGCGCCGGCAGCGCCGGCACGAACACCTCCCCTCCGGTACGCGGCAGCGCCGTCGCGCCCACCCCGCCGTCCTTGACCACCACGAGGTCCGGGCCGGGCAGCAGCGCGCGGACGTCGGCCGGCGCGGTGACGCCCCAGAGGGTGGCCGCCTCGTCCAGCCCGACCAGCACCACGTCGGCCCGGTCGGCCAGGTCGCGCAGCACCGGGGCGGCCCGGCGCGCCGGCCACAGCCGGGGCCGGTGGTTGACGTCGAAGCTGACCCGGGCGGCGGGCAGCGGGCGGGCGGTGAGCGCGTGCGCCACCAGCTCCCGGCAGCTGCGCGAGAGCGCCGGGGTGATGCCGGTGAGGTGCAGCAGCCGCACCCCGGTCAGGCGCGGGTCGTCGAGGGCGCGGGCGGTCAGCCGGGACGCGGCCGAGCCGGCCCGGTGGTAGTGCACCCGGGTGCCGTCCGGGCCGGGGTCCTTCAGGTAGACGCCCGTGGGCGCGGCCGGGTCGACGGCGACCAGGCTGGTGTCCACCCCGGCGGCGGCGACCTCGCGGAGCACCCGGCGGCCGAACGGGTCGTCGCCGACCCGGCTGACCCAGGCGGCCCGGTGGCCGAGCCGGGCCAGCGCCATGGCCACGTTGGACTCGGCGCCGCCCACCCCGACGGTGAGCCGGTCGGCGTGCTCCAGCGGGGTCGGGGCGGCCGGGGCGAGCACCGCCATGGTCTCGCCCACGCAGGCCACCTCCGGGCCGGTCACCCGGACTCCTCGGCGAGGCGGGCGGCCACGGCCGCACGGTCCAGCCGGCCGTCGGCGACCAGCACCCGGTGCCGGTTGCGCCGGGGCCGTCCGGCCGCGATCACCGCCGGCCGGTCGAAGGCGTACGCGACGCAGACGCCCGGGTACATCCCGGTCCGCACGAACCACCGGTCGCCGGGCCCCAGCCCGGTGAAGACCAGGGTGTACGCCCCGCCGCCCGGTCCCGTCCCGCTCAGCGCCAGCCAGCCGGCGGCCGAGCCGTTGACCGCCTCCTCCCCCTCGGCGTCCACCGTGAACACCTCGGGCTCCCCGTCAGCGATGGCCCGCCAGAAAAAGCCGCCGTAGCCGGCGCCGCCGGGGCGGCCGTTGGTGGCCGGACTGCCCAGGTGCACGTCCCGACCGCCGGCGGCGGTGAGGGTGGCGTCGACGTCGAGCCACCAGGCTTCGGGGCCGGCCGGGATGGCGGTGAGCCGGCGTCGCTCGCGCAGCAGCGGGCGGCCGGCCCGGTCCCGCCACTCCAGGTCGTGGTCGAGCCGGTCGGCGGCACGTGCGCGCCAGCCGGTGTGGGCGATGACGCCGTGGTCGTCCCGCCAGGTGTAGCCGGTGTCCCGGACGTAGGTGCGCCCGCCCCAGAGGTTGGCGCCGTCGACGTCCTGCACGGCGAGGGATGCGCCGAGGTGCCAGACGTGGTCGGCGGGCAGCGCGTCGGTGACCGGGGTGCCGGACAGGGTACGCACGGGGTGCAGATACGGCCGTGGCCCGTGCCGCGCGTCCAGGTCCGGGTCGACCACGTAACCGGCGACCTCGGTGCCGGCCACGACCAGGCGCGGATCGTCGTCCCGGTCGGAGCGGCCGTTCCCGCCGCCGGCCACGACCAGGCGCGGATCGTCGTCCCGGTCGGAACGGCCGTTCCCGCCGCCGGCCACGACCAGGCGCGGATCGTCGTCCCGGTCGGAACGGCCGTCCCCGCCGCCGGCCACGACCAGGCGCGGATCGTCGTCCCGGTCGGAGCGGCCGTCCCCGCCGCCGGCCACGACCGGGCGGGGCTCGCGCTCCGGGGCCGTCGGGCCGGGCAGCACGCCGCCGCGGCTGTCGGCGGTCACGGCGCCTCCGGGCTGGTGAGCGGGCGGCGGGCGGCAACCGCGTGGAGGGCGGCCAGGGCGTAGCCGGCGAGGATCGGCACGGCGACCGGGGTGACCAGCACGGCGAGCAGCCCGGCCACGCAGCACACCCCGGTGGCGGCCGCCCAGGTGCCGGGCCGCTGCGCGCAGGTGCCCGCCGCCGCCCGGGCCGCGGCCCGCCAGCCCCGGCCGCCGGTGCGCCCGACGGCGACGGCGACCAGGCCCGCGTACCCGAGCAGGGCGGCGGCGACCGCGGCCGTGAGGGCGCTGGCGGGCCCGCCGCCGGGGACCCGGCCGCGGGTCAGGGCGAGCAGGTCGGCGCCGAGCGCGCCGGCCACGGCGAGCGCGACGGCGCTGACCGCCAGCCCTGCGGGGAGCGCCCGGCCGAACCGGGCGAGGGTGGTCCGGGCGGGCGGCCAGCTGCCGGTGCCGCCCCGGTCGTGCAGGGCGGCGCTGGCCGTTGCGACCGCCGGGGCGAGGGTGAGCAGCGGCAGCGCGGCCAGCGCCACGGCGAAGCCGAGCAGCGCCAGGTCGCTCGCCTCGCGCGCCGTGTCCCGCCAGTCCCGACGGGCCGGCTCGGCGCTCATCCCTTCAGCCCGCTGGTGTTGATGCCCTCGACCAGCATCCGCTGGAAGGCGAGGAAGAACAGGAACACCGGCAGCAGCGACAGGACCGACATGGCGAACATCGGGCCGACGGCGCTCTGGCTGGTGGAGTCGATGAACAGGGTCAGCGCCACCGGCACGGTGTAGTCGTCCAGGTTGGACAGGAAGACCAGTTGCCGGAAGAAGTCGTTCCAGGTCCAGATGAACGAGAAGATCGCGGTGGTGACGAGCGCGGGGCGGCTCAGCGGCAGGATGACGTGGCGGAAGACGCCGTACGGGGAGGCCCCGTCGATCTTGGCGGCCTCGTCCAGCTCGCGCGGGATGCCCCGCATGAACTGCACCATGAGGAAGACGAAGAACGCCTCGGTGGCCAGGAAGTGCGGGATGAGCAGCGGCAGGTAGGGCCAGTCCCCGCCGACCAGGCCGAGGCTGCGGAACAGGATGTACTGCGGCACGATCAGCACGTGCCCGGGCAGCAGCAGGGTGCCGATCATGACGGTGAACCAGACCTTGCGCAGCCGGAACCGCAGCCGCCCGAGGGCGTACGCGGCGAGCAGGCAGGACAGCGCGTTGCCGACCACGGTGAGCAGGCTGACCATCGCGCTGTTGAGGAAGAACCGGCCGAAGCCGACGTCGAAGTTGGTCCACCCGTCGGTGTAGTTGCCGGGGGTGAACCGCTCGGGCAGCAGCCCCACGTTGTTGACGATCTCCGCCTGGCTCTTGACCGAGGTGCCGACCATCCACACCAGCGGGTAGAGCACCACGGCGACGATCACGACCAGCACCAGCAGGCGCACGGCCTGCCGGTTGCCGCCGGGACGACGGCGGGCGGGCGCGAGGGCGGTCATTGGTCCTCTCCGTCCGAGTAGTGCACCCAGAACCGGCCGGTGCCGAAGAAGACGGCCGTGATGAGCGCGATGGCGACCAGGAACACCCAGGCCATCGCGGAGGCGTAGCCCATCTCCAGGTCGGTGAAGCCGGAGATGTAGAGCTTGAGCGTGTACATGAGGGTGGAGTCGACCGGGCCGCCGGTGCCGTTGCTGAGCACGAACGCGGCCGTGAAGCCCTGGAACCCGTGGATGGTCTCCAGCACCAGGTTGAAGAAGATCACCGGGGAGAGCATCGGCAGGGTGACCGCCCGGAACCGCCGCCAGGCGCTGGCGCCATCGACGGCCGCCGCCTCGTACAGCTCGGTGGGAATCTGCTTGAGCCCGGCCAGGAAGATGACCATGGGCGCGCCGAACTGCCAGATCGCCAGCACCATGAGCGTTTCGAGGGCCCAGTCGGGGTCGTTCACCCAGGGCAGCCCCTCGATGCCGAACACGGCGAGCAACGAGTTGAACGCGCCGTCCCGGTTGAACATGTTCACCCAGACGATGGCCAGGGCCACGCTGCCGCCGAGCAGCGACGGCAGGTAGAACAGGCCGCGGAACAGGCCGACGCCCCGCCAGGTCCGGTTGAGCAGCAGCGCCACGCCGAGCGCGGCGGCCAGCTTGAGCGGCACGGCCACCAGCGCGAAGGTCAGCGTCACCCGCACGGCGTGCCAGTACGACGGGTCGGCCGTGAACATCCGCTCGTAGTTGGCCAGCCCCACCCAGCGCACCTCGGACAGCGGCGTGAGGATGTCGTAGTCGGTGAAGCTCAGCCAGAGCGAGAGCAGCATGGGGATCGCCGTGACGCCCATCAGTCCGATGAGCCAGGGCGAGAGGAAGACGTACCCCGCCAGACCTTCGCCGAGCCGGGCCCGGCCGACCCCGCGCCGCGCGCGGCGGGGGCCGGTCGGGCCGGTGCGTGCGGTCCGGCCGGGCGCCGTGGTGAGGGCCACGGGCCGGCTCCTTTCTTCGCGGCGCGGTCAGCCGATCGCGGACTTGCAGGCGGCCAGGAACTGCTCGGCCGCCTGGGCCGGGGTGGCCCGGCCGTACTGGGCGTTCTCGGCGGCCTTGATCAGCTCGGACTTCACCTTGCTGTGCCCCTTGATGGGCACCTGCGGCGACTCCCCGAACTTCTGCGCCAGCTCGGACTCCACCTGGATGGACTGCTTCATGGCCGGGTCGGTGACGGTCTCGCTGACCTTGGCGCGCAGGTCGAGGTTGGACGGCAGGCCGCGGTCGGTGCCCAGCAGGGCGACCACCTCCGGGTCGTTGGTCAGGAAATTGATCACGTCGACGGCAACGTCCTTGTGCTTGCTGCCCTTGAACACCGACCAGTACATGGAGGCCCGCGCCCACTGGGCGCTCGGGTCACCCGGGTAGGCGACGACACCCAGCTCGTCCTTGGTGTTCTTCTTCAGGTCGGGCATCTGGTTGGCCCAGACCCAGGAGGTCCCCGCCTTGCCGGTGACCACGAGCTGCTTGGTGATGTCGGTGACGTTGCCCTCGTGGATCACGTCGGGGGTGGGGGTGGCGCCCCGGTCCCGGGCGCCCTTCCAGAGCTCGAACCACTTCGTCACGTCGTCGGCGGTGAACCCGAGTTCCTTGCCGTTGTAGAGGTCCTTGCCCTGCTGGCGCAGCCAGACCCAGAACGCCTTGTAGTCGGCGCTCGGGTCCTGGGTGCCGGGCACCTTCGTCTTCTTCGACACCTGCTCGGCCCAGGCGATGTGCTGCTCCCAGCTCATCCCGGTGGTCGGCTCGGGCAGGCCGTGCTTCTGCAGGAGCGTCTTGTTGTAGATGAGGCCCTGGGTGTTCTCCCCGGCGGCCAGGCCGGCGAGCTTGCCGTCGACCACGCCGTACTGCCAGAGGCTCTTGGGCCACTTCGACACGTCGAGCTTGCCGGAGTCCTTGAAGCTGGTCAGGTCCAGCGTGGTGCTGCGGCCGGCGTACTCGGCGAGGTAGTTGTCGTCGATCTGGAACAGGTCGGGCGGGTTGCCGCCGGCGGTCAGGGTGGCCAGCTTGTCGAAGTAGCCCTGGTTGGCCTGCCAGGTCTTCTCGAAGGTCACCTCGGGGTGCTTCTTCGTGTAGAGGGCCAGGGCGTCCTCGGTCAGCTTGGCGCGGGCGTCGCCGCCCCACCAGAAGACGGACAGCTTGACCGGGCCGCCGTCGGCGGCCTCGTCGCCGCCGCAGGCCGCCGCGCCCAGGGCGAGCGGCACGGCCAGCGCGACGGCGGCCAGGCCGCGCAGGAATCGAGGTCGGGTCCTGGGGGTACGGTGATCCCGCCCGGCGGGCACGCCGGCGGTGGGGGACGTTGCGGGGTGCATCTGCGCTCACTCCTCAGCTGTGGGAGGCGACGACGTCACCGGCGACCGTCCACGGGTCGCCCGGGTCCGCACGGCGATGCGGGCCCGGGCCACCACGTCAGGCCCCGGTGCCGTCCCGGCCGGGCGGTGGGACGGGCCCGGTCGAGTCGCGGACGACCAGTTCGGTCTGGAGCATTACCTGTGCGGTGGTGCGACGGTCGCCGGCCGTTGCGACCCGGCCCCGGGCGCCACGGGGCGCGTCGGAGTCGTGTTGCAGCAGCATGTCGACGGCCGTCCGGCCGGCGGCCGCGGTCGGCGTGGCCACCGTCGTCAACTTGGGCCGGGTCAGCCGGCTCAGCGCGATGTCGTCGATGCCGACGACGCTGACGTCGGCCGGGACCCGGAGCCCGAGGGCGTCGAGCCCTTCGATCAGGCCGATCGCCATGAGGTCGTTGTAGGCGAGCACGGCGGTGACGCCGCTGCGGCGCACCTGGTCGGCCACCGCGCCGCCGCCGGTCTCGGTGGGGTGGTTGGGGCCCAGCACGGTCAGCTCGGCGCCCCCGGCCCGGGCGGCGGCGCCGGCCGCCCGGCGGATCTCCCGGTTGGTCCACGAGCCGCGCGGGCCGCCGAGCAGCGCGATCCGCCGGTGGCCCAGGCCGAGCAGGTGCTCGATCGCCAGCCGGGCTCCCTGGCCGACGTCCATCATCACGCAGGGCAGGCCGGCGACCTGGCGGTTTATCACCACCACCGGGACCTCCCGGCTGACCTGCTCGATGAGGCTGTTGCTCATCCGGGGGCTGCACAGCAGCACCCCGTCGACCTGCTTGGCGAGGGCGTGGACCAGTTCCTCCTCGGCGGCCTGGTCCTCGTTGGTGTCGGCCACGAAGACGTGGTAGTCGCGGTGCCGCGCCTGCCCCTCGGCCGCCTTGATGAGCGGCGGGAAGAACGGGTTGGCGATGTCGGCCACGATCAGGCCGATGTTGTGCGTACGGCCGGTGATGAGGGCGCGGGCGGCCCGGTTCGGCCGGTAGCCGAGGTCCTCCGCGCAGGCCAGCACCCGGACCCGGGTCTCCGGGTTGACCAGGTGCGGGGCCGAGAACGTGCGGGACACGGTGGAGATGTGCACGCCCGAGGCCCGCGCGACGTCCCGGATGGTGGCTGGCACGGCGGGCTCCCTCGTCCAGTGTGGTGGCGGTCACGTGGGTGCCGCCAATTAATGCAAACGGTTGCTCCGGTGTCAACGGGACTTTGTTGCGGATCGATTGCGGTACCGCTCCCACCACCCGCCTTTTTCACCATCAAAGCGGATCTAAGTAACCGGTTTGCCATCGATCGTTGACGCCGTCTCTGCCGGCGTGGTTTCTTCGGCTGCAAACCTTTGCAGCTCTCCGGGGAGGCCGACGCCATGTCACCACCCGCCCGGGAACGGGTCCGGCACGCGCTGGTCGGCGCCGGGGCGCGGGCCGAGATGTTCGTCCGCGCGCTGGCCCTCGACCACGCCGACACCGCCGAACTGGTCGCCCTCGCCGACGTCAACCGGGCCCGGATGGACGCGCACAACCG
This sequence comes from Micromonospora sp. NPDC005707, assembly GCF_040631005.1. NCBI lineage: Bacteria > Bacillati > Actinomycetota > Actinomycetes > Micromonosporales > Micromonosporaceae > Micromonospora > Micromonospora sp. NPDC005707. The sequence goes on from NZ_JBEXYR010000007.1 coordinate 235,157, forward strand.
CTGGCTGGCCGAGCTGGGCCACCCGCCGGTGCCCACCTACCGGGCCGCCGACTTCACCGCCATGCTGGCGAAGGAGCGGGTCGACGTGGTGCTGGTGACCAGCGTGGACGTCACCCACGACGAGTACGTGACGGCCGCCCTGCGGGCCGGCTGCGACGTGGTCACCGAGAAGCCGATGACCGTCGACGCGCCGCGCTGCCGGCAGATCCTCGACGCGGTGGCCGAGACCGGCGGACGGGTCACCGTCGCCTTCAACTACCGCTACAACCCGCTGCACGAGCAGGTCCGCCGGCTGCTCGCCGGCGGGGCGGTCGGCGAGATCGGCTCGGTGCACTTCGAGTGGCTGCTCGACGTCCGCCACGGCGCCGACTACTTCCGCCGCTGGCACCGGGACAAGGGCACCTCCGGCGGGCTGCTCGTGCACAAGGCCAGCCACCACTTCGACCTGGTCAACTGGTGGCTGGACGCCCGCCCGGTCGAGGTCCACGCGGCCGGCCGGCTCTTCTTCTACGGCGAGTCCGGCCGCCGGCACGGCTACGCCCGCGACTACGACCGGGCACACGGCTCCCCGGCCGCCGCCGACGACCCGTTCGCGCTGCGGCTGGCCGAGCACCCCCGGCTGCGCGAGCTCTACCTGGACGCCGAGACCGAGGACGGCTACCAGCGCGACCGCAACGTCTTCGGCCCCGGCGTCACCATCGAGGACGACCTCGCCGTGCTGGCCCGCTACTCCACGGGCGCCACGATGACCTACCACCTGACCGCGTACGCCCCCTGGGAGGGCTACCGCGTCATGGTCAACGGCAGCCGGGGCCGGCTCGAACTGGAGGTCACCGAAAGCGACCACGTCTCCCCCGCCGTGGCCGGCGCGCTCAAGGGCGCCGCCCTGCACGGCGACGAGGCGGCGGCCGAGCGCGGCGCGGCCCGGCTCACGCTGCGGCCGTTCTGGGCGCCCCCGGTGGACGTGCCCGTCGAGGGCTGGACCCGGCAGGGCCACGGCGGCGCGGACGCCCGGATGACCCGCGTGCTGCTCGGCGGCGAGCCCGACCCGCTCGACCGGGCGGCCACCGCGTACGACGGGGCGCTCGCGCTGCTCACCGGGCTGGCCGCCAACCGCTCGCTGGACACCGGCGCCCCCGTCCGCGTCGCCGACCTGCTCACCCTCCCCTGACCGAGGAGTCACCCCCCGTGCCGACCGTCTCCCGCAGCGACCTGCTCCTGCCCGCCGAACCCGGCCAGCGCGCCCTCGCCCGCGAGCTGTACGCCCTGGCGGCCCAGCAGCCGATCATCTCCCCGCACGGGCACGTCGACCCGGCCCTGCTGGCCGAGGACCGCCCGTTCCCCGACCCGGCCCGGCTGCTCGTCGTGCCCGACCACTACCTCACCCGGATGCTGCTCAGCCAGGGGGTGCCGCCGGCCGACCTCGGCGTGCCCAGCGTCGACGGCAGCCCGGTGGAGACCGACGGGCGGACCATCTGGCGGCGCTTCGCGGCGCACTGGCACCTGTTCCGCGGCACCCCGTCCCGGCTCTGGCTGGAGCAGACCTTCCGGGACGTGTTCGGGGTGACCACCGCGCTCTCCCCGGGCACCGCCGACGCCGTCTACGACGAGCTGGCCGCGCGCCTGGCCGAACCGGAGTTCCGGCCCCGGGCACTGTTCGAACGCTTCGGGATCGAGGTGCTCGCCACCACCGAGTCCCCGCTGGACGACCTCGGCCGGCACGCCAAGCTCGCCGCCGACGGCTGGGGCGGGCCGGGCGGGCGGGTGGTCACCACGTTCCGCCCGGACGACGTGGTGGACATGGAGTTCGACAGCTGGTCGGCCAACGTGGACCGGCTCGCCGAGGTCGCCGGCGAGGACACCGGCACCTACGCGGGCTACCTGGCCGCGCTGCGGCGACGGCGGGAGGCGTTCATCGCGGCCGGCGCCACCTCCTCGGACCACGGGCACCCGACCGCCCGTACCCTCGCCCTGGACCCGGCCGAGGCGGCGGCGCTCTACGACCGGGGCCGGCGCGGGCGGGCCGGCGCCGCCGACGCGGAGGCGTTCCGGGCGCACATGCTGCTGGAGTTCGCCCGGATGTCGCTGGACGACGGCCTGGTCATGCAGCTGCACCCGGGCGCCGTGCGCAACCACAACCGCTGGCTGTACGCCCGGCACGGCCGGGACGTCGGCGGCGACGTGCCGCAGGCCACCGACTACGTGCACGGCCTCGCGCCGCTGCTCGACGCGCACGGCAACGACCCGCGGCTGCGGGTGGTGCTCTACACCCTGGACGAGGACACCTTCACCCGGGAGCTCGCCCCGCTCGCCGGCGGCTACGCGGCCCTGCTCCTCGGCGCGCCCTGGTGGTTCCTCGACTCCCCGGAGGTGCTGCGCCGGTTCCGGGAGGCGGTGACCGAGACCGCCGGCTTCTACAACACCGCCGGGTTCGTCGACGACACCCGCGCGTTCTGCTCGATCCCGGTCCGCCACGACGTGGCCCGCCGGGTCGACGCCGGCTTCCTGGCCCGGCTCGTCGCCGAGCACCGGCTGCCGGCCGACGAGGCCGCCGAGACCATCGTGGACCTGGCGTACCGGCTGCCGAAGCGGGTCTTCAAGTTCGGAGGGGCTTCATGACCACCATCACCGATGTCACCGTGCACGACGTCCGGTTCCCCACGGCCGCCAGCGGCGACGGCTCGGACGCGATCAACCGGGGCGACTACTCGGCCACCTATGTCGAGCTGGCCACCGACGGCGGCCCCACGGGCGCCGGGTTCACCTTCACCAACGGGCGGGGCAACGAGATCACCTGCGCGGCCGTGCGGGCCCTGGCCCACCACGTGCGCGGGCGGACCGTCGCGGAGATCGCCGCCGAGCCGGTGGCGTTCTGGCGGTCGCTCACCGCCGACGTGCAGCTGCGCTGGCTCGGCCCCGAGAAGGGCGTCATCCACATGGCGACCGGCGCGCTGGTCAACGCCGTCTGGGACCTGCGCGCCAAGCTGGCCGGCAAGCCGCTGTGGCGGTTCCTCGCCGAGCTGCCCACCGACGACCTCGTGGCCACCGTCGACTTCCACCACATCACCGACGCGCTCACCCCCGACGAGGCCGCGGCCATCCTGGACAAGGGACGCGACGGCCTCGCCGACCGCCGCGCCGAGCTGGAGCGGGACGGCTTCCCCTCGTACACCACGTCGGTCGGCTGGCTCGGCTACCCCGACGACAAGGTGCGGGCGCTGACCCGCGCCGCGTACGCCGACGGCTGGCGGGCCATGAAGATGAAGGTCGGCGGCCCGCTCGACGACGACCTGCGCCGGGCCCGGATCATCCGCGCCGAGATCGGTCCGGACGCGCTGCTCATGATGGACGCCAACCAGGTCTGGGACGTCGACGAGGCGATCACCGCGATGACCGTGCTGGCCGAGGTCGACCCGTACTGGATCGAGGAGCCGACGCACGCCGACGACGTGCTGGGCCACGCCCGGATCGCCCGCGCGGTCACCGAGCTGACCGGCGGCCGGTGCCGGGTCGCCACCGGCGAGGTCGCCGCCAACCGGGTGATCTTCAAGCAGCTCCTCCAGGCCGAGGCCATCGGCGTCATGCAGGTCGACGCCTGCCGGGTCGGCGGGGTCGACGAGGTCCTGGCCGAGCTGCTCATGGCGGCGAAGTTCGGCGTGCCGGTCTGCCCGCACGCCGGCGGGGTCGGCCTCTGCGAGTACGTCCAGCACCTGGCGGTCTTCGACTTCCTCCGGGTCGGCGCCAGCCTCGACGGGCGGATGGTCGAGTACGTCGACCACCTGCACGAGCACTTCACCGACCCGGTCCGCACCCGCGGCGGCCGCTACCTGCTGCCCAGCGCCCCCGGCTACAGCAGCACCATGCGGCCCGGGTCCATCGCCGAGTTCCGCTTCCCGGACGGCCCGGCATGGCGGTGACCCCCGGCACCGACCGTCTCGGCCTGTCCACCCTGCGCCGGCTGCCCGTCGAGTGCCGGCCGCTGCTGCGCCCCGGCACCGTGCCGGCGGGCATCGTCCACCTCGGACTGGGCGCGTTCCACCGCGCCCACCAGGCCGTGCACACCGAGGCGGCGGTCGGCGCGGCCGGCGGGGACTGGGGCATCGTCGGGGTCGCCCCGCGCAGCACCGCCGTGGTCGACGCGCTCGCCGCGCAGGACGCCCTGTTCAGCGTCACCACCCTGGCCGCCGAGGGCTCGGCCACCCGGGTGGTCGGCGCCCTGGCCGGGGTACGCCACGCGGCCGCCGACCCGGCCGCCGTCGTGCGTCTGCTCGCCGACCCGGCCATCCGGGTGGTGACGCTGACCGTGACCGAGAAGGCGTACCACCTCGACCCGGTCACCGGCGCGCTGCGCGCCGACCCGAACCTGGTCGCCGACCTCACCACCGACCGGCCCCCGCGCACCGTGCCGGGGCTGCTGGTCCGCGGGCTGCTGGCCCGGGCCGCCGCCGACGCCGGCCCGGTCGCGCTGGTCAGCTGCGACAACCTGCCGGCCAACGGCCGCCGGCTGCGCGGCCTGGTGACCCAGGCGCTCGCGCTGGCCCGGGTGCCCGACGGGCCGGCCGGCTGGATCGAGCGGCAGGTCACCTTCCCCGGCACCATGGTCGACCGGATCGTGCCGGCGCCCACCCCGGACACTCTGGACACGGCCCGGCGGGCGCTCGGCGTGACCGATCTGGCGGCGGTGGCCGCCGAGCCGTACTCGCAGTGGGTGGTCGAGGACGACTTCCCCGGCGGGCGGCCGGCCTGGGAGCGGGCCGGGGCGGTGCTCACCGCCGACGCCGGCCCGTGGGAGCGGCTGAAGCTGCGCTCGCTCAACGGCGTGCACTCGGCCACGGCGTACCTGGGCGCGCTCGCCGGCACCGACACGGTCGCCGAGGCCCTGACGCTGCCCGGGCTGGATGACGTGCTGCGCCGGCTGGTCGCCGAGGACGTGGCGGCCAGCTTCACCCCGCCGCCCGGCGTCTCCGTGCCGGCCTACGGGGAGGAGGTGCTGGCCCGGTTCGCCAACCCGGCGATCCGGCACCGCACCCTCCAGATCGCCATGGACGGCTCGCAGAAGCTGCCGCAGCGGGTGCTGCACACGATCGTGGACCTGCGGGCGGCCGGCCGCCCGGCCCGCTGGGCCGCCCTGGTGGTCGCGGCCTGGTTGCGCTTCGTTCTCGGGTACGCGGACGACGGGCGCCCGCTGCCGTTGGACGACCCGCTCGCCGACCGGATCCGCGCCGCCCTCGCCGCCGCGCCGGAAACCCCGGCCGGTGCGGTCGACGCGCTCTTCGCGCTGCGCGAGGTCTTCCCCGCCGAACTGGCCGCCGACGACGAGGTCCGGGCCGACGTGACCGGCTGGCTGACCGCGCTCGAACGGCACGGCGTGCGGGCCACCCTGGCCGGTGCGGCGTGACCGGCCCGATCGCCGCGCGGCCCGTCGAGGCCGCGGCGGGTGCGGCGCCCACGGTCGCGCTGGTCGGGGCGAACGGGCACGGGCGCTGGCACCGGCGGGCCATCGCGCCGCTGCACGACGCCGGCCGGGTGCGCCTGGTCGGCCTGGTCGACGTCCGCCCCCTGGAGGACGAACCGGCCGCACCCGTCCCGCCCGGGGCGCGGATCTTCACCGACCACCGGGCCATGCTCGCCGCCGTCCGTCCCGACGTGGTGGTGGTCTGCACCCCGCCGCACACCCACCTGCCGATCGCCCTCGACGCCCTCGCCGCCGGGGCGGACCTGCTGCTGGAGAAGCCGCCCGTGCTCGACCTGGCCGAACACCGGCGGCTCGCCGCGGCGGCGCGGGACGCCGGCCGGGCCGTGCAGGTCGGCTTCCAGGCGCTCGGCTCGGCGGCCCTGACCGAGCTGACCGCCGCCCTCGCGGCCGGGCGGCTCGGCACGGTCACGGCCGCCGCCACCGTGGCGTCCTGGCGGCGACCCGACGCCTACTACGACCGCGCCCGCTGGGCCGGCCGGCGCAGCCTCGACGGCCGGCCCGCGCTGGACGGCGCCCTGGCCAACCCCCTCGCGCACGCGGTGATGCAGTGCCTGGCCGTCGCCGAGGCGGTGACCGGCGCGCCGGTCCGGCCGGCCCGGATCGAGGTGGAGCGCTACCGGGTGCGGCCCATCGAGGTGGACGACACGGCCGTGCTGCGGGTGACGCCGCGGAGCGGGCCGCCGGTGCTGGCCGCGGTCACCCTGGCCGGCGAGGAGCACATCGCCGGCGAGGTGCACGTCACCGGCGACCGGGACCGGGCCGTGCTGGAGTATCCGACCGACCGGCTCCGGCTGCCGGGTGACCCGGCGCCGCGCGAGGTGCCCGGCCGGCGCGGGCTGTTGGAGAACCTGCTCGACCACCGGGCCGCCGGCACCCCGCTCATCGTGCCGCTGGCGCGGACCGCGCCGTTCACGGCGGTCGTCGCGGCGCTGCGGGACGCGCCGGAGCCGGCCCTGCTCGGCGGCGCGCTGGTCCGGTCCGAGGGCGACGGGCCGCAGCGGGTACGCGTCATCCGGGGCGTCGACGCGGTGCTGCGCCGGGCCGCCGCGTCCGGCGCGCTGCCGTCGGAGTCGGGGGTGCCGTGGGCGGTACCGCCCTACCGGGTCGAGCTGCCGGACGGGGAGGCGCCGCAACGGTAGTGCAAACCCCGGCAGGGCCGGGTCCGGGCGATCCGGACAGAAGCCCGCGTATCCGGCCGCTCCCGGCCGGGGCAATACCCCACGCATCTCTCCATTGCAACAAACCTGCACACACTACACATTGACCCATATAAAACAATGACTTTACCGTCAGGTATCGGCCACCAGAAGCTGACAGGACGGTAGGAGTCATGCGTAGAACAGCAGTCGGCGCGGCGCTTGTCGCCGCCGCGCTCGCGGTCACCGGCACCCCCGCGCCCGCCGCCCCCGCCGCCCCGGCCCTGTCCCGGCTCGCCCAGGAAATCGGCCGCCAGGCGCTCCCCGCGAAGGACGGCTGGGCCGCCGAGGGCACCGGCACCACCGGCGGCGCGGCCGCCGCCCCCGACCGCATCCGGGTGGTGCGCACCCGCGCCGAACTGGTCGACGCGCTCGGCGGGGACAACGCCACCAACGCCACCCCCAAGATCGTGTACGTGGCGGGCACCGTCGACGGCTTCGAGGGCCCCGACGGCGCCCTCCTCGACTGCGCCGACCTGGCCGACCCCGGGTACACGCTGGACGGCTACCTGGCTGCGTACGACCCGGCGGTCTGGGGGCGCGTCGACCCGAGCGGGCCTCTGGAGGCGGCCCGGGTGCGCTCGGTGGCCAACCAGACCCGGCAGACCCAGATCACCGTCGGCGCCAACACCACGATCGTGGGGCTGCGCGGCGCCCGGCTCACCGGGCTGACCCTGATGATCGACCGGGTCAGCAACGTGATCGTCCGGAACCTCACCCTCACGGACGCCCGGGACTGCTTCCCGGCCTGGTCCCCCACCGACGGCGACGCCGGCAACTGGAACTCCCAGTACGACCAGATCTCCGTCCGCCGCAGCGAGCACGTCTGGGTCGACCACAACACGTTCACCGACGGCGACAACCCCGACAGCGGCCAGCCGGTCCACTTCGGCCGCCCCTACCAGGTGCACGACGGGTCGCTCGACGTCACGCACACGGCGAGCCTCGTCACCGCCTCGTGGAACCGGTTCGCCGGAAGGGACAAGCTCATGCTGATCGGCTCGTCCAACACGGTCGGCCCGGACGTCGGCCGGCTCAAGGTGACCGTGCACCACAACCTCTTCGACGGCGACCTCCAGCGGCTGCCCCGGGTCCGGTTCGGCCAGGTCGACGTGCACGAGAACCACTACCGGCTCGGCGGACCCGGCTTCGCGTACGCCCTCGGCGTCGGCGTGCAGTCCGCCATCCACGCCGAGAACAACTTCTTCACCCTGGCCGGCGACGTCGACGTGGCCGACCTGATCCAGGACTGGGGCGGCACCGCGCTCACCGAGCGGGGCAGCTGGCTGCGCCAGGGCGGCGGCCCGGCGCGCCCGGTGGACCTGCTCGGCGCGTACAACGCGGCGCACGATCCGGACCTCGACGGCGACGCCGGCTGGACGCCCACCCTGCGCGCCGCACCCGTGCTGCCCACGCCGCTCGTGCCGCTCGTCGTGGGCGCGTTCGCGGGCGCCGGCCGGCTGCCCCTCTGACCCCGGAGCCGCACCCGTCCCCCACGCGGCGCCCGGCCATCCCACCCCCACCCACCCTGGAGGAAGCACCGTGCGACTCCGACACCACCGAGGGGCGCTGGCCGCGGCCGGCGCCGGCCTCACCGCCCTGCTGCTCACGGTCGGCCTGACCGGCAACGCCGCGGCGGCCACCCTGTTCGGCGACACCTTCGACGACGGCAACGCCGACGGCTGGTCCAAGTCCGGCGGCGACTGGTCGGTGGTCACCGACGGTTCACCGGCGTACCGGCAGGGCAACGCCGCCAGCGAACTGGCCCGCGCCTTCGCCGGCCAGACCGGCTGGACCGACTACCGGGTGCAGGCCCGGGTCAAGCCGCTGTCGTTCAACGGCGCCAACCGGCTGGTCGGCCTGGCGTCCCGCTCCACCAGCTCCACGAAGATGTACCGGCTGGCGCTCACCAACGCCAACCGCGCCGAGCTTCAGATGGTCAACGGCAGCCAGATCTCCGTGCTCGGGTCCGCCGCGCTGACCGTCGCCACCGGCACCTGGTACACGCTGCGGATCGAGGCCACCGGCAGCACCGTCAGGGGCTTCGTGAACGGCACCCAGATCGCCTCCGGCACCGACACCGCGTACGCGGCCGGCCGGATCGCGCTCGTCACCGCGTACGCGAGCGCGGTCTTCGACGACGTCGCGGTGGACGGCGCCGGCGGCACCCCGACCACGCCGCCCACCTCCTCCTCCCCCACGCCGTCGCCGACGACGCCGGCGCCGACCACGCCGCCGCCCACCAACCCGCCGCCCACGACGGGGCTGGTCGGCTGGGCCACCCAGAACGGCGGCACCACCGGCGGGGCCGGCGGCGGCACGGTGACCGTGAGCGACGCGGGGGCCCTGGCCGACGCGGTCGAGGGCGACACGGCGGCCACCGTCCGGGTGAACGGGAACTTCACCTGCTCGACGGAGATCCGGGTCGGCTCGAACAAGACCGTCATCGGGATCGGCGCCGGCTCGGGGCTGACCGGCTGCGGCCTCAACCTGCGCGACGCCCGCAACATCGTCGTCCGCAACCTGCGGATCGCCAAGGTACGCGCCGGCGTCGGCAACGGCGACGCCATCCACCTGGACAACTCCACCAACGTCTGGATCGACCACAACGACCTGTCCAGCGACACCACGAGCGGCACCGACTACTACGACGGGCTGCTCGACGTCACCCACGGGTCGAACTTCGTCACCGTCTCCTGGAACCGGCTGCACGACCACGTGAAGTGCTCGCTGGTCGGGCACAGCGACAACAACTCCGGCGAGGACAGCGGCAAGCTGAAGGTGACCTACCACCACAACGCGTTCAGCAACTGCTTCCAGCGCAACCCGCGGGTCCGCTTCGGCAACCCGGTGCACGTGTTCAACAACTACTACGTGACCACCGCCAACCCGTCCTACAGCTACGGCATCGCCACCACCTGCGGCGCCGGCGTGCTGGTCGAGGGGAACTCCTTCGAGAACATGACCGACCCGACGCACGTCGGCGAGGGCTCCTCGCCGACGGGCAACCTGGTCGAGCGGAACAACCTGTACGTCAACTCGGGCATACCGCAGACCGCCGGCAGCGTGGCCTCGATCCCGTACGCGTACACGCTCGACCCGGCGAGCACCGTGAAGGCCACGGTGACCGTGGGGGCGGGCACCGGGAAGATCAGCGGCTGATCTCCCACCGCCGCCCGGCCGGCGTTCCCTTACCGGGGGCGCCGGCCCGGCCGGTAATCGCGTTGCCGGGCGGGGCGGAACCTGCCAACATCGCTGCCATGATCGAGAGAAAGGGCGTGACCGCCCTCGCGCCATGAGCGCGCGCAACCGGCAGCGGGCCCGACGCCGCGCCGGCAGCCACCGGAACCTGACCGATCAGCTCGACCGCTGGTACCGGGCGGCGGAACTCCGCGACGGCTGGCTCCGGAGCGCCCTCAGCACCGAACCCGCCGACCGCGACCGCGCCGAACGGGCCCTCACCGGCCTCTACGCCCGGCTCGGCCGGCCCCGCCCCCGGTTCCACTGGGTGGCCAGTCCCCGGCAGGCCGTCGACCTGCTGGACGAACCCCCGATCCGGTACGGCGGCCCGACCGACCCGGACCTCCCCTGGCACCTGGCGCGGCAGCTCGCCGACGAGGTGCACGGCCTGCGCCGAAGGCTGGACGACCGGACCCGCAGCGCGGGCGAGCCGCCCTGGTGGGTCGGGCGGAGCCCGCTCGTCGCGACCCGGCCGCCGGCCGAGGCGCTCGACGCCGGGGCGCGGCTGGACGACCTGCTCGACACCGGCGTCCGCGACTCGCTGCACCGGACGGTCCGCGACGGGATCCGGGCGGTGGTGCGGAACGGGCTGGTCGCCGAGGTCCCCGAACCGCCCGGGCTGCGCTGGCACGGGCAGCACGACGTGGCCTGGCTGGCGCACTACGACGTCCGCCGGCAGCTCCGGCCGGGCCGCTACGACCCGGACGACGACCGGCACCTCGACCTGTGGGCCGAGGCGGCCCGCTCGTGCGGCTGGTGGTGGCCTCGGGAGGGCGTCTGCGTGGTCACCGAACGCACCACCGTGGCGCACACCGAGCCGGTCCCCGGCGCCCACCACGGCGAGCGGCGCAGCCACAACGGACACGGCCCGGCCGTCGGGTACGCCGACGGGACCGGCGGCCACGCCTGGCACGGCATCGCCGTGCCCGAGTGGGTGGTCCACGATCCGACGGTCGAGCGGATCGCCCGCGAGCGCAACGTCGAGGTGCGCCGCTGCGCGATCGAGCACCTCGGCTGGGACGCGTACCTGGCCGAGGCCCGGCTGCGGCTGCTCGCCGAGGCGCCGGACCCCGGCAACCCGGGCTGCCGGCTCCAGCTCTACGACCTGCCCCGCCAGGTGTGGGGGCGGCCCGCCCGGGTGCTGCTGGCGGTCAACGGGTCCGTCGAGCGCGACGGCCGACGCCGCCGGTACGGCCTCACCGTCCCCGACCACCTCGACGACCCGGTCGCCGCCGCCGGCTGGTCCTACGGCCTGACCGGCGACCAGTACGCCCGACTCCTCCGCCGAACCTGAAGGTGATGACCATGACCCTGACCCTCGCCGAGCTGGCCGGCCGCACCGGGCTGACCGTGCTCGACCACCTCGAACAGCAGGTCCGCATCCCCGTCGTCGACGGCCTCCAGGCCCAGGGCGACCTCATCGTCATCCCGCTGCGGATCCTCGCCGACGTGCAGCCGTCGCCGCGGGCACGCTGGCGTCCCGTGCCGCCCGGCGGCGTCGAACTGCTCCGCGGGGCGGCCGGCGGGAACCCGCACACCCTGGTCGCCGGGCCGGGCGACGCCGAGTGGACGGCCGACGTCGCGGATCCGCAGTTCCTCGCCGTCGGCGTGCTGCGGTGCGTCCGGCCGGCGTACCTCATCCACCCCGAGCACGGCGGCTCCGGCATCGCCCCCGGCACGTACCTGGTCCGCCGGCAGCGGGAGCGCAGCACCCAGTGGGGCGGCGGCGACCACCTCGTCGCCGACTGACCACGCTCCCCGACCCGGCGGGGGATCAGCCGGGCCCGGCGGTGCCCGCCCGTTCGCGGCGGGCGGCCCACCGGGCCCGGACGACCCGGACGACCACCAGCAGCACCACCAAGGCGAGCAGCGCCTCGCCGCCCCAGCCGAGCCGCCGCTCCAGCAGCCGGAACGACGCCCCCGCCAGATAGCCGAGGAGCGTCACGGCCACCGCCCAGAGCGCGCCGCCGGTCAGGTTCGCCACGGTGAACGCGCGGTGCGGGATGCCGCTCATCCCGGCCAGCCCGGGCACGAGGGCGCGCAGCGCCGCCGCCCACCGGCCGAGCACGACCGCGACCGCGCCCCGGCGGCGCACCAGCTCCAATGCTCGCGACAGCTCCCCCGCACGGGCGAACCGGCGGGGCACCCGGGCCAGCAGCCGCCGGCCGTACCGGCGGCCCACCAGGTAGCCGGCCTGGTCGCCGACGGCCGCACCGGCGACCGCCGCGACGATCACCGCCCACAGCGGCAGGCGTCCCTCGTGGGCCAGCACTCCGCCGACCAGCACGGCGATCTCCCCCGGCACGACCAGCCCGAGGAAGGTCGACGCCTCCAGCGCCGGCAGCAGGAACACGAGAGCCAGGACGAGGGCGGGCGGCAGCGCCACCAGCAGGTCCAGCACCCGGTCCACCCGCCGATTGTGACCCGGGATCGAGCGCCACCGCGCCGGCTCCGGCCGCCTCCGACACCCGGGCGGGACGAACCGCCGGGTCGAGGAATACCGGCGGGCCCGACCGGGGACAATGACCGGCAGGACGGGACGGTGACGGCGAGCGCCCCGGCCGGGGACGTGCGCGGGACGGGGGGCCGGACGTGGAGGGTGGGACAGCCGCCGGGCTGGTGCCGGGCGACGACCCCGCCGGGACCGCCCCGGTGTTCACCGTCGACCTGCCCGCCGACCCGGTGCGGCTCGCGCCCACCCGGGAGCGGCTGCGGGGCTGGCTGCGCGGCCACGGGGTGAGCGACTGGGACGTCGAGACCGTGCTCATCGCCGCCGGCGAGGCGTGCGCCAACGCCATCGAGCACGGCTACCGCTTCGCGCCCGAGGGGATCACCACGCTCCGCGCCGAGCTGCGCGACGACCACCTCGTGATCGAGGTGCGCGACCGCGGCGGCTGGCGGCCCGACGCCGACGGGGATCCCACCGACCGGGGCCGAGGCCGGATGATCATGACCCGGGTGATGGACGAGGTGAGCATCGTCGGCACCCCGGAGGGCACCACGGTCCACCTGGTCAAGCGACTCAGCGGCGGCTGACCGACACGGTCGGGAGGCCGACCGGGGACCACGCTCCCTAGCGAAGATCAGCTATAAGGGACGCATGGAGTTCCCGGCGTACCTGGCGACCATGCCGATGCACGCGATCACGGAGATACACGGCGAGCCGGGCCTGCTGGCCCGCTTCCGGCTGGAGATCGAGGCGTTCGACGAACCCGCCCGGGAGCGGCTCACCGCCGCCCTCGATCTCGCCGCCGAGCTGCACCGGGAGGACCGGCGGGTGCGCGAGCCGTACCTGAACCAGCTGCTCCGGGTGGCGATCCGGATGATGCACCACTACCAGGTGCGGGACGTGGACGTGATCGTCGCGGGCCTGCTGCACGACGCCGCGGAGGACCACCCGGCGGAGCTGGCCGGCCCGGACACCGCTGGGGAGCCCACGCCGGCGGCGCTGGACGCCCTGGCCGCGCGGTTCGGCCCGCGGGTGGCCCGGCTCGTCGGTGCGGTCACCAACCCGGCGTACGACCCGGGGCGCGACCGGCACGTCCAGTACCGGGAGCACGTGGCGGCGAGCCTCGACCGGGAGCCCTGGGCCCGGGTGATCAAGGTGTCGGACTTCACCGACAACGGGGTGGGCGTGATCCACACGGTCGGCCCGAAGGTGGCCCGCTCGGCGGCCAAGTACCGGCCACTGGTGCCGGTCTTCCGCGACCTCATCGCCCGGCCGGACACGCCGCTGTCGGCGCCGGTGAAACGGCACATCTTCGCCCAGCTCGACCTCGCCGAGGAGCGATTCAGCGCGATCCTCGACCAGCCCAACTGACCAGCGCCCCGTCAGCCGGTGGCCGTCGGCGGGTGGCCGCTCGGCCGGCGCCCGTCGGCCGGTGCCCGGTATACCCCCGAGGCCGGCGCCCCGTCGGCCGTCGGCCGGTGACCGGTGGCCGGTGGCCGGTGCCCCGTGCGGTCGGTGGCCGGTACCCGCTCGGCCCACGCCCCGTCGGACGGTGGCCGGTTGGCCGGCGCTCGGGCAGCCGGCGCGCGGTCAGCTCGCGTCCGGGGGTGGGGCGCCGACCCGGCCGCCGAGGGCGGCGGTGATCCGGGCCCGCAGGGCGGCCAGGCGGTCGGGGTGGTCGCGCAGCACCACGCACAGCGAGTGGTGGCCGCCGGCGGCGACCGCGCCGAGCACGTCGAGGAGGGTGCCGAGCTGGGCCGGCGGCTCGTCGGCGAGCAGGTCCGCCGCGCCCCGCACGACGAGGGTCAGTGGGCCGGCGTCGAGCCGGTCGGCCAGCGCGTCGGCGAGCGCGTCCCAGTTGCGCCCGAACCAGCCGGGCAGGGGTAGCGCCCCTGCCAGCGCCTCGTGCAGGCCGGCCCGGGTCCGGGCGTCCGCCCCGGCCAGGGCCACCCCGGTCGGCTCGGCCGCCGCCCCGTCGTCGAACGCGAGCCAGGCCGGCGGGTACGGGGAGGCTGCGCCCATCGGTCGATCCTTTCCGGCCGGCGCGGGTCGGACCTCGGCCCGACCCGCCCCGACGCCGTTCAGAGCCGGTAGAAGTTGGCGTAGTGGTCGGGCGAGAACCAGGTCACCCCGGTGCTCTTGTTGACCACGATCCGGTACGCGTCCCGGGCGGCACCGCAGGCGCGCGGGTAGACGTCGTACTCGTAGTAGGTCGCGTTCGTGGGAAGCTGCCCCTCGTAGTTGTAGAACCGGCCGCCGGCGAAGTTGCACTGGCCGCCGCTCCAGGAGTACCAGCCGCGGCTGGTCGGGAAGCTCCGGGCGGACCAGCCCGAGCGCGCGGTGCGGGCGTCCGCGCAGCGGGTCATCGTGCAGGAGCTGTAGACGGCTGCCTGCGCCGGCTCGGCGAGCCGGGTGGACGCCGCCGGCGGGCCGACGAGCGCGGCGGCGACCATGGCGGTGAGCAGGGCGCACGCGCCGAGAGCCCGGCGTACGCGGGCGCCGGTGGAGCGGAGCGGGGTCGCGAGCGTGGTCAAGGGATCCTCCCTGAACTGGGCAACTATATCGACCGATGTCGTTGTCCGGTCGCGCCCAGTCTGGCGGTGATCCTCCCCGACGTACAGGCCCGTGCCGCGAATGCCGGGTGAACGCTGGATGATCGACGACGGCCGGGCGGCCCACGGGGCCGCCCGGCCCGGGCCGGTCAGCAGCCGATCCGGCTGGCGCCCAGCGCCACGTCGTCGAACCAGAGGGTGTCGGCCGCGCCGCCGTAGCTCTCCCAGCCGAGTTTCAGGTCGGTGAGCCGCGGGCGCCACGTACGGCCGTACCACTGCCCGTCGACGTCGTGGGTCGGCACGCCGTCGGCGGTCAGCCCGGTGACCGCCACGCCGTCGAGCCAGGTGCGCAACAGCCCGGCACTCCCGTCCACCATGAACTCCACGCAGGACCAGCGACCGGTGGGCAGCGGCACGCTGAGGGCCACCCCGGCCGGGCTCTGCTCGGGCAGCGTCGCGTCGTCGGAGGCCCGGTTCCACTGCAGCGAGCCGTTCTGCCCGCCCATGCGCAGGTCACGGTTGCCGTCGGCGGCGTCGGTCATGGCCAGGACGGTGACGTGGTCGGCGGGGAGCGCGGTGGTGTGGCGTACCCAGAGCCGGCCGTAGCGGACCGTCCCCACCGCGGACAGATCGCGGTTGGCCCGGACGAACACGTGGTTGCAGTAGCCGCCCCCGCCGTCGATCCGGACGGACCGGCCCCCGCCGTGCGCGGTTGCGGTGTCCACGGCGGCGGCGCCGGTGCCGGCGCAGTCCGGGTGCACCACCGTCCAGTCGCCCGAAGGTGTGGACCCGGTCTGGTTCTCGAACCCGTCGCAGAGCACCGCGCCGGCGCAGCCGGCCGGCGGCGGCCCGGTCGGGCTCGGCGAGCTGGTCGATGTCGGACTCGGCGAGACCGTCGGGCTCGGCGAGACCGTTGGACTCGGCGAGAGCGTCGGACTCGGCGAGAGCGTCGGGCTCGGCGAAAGCGTTGGCGTACCGGACGGCGAGGATGGCGTGCCGTTGCAGGGCAGGCCGTTGAGCGCGAAGCCGGTGGGGGCCGGCGCGGCCGCACCGACCGTGCCCTGGACGCCGAACTCGGTGGCGCCCCCGGCCGGCACGCTGCCGTTCCAGGTGGCGTTGCGGGCGGTCACGGTGGCGCCGGACTGGCTGACCACGGCGTTCCAGGCGCCGGTGATCCGCTGATCGCCGGGGTACGTCCAGCTGACCGTCCAGCCGTTCACGGCGGTGTCGCCGGGGGCGACGCGGACGGTGGCGGTGAACCCGCCGGGCCACAGGTTGGGGCGGTAGTCGACCTGGCAGCCCTGCGCGGCGGCGGCCGGGCCGGCCAGCAGCGGGGCGACGACGGCGGCGGCCAGGGTGGTGACGGCCGCCACGACCGGGGCGAGGCGGGCGTGGGAGATCCTCATCGGGGTCCTCTCGGCGGACCGCCGGCCAGTCGACCGGCGGTGCGGGAGCTGCGGGGACCTCGCGTGCCGGCGCGCGTGACGGCGCGTACCGGATCTGCCCGGCTCGGGCGGGACGTTCAGCCGCCGTACGGCGGCGCCCGCCGGTCAATGTAGTGATGCCTGACGATGCGTGGCAAGGGGTGCGGGCGGGGGCCGCCCGCCCGCACCCACCTCACCTACTGGGCGAACGCCTGGAACTCGGCGATCCGCACGTTCTGCGCCTGCGGGCTGGCCGTGGCGCAGTCGGTCGCCGCGCGCGGGTCGGCGTCCTGCTCACCGGCGTAGTCCGGCGCGCCGGTGCACTGGTTGGTCAGCACCTCGACCCGCAGGTGGGTCGCCTTGGTGCGCGGGATGTCGAACGACCGCATGATCAGCTCCGGTGCCCGGGGCCGGGGGGCCACCGAGGGGAAGGCGTCCGCCGGGCTCGTGTAGACCACCCGGAAGTCCGCGGCGTCGGCGCAGGTCACCGCCTTCTTCGCCTCGCACGCGAGCACCCGGAACTGCCGCGCCGCGGAGAACCGGCTCTGCGTGCCGGCGTCCGGGTCACCGGCGACCGGCGGGCGCGGCATGGCGCTGACCTGCACCCGGCGGACCTGCTGGGCGCCACCGGCCAGGTCGACGGTGACCTGCCGCCCGGCGACCGGCGCCCCGAGCGAGGCCCAGTTGGTGGCCTCGTCGTCGTCGGCGATCTTCGCGAGGTTGATCCCGTCGCCGCTGACCACCGCACCGGCGCTGGTGGAGGCCAGGTTGCGACGCAGCTTCACCTCCAGGTCGCGGACCTGCCCGGCCTTGACCGTGACCGGACCGATCCGGCGGTGCCCGTAGCCCGGCGCCCGGACGACGAACTCGTACGTCCCGGGGACCAGGCTCACCCGGTCGGTCAGCGGGGTGGCCGCATCGGTGTCCGCGACCGGCACGGCCCGGGCCTGGTACCGCCCGACGAAGAGCTGCGCCCCCGGCACGACCTCGTCGTCACCCTCCGGCGTGAAGCGCAGGGTTCCCTCCCTGGCGTACGGGGACGTGAAGGAGGGCGTCGGGTCGGTGTCGGCGTTGCCCACGCTGGCCGCCGCCTCGCCGAGACCCCGGGCGGCGAAGGCGTTCCAGAGCAGGTCCTGGTTGGCCCCGCCGAAGCGGATCCGGTCGGCGGCGAGCATCGCGTCCCGGGCGTCGACCATGCTCACCTGGCTGACCGCCATCAGCAGGAACGAGTCGAAGACGAGTTGGACCCACCGCCGGTTGCCCGGGCACGCGGTGACCGGTGTCGCCCCGTCGGCGCAGGACTTCTGCAGGGCCGCGTTCCCGGCGCCGTAGCGGCGCATCATGGCCGCCCGGATGTCGGCGTTCGTCGCGCTCCAGACCTCACCGGAGGCGTGCACCTGGAGGCCGACGAAGTCGTAGTCGATCGCGCTGTAGTTGAGCGGGCTCTCGCTCATGTTGTAGTTGCGGATGCCGGCGCGCGGGTCGCCGGTGGTGTACTCGCCGATGGTGAAACCGCGCCGGCCCGGCGCCGCGTACCCGTGCTCGTAGAGGTATTCCATGGCGAGCTGGTCCGACCAGCTCTCGCTCATCCCCTGCGGGGAGCTGACCCCGGCGTTCGGGCCGGCGATCATCCGGCCGCTGATGGCATGGCCGTACTCGTGGGCGATGACCGACATGTCGAAGTCGCCGTCGACGCAGGGCGCGTAGAACGAGCCGGCGCTCGGCTGCCACAGGTACATGTTGGTGGTCGGGGCGATGCCGTCCGGCGGGGTGATCTGGTTGGCGTTGTTGCGGGCGGCGAAGGCCGGCGGACCGCCGCTGACGCCGCCGGCCTGCGCGTTGCCCTGCTCCGGGTCGCCGGCCAGCCCGCCGCGGCCGAGGTTGTCCCGCTGCATGTTCCAGGTCGCCTCGGTGAAGCCCAGGTGGTACGACCAGTCGTGCATCCGGTTGTGCATCGCGAACAGGTTCGCCCGCGCCGCGTCGATGTCGTTGGCCTGCGGCGAGGTGAAGGTGTCCGGGCTGCACTTCTGCTCGTACCACTGGTTGGTCCACGGGTACGCGTAGTTCCGGTCCGGACGCGGGGTGGCCGTCTCGGTGCCCACGCTGAACGGGTCGTTGCTGAACCAGTTCTGCACGGCGATCGCGTTGTTGCCGTTCGTCGTGGTGGTGGACGTTCCGATGGCCGGGTCCACGTCCCACGCGGGATGCCCGGGGACACCGACCACCTCGTCGCAGCCTGCCGCCGCTCCGGCGCACCAACGCACCCGGGTGTCCGTGGAGGACTTGTCCACCGACGGCGAGTTCGGGAAGGCCTCCCACGACGGGTTGTCCACGTCGTGGTCGACCAGGTCCTCGCGGACCAGCACGCTGCCGTCGCGGGCGTCCACGTAGGTGGCGAAGGCCGCCGGGTCCGCGCCCGTGACGTCCGCGCCGAGGACCACCTCGTACGCGGCCCGCGGTCCCCGGTCCGCGGTCGGCACCGCGACCAGCGAGGTACGCAGGACGGTCGGCCCGGTCGGCCCGGTCAGCCCGGCGTCGGCCGCCGCGGCCTCGCGCGCCTGGTCGGCGCTGATCGTGGCCGGGGCGGGCGTCCCGCCGTCGCGGGCCAGGGACGAGCTGACGTGCCAGACCTTCCCGTCGCGGACGCCGACGGCCAGCATGCCGTCGACCGCGGCGGGCAGGTCGCCGAAGCGCTGCCGGAACAGCACGGTGGCGCCGTCCCCCATCGGCGCCACCGTCAACTGCTCCAGCGCGGCGGCGCCCTCTTCGGTCAGCCCCAGCACGTCCCGGTTCGCGGCCACGTAGGCCCGCGCGGCGGCGGCCGGGTCGGTGGGCAGCCCGGCGGCGAGCGGCCGATCGGTCGGAGTCAGGGTGGCGGGGGTGCCGAAGTCGGTCCAGCGGACCCGCGCGCCGAGCACCGCGGCCCGGTCCCGCTGGCGGTCGGTCGGCGCGGTCCGTCCCTTCCGGTTGTCCTTCGTCTTGGCGTCGTGGCGGTCGCCTGGCAGGTTGCCGGGCTGCGCCTGGGTCGGGGTCTCGTCGCGGGGTGCCGCCTGGCCGCCAGCTCCTGCGGTCAGGACCATTCCGGCCGCGAGTAGCAGCGCGGTGGCCCCCGTCGTCGCACGCGATGGTGTGCGCACGGTCCCTCCTGTCGTCGAACGGCGATGTCCGTCCTGCCATCCGACCAGGTCATCAGGACGGTCGACACCGTCCGAACATCCACAAATAGCAATAGAGCGATCCGGGATGTCGCTGGCTGTCGCACCCGCGTCCGGGCGTGTTGCCGTCGGGCACGGGCTACGCCAGATAGGCCGTGCGCACCGGCTCGCCGAGCACCGCCTCAGCCGCAGGAAGGTCGGCCAGTCGGGAGGCCAGGGTCGCGACGGCGAGCCGATGCGGCAGAGCGCTGCTGAATTTGAGGCCGTCCAGGGCCTTGTCGTTGACGTCCGGCAGGCAGACCCGTCCGACAGCGTCCGTCACCGCCTCGCGCACCATCTCCCGGTCCACGTCGGGGCGCAACCGGATCGAGGCGTCGTCGTACCGCTGGGTCGGGTCGGCCAGCTCACCCAGGGTGGACATCAGCGTGGCGTTCGCGCGGAAGCCGGCCCAGGTCCACCACCGCGCCTCGCCCTCACGATCGCGGACCACCAGCGTTCCGCCGGGATGCACCAGCGCGGCGAAGTCCTCGCGCAGACCGCCCAGCCGGTTGGCGGCACGGCCGGTCAGCGCGACCGGCGGATCGGCGCCCAGCAGCACGTCCCGCATCGCGCGGACCATCCGGTACGACCGCCCCTGCGGCACCCCGCCCGTCATCCAGAGCGCCTTGCCGCCGCCCTCGGCCGGCTCGACGAAGCACCGGTGGCGCTTCCAGTCGATGTAGGTGACTCGCCAGCTCCGGCCCGCGAGCAACAGCAGCCGCGGCCCCTGCACCTTCGCGGTGAGCAGCGCCGGATCGGTACGACCGATCTCGGTACGCCCCGACAGCACGGTGAACTGCGGTGGTGCGGTGAACACCGCCAGCATGTCCATGAAGTGCCGTCGGCCGAATCGGGCTTCCGCCTCTGGGCCGATGAAGAGCATGCCGGAATCCGAGTCGAGGTACCCCTGGTCGACGAGGTGACGCACGATGACGTCGGCGGTCTTGTCGAAGGGCGGCAGGTCGTTCCACTCGTGCCGCCAGAGCTGGTCTCCGAACCGGTGCTGCTGCAGCGACAGCGCCAGCACCTGCTGGGCGACGATGTGCCGTGGCTCGGGCGGTGGCACGACCTCCTCGACCCATCCCTGACCCCAGAGATGGAGCAGACCGGCCGCCTGCAGGAGTCCGTCGCCGTCGAGTGCGAGGAACAGGCAGTTCCGGGCGCTGCCGGGGCGACGGCCGGTCCGGCCGATCCGCTGCAGGAAGGCGGCGACGCTGCGTGGTGCGTCGACCTGGATCACCCGGTCGAGGTCTCCGACGTCGATGCCCAGCTCGAGGGTGCTGGTGGCGACGATGACGCAGTCACGTTCCTGCGCGAACGCCTCCTCCGCGCGGCGCCGCTCGTCAACGGAGAGCGAGGCGTGCGACAGGAACGTGGTGACGTCGAGAGCCCGCAGCCGCTGGCCGAGCTCCTCTACCAGTGCCCGGGACTCGCAGAACACCAGCCGCTTCTCGCCTCGGTGCAGGGCGGCGATCACCTTTGCGGCGTTGTGCACCGAGCCGACGTAATCCAACTCGACCTCGCCCGCCGGTCGAGGGTCCGATCCAGCGAGGGCCGGCGCCACGACGCGCGCCTGCCGTCGGCCGCGGCCGGATCCCTGCAACCAGCTCAGCAGCGTATCCGGATTGCCGACGGTCGCCGAGAGTCCCACTCGCTGGACCGGCTGGCCGGTGATCCGGCTGAGCCGTTCCAGTACGGCCAGGAGGTGCCAGCCCCGGTCGTCGCCGGCGAAGGCGTGCACCTCGTCCACCACTACGGCCCGCAGGCCGCGGAAGAACTCGTCGTGGTCGACGGTGGTGCTGACCAGCATCGACTCCAGCGACTCGGGGGTGGTCAGCAGGACGTCCGGCCGCTCGCGGAGGATCTTCCGCCGCCCGCCCATCGTCACGTCGCCGTGCCAGAGTGCGGCCCGCCGCCCCAACCACCCGGTGTAGGCCTCCAGCCGGGGCAGGAGGTTGTTCAACAGGGCCTTGAGCGGGCAGACGTAGAGCACCGAGGTGCCGGACCAGTTCTCCTGCGCCATCCGCGACAGCAGCGGGAACACCGCCGCTTCCGTCTTGCCGCCCGCGGTGGGGGCGAGGAGCAGGGCGTCCTCGCCGTCGAGGAGCGGTCGCACCGCCGCCTCCTGCAGGGGCCGGAGCCCCGGCCACTGCAGCGAGTTCACCACGTGGTGCAGGACGACCGGGTGCAGCAGCTCGGCGGACACCTAGACGTCCAGGGCGATCTCGTCGGCGCTGGTCACGTTGCGCTCCACATCGGTCATCTCAGTGGCCGACAGGGTCAGCGCGTAGTGCTTTCGCGGGTCGAAGTCGGCGAACTGGTCGACCCGGTCGAGCACGTCTCCCACCAGCTTCTTGAGGAAGAGCCGAGGCGCCACGCCGACCTTGCCACCCAGCCCTCCGGCGACCGCCCGCGCCAGCTCCCCCAGGTATGCGTCGTCCACCAGGCCGCTCACCCGCTCGGGCGCCGCGGACCCGTCGGCGTACAGGTCGCGTACCCGGCCACCCAGCTCGACCAGCGAGTCGACGGTGAATCCGGACAGCCGGATCTGCACCGCCCTCGGGTTGTCGAAGCGCGGGTCCGTGGTGAAGTCGACCGCGAGCCGTTGGGCGAGCGGGGCGAGCCGTTGCACGCCCTGCGGCCCCTCGTAGAAGGCCGGGGTGCCGGTGATGACGAGGTAGAGGCCGGGGAATCGGCCGGAGTGCACCTCGTCGATGAGCTGACGCAGCGCGTTGAGCGCCTTGTCCCGGGCGTCGGAGCGGACCCGCTGCAGCGTCTCCACCTCGTCGAGTACCAGCAGCAGTCCGGGGTGACCGCTGTCGCGTAGCACCGCGAGCAGCCCCTGCAGGAAGCTGAGCGCCGCGAAGTGGTCGAGATTCCCCCGTACGCCGGCGACCCGGCGTGCCGACGCGGCGACGTGCGGCTGGCCGCCGAGCCAGGCGAGCACGGCGTCGGCCGTCGCCGGATCACCCCCGAGGCTCGCGGTGCGGTAGCCACGCAGCGCGGCGGCGAAGGCGGGCGCGCTGCGGCTCACCGCGGCCAACCGCTGGTCGAGCAGCACCCCCACCGCCCGGTCCAGCGCCTCCGCGTCGTCGGGTGGCACCTCCCCCGCCGCGAGGACGTCTTCCTCGAGGGCGTAGAACCAGCCGTCGACGACCGGCCGCAGCGCGCTCGGCGGGAACGTGGCGGTGGTCAGGCGCTCGGTCAGCCGCCGGTAGACGGTCTCGAGCTTGTGCAGGGGCGTCTCGTTCTCGGAGATCTGCACCTCGGCGGTGGCGAGGTTGGCGCGCTTGGCCCGCTCGGCGATCCAGCGGGTGAAGAATGTCTTGCCGGATCCGTACTCGCCACGGATCGCCTTGAACACCGAGCCGCCGGCGGCGACCGTTTCCAGGTCCTCACCCACCGCACCGACGAACCGGTCCAGGCCGACGGCGAAGAGGTCCAGGCCGGCCGACGGCACGGCACCCCGCCGCAACGCGTCGATGACCTCGCGCCGCCGGGCCGGACTGACGCCGTTCACGCCACCCCTTCCGGCAGCCCGAACTGGGTCCGCAGCAACGCGACGTCGAGCCGGACGGTGCGTCCGTCGTCGATCAGCGACAGCACCGGGTAGTTGTCGACGTTGAAGATCCGCTGCAGGGTGATGACGAAGCCGGCCGCGCGGGCGGGCAACTCCCCGGCCCGCTGAGCCAGCACGGCGGCCGACAGCACACCCTTCGCCTCGATGAGCGCCCGCATTGCCGCCTCAATCTTCCCGCGGTCGACCTTGCGGGGGGTCAGGCTGTGCTGCGCCTTGAAGAGCTCGGTTGCGAGCAGCACGCCAACGAGATCGCCGCCGCCGGCCTCCGGTGCCGCGGGAGCCGGCGCCATTTCCGGCATGTCGAACAACGCCGCCTCTCCCGCGACCACCGGCGCCTTGCGCCGAGGTTTCACGGCGGGGACCGGAGCAGGCGCGGACTTGGCGACAGGTTCGCTTGCCTGCCACCACTCGGGTCGGCGTCCCTCCACCGGGGCCCAGCCCTGGGGAACGTCGGCCACGTTGGGCAGCAAGTAGGCCAGCAGGGGGATGGTCACTTCGGCCAACGAGGCCCCGCCGTGATAGCCGGCCTTGGTGGGACGGTAGCGCCGGAGCGGGTCCCACAGCGCGATGATCCGGTTCCCCTCGGCCACCACCCGCGGACCGCTCAGTTCGACCTCGCCGGGGCCGGCGGGGCCGGGGCCGGTGCGGTGCCGGGCCGAAGCGGCGTCGGCGGCTTTGACGTACTCGCCGCCACGTTCGAGCACGTGGCCGTGGTCGCTGGTGATGACGACGGCCCGGCCGGAGGATCGGGCGAGGTCCAGCAGGCTCCGCAGGAAGCCGAGGTTGCCGAGCTGCCAGCCGGCCTCGTCGCCCTCCCGGCCGTGGGCCAGCGCGTCATCCACCGTGTTGATCACCACGGCGACCAGGCGCGCCGCGCTGGCAAGCGCCTCGCTGAGGTCACCGGCGAGCACCTCGCCAGCACCGCCCCGAGCCGGGCCTTTGTGGAAGATCCGGGCGTCGTCGCCCCACCGCCCCTTGTCGAACATCTGCCGCTCGGTGGCCTGGGTGCCGAGCCGCAGGGCACCCGCGAACAGCGAGGTCCGCGACACGGCCGTCAGGGTCGGCAGAGCAGCCACGATGCCCCGGCGGTGGCTGGCGCCCCCGCTAGCCAGCGGGTCGTACTCGACCCAGTGCTGGGACAACTCGTCGGCCAGTTCGACTCCGACGGCCGCGCTCATCCCGTCGAGCACGACCAGCAGCACCGGCCGGTCAGCGCGGACCAGCGGATCGATGACCCGGGGAAGCAGGTTCTCGACCGTCAGGAGATCACCGTCGTTGCCCGGCCCGGCCGTGGCCCAGGCCGCGAGCCGATTCGCGAAGGCACCGTCGAGGTCCCGACGCCGCTGCTGCGCCCGCTCATGGACCGCACTGAAGGCGCGCTGCAGCTCAGGGTGGACGTCCTCACCGGCCCAGACGTGGTTCAGCGCCAGGTCGACCCAGCCCCACTCGGCGATCTGCCGCTGCATCCCGTCGGCGACGCTGGCAGGCGGCTCGACCGTGGTCCCCAGCCACCGGACGAGCCGCTGGGCCATCCGGACCCGCCGGAGCCGCTCCGCCTCCGCCTCGGCCAACCGGTGCCCGGCCAGACAGTCGACCGCGACGTCCAGGGTCGGGTCGGCCGGATCCGTCAGGCCGGCGAGGAGGGCCCGTGCGGCGTCGCCGACGCGCTGGGTGAAGCCCGTACGCAGGATGGGGCTGTGAGCGGCGCTGCCGGCGGCGTTGAACAGGATGACCAGCTGCTCGGCCCGGTCCAGGACGGCATGCCCCTGCCGTCGGACGTCCGCATCGCGGTCGGCCAGCATCGCGCCGACCACCTGCACGGCCGCGTCGGCGAGCCCACGTACCGCGCCATCGTCGTCGAGGTTGCCGAAGTACTGGTCGACGCGTCCCTGGGCCCGCACAGCGTCGGGCGTGTCGGTGGTCCAGAGCGCATCGCAGACCAGACCCAGCGGCAACGCGTCGGCGCCCCGGCCGGCAGCGACGAGGGCGAACAGCGCCCGGGCCGGGCGGCCGAACTGCTCGACCAGCCAGCGCGCCAAACCGTCGCGCTCCTCCTGCCGGAGCAGGCCGAACGCCTCCACCGCCCCAGGCTCGACGCTCCATCGCAGCAGGGTCGCCACGTCGAGGTCGTCGGGGTCGTTCCCCCGCCGGTCCAGGCCGAGCCGCACGGCGGCCAGGTGCCGGAGGGCGATGTCCCGGGTCAGCACCTTGGTGGTGAGCCTGGGCCATCCGCCCGACGGCATCGCGTCGAGCAGGGCAGGGCCTGCCCACCGCTCGCTCTCCAGAGCCGTATCGGGTACCTGGGCGCCGAACGCGTCCACGACCAGGTCCCACGGCTCGACGGTGATCACCCGCTGCAGGAAGATGCGGCTGCGCACCCCGGAGCCGAGGCCGGTCCCTGGGATGTCGGTGAGCAGCACCAGCACCTCGTCGCCGCGGTCGGCGACGAGGTGCTCCCAGATGGCGAGCGGCGAGACGCACGGCACGACGCGGGCCTGGCGGCCGCCGGGCAGCGGCAGCACCGGTTCGTGCGGCCAGGCCGGCTCCGCACGGACCACCATGACGGGGTACGGGTCCCCGTTGCGGTGCCGGTCGAGCTGCTGCGCCACCTTCTGGGCCAGGGCGGCGGGGCTGATCCGCAGCGCCTGAGCGAGCGCGGGTGCCTGAGTCACGGCACGATTCTCCAGGTCACCTCGATAATGGCGTCGGGGTGGTCGGTGATGTACCGCTCCAGCTTGGTAAGCACTTCCGTCGACTGCCCGCGAACGATGAGTTCCTTCTCCGCCGTAGGAGGCAGTGGCGGCGGGGGTGGGGGAGGCGGAAGAACAATCCTGGTGGCCTCACGGATCAACTCGACCGCGTCGGACTGCGCTCGCCGGAGAGCCGGAGACAACGGTGCCGTCAGCTCGTCGGCTTGGGCAACGCGACGCAGCTCGGCAAGAATCGCGGAGGCGCGGACCGTGTGAGGCTCGGGCAGACCGCCGATGATCTCGAAGTTGTCCCACGACGTGCCGGCGAAGGCCGCCGCAACCTGGGCAGCGCTGGTAATGCTCTTACCAGCCCTGTCTGCCGGCCCCGCCAGCTCCGCCCGTGCGAGCCGCTCGACAGCCTCCTTCGCCGAACGTGCATTTACGAGCGCGTCGAGCAGATCGGCCGCTGCGTAGGCGGTGGCGAGTCGCCCGGATTCGCGGTCCAGCTCGAGCCGGCTGCTGTGCTGCTCAAGGCGGCTCGCCAGCGTGTGAGCGGCCTCTCGGTGCCGGTTTGCCTGGGTGACCAGGTCACGGCCGAAGAGCGCGACCAACCGACCACGCCGCAGGGCGAGCGGCTGGAAGCCAAAGATCGCGGCGGCCCGCGTCCGGGCCTGCTCCCAGTCCTCCTCGCTAGGCAGGCTCTCCTCGCGGAGGGCGTGATCCATCGTCAATTTGCCGATCTCGGGCGCCGGCATCACCTGGCTGCCGTGCAGGTAGAACGCCCGGTCGGTCTGCTCGGCGAAGGTCGCCACCACAAGCTGCGCGACGATCGGGTCCAGCCCGCGCGGTTTCGGCTCGTCGATCCAGCGCAGCAGGTCGGCCACCCGCAGCTCGCCGGCGATGCCCTCGCTGGCGGCCTTGTGCTGGAAGTGCTGGACCCACTCCCCCTCGATGACGAACGCCGCCTCGTGCATGGTGCCGAGCTTCAGCGGATTGGCGATCCGCCGCATGGTCTGCCGGTGCGCCCGTTCGACCTCGACCCGCCCCTCCGGCGACTCGACCGCCCGCTGGACGTACCCGAAGACGGTCTTGACCTCCGGGAGCCGCACCGGCTCGCCCTTGCGGTCGGGGTCGAAGTCCGGGTGGGCCGGATACTGCTGGGTGAGCATCTGGTCGCCGATGCTGCGCAGCGCGTCGTCGAACGTCGCTCCCATCGGGAGCTTCGGCTCCAGCGCCCGGGTCAGCGAGTGGAGGTGGTCGTCGAAGCCGAGCTGCACGTCGGTCGGCTGCTTGGCGGCCAGCCCGTACGCCTGGCGGAGCACGCCCTGCATCTTGGCCAGCAGCGCGCTGCGCTGGTTGGTGAGCGCGGCGTGTGCGCGCCGCCGGTCGTCGGGGTTGAGGTGCTCGGCGTGGCTGTCGAAGCGCTGGCCCTCGAGCAGCTTGTCGATGATGACGAGCTTGCCCAGCTCGTTGCGGCGCTCGACGGTCAGCGCGGCCGGGATCCAGCAGACGGTCCGGGCGTTGCTCCTGCTGAGCAGGTCCTGCACCCGCTGACGGTCATCGGCCGGCCCGTGGCTGCCGTCGTCGAACGGGTAGTCGACGATCATGCGCCAGCCGGACGGGTCGTTCGGGTGGAACGCCTCGTCGCGGATGTCGTTGGGGTCGCGGACGTTGCCGTAGACCAGCTCGATGACGCGCCGGCTGCCCCGCCAGGTCAGCCCCGCCTCGGCGAAGAACGAGTCGCTCCACGGCACGCCGAGCTGCTTCCAGAGCAGCCGCTGGACGATGTGCTTGCGGGCGCCCTCGTTGTCGTAGTGCTTGGCGGTAGCAAGGACGCTGTCGACATCGACGCCGACCAGCTCCAGCGACACCACCGGATCGTCACCTTCCCCGATGCGGATCTCGGGGAACTGGCCGGCCCAGTCGGCGAGCTTCCGGTTGACCTGGGCAACCTCACCACCCGGGATCGGACTGGTGATGCTGCCGTGGTTGAGCGCGGATAGACGCCGGCCGGTGAGGTTGCGCAGGGCCGGGACGCTGGGCGCCAGGGCGGCCAGCAGCAGCGTCTTGATCAGCCGGTCGTCACCGGTGAAGGCGCGGACGCGACCGGCCGCCTCGGGGCTGAGCTGGTCGCCGCGGCGGGCGGCGTCGAGGTCCTCCTCGGCGAGCCCGTGCTGGCCCAGCAGGTGGGGGCGCAGCTTCAGGTCGTACAGCTTCTGGGCCATCTCGAACTCGGCCTTGAGCTTCTCGGTGAAGGGCTGGTCGCCGCCGCTGCTGATCACGTCGTAGAGGTCGCCGAGCGGGACGAGCTGGCCCAGGCGGAGCGTCTCCCGGCGATCGACCAGGAGCTGCCGCATGAGCTTGAGCGCGGTGCGGGACCGCTGCAGGGCGCTGGAGACGTGCACCAGGGTCGAGATGAAGGCCGGACTGAACGGGTACGTCGACCGGAACGCGTCGATGTCGGCGCCGCTGCCGGAGTCGCTGCCGAGCAGGGTGTCGAAGACCTCCCGGCGTACCTTGGTGGTGCTCTCGAAGGCGCGCGAGATCGCCTGGCCGGCCTCGGTC
This sequence comes from Micromonospora sp. NPDC005707, assembly GCF_040631005.1. NCBI lineage: Bacteria > Bacillati > Actinomycetota > Actinomycetes > Micromonosporales > Micromonosporaceae > Micromonospora > Micromonospora sp. NPDC005707. Next base: position 263,523 of record NZ_JBEXYR010000007.1, read on the forward strand.
GTGACGGGCTTGAGCAGGCGCCGGCGGGCGATCTCGGGGAGGTTCCGGTCCTCCAGCTTGATCACGTCGAACCGGCCGCTGGCCAGGTTGAGGGTGTCCTGGTAGCTCAGCTCGTTGGCGCCGACGACCTCCTCGCCGACCAGTTCCCGCAGGTCCCGCTGGCGGGCGATGAAGCTGATCACGGGAATGGGCCGGCGGGTGTCGCCGCCCTCGACGAAGTTGGTGATCTTCTGGATCTCACGGGAGACGAACTGCTGGTCACCGATGGAGTTGGCCAGCCACAGGATCAGCTCGTCGAGGAAGAGGATCAGGCCGTGGTAGCCGAGTTCCTTGGCGTGGCGGCTGATCTCGGTGAGGCCCCGGTCGAGCGAGATGAAGGCCTCGGCATCCTCGCGGGCGTTGCTGAAGAAGCCGACGTTCCAGCTGGTCAGCAGGTCGTTGACCAGCTTCCGACGCAGCTCGTCGTTGTGCGCGCCAGCGAACGCCTCGTTCAAGCGCTCGGGCGTCCAGAACGCCTCGTTGTCGCCCCACTCGTCCTCGACATCGCCGCCGGGCAGCCCGGCGATGAACTGCGCGTCGCCGATTTTCTCCCGAAGGGAGGCGGCCTGCTCCAGCAGCGCGTCGGTGCGGTGCACCGCCGGGATCGGCGCCTCCGGGTGCAGTGCCCGCACCCGGTCGACGTAGCCGCCGAGCACCCGCTGCTCCAGGGAGCGGGCGTCGAGCAGGTGGTACGGGATGAGCAGGAACTTCCGGCCGTCCAGCCAGACGCTGTGCTTGGCCACCAGCGGCGCCAGCTCGTCCCGGCCGCGGGCCGCCGGCTCGCCGCGCAGCAGCGCGTGCAGCACGGCCATGAAGTGCGACTTACCGGAACCGAACGAGCCGTGCAGGTACGCGGCCTTGGAGGCGTGCGCCTCGACCGCGGAGCGGATCAGCCCGAGCGCCTCGTCGAAGTTCGCCAGCAACCGATCCGTGACGACATAGTCGCGGAGGGTGGCGTCGGCGTCGGCGACACTGTCGGAGAGCTTGAGCACGAAGTCGCTCACGCTCGTGCGCTCAGGGATGTCGATGAACTCCCGGAGCAGCGGCGCAGGGCTGGGCTGTGACATGCCGCTTACCGTACCGACCAGATCCTTGACACAGGGAACAGGCAGGGCCGACGCCGGCCGGTCCATAGGACGGTTGGCCGGCCGGAACCGGAAGTGCCGGTCAGTCAGCGGCTGCGATGGGTGGATCGCCCGATCACGGGGTGGACAGGTCAATCCCGGCGCGGTAGGACAACAGGAGTCCTGTTTTCGCCGAACGTGTCTCGTCAGCAGGACAAGCAGCGGGGTCTGATGGGTTCATCATGCCCGGACTGGCTCACGTTCCCGGACGTCGGAAGACGACGAAGAAGGTTGGCTGATGCACGTAGAGAGGATCGACCGCTCGATCGGGGAGCTGATCGACCAGATTTCGAGCGCGGAGATCATGTTGCCCGAGATCCAACGTGAGTATGTCTGGAAGCCGACACAGGTCGCCAAGCTGATGGACTCGATCTACCGTGGCTACCCCTTCGGTTCATTGCTCTTCTGGCAGACCGACGAGGTTCCGGAGACGCGGGACATGTCCGTTGGCGGCCCTGAGGTAAAGCCGCTCCGTCCGCCGCTGTTCCTCCTCGACGGGCAGCAACGTCTGACGTCCCTGCACCGCGTCTTCAACAACCACCCGGACGCCCAGGTCGTATTCCACGTCGAGAACCAGAGGTTTCAGAACCAGAGTGCCGCCACCCAACGCGATCCGAAGTGGATCAAAGTGGCCACCGTGCTGGATCCGAAAGCCAGCATGATCCGGCTGACCAAGCAGCTCCTCGAAGCGGGGTCAGCCCTGGAGGAGTAGGAGATTGAAGAGCGGCTCAGCCAGATCAAACGCCTCCGTGACCGCCGCTTCATCATGGAGGTCCTCAAAGGCTTCCCCTACGACGAGGTAGCTGAGATCTTCGTGCGGGTCAATAGCGGCGGTCGCCGGCTGGGAACTTTGGACCTCGCGATGGCAACTCTCTCCACTCGATGGACAGGCGTGCTCGCGAAGCTGCAACAGGAGGCCGACCATTGGGTTCAGCGCGGCTACGGTGACATCGACGTCAACTTCCTGTCCCGGGCGCTTGCCGGAGTGGTCCTCGGCCGAGGCCTGTCGGTGTGGTCACCCAGTCGGCTCAAGCAGACGAAGGACACCGAGCTGGAGCGAGGCTGGGACGTCGTCAAGCTTGGACTGCGGCGCCTGATCCCGTTGCTTGAGGCGAACCTCAAGCTGACCCGTTCCGACCCTCTGCCCTCGATGATCGTGCTCATCCCGCTGGTCGTGCTGCTCGGCGAACAGGGTGAGGAGCCGATCGACAAGCCCACGGCTGACGGGGTCATCTACTGGCTTCTGCTCGCCACGATCCAGACCCGCTACAGCACGTCGACCGACACGAAGCTCAGTCAGGACATTCGGGCGGCCCGCCAGCCGGACCCCATCCGCGCGCTCCTGGAGAGCCTCAATATCGACAACACCCGCGCCGAGGTGACCGAGCGCGCCCTCCGGGGGCGCACGAAGGAGAGCCCTTACTTCTTCCTGAGCCTCCTGGTGGCGCTGGCCAACGGCGCCCGCGACTGGTGCTACCGGACGGACATCCTGCCCGGGCACAACGAGGCGCAGAAGCTGGAATACCAACACATCCATCCCCCCGCCACCCTCGATGACCGCTTCGACAAGGGCACCATCAACGATCTCGCCAACCTCGTCTTCGCGTCGGCGAAGGCGAACAAGCGGATCAACGGAAAGAGCCCGGCGGAGTACTTCCCCATGCTCGACGAGCAGGAGCTGAAGGATCACTACGTACCTCTGGATGTATCGCTGCGGAGCCCTGACGGCTACCCCGGATTCCTCGCCGCACGGCGGCAGCTCCTGGTCGAGGCCATGAACGAGCTCCTCGAGCGCTTCCGGCCCGCGTTTCTCGACAAAGAGCCGAAGGGGCCGGCTGACCCGAATGCCGGGCGTTCACTCGATCTGGCCCTATATGGAAGTAGGTCGGACGGCGGTCGGATGGTCTTCACCGCTGGTGGCGAGGGATTCTCCTGGGTCGGTTCGGCCAACATCGCGGAGCTGGAGGCGGCAGTTGAATCGGCTCGCATAGCCGGCATCGACAGTGACGTGATGATCGCGGGCGAGTCGGTTCCGGTCGAGATGATCGAGGACTCATTGAACGTCCCGATCGGCCCATTCCTGGTGACCGGCACTCCCGAGGAGTGGCGCGCGGTGTTCGACCGGGAGAGGGTCAGCGCGAGACCGCTGTCCGCCGCGCCATCGCTCAACCCGACACCCTGGGTCGGCGACCGGATCAAGTTTCCCATCACCAGCACGGACTGACCATGTCGGCCGACAGCAAGGAGCAACCGGTGACACAGGCCTGGATCGTCCGGGCAGGCCGCGACGACACGTACGAGGACCTCGCCCTGAACAAGGAGCTGGTCGCCGTCGGGTGGTCCGCAACCGGCGATCTCACCAGTGCGACGACGCTCGCCGAACTCAGGCAGCGCGTCCAAAGGGCGTACACCGAAGTCGAGCGGAAGTCGGCCGAAAGCTACGCCATTCAGCTACTCGCCTTCCGCAGCCGGATGTGCCCAGGCGACATCGTGCTGCTCCTTCGACGCAACAGCCCCGACGTGGCTGTCGGGCGGATCACCGGTCCCTACCAGTACCGGACCGACTTGCCTTCCCGCATTTGTCACGTGCGGTCGGTAAGTTGGGCGCGCACGGATGTTCCGCGGGCTTCTGTGGAGCGGGAGCTGCTCTCCCTGCCTCCGCTAACCACTGTCTACCGCATCAACCAGACCGAGACCGTCGCCCGGCTGGCCCGCCTCGCCGGCGACCCACGGCAGACGCCCCAGGCCCCCGTCGTCGAGGCCGAACCGGTTGCGCCGGCGACCTTGAATGAGGCATTCGAACCGTTCGCCAACCTGCAACGCAACCTGAACTACGCGCGCAGCCTCGCCACCGCTGGCCAGCACCTGGCCCTGCTTCAAGTGGGTGCCTTCGAGATCTCAGACGTCTTCCGCGCAGCTTGGGTGCAGAGCGTCGCGGCCCTTGATCACTGGGTTCGACAGGAAATCCGCGCCCGCATGCTCAAGTTGGCGGCGGAGCCGGGGACGAAGAAGCCCAAGGCCTTCTCGTCCTTCCAGATGTCGCTCGGCCTGGTAGAGCAGGTGCAGCTGGGAGCGGTAACCCTCGTGGATGCGGTGGATCAGCAGCTCCGCGACCGCGGCCACCTGGTGTACCAAAGCCCGGAGAAGATCCGTGACGGCTTCTCCCTGGTGCATGACGTCAACGGATTCTGGAACAGCGTTGCCAAGGTGCTCACAGAGCAGAGCGGCGACGGGGTCTCCTTCACGGGCGCGGAGGTGCAGCAGCAGCTGCAACAGATCGCGCACCGTCGCCACAAGATCGCACACGAGTACGACGAGGACCCGGACGACCCCACCAAGAAGCGCCCCATCGACGCCTCGAGTGCCACGAAGACGATCGACTGGATCGAGCAGGTGGCCGCGGCCATTCTCGTCGTACTCGGAACTGGCGGCACGTCCAAGGCCACCGGTCAGTGACGCTCAGATCGTCATCCATCTCATCGGGAGAGGTAGCGCGTCGTCAGTCTGACGAGTCCGGCAACGATTGCGCCGACAGCGGCGACAGCCGCGGTCGCCGCCGCTTCCCCGCCGACCAGCGCGATCACCACCAGCGCCACCACGGCGACCGCGCCGACGCCAAGTGTGCGATTGACGACGGCTTCCGTTCGTCGGAGTCCGCCACCCTTATCCGTCCCACCCATGACACCTCCCGAGTCCCGAGCCTCACGTTCTGAGTTCAGGACAGCAAGCCAAGGCCCTCCACGGCTCGTACCGGTGCGCCGGATGAAAGAAGTTTGCGTGACACGAGATTCACGGCGAACACTCGACGACGAGGGTCGGCGGGGGAGGCTGCCATGGGCGTTGAACGCCGGTGGTCTGAATTGCCGGAGGCCAGGCAGGCTGCTGCCGTTGGCGATTTCGGCACGCTCCTGCGTGTCGCTCGCACCGCAGCGCGGCTGACGCTCTGCGAGGCCGGTCAGCGATGCGGCTACTCAGCGGCGACGTTGTCCCGAATCGAACGGGGTAGGCAGCGGCTATCGGATGTCACTGTGCTCCGACGACTGGCTGCGGCATTTGACATCCCACCGGAACTCTTCGGCCTCGCCGACATTGACGGCCCAGCGTTCCACCAAAGCGGCCCGCCACTCGATAGGGTGCGCGGTGAAGCATCACGGCGGGAAGGTGGAGTAGATCCGGTGCGACGGCGCGAGGTCATCGGCGGGCTGGCCAGCCTGGTCGGCTCAACGCTCGCCGGACGTTCGCCAGCCCTGGCCACGCCACCTCGCGTTATCACCAGCCTCGAAGACATCCTCCTCGGCGGCTGCCCAACGCCGGCCGGCACGGTCGACCCAGCCCGACTGCGCACCACACTCGCCAGCGCCTGGTCCGATTTTCGTGCATGTCGGTACGCGAGACTGTCGGCCCGGCTGCCGCAATTGGTTGCGGCGGCGACGGCGGGCCACGCGGGAGCGGCCGACAGCCAACGTGCGACGGCAGCGACCACACTGACGCAGACATACCACCTGACCGTTCAGGTGCTGATAAAACTGCACGAGGACGCGATGGCGTGGTCGGCGATGGACCGCGCCGCCCAGACGGCCCGTGACGCGAACGATCCACTACTGTCCGCAGAGACGGCCCGTGTATCGGCGATCGTGCTGCGGCGCACCCGCCATGGGGAGCGCGCACAGCAGACGCTGATCGGCGCGGCACAGGAACTCGACGAGACGACCGGCCTGAGTTCAGCCGGGCAGGTCGCGACGTATGGACGGTTGCTGGCGACGGCCGCGTACACGGCGGCGGTCGGGGATCGCCGGGACACCGCCTGGGAACTCCTCGACGAAGCGGCCGAGGCAGGGCGCCGGAGCGGCGCCGGTGACGGGTTCGCCAGTGTCGACGTGGCGCTCTACCGCGTCAGCGTCGCTCGCGTACTGGGCGACTTCGGCGCGGCGGTGCAGTACGCACGCGCACTGCGACCTGATCAGTTGGGCAACGTCGAGCGACGCGCCCGCTACTGGGAGGACTACGCGCTCGCCCTGCACGGCCGGGGCGCGTACGCGGAGTCCTTCCGAGCACTGCAGGCGGCCGAGCGCATCGCGCCGCAGGAGGTCCGGTACCGGCCGTGGGCACAGCAACTCAGCGTTGCCCTGCTGGACGCGGACCGCCGCCAGACACTACCCGGGCTGCGCAGCTTCGCCGCCCGCATCGGCACGCCCACCTAGAACATCACGGCGGGTCCCAGGCCGGAACCGGAGCCGGGCACCCGGCTTGCGGTCTTCATTAACTGCCGGAGGACTAGATGTCGAAGTACGACGCATTGCGCGACCACCTCCGCCGGCGGAGCGGGGAGGTGACGTACCGGCTCGATGACCTTGCCGATCTGGTACCCTGAGGGCTGCCGCCCTCCGCCTACCACCACCCGGCGTGGTGGGCCAACGGTGACCGGTCGCACCCGCACAGCCAATCGTGGGGAGATGCGGGGTACACCGCACACCCCGACCTCGCCCGCGGAGTGGTCCGCTTCGTCCCCGAGCCGCGGAGGTCATACTGACGGAAGGCTCCTCAGATGCGGGGATGCGCTTCCTCGATCCGCTCCGCCCGCACGTACGACAGGAAGTCTGTCCGGTCCGCGGGATCGAGTGCCGCGAACGCGGCGTAGGCCAGTTTCCGTGCGTGCGGCGTCTCCGCAGCGAGCAATCCGATGATCGCCGCCCAGGCCAGAGAGACCAGGTGGAAGGCGCGGTCTTCGCGCAAAGCCGGGAGTCGGCTCAGCTGGTCCAGCCTGGTCGCGGCCTCGTCGTCCGCCCGGGCGCGATCGACCAGTTCGAAGACGGCCTTGCCCCGGTACGGACCTCCCTGCGCGGCCAGGTTCGCCAACTCCTCGTTGCTCATCTGCCGTACCGGAGGGACCGGAAGCTGGGGCGGACGCGGCGCGCTCATGGATCGACTCCGAAAATTCTCGAATACTCTTCGCGGATCGCCTGGTTCAGGCGATCGACGGACTCCTGGTCGCCGATCGATCTAGCGTAGTCGATCTCCCGCTGATAGGCGCGGACCTCGTTTTCGTACCGTACGGCCGGGTCCTCGAACCAGCCTCTCATACCGGCCCATCCCGCAGCGTGGTCGTCGTGCAGATGCTGCATCTCGTGCAGCAGCGCGCCGTAGGAGGCGTCCGGATCGATGATGAGGTGGCCCGGGCTACCCGGTCCGGGTGCCGGACCGTAGGCCAGAGCATCCGAGCGGAAGGTGACCTCGACCCCGAGGTCCCGCGCCTCCTCGATGGCCGCCTCCCACTCCGCGGGGTGAGTCTGTCGGGCCGGGCCCCACTTGCGAAGCGGATCGGCATCGGCGTGAAGCAGGTGGTTGGCGCGGTCCACGGCAGTTGACGGCGCCGCGCTCCCGGGTGCCGAGCCCCGCACAAGGGCTTTGAGGTCCGCGATGAGCTGTCGGAGGCGACGCAGGATGGGGGTCAGTCGCCGCAGGCTCTCGATCAGTGCGTGCAGCAGGCGGGTGATCCTGGCCGCCCACTTACCGGCGAGGGCGGTTACCTGCGTGACCACCCACGGGGTAGCCAGTCCCAACGTCAGTCCCTCTTCGGCGAGCCACTCCCACAGGCGCACCGCCAGCACCGACACGATTCCGCGATGAGGTCACGAACCAGGCCCCGCACCATTGCGACGAGCAGTCCCGCGCCGGTGGTGACTTCCGCCATGGCGTTGGCAGCCCTGCTGAGCGCGGCCAGGGCAGCCACGTGCCGGCTGTGGGTTTGCCGGTAGGCCTCGGCGGCAGCCCCGCTCCAGTCCGCCACCTGTCGGCCGACCCTGCCCTGGAGGTCGGTACCCGCACCGGCCGCGGCCTTGGCGACGTTCCGCCACGTCTGCGCGTAGGCGGTGATCTGATCAGGGTCGCCGGCCAGTTCGTCCAGGGCGTCGGACAGGGGCTCCACGTGCTCGATCAGCCAGCCCACGCCCCACGCCACCAGCTGCCCGAGTGGGTCGGTGACGACGGCGAGGGCGTCCATCGAGGTCGCGAATCCGCCGATCGCCACATCGATCCAGCCGCCGGAGGTGTAGCCGGCCATCAGTGCGTCGATGTCTTCAGCGATATAGATCCCGCTGAAGGCCGTCGTGCTGTCCTGGCGAGCGGCGATCAGCGGGGATGCCTCACTCACCGCTTCGCACCACCGAACAGGCCTGCCGCATGATCGTCGCCCCGCTCGTACCGGTCGGACACCGTACGCAGTCCGTCAGCCGCCCGCTGGAACGCGCGAACCGTCTCGCCGAGGCTGTCGGCTGTAGCATCCTGCAACGGATGAAGCAGGCTCGGGATCAGCTGACACAGCCGGCCGTACGCATCACGCCCCAACTCGATCGACACCGCGGCGCGCCGGCACTCGTCGACGGCGTCGGCGATCTCGTCGACCGCGGACGCGTGGACCCGCAGCGAGCTGGTGTCGACCTCGAAGCCGGCGGTCACCACAGACCACGTCGGCGTGGTGAAGGATCATCATCCGACTCCTCGGGCGGCTCCGGAAACCGGCTGGCATAGCTGGCCACCACCGCCCGCCCGGTCTCGGAGTCAACGCCTACGGTCTGCGCCGCCACGTCGGCCACTGCGCCGGCGAGCCGAGCCTGCGCCCGGCGCATCGTCGCCATGATCTCTGCCGAGATCCGCGCGGCGGGCCAGTTCCGAACCCGCTCATCCAACCTCATCTCGGTGACGACCCCGGAGGCGGCCACCGTTACCCTGACCGCGCCGTTGGCGCCCGCGGCGGAGGCGGTCAGGTCAGCCACCCTCCGCGACAACTCCTGAGTCTGGGCGGCGCGTTCGCTCACCGAGGCAGCCCAGGAACTAACCCAGTCCTCGGCCGCGTCCGCGTCCATCACTGCTCTCTCCCTCCCCCGCAACGAGCCCGTTCGGGTACGTCAGCTCATTGAGCTACGCCGGCACGACGGACTCCGGTCGCCTCATCGCGGGGATGTGCGGGCCGTGGCCATTGCGATAGACCATGCGGAAGCCCAGGTGCTGCGCCAGCGGCGCCCAGCGGGTCGCCCGCACCAACTGTTCGACGCTGTTGGCCTTGCGAGCGTTGGCGAGCCGGTCGACGAGAACCGTGTCGAACGCGGCTGACTCCACCCAGCTGATGGTCTTGGTGAAACCACACACCATCGTCGCTCCGGTCCGCTCCAGGATGTCGACAAGGACGGCGTCGGAGATGCGGAGAATCGTGCCGCAGTCGAAGTAGAGCTGCTTACCGTTGCATCGATCCTGCATCCAGGTGATCAGCTCGTTCAGATCGAGCTCCTGGCTCCGTGACAGGCACAAGTTGCCGGGCCCTCCGTCTATTGCGAAGATGCCGACGTTGTACGTCGCGTACTTCTTGGACAGCCACTGATCGAGGTAGTAGCGCAGCTCACCTGGCGTTGCCACATCCCGATGGATGAAGCGGATGCGGTTCAATCGCTCCAGGAGCTCCAACGTTGGTAGCACCGACCCGCGTTCGGTCAGGTCGTCGTCCCACTGGCCCTCTACGCAGAACACCCTGCCGGGCTTGTCCACGTCGCATCCCCTCATACGTCATGGAGTAACCAACCTACCGAAAGCATCGACGCCGGACCATCCCGAGGATTGTCAGGTTTCGGCGTCGGGGAGCCTCAGCCTGCCCATGCGGCTGAAGGACCCTGGTCGTTTCGTCCGACGACTCTCTCGGCGCGGGACCGGCAGGATGGGGTGATGCGAGCGGGTGAACCTGAGTTCGAGCAGGCAGTGGAAGCCTCGGCGGCAATCCTGCGGGATGCCGCCCGGCATTCCCGAGACGACAGCGATGCTCTCGTCACTTACCGACAGCTCAGCGACCTACTCGCTCAGCACGGTCTGCAGGTGCCCTATCACGGCGGACCGATGCCCTACATCCTCGAAGAGGCATCGCTACGCGAGCACGCGGCAGGTCGCGGCATGGTGTCGGCGCTCGTGGTAAAGCAGGGGCGCGACGGCAAACCGACCACCCCCTCAGGCGGCTTCTATCGCATGGCTCGACGGCGGCCGTTCGGGAGGAAGGGTGCCAACGACGAGATCTGGTTGAACGAGGTACGCCGGCTGCGTGCGGAGAATGCCCCTAGCGAATCGAGTCTCCACGCCGAAGTCGCCCGCTCGGCAAAGCCTCTCGTGACCACCGCAAACCTGGGCGCCTGGCTCGTCAAATGCAACCCCGACGTCTGGGACCTCGCGAGCTATCTCGCAGCCGGTGGAGAAACGATCACGAGTTGGTCTGTCGTTCCGAACTACCGAGCGGAACTCATCCGGGAAGGCCAGCGGGTCCTGTTCTGGGTCACGGGTGCCGATGGCGCCCACCTGCAGCCCGGTATCTGGGGCGCCGGGGTCGCCCTCGGTCCCGTCTATCAGAACGAGGGGGATGATGACTCCGGCTACTGGTTGGACGAGGAGCAGTTGCGGAGGACGCATCACTTCGCACCGCTGGATGTTCAGCTTTTCCACCACCCGGTACGGCGGAATGTGTTGAAGAGTGACCGCCGCCTGACCGACATGGAGATCTTTCGCCAGCCTCAGATGGGCAACCCGCTGTTCGTGACGAAGGAGCAGTTGGCCGCCATCGAGGAGCACCTACCGGAGCAGCCGGCCACGGTGACGGTGACGGGAGCCGGTGCCGGATTCGGCAATCCCGTCACCAACGCGGAGGTTGAGGCAGCGGCGATGGGCGTCGTGACCGCCGACTACGAGGGCCGCGGTTGGGCGGTCAAGGACGTGAGCAAAGCGTGCCTCGGCTGGGACCTCACGTGCACCTCGCCGCAGGGGACGGTGGACAGGGTCGAGGTCAAGGGAGTGAGCGGCCTGATCCCGAAGGTGCTGCTGACCCGCAACGAGGAGCGCTCCGCGCGAGAGGACGCGGGTTGGCGGCTGGCCGTCGTCACCAAGGCGTTGGTCGAGCCGGACCTGCACTTCTTCGACGCCGACACCACCGTCAGCAGGGCCACGCCCTTCGTGTTCCAGGTCGATCTTCGCCAGTCGGGACCGGCCGCGCCTGGTCAGCGTCGGCGTCGGCGAGGAGCCGATCCGTCCGAGCCGGCAGCAAAGCTACCGGGACGGTGATCGCTCATCCTCGAAGAGCGGCCGAATCTGTGCGAGGAGCTGGGCCTTACTGACGTTGCGAGGCAGGTCAACCTTCAGGTCGATCCCAGGCCCCTTCACGGTCAGGGTCACTGACGGCCGCGTATCGCGCAGCCGCCAGTTGCGGATTGCCGTAACCAGTGCACCCAACTGCGGTTGCAGGGTGGCCAGCGTGGCGAGATTGGCCATGACACTCACCGCGTCGACCGCGACCGTGACGGCCGAGACGTCGCGGACACCCTCGTACGGCAGATCCAGTTCTTCGAAGACGTCCGCCGGCAGCAGAAGCTTGACGCTGGTCATTCCTCACCTCTCACCCGTGCAGCGATTCGGTCCCGTACCGACTGGTCCAGCGGGCGCAACGACGTGGTCGCCACCTCCCCGCAGAAGTAACCCTGGACGTGGTGGATGCCCAGGTCATAGATCTCTTTGAGGCTGATCGGCGCCTCGTCGTCGTAGCCCTCGACGGTGACGACCCGGGCCTGGGGCGCATGGCCCCGGTCTAGCGCGTGGCGGGCCACCCGCGCCACGAGCGCGAGCTCCTCCAGGGCCAGCGGATGATGGAGCACGGCCCGGTCGACCTTGATCTGGGTCAACGGCAACTCCGCCATGCGCGCCAGGGACGCGTAGCCGACCCCAAAATCATCCACGGCGAAATTGATCCGCAGCTCGCGGGCCAGGTCGGTGAGCCGTCGGTGAAAGTAGGCGAGCGGCTCCTGCGGCCATCGTTCACCCGGCCCGGGTTGGATTGGATCCTGTTCGGAGATCTCGAGAGTGAGGGTGCGCGGATTCAGATCTGCCTCGGCGAGGGCCTTGCTCACCTGGGTGAGGTAGGAGTCACTCAGCAACGAGCGGACCGCGACGTTCACCGACAGTGGCTTGGTGCCCTGCCACGGCGCCTCGGCATCGGCGGCAGCGTAAGACCGGACCGCCTTTTCGAGCAGGAGCGCGTCGCGTTCGATGATGAAGCGGTCGCCCCAGGCGTATGCCATCCGAAGCGCGAGCAGCGGAGCGCGCACTTCATGATCCGCACGGCGGGCCAGAGCCTCGTAGCTGTGCACGCTCACCCCGGCCGCCCGCTGGTCTAGCTCGACCACCGGCTGGAACACCATGGTCATAGAGCCGATCAGCTTCTGGTAGAGGCTGAAGGCGTACTGGTAGAGGTTGAGCGGCAACCGCCCGAAGTTCGTACGCAGAGCGGTCATCACCCGCATCTCCGCTTCGGTCGGGTCGTCGAGCGGGTTCGAATCCCAGATCGTCCGCAGCATGACGGCCAGCGGCTCGCCCATGTCGAGCAGGGCGAGTGCGGGGTCCACGACGATCAGCGTCAGGGTCCGATCGTCCTCGTACGACACGGGTACGCAGAGCAGCCGCCGGTCGGCGTCGTTCGAGACGACATGGCCAGGCATCGAGGTGCGGTACTGCATCGCGTCGGCCGCGCTCAACTCGAGCATCGGCCAAAGCTCGTCCTTGTCAAACCGGGCCGTCGAATTGACCACGCCGATCCCCCGACCCGAGAACTCCAACACGGCGACTGAGTCGGCGTCGAGGGCGTACCGGATGATCTCTACACGCTCGGCCTGGCCCTGCTGGCTGGACGGCGGCAGCGGATGCGCCTCGGAGCGGAACACCCGACCGAGCAGCTGCATGATCGAGCTGGAGCGGTCTTCGAGCGGACTCTTGCACGGCCGCGTGGTGCCGGGGTTCGCAGGCCCGCTCAACGCCTGCCGATCGTGTCGCGAGACGGGTGGCTGGGTGAGGACAGTGGTCGGCCCGTACATCTGCACGAGCTGCACCGGGGGCGGCTCGAGCCCTTGCTCCGCCACGTAGTTGGCCATCTGCCCGAACGACACACGACCACCGTCGTTCGCTTGTCCACGCAGCCCGCGCAGCAAGTGGTACGTCAGCAACCCGTGCCGGTGCTCGTCGCTCTCCCGGGCTGCTGAGCCGTTCGGGCAGGCCAGCAACGCGCTGTGCCGGTCAACCTGGGTGCGGTAGGTCTGCATCGCCTCGGCGTGCCGCAGGTTGGCATCGAGGTAGATCCCGGCGTGGCAGCAGTCAAGGATGAGAAACGATGTGCCAGCGAACGTTTCGAACACGTCCCGCTTGAGGAACGCCATGCGAAGCCCGTTGTCCGGCTCCCGGCGCAGCTTGTTCGGTTCCAGATCGCTGGTAACGAGGTACGCGTCGAGCTGGGTGCTCCATTCGGGCACCAGCGCGTGCCCGGCGAAGTAGACGAGCAGGACGTCGGACGGGCGCGAGTCGAGAGCGATGTCCCGCAGCCTGGTCTTGATGTCCTGCCAGGTGGCGCGGGGGCCGATGTACAGATCGACATCGCCGTCGTCGAAGGTGCCGATCCGCTCGTCCAGCAGCACGCTCCGCATCGCCTGCGCATCGCTCTCGGCATAGCGGAGGGCCGGCAACTGCACGTCGTAACCGCAGTGATTGACCCCGATAAGAACCGCCCGCCGCCTGCTCGGCGCCATCAGCACCCCCAAGGTGATCCGCCCCCGAAACTACAGTCAGGAGTCAGAGCAGTGCTTTAGGTGACACTATCGGATCTTCGGCAACCATTGATCTGAGTCGAGAGTCAGATACCCGTCACGTCCGAGACAGATCATTCAAGACGTGCGGCGCTGGCCGCGGAGGGCTGCGACGACAAGTCGCGCGACATCGGTGCCCTCGCCCGCCGTGATCTCCCAGGAGCCGCCTCATGGCCCCCGACAGGGCTAACGTGGAGCGGCACCGTTCAGGCGGGCGGTGTCGGCTGCCCACGACCTCCATCGAGCCGACGCCGAGGCTCCAGTGCCGCCGGCTCCCCCCTCCCCGGCCTCGGCAACGGGTGCCGGACCTGGTCCACCGAGCCCCCACGGACGCCCAGACTGCCGCGAGCGGCGCGGTAGAACCGATCACGGCTCTCGTCGGCTCGGTGCATCAATTCAGGCAGATCGATGGGCGGGTTCGGTAGTTTCCGTGCCGTCCTCTCGATGTCCCGGACGGCGTCCCGCCAGCCGGCAGCGGCGCGGACGGTTACCTCGTCGCCGAGCAGGAGAACCGCTTCCCAGGCCAAGGTGTGCCGGACATCCGCCTCGGCAAGGCGGGCCAGCCCGTCGTCCCGGTCCAGGGGTGGCCGGCGCGAGCCGGGACGGTGTTCGCCGAGCATCTGGGTCGCCACGGCATGGATTTCCTTGACCGCTCGGGTGAAGTCGACGTAGGCATCAAGTCGCCGCTCGTCCCACCGGACGGTCTGGCTCCGGTGCCAGCGAGCGCGCTCGTTCACGCTCGTGGCGATCATCGTGCCCGCCGTGCCGATCAGGACGCCGAGCAACGCGGGCGCCTGCGTCACCACATTCTCCACCACGCTCACCAACTCCAAGTCTCCGCATGATCACAACACTCGCGCCAGCCCCGGAGTCCTTGCCGGGGGCGCTCGTAATCCACCCCGGCCGGATTGCCTTCCAGTCGTGGTTGATCGATCGGCGCCACGCTCCACTCTCGCACTTGCGATCGGAAGGCGGGGTAGGCGCGCGTAACCTCGGGGTTCAGATGAGTGCCGTCCCGAGCACTTCGGTCCATGCGGCGGGCAAGTCATCACCGGACAGCAGATGAACCCTGCTCTCGGCGCAGATGTCCCGCCACAACGGATCCACCCCGCCGGAAACCACCAGCACGGCGATCGCCGGAACCTCGCGGACGGCCAGGCGATGCCGGTATTCGAGCACCTGGCCGAGGCCGAGGCGTAGCTGCTCCACGTCATTGCCACCGACCAGGCTCTTCACCTCGGCGATGAACTGCCGCCCCTCGGCGTCCCGCCACGCGAGATCCACCGGCACACCGTGCAGTCCGGCGCCGCCTCGCAGGCCACTGGCGGCGAGGTGGTCGATCACCAGTCGGCACAGCCGGTCATGCTCGTCGACCCCGGCGCGGTACGCCTCCGCGTCGAACGATCGCTGCAGCGGCAGGTCGGCAGGCACGGTCACCCCGTCGTACGGGCGGTCGAAGCCTTGCGGCGCGGCCGGCTCACTGCCAACCTCAGCCTCCGTCAGGGACTCGGCCGCCTGCCACGCCCGACCCACCACCTCCGGTCGGTAGCGACCCTCGAACGAGAACGGCCCGGCGGCCACCCAACAGCTCAGAAGCCGCAGTCCGGCGATCACCGGTGGCTGCCGCAGCAGCCAGAGCGCGGTGTCCAGGTCAGGGCAGCGGACGAGAAGCTTCTCCTCGGCGAGGGTTTTCGTGCCGTCCTCCAACACCTCGACGCCGTGCCGCTCCCACTCCTCCAGGTCGAGGATCCCGGCATCCATGGCGAGGCCCACCGGTGCGGCGTGCAACCGCAGCCATACCGCCTCACCCGACTCGTACAGCCCGAGAATCTCCAGCACTCCGACCGTCAGCCGCAGCATCGGCGCGCTGTCGTCCAGCCGGGACAGGATCCAGTACCTTCCGGCGGTGCTGGCCGCCTCGGGCACCACGGTACGAGCGACCCAGCCGGCGAGCGCCCAGGAACGGCGGCGGGTCTCGTCCAGCCCAGCCGACCAGGCACCATCGATGTCGACCGGCGACGGATCGACCGGTGCCGCGGCGGGCTCAGCGAAGACCCACGCGGCAAGGTCGGCAGGATCGAGGAGTTGCCAGAGCCGGGACCGCCGGGACGCCAGCATCTCGGCCACCTCGTCTACGTCGGCAGCGTTCCACCAGCTCTCGACGTCTGGTGTCTCCGTCGATTCGATCACCGTTCCCACCCCTCGAAGTCGTCGGGTCAGCGTGCCCGCCGGTGCCGGCGCACGTACGTGAAGCCGTCGCGAAGCGGCCGGTCGACAACCTCGGCGGCGCGGATCGCCTCGCGGTGCGCCTCGATCTGCTCCGCCGAGGCGTGCGCACCCGCCGGCAGCCGCCGTACGAATCCGTCCACCCAGTGGTCACGGCGCGGCGATCGGGCCTCCTGCCGGTGGTCCGGGTGCGGGGCGATGCTCACCACTTTCGGGACGTAGCGCAGGAGCTCGACGCGGGACTCACCGGCTCGCGGCGGATAGCTGGGCAATCCGTTGCGGTCCAGGCTTCCTCGTACCCTGCCGATTCGCCGCTCACGAATCAGGTCCTCCACAGCGGGGTGGATGCGACCCACGCGGCTTTGCGGCAATCCCAGCTCACGGCAGTTACGTACGAGCGCCTTCTCGGCCAGGATGGCGCTCCCGTCAGGGCTGAGATGGCCGAGCTTACGCAGCGTCCGCATGACCCATCCCGCGTCGGAGAGGTCGGGCACCCCGGCCCCCTGCTCCGCTCCCGGCGCAGTTTCCCGAACGACCACGCGGATGTCGTAGCGGTGCCGGTAGGTCAGTTCGTCGACCCGCTCGGGGCGAGGCAGTAGGTCGGTGCCGGCCAGAATCGCATCGTCATCCGGACGCCAGCTGAAGCTGACCAGGGTTCCCGGAAGCAGACCCGGCGGCCACGCCACGCCATGCAGCTCCCACCTTCCGCCAACATGCCGGATCAACACGTCGCTCTCAGCCCGCCCGTCCCGCTCGGCCTGACCCGGATGATGGACAGCAAGCCGGAGGCGCCTGCCAGCGGTGGGCGGTGTCGTCATTCCAGCGGGAACGGCGCACCAGCCCCCGTTGATCTGCGCCCGCCCTACCGCCGCCGTCCACCGAAGTTCCCCGGCTTTCGAACCGGCGGGACTCCACTGCCCGGCCTCGGCCAGTCGTGGCAGCTGTGCCCGCGACTCCGCCGTCTCACGCAGGTCCTCGGAGATCTCATCCGCCAGTGACTTCACCGCCTGCGCGCCACCGGTCTCACGCCCGGCCTCAAGAACGACGGTTGCCAGGCGCTGTGCCGCAGTCGAACCCCGATGTGGTCCGGGGCAGCGGTCAGCGTCCACGAAGGTCTTGCCAGATCGCGCGACCAGCGCAGCGAGCAGGTCACGTGTGCGTTCCGACACCGAAAACCCCAAGGCCTCGGGTACGAGCCCGGCATCAACCACATACCTCACGACGGAAGCCGCCCGCTCGTCACGACAGGCGATGTGTACGTTCGACAGTTCGCCACCCAGGTCCAAGGCCCCACGACATGTCGCGTGGAGCCAGGCGTCATGCTCGTTGATCGCGTGCTCAGCCCCTGTGCCCAGTTCCCCGTACTCCGTCACCCAGGCGAACGCGAATCGCCCCTCGCCGCGGTACGCGAGGTCCACCACACCGACAACCCGCGCCAGGTCGGTCGACACCTGCTTGAGCAGGTCGGGACAGATGAAGGCGGCTCGCTCGTGCCCGCACCGTGCCAATTCCGTCGAGGACACTCCTTCGACTGGGCGCGCGTTCGGTGCCGGCGGCTCATTGTCAGGCAGTTCCACCGCCGCCAGCCGGAACCGCACCGCCTCGACAATCGAGGACACACAACCGGCCTGGCGCTCGCAGTCACGCCGTTGCGGGCATCCTCTCCGGTGCTCCTCGATCGCTCGGTCGACCTGTCGTGCCAGTTCGGAATCGCTCTTGCGGACCGCCCGGGTCGCCTCGGCCAGGCAGTCGGAACGTAGCTTCGGCATGCCCCGTGCCCGATGGATTCGGGTGGCCTGAACTTGCAGGTCCGCCACCATCAGTTGGGCCTCGAGGCAGCGCGCGCTGGCCCGCGCATGTGTCTCGCCAGCCCGTCGCAGACGTGTCGTGACCTCCTTGCGGCGCCCGCCGCTCGGGTCGGCCTGAAGTGACCGGTACGCGCGCTCAGTCTCCGCCAGGATTCCGTCCGCGCAGGCTGCCCACTGTTCCGCCACGGCCGGGTGGGCCAGCGCTTCGTCGTACTGCCAGCGGTTGACGTCAGCCACAGCTTCACGGGTGAAGTCCGCCTGGCTCAGTTTTCGCAGGCGCTTCACCTCAGCAGGCACTTCCGGCGCGACCGGCTTCTCATGCAGGCGCAGCCACGCCCAGATGTCGGTGGCCGGCGGGTCAAGATCGACGAGACGTAGCCCCCTACGGCGAAGCACCTGCGCGAGCGCCGCGTCGAAGGTGCTGCCGGCAACGTCACGGACCACCTGCGTCGGCAAGGACGCCGGCCGCGAATCAGCGGAGGCATGCTCGCCCCGGACATGCCGGCGAGAGACACGGAAGCTCTCGGACGCTTCCACGCGCCGGAGCGCCAACTCATCGCGGGTGCGGCTCAGCGTCTCGGCGGCCCGGCCGCCGGTCAGTTCGGCGATCCGGACCTCGATCTCGAGCAGCCCCTCCGCGTACCTGATGGCGGCGATGGAGGCGGGCTCACCGGCACGCCGGCGATAGAGCTCCTGCTCGGACGGGGACAGCTCCTTCCTCTCGGCGACGGAACGGTGCAGCGCGGCGAGCCACACCATGTCCCGGGGCAGCGGGCTGGCCGGCCGGTGCGTCTCAGGCTGCGCTCTCGCTGAGGTTCCGGCGGCCTTCGCCTTCGGGGCCACGCTCTTACCGGATCCCACCGGCCCGCCGTAACAATGACCGCAGAGCAGACGGGACCAGTCCCCGCCGATGGTGACCACCGAGCTGGACATGTTGGTGCGCTGGCACCTCGAACAGCGGAAGGTCAGCGGCTTGTTGAGGGTGTACCGCTGCAGTTCCCCCAGCGTGGGGTGCACTTTCCTGATCTGGTACCCGGAGGGGGGCCGCGACGCCATGCTGCCTTCCACGACAACGAGACTTCTCACGTACGGGGATCCTGACCCGCCCTCATGAGCAGGGCGGGTCAGGGGCCAGGAGCCGGTGGTTCAGTTGTCAGGCCACCGCAATCGAGGGTTTCAGTCCTTCTCGTCGCGTTTCTCGTCGTCCCCGCGCCAGCGGAGCCCTCGCTCGGCGATCCGGCTGGAGAGCATGCCCGTCGCCCATTTGGCGCGGCCGAGGGTGTCGTTGCCGAGGCGCACGGCGGCACCGACGCCGTCTGCTCCTGTCTCGAGCGCCTTGTCCCGCGCCTCCATGGCCGCGTCCGTCCATCGTCTCGCCTCCGACGACTGTCGATCGCCCTCGATCCCGAGCCGACCGTGGAACTCGACGATGGCGGTCGAGACATGGTTGCTCGACTTCACCACAGCCGGGGAGTCCAGCGGATTCAGCAGCACCTTGGCGTTGGCCCTACCCGCGGCCGCCTCCATGCGGGCCAGCAGGCGCTCGGTGCACCGGGAGATGAGTTCCAGCCTGTTCTGCCGGGCAGCCCTCAGCCCGAGGCGATGCCCGTCCAACTCCCCAGGCGACGCGTCCAGCACCCGGTCAAGTTCGAGCACGGCGATCGCGTCCTGCAGCTGGAAGCAGCGAGCCAGGACGACGAGCCACTCCTGTGCCTTGGACTCTGCTTCCCTGGCCGCCTTGGCGAGATCACCGATCGCAGTCTTGCGCTCCAGCTTCTCCGCGAGCGCGTCGAGTTGACGCAGCGCGTACGCCTGGGTTTCTGCGATCGTCGCCGGCGCGCCCTGCACCTTTGACCACGTGACTTCGTCGACCCGGCCCCTCGCCTCTCGGATGGTCATGGCCTCCTCGAGGACGAAGCCCACGCCGATCATGCGGGCCAACACGGCGTCCTTCTGGGCGCGGAGCACATCGTCGACCTTCTCGTCGATCTTGGCGAGATAGTCGGTGATCTCCTTCATGCTCTGTTGCATCGCAAGCTGCGCCATGATTCCCGCAGCACCGGCGAGCAGCGCCGGGTTGCCCGCGATCGCCCCGGGCCCCTTCGAAATCTGGAGCCACTTCTGGATCGAGCCCGGATCCCCCACCATCGCGTGGCTGACCCCTGGAGTCTTGGTCGGCATCAGCCCGTACTTGTGAACAGTCTGCGCGGACTCCTTGGTCAGCTGCACCCAGCGACCCGAGTGGGCGGCAATCTCGGAACCCGCCTGTGCCGCGGCCGCCCCGGCACTGAGGACAGACCCGAGCCGAGGCAGTCCGAGGTCCGTCGACGGCAGTCCCTCGGAGGCGATGAAGCGTTCGACGGCCGTCGGATGCCCGATGACCGCCAGCCCATCGCCGTCACTGATCAGCTGAATCTCGTTACCCATTGTCGGCTCCTGAGGTACGGAAGGGGTGGACAGCGACGACCTGTGCTCTGTCACTACTTGGCTCTGCGGCCACGGACGGCCTTCAGCGGGCGCCAAGAGGTGAGGGCGTCGTCGGTGAGGTGGAGGCGGTTGGTGGTCTCGGCGAGGAAGCCGGCGTAGATGTCCGCCGGCGAGGCGCCCCACTCCGGGTCGAACTCGCCGTGCCACTGGCGGACCCAGGGAAGGATCTCGCGCAACCCCGCGACCAACGGCAGCAGTCGGTCGGCGGCCCAGCCGTCCTCCTGCTCACGTGCCACGATCAGCGTCGCGAGGGCTTGGGCCTGCTCGCGGTGGTCCCAGCCGGCCCAGCCGACCAGCAGCGACGGGTCACCGTCGCGGCTGGCACCCGGGTACGACACGAACCGCTCCTTCGGCACATCGAGCTTGCCCCGATGCTTCCAGTAGCTGCCCCTGAGGAAGTCCGCCGAGGTGTACTTCGGCGGCACCGGGATCTGCTTACGGAACTCCCGCTTCGCCGCCTCGTCGGGCAGCGCGTCCTCCTGCCGCTGCAGGTCCCACACCTGCTCCCAGTCGGCCCGCTTGGCCAGGCCGGAGTCCTTGTAGCGCAACGCGGCCAGGTGCGGCACATGCTCGTCAGCGACCAGGTCCGCGATCACCTTGCCGAGATCCTGACCGGGCGCGTAGATGCCGGCGACGATCAGCACGTCGGCGTCGCGGCGCAGCTCGTCGGCGAGCTGGGCGGTGGTCAGCGGGCGCGGCTGTTCGAGGCCGTCGACATGGTGGTACCACAGCTCCCGCGCCTCGCACCGGTCCAGCAGCCAATCGCGCAGCGCCTTCGCCTGCATCGCGTCCCAGCCCTCGCTGGCCCACCGCCGCTTGCACTCCGGCCGCTCGATCAACCCGATGTTGCGGTTCCCCTCGATGACCGCGATCCGCCGCTCCACCACCGCCCGGTACTCATCCGACCAATGCGCCGGCAGCTCCGTGATCGGCGTCGACCCATGCCGGGCGAACCACTGCGTCTCCAGGCCCTCGTCGCGCATCTTCCGCGCGAGCACGATCTCGAACGCCCGCTCCCCCAGCTTCAACTCCGGCACCGAGCCGGGCGGGGCGGGCAACTCCTCGTCCAGCAGCCCGTAGAGCGAGTAGACTTGCCAGTCCAACTCCTCCTGCAACGCGATCATCCGCGCCCGGACCGAGTGCCACTCCCGCTCGGCGGCGTAGAGCCGCTCGCCGGTGGGCACCCCGGAACCCGCGACCGCCGCCGGACTCACCGTGGCAAGCCGCTGCGCCAGGCCGTCAATCTCCCGGCTCAGTTCAAGGGGGTACGCCGACGGCATCGGAAATTGATAAACGTTTGTTGAATTGAAGTTGTACCTCTCCATCCAGCTCTCTGGCTGAATTCCGCGGCCAATTCCACTTCCGCCCTTTGCCCCGCAGCGCTGCCTCAGCCAAAAGCAAGCCAAGGAACTGTTCAAGACTCCAAGAAAACTGAGATGGTCATCCTCCGATGCACCTCTTCGCAATTTAATTAGTGGTGCCGAATGCTTGAATGCGAGACCTAGCCGGTCGAGCACAAAGTGGTTTTGTGTCGACACTTCGGCGAATGCGATCGACCATGGATGAGAAGGCTCATCCTTAGGAAGTTGATGCCATTCGAACCACGGCCGACGATCAGTGAAGTAGGTACCGCGAGAAAAGGTTGCCCTGTTGCCCAGTTCCGTTCTGTAGGCCCATAGCCGCTTCGCATACAGAGGCATCGCCGAAAGCGGAACCAGGTTACGGCCTTGATCATATGGATGGAAAGCGTAGTCCCCATCCAAGGTCATCCAGTCGCGCTCCTCATCACCGATGACTAGCCGGCGGCAATACGGAGTCTCCACCTTCTCTCGCGCAAAGACGAAGGACGGGGCCATCATTGCCTCATCTGCGCCCATGACACCATAAAAGCCAACTCGCGAAAGATGTTGGCTGAGCGCGGCGGTGGAGGCGTCTTCGACCGCCTGCATGACGCTTCCAGCGCCGCCGCCGCTTAGGCTCCAAGGAAACGACGCCAACAGGGTCCGGGGCGTGTCAGCGACGCTGATCCATTCATTCTCGAACCTGGGCTGCTCGAACTGGCTGACAATTGCCTGCCAGACCAGCCCTTTACAAGGGTCCGTCGGCGCAGTTGGTTCTCCCCTAACACCCATGATAGTGCGAATTGCGCCCGACCGGCCGCGGTTGGTGTTGCGACCGATCAAGATGACGGTCGGGGTGCCGTGGCCAGGGATGTAGGCACCCGACGTGTCGATGACGTGGGTCAGGTTGACCTCAACCGCGAAGAACTTCTCGATCATCTTCTTGCCGAACTCGCGCTTCATGAACGAGTTGGCGGTGATCTGCCCGACATGCCCGGACCCCTTGCCGTCTCCGTCGCCGGACTTGGCGAGTTGGAAGAACCGCTGGGCGAACGGCACCGACAGGGCGTACTTGCCCGAGCATGCGTCGTACATCTCGCGGTAAGCCTCGTTGAGGCCCTTGTCCTTGACGGTGATGTAGGGCGGGTTACCCACCACGACGTGATAGCGGCCGGGGCTGAGGATGCCGGAGTGTTCCTGCACGTCCTCGGTGGCGAAGGCGAACTCGGTCATCGGGTCCTCGCCAAACAGCATGGCCTGCCGCCGCTTGATCAGCGAGTCGCCGACCGCGAGGTGCATCGGCAAGGCGTATCCGGCCGAGCCGGCGAGGGTCTTGACGTTGCTGGCGCGGAGGGCGGCGACGAGGAGGCGGAAACGGGCGATGGCTACGGCGAAGGGGTTGATGTCGACGCCGTGGACGGCGTCGAGGGCGAGGCGTACCCGCTCGTGGGGGTCACGGTTGGGGGCGTGCTGCTCCCACTCCTTCAGCAGACGGTGAAAGGCCCCGAGGACGAAGTGACCCGAGCCGCAGGTGGGGTCGATCATCTTGACCACATCGTGGCCGAACTCAGCGATTGCCGGGGTGAGTGTCAGGTCGAGGATGAACTCCTCGACGAACTCCGGCGTCTGAAGCAGCGCATAGGTCTTGCGGGCCGCCTCCGACAGGTCCTGGTAGAGGTCGCCGAGAAAGCGAGTGTCCCACTCGGGGTCGGTGAAGTCGTGGACCAGGCCGCCGGTCTCGCCACGTCGGCGCCAGAAGGCGATCAGGTTCTTCGCCTCGTCGTGGGACAGCGGGATCTGGTAGAGCGGGTTGTGCCGCTTGTCGAACAGCGACTTGCCGGCCTGGGTGCTGGCGATGGCGTCGAAGCTTTGGTGCAGCCAGTCGCGCAGGGTCTTGTCGGGCTGGTCGCGGAAGAACTGCGCCTCGGCCTCCTCGGCCAGAACCAGTCGGTCCCCCGGCCCGGCCAGGTACGGGTCAGGCAGCAGACCGTTGTCCTCGCAGAAGCGCACGAAGACGGTGCCGAGCACCCAGGCGACGGCCACCTGCGTCACTCGCTCGTCCCGCCAGGCCGCCCAGGTGGCGGCGGTACGCCCGACCTTGAAGGCGTGGTCGTATTCGCCACGCAGGCGGAGGCGCACCTCCTCGACCGACTCGGCCTGCTCCCGCAGGTCCTTTTCCAGGTTCTTGACCTGCTTCTGCAGGTCGGACAAGAGCAGCTTCCGGTCGATCACGCGGAAACTCTAGCCGTCCCGCCCACGGGACGGGGGTACCCGTAAGGCCCGATCTGGCCGACAGGTCGCTACCTACGGCTCCCGCATCCAGGTCTTCGGGTCAGTGACGAAGACGCCCTTGCCCTGCTGGCGTCGGATCACCCGCAGCGCTTCAAGGCGGACGTATGCCAGCTGCACGGTTCCGTAGCTCACGCCGTAGTCGGCGCGAGTCTGTGCGACCGACGGCAGTCGGTCGCCTGGCTTCAGCTTCCCCGACTTGACGTCGGCCATCACGTCGGCGGCGATGCGGAGGTATTCGGCTGATTCGGGCATGTCACTCCTCGCGTGGCAACCCGAATTCGATCACAACTCGAATGTCTAAACAACGTGCTTTGACTCCCCTGTGTTCCCTAGTTATGTTGGAGCGGAGCCGGTCCTCGCGTGGCAACGAGTTCGGCTCATCCCCCTGGTCGGGGCGGGTGCGCGTGCCCGTCCCGACCCACCGGACTGCTCCGCTGTCGTACCGCTGATCTCAAGCTGCCCCGGCGGAGCGGGCGGGTCGCCCGCGGCCGGCGTGCGGACGGCCCGCCCTTCCAGACCCACCGCATCGACCCTCCGCGCTCCCGCCTGCCCCGGAAAGGACCGTCGTGACCCAGGTGTATCGAGGTGGCCAGCTCTACGGGACCGGCCTACCGGCCCGGTTGACCGCGCACGAGGCGCGGATCCGCGTGTTCGACGTGCGCCGTCGGGGCGTCGATCCAGATCAGGTACGGGAGTTCCAGGCCCTGGTTGCCGAGGAGCTGGCCGACCTCCACCGGTGGATACGCCTGCTCAGCGAGGAGAACGGGCGGCTCAGGCGGGCGCTGCGCGACTGGCAGACGATTCACGCCCGCGAGTGCCGGCCACCGAACGAGGGTCACTGGTAGCGGTGCGACCGCAACCGGGCGATCTGCTGCGGATCGACGGGCACGCCTCGGTGCAGTTCGCCGGTGACCGCGCCCTGACCTTCCGCGTCGTCTCGGTCTGCCCCAAGCCGACGTACACCGGCTGGGTGTGGCTGACCGGCTACGTCATCGACCGGCGCGGCGAGGCGATCGACCGGCGCGAGATCTTTGTCCAGCTCGCCGGCCTCCGCCGCGCCACCAGCACCCCGGCCCCGAGCGGATCCCGTGCCACCCGCCCCTATGCTTCCCGGCATGATCAGGGTGAAGGCGGAGCAGCTCGCGGCGGCTCGGGGGTGCGTCCTCGGGCTGATGCTCGGTGACGCGATCGGCGCCACCGGCGGCAACGTGCCGGTGAGTGGGACGCTGCGCGCCACCAGCGCCGGCCAGCTCGCCTGCTTCACCGTCGATGGGCTGATTCGGACCCACGTCCGCATGACGCATAAGGGAGTCTGCCCACCGCCGATCAGCGTTTGGCATGCATACATGCGGTGGGCAGCCATGCAGGGCATTTCTGGCATCGAGCCGTGGTCGCAGGAAGACTGGCCGGATGGATGGCTCGCGACGGTGCCGGTCCTGGCCGAGCGGAGAGGGTCGGCGCCGGCGACGGTTGCCGCGTTGAAGGGGAAGACCGCCGGCACGCTGGACAAGCCGGTTGGCACAAGCATCGGGGCACACGGGTTGACGCGCAGCCTGCCTGCGGGCCTCTGTGCTTGGTGGCCCTCCTCGGAGAATTTCGGCGCAGAGATCTCGGCTCTGACCCACACGGGCGCGGCGGTAGATGCGGCCGCGTTGGGGTCGACGCTGATCCGCCTCCTCGGCGAGGGGAAGCCCCTCGCGGAGGCAATGGAGCGGGCTCGACGTGACTCTCTCGGGCGATCCGTGCACACCGGCGACTCTCTGTTGGGTCCCGCGCTCGAGGCAGCGCGGTCCAAGCCGCGGCAGGCCGTCGAACTGGCCCGCCTCGCGGGGGATGCAAAGGCGACCTCAGCGCTGGCCGGAGGCGTCTACGTGGCCATGTCCTTCGCAATGCGATACGAGATTCGGGACGCGCTGGCGTTCGCGGCGTCGGTGGGCGACGGCCGACACGCTGCAACTGTCGCGGGCGCACTGTTGGGAGCGGCACACGGACCGGATGCGCTGCCCGTCGATTGGCTCTCCCGGCTGGAGCTGGCCTGGGTAGCCGATACGCTCGCCCGCGACCTGGTCCGAGAGGTCACCGAACGCCCATCCGGCAGCGGCTACGGCGACGCGACCGATGCGCACTGGTGGGACCGCTACCCCGGCTGGTAGCCCATCCGCTATGCCGCCCACCCGGCATCACCGTCCCCTGGAGTGGGCGAGTACCCCCCATCGCCCTGGAGCCATCGGTAGGCCGTCCTCATCGTCGGCACAACAGTCTCGTACAGGTACGGCGCGCTGGTCAGCCTTCCCCAGTGGTCCGTCAGCCGCATCGCGGACGGATGGGTGAACGCGGCGACGAGCGTGTCGACACCGCCGATCCGCACCTGCTCAAGGTGCGGGGCGATCTCACGACGGCGGCTCATGAGGGCGGTGAGCGCCCTGTGGACCTCTACGCCTTGGACGATGCAGAGGGTGGGCTGAAGGATATCGATCGTCGCTGCCATGTGCGGGGCGCAGTTCCGGCTCATCGTCGCGTTGCCCAGCGACTTCGTCGAACCGGCGACGAAGGCGGAGCACAACCGCATGTTCGCCATGGCGTACGCGTCGAAGAGGTGAACCGGACCGGTGGCACCGGCCACGTGGAGCTGCTCACCGTCCCGGTCCGCCCCGGGCTCGCGGCCGACGGCGAGCCGCAGGGCACTGGTGACGCCGCGCATGTGTGGGTTGCGCGCGGTGAACGCCAGGCCGGCGGACTGCATCACCTCCGCATGGCGCTCCTTGAGCGTCACCCCCTCACGTGCCCGCCCGGTTTCCATCGCTATGACCAGAGTGCGCGACGGCACGCCGTCGATCACAAGGTCGTAGTGATGACCGACGTGGGAGAGCTGGCCGGGGGCGAACGCCGCACCCGGCCGGGGCGCCCTGCCGGAACGGCCCAGCACGCTCTGCCGGCAACTGTCGAGCCGTCCGCACACGCAGACACCCGTGGGGCTCAGCACCTGCTCCGTCATGTACCGGCCGAGTTCGTCGAGGCGCCGGGCGGTGGCGACGGTGTCGCCGGCGGCCGTCACGGCCGCTCCGCGGACGCAGGGACGGAAGCGCCGGATGCCCCCGCGCGAGGCCGAGGCGTGCTCGGCCCGCCGGTTGCCGTTCGCAGCAGCGCATTACGGAGGATCTCGGTTTCTGGCGCGCTGGGCGGACCGGCGGAACCCGGGTGCCACTCGGTCACGAGCCGCTGCCCGGAGGGCAGCGAGTAGATCCGTACCGCCCGCCCTGTCACCGTCGAGCCGTATTCCGTGCCGCCGGACCCCAGCTTGGCGGTCAACGGGAGGCGCAGCGCCTGGGCGACACCGTCCCACGGGCGGCCGAACGCGAAGACGTCCCGCACCGGCAGCTCAGCGATCGGCTCCCACACGTACTCCTCGATCACCTCCCGTGGCGGACACATCGGCGCGGTGATGGCCTTGGAGTGCCAGGGGTAGCACTCGAAGATCAGCAGATCACCGTGGTCGGCGTCCGGCTCCTGCAGCCAGCGTCGGGTGAACTGAAGCCGCGCCTCGTAGTACCGGTTCTTGCCCATCTGGTCCGGCAGGGTCCAGGGCGCCCGGTTGTACGGGCACGTCGTCTGCCACCTGCTGTAGGAGCCGTACTCCTCCTTGATCTCCTTCGCGAAGATGCCGTCCCGGGACTGGAACTTCTGGCGGTACTCCCCCGGGTTCAGCCCGAGGACCACCATCCGTGGCGTCTGCTCAAGACCGAGGAGATCTCCGTGGTAGGGCTCCGGGAACCCGTGGCGTGTGGGCTTTCCCGAGCCATTGCCCTTGTAGGAGTCGAACCAGCAGTCGAGCGGCGGCGGCAGAGGGTCCCCGCCGCTCAACCACATTTCGACGTGGGCGTCCCAGAAAGCCGCGACGCGCTGCCGTGCGGAGGTCGTCATGACCAGAAGCTAGCGACGCATGACCGGCAAGGCCAGCATCAAGCGCCGACAATCGACCTGATGACCGCGCCGACACATGGGGCGCCCGAGCCGGGGAGAGAAGCGATGGAGATCGTCGGTAATCAAGCAGTAGAGAAAGCGGCCATCGAGTACGTCATCGCGAAGGAGGCTGCAGCGGAACGGTTGGCAGTGGACGTGCGGGGAACCGGCGCTGCGGGCGATGTGTCCAGTCCACCTCGGATGATCGAGGTGAAGGCGTTCGGGAAGTCGGCCAGGGGCAATGATCTCTGGCTCGAAGTGCGTCAGGTTGAGGAGGCCCGCCGGAACCCCGACTTCTGGGTGTACGTGGTGGAGAACATCCGCCAGGGGGATCCCGGCCAGTTCAGTCTCAAGATGATCGGGGGCGAACGCCTCCGGAAGCTGCTCGACCGGGCGAAGGAGCAGCGGTACTACCTCGTCCCGTGGCCGGTGGCGGAGTACGACGCCCTCGCCTGAGGCTCAGCCCCAGAAGATGGCGGTCGGGTCGCGGTCGAGCCCGTCGAGCAGACTGTCGACGTTCGGAGTCGGCGGGGTGAGGTTGTAACGACGAAACCGCAAGTTTCGGTCGCGGTAGTAGAGGGTCCAGGTGCCGGGGCGCTGCGTGTACCGCAGGCGCGCCACCGGCAGCCGAGTCCACTCCGGGTTCTCCTCGGGACGCCAGGGCGCGCGGCACTCGACGACCGTCAGGTGACGCGCCTCCACGTCGCATTCGATGCGCACCTGGTCGCGGACGCGCTCGGGCACGCGCCCCGCGCACCAGTCACGTACTCGTGCCACGTCCGTCTCGGGCAGCGCCATCAGGACGCCACCGCCGCACTGCGGTGGGCGTTGACGACCCAGGCGTCCGGCAACCCGATCCACTCGTTGTCGCCCACCCGCACCACCGCGCCGTCCAGCTTGGGCAGTGTCCCCGGGTCCTCCATGGGGCAGAGCAGCCACACGTCGCCCGCCCCGCCCCGCGCCGCGTCGGCCAGCTCGTAGAGCCGCTCCATCGCCCGGTACCGAGCCAACACCGCCGCTTCGTGCAGCAGCACCGGCCCTGCATCGGCAGCCAGCTCCGCCCGCAATGACGGCACGGCGAGCTGCCACGCCTGCTCGACGTACTCCCCCAGCTTGATGGCGCCGCGGGAGCCCGGCTCGGCGATGTCCGCGCCGACGACGGTTTCCCAGGTGGGCTTCGGCTTCGCGTCGACCAGGCCGCGCAGCTCCCGCAGGAACACCGCCGCCACGCTGACCGGCCGGGCGTCGAAGCGCCGGACCAGCTCCTCGCGGGCCGGCGCGTAACGATTGAGGCGTACCGTCAGCGCCCGGAACCCGCCCGCGGACCTGGCCCCGGTCAGCCGCTCCTCGGCCCGCATCGCCGCCGCCAGCTCCGGCGACTCGGCCGCCCACCGGCTCGGCGCGTTGGTGGCCGAGGGGCGCCGCTGGATGATCGACGTCGAGGACGAGCCGGCCCGGGGCGGCCGCGGGACGTACCGGTCACGGTCCCAGCGCAGGTCGAATCCTGCCTCGACAAGCATCTGGTCCAGCCTGCGGTCGGTCGGCAGCGGCGCCAGCTCGGGGAACCGCGCCGAAACTCGCTGCTGCACGTGTTCCGGGCTGAGGGCGCGCTGGTTCTCGGACGCCGGCGGCACGACGCCGGCCTGGGCGAGCCGCAGCGCCCGTACCGGGTCGAGGTCGCGCGGGTAGAGCTCCAGCCGGGCGGTGGCGGCGGCGCGCTCGGACGCCACCGCGGCGAGCAGCACCCGCCGCCGCTCGTCGATGACGTCGGCCGCGCCGCCAGGCGCGTTCACCGTGGCGAGGGTACGCATGACGGTGGCCGCGCTGGGCAGCACCTCGCTGGCGGCGAGCCGGTCGGCGGCCTTGCCGAGCGCGTCGGCGTAGTCGAGCAGCGCGGGCGCGGCCGGGGTGTCCGGCGCGTCGTCCTCGCCCGCCTCGAGGGCCACGAGGAGCCGGTCGCCGCGCGGGTGTGGCTTGCCGTCGATGTCGGCGCGGGCGTGCCGGCGCAGCAGCAGGCGCGGCTCCTCCTCGAGGGCGTCGATCTCGACGGCGGCCCGCACGGCCGCCACCGCGACCGCCAGCCGCAGGTCGTCGCCGGTGCGCACCGACCCGCGGCTGGTCAGCAGCGCCGTGGCCAGCTCGGCGGCGCCCATCACCCGGCCGCCGTCGCGCAGCAGCTCGATGATCTGGGTACGCACGCTGCCCACGACGGGCAGTTCGTGCCAGCGCTTGCGCTGCTTGCCGAGGATCTGGGCGATCCGGCCGGGGGTCACGCCGACGGTGGTGGCGACCAGCGGCTGCTGCGGCCAGAGCGGCAGGGCCGGCAACGCGCCGGAGTCGTCGGGCAGGTTCAGCAGCAGGCGGGTGGCCTCGACCTCGGCGGTGTTGCGGCCGTTCTTCGCCGGCACGAGCAGGGTGGCGATCGCGTCGAGGCCGACGCGTACCAGCTCGGCGTCGCCGGTCCCGGCGGCGGTCTCCGTGGCCACCTCGGCGGTGGCCGCCTTGCGGGCGGCGGCCGAGGTGGGGATGGTTTCCCGCTCCCCCAGCCGGTTGCGCCACTCCTTGACCCGGCGTTGCAGCTCCTTGCGGGTCTTGGCGCCGAGGCCGGGCAGCGTGGCGAACGTGTTGTTGCCGACGGCGAGCAGCTCGCCGACGGTGCTGGCCTCCACCCGGTGCGCGGCAGAGACCGCCCGCGGGGTGAGGCCGGCGGCCTCCAGGGCGGTCGCGCGGGTGGCCTTGGCGGCGGCCTCCTCGCGGGCCTGCTCGGCGGCCTTCTCGTCCGGCTCCTCGGCCTCGATCTCGGGGTGGTCGGAGCCGACCGGGGCGCTGGCGTCGGAGCGGCGGAATACCTGCTGCCAGGCGTCGCGCATGTCCTTGAGCGAGGCGAAGCGGCGCCGGTGGTCGCGGTGCAGGGCCTGGTGGAAGAACTCCACGAGCCCGTCGCGGACGGCCGGGTCGAACGCCTCGGCGGCCAGCACCGGCGGGCCCTCGGTGAGCTGCGGTTCCGTGCCACCGTCGCCCCAGACCGGCAGTTCCCCGGAGGCCATCTCGTGCAGAGTGACGGCGAGGGCGTACCACTCGGCGTGCTTGTCGTAGACCTGGCGGCTGGCGGTGCCGAGGAACGGGTCCAGGTAGCGGGGGGTGCCGGCGGCGAGCTCCTTGACCGAGACCCCGGCGAGGGAGAAGTCGAAGAGCACCAGCTGGCGGGTGCGGTTGGGGCGGACCCGGATGGCGATGTTGTCCGGCTTGATGTCCCGGTGGTAGACGCCCTCACCCTCCAGGTAGTCGAGGGCGCCGAACAGGTAGTCGCTGTAGGTCTCCAGCTCGTCGACGGTGAGCCGGCCCTCGTCGCGCAGCTTGCGGGCCAGGGTCAGCTCGCCCGCGTGTTCGAGGACGATCACCGTACGGTTGGCGACCTGCAGCGGCTCGGGCCGGGCCAGCCGGATCACCCGGGAGTCGGTGAGCGGCCGGAGCACCCGGGCCTCGTGGGCGAGCCGTCCGGCCTTCTCGTCGGAGAGGCCGACCTTGAGCACCTCGTCCTTGCCGGTGCGCTCGTTGTGGGCGAGGAACGCCCGGCAGGTCGAGCCGGTGCCCAGCCGCTTCGTAATCTTCCATTCCGCCACCCGGTCGCCGCCGCGGGCTTCGAGCGGGTCGGTCTCCTCCGGCTCGGGTTCCTCGGGGTGCACGGAGGCCGGCGGCGGCGCGGTCAGCTCGTTCTCGACCTCTTCGAGCATCTCGACGAAGTCGGCGACCGTGGTGAGGCGCTGGGCCGGGACCGGGGCAGTGGCCGCCTGGATCAGCTCGTCGGCGAACTCGCTGATCCCGTCGGTCACCGACGAGGGCCGGAGGCCGTTGTCCCGGGCGATCCGCGCCAGCAGCTCCTGGCGCTTCGCGGCCGGGGGCTGACCGGTGAGGATCAGGTACGAGAGGGCGCCCAGCCCGAAGAGGTCCATGGCGACCGGGTCCGGCCGGGGCGCGGTCAGCTCCGGTGCCAGGTACGCCTCGGCGGAGCGCTCGATGTGCGAGGCGGCGTGGGAGGAGAGGGTGGCGGGGTCCCCGCTGCTGCCCCCGGCCGAGTCGGCGGTGCGGGTGGCGGTCTGCCAGTCGCTGAGCTGCAGCTGCGGGACCAGCCAGGCCTCCTCTTCGCTGCCGCCACGGCGCTTCGGCCCCGGGGTGACCAGGACGCTGCGGGCGGAAAGGGCACGGTGGTGCAGCCGGCGCCCGTGTGCGTACGCGACCGCCTCCGCGAGCTGCCGGATCATCGCCAGCCGGCTGAGCGGCTCCAGCTTGTCGCCGTACTGGGCGATGTAGTGGTCCAGCCGCATCGACCGGGGGTCGTGGCGGAAGATCAACGCCGGCCCGGCCTCGTGCGACTCCATCGAGTCGACCCGCACGATGCCCGGGTGGTTGACGCCGTGCAGGACCGTCATCTCCCGCTTGGCGGCCCGCTCGATGCTCGCCCGCTCGGCCTGCACGGCGTTCCGCTCGACGAGGTAGATGCGGATGCGGCGGCGTTCCCGTTCCAGGTCCTTGTGGCGGGCCTGGTGGTCCTGCCAGGTGGGGCCCAGGT
Source organism: Micromonospora sp. NPDC005707 (assembly GCF_040631005.1). NCBI lineage: Bacteria > Bacillati > Actinomycetota > Actinomycetes > Micromonosporales > Micromonosporaceae > Micromonospora > Micromonospora sp. NPDC005707. The sequence continues at coordinate 296,016 of NZ_JBEXYR010000007.1, forward strand.
CGAACGGTCGGGGCTCCAACTGCCACGAGCCGACCTCGTAGTGCTTGCGGCTACGCGCGATGCCGACCGCCTCGAGCAGGTCGGGTAGGGCTGCGGACAGCTCCTTCGTGACCCGGTGCTTCTCGTCCTGGGGAGGGCGCGTCACCAGCGTGGTGATGGTCGGCAGCATGCCGGGCTGATGCCCGGGTGCCGGCTCGGGACCGTAGATGCCGTGCAGGTGGTGGTCGGAGAGCTGGATGTTCAGGCCCGGCTTGGACAGGAACACGGCAGCCTGGACGAACGGAATCTTGACCGGCGGCCCCTTGCGCTGGTTGGCGGCGACCTGGAGCAGGGACTTCAGCTTCTTCGCCTTGGCGTCGGCGAGGTGCAGCGGGTTGTCGAAGGTCCGCGTCCCGCCGGGGTTGTGCAGGATCCAGTTGGAGCCGCTGGAGATCAGCCGACCGGTCAGGCTCTTGATCTCGATCAGGTAGAGCCCGCCCGGTCCCGCCACCAGCAGGTCGACCTCGTAGGGGTGGCCGGTCTGGGCGGTGAAGGTGAAGTTCGACCACGCCCGGTAGGGCTCGCTGTCCGGCAGCAACGCCTGGACGTGCGCGAGGGCCTCCCGCTCGTGCGTGAACTGCGACGGGGTGATCGTCGTCCACCGGCCTTCCTGCATGACGGAGATCCTAGGCCCACTGCCCCCGCACCCGGTGCCGCCAGGTCGGGCGCACGATCCCCGAACCCGATCCCGCCGTCCGCGCGGCTGCCGTCCGCCACGGTGCCGGCTTGTTAGCGTGGGACGACGGAAGCGCCGGCGCGCGCCTCCGCACACCCCTCGAACGGCCGCACCGACCCCACACCGGCGCGGCCGTACGGCGCACGGCTGCTCGACCGGGGAGGGGTGCGATGACCGGGACGCCCGGCGAAGACGGCGGCTCCCACGCCGACGAGACGGACAGCGGCACCCGCGCCGGCGAGACGAACGGCGGCAGCCCGAGGGCCGGCCGCGATCAGCGCGTCGAGGGCGGCCGGGGCCGGGTACCGGCGCGGGACCGGTGGGAGGGGTGGCTCGCCCGGGCGCGCGAACTCTGGACGGTCGCGCTGCGCGGAGCGAAGCGGTTGTGGACGGCGGCCCGGCCCGTGCTGGAGCAGCTGCGGTGGCAGGAGATGGAGTCCGCACCCGTGACGCTCGTCGACCGACGGCCGGCGCCGACCCTGCTGGTGCCGGCTCAGGGGCAGGTCTACCACTTCGTCGTCCGAACCACCTTCACCTGGACCTCCGACCACGCGCGGCCGGAACTCTTCGGCTGGTACGTCGACCAGTTCCAGCCCCAGGCGATGCAGCGGCTGCGGCGCATCGCGGTCCGGTGCGCCGCGGAGATCCCGCCGGATCAGCCCCGGGCGTTCGCGCTCGCGCTGGACGACGCCATGACCGGCGACGACGCCCTCCCCTGGGCATACGGGCGCGGCGGCGTGAGGTTCACCTGTGAGCCGGACGTGTCGGTCCACCTGGACGAGCCGGTCCGCGAGCTGCTCCGGCCGTACTGGGACAAGCGCATCGCCCTGGAGTGGAAGCGCGACCTCGAGCGCCGGCGCGCCGAGTACGCCGAGGAGGAGCGCAAACGCCGGCCGACGACGGCGCAGGACGACGGCGCCGGGCCGGCGTCCGGAATGCCGGAAGCGCAGGACGACGGCGCCGGACCGACAGCCGGAATGCCCGAGGCCCAGGACGACGGCGCCGGACCCGCGTCCGGAATGCCGGAGGCCCAGGACGACGGCACCGGACCGACAGCCGGCATGCCGGAGGCGCTCCGGCAGGATCACCCGCCACGCCAGCGGGAGGCCGAGGCGGACGACGCGGGCGGCACGGGGCGGCGTCCGGCCGAGCAGGCCACGCGGGAGGCCGGCACGGAAGACGCGCGGCGGGGGCCCCGGCCGCCCGACTCCCCGGTGGAGCAGTGGACTCCGCTCGAACCGTTCCCGCAGCCGCCCGCTCCGCATCCCGCCCCCGGGCAGCGGCCGGCGTCGGCGCATCAGGGCGAGACCACGCCGGCGCCGGGCGACCCGGACAGTCCGGGGCCGGCCTGAGCCGGCGGGTCAGCAGTTGTTGGTGCTGGTCTGGTTGCGCTTGAGGTAGTCGGACCAGGTGACGCCCTGGACGACCGAGACGACGACGCTGCCGTCGTGGATCTGCTCGTAGTGCAGGTGCGGGCTGAGGTCGTACTTCGCCGAGGAGGCGCCGACCTTGCCGATGACGGTGCCCCGGTTCACGGTGTCGCCCTTGGCGACCAGCCGCTCGCTGAGGTGGGCGTAGCGGGTGCGCCAGCCGTCACCGTGGCCGATCACGATGGTGTGGCCGTAGCCGGTGGTGGTCGAGTAGTACGACTCCAGCACGGTGCCGCCGGCGCTGGCGACCACCCGGCGGCCCAGGTCGTCGGGGTTGCCGTTGCCGTCGTAGTGGTTCCAGTCGATGGCGTGGGCCGGGCTGTGCCCGTTCCAGTTGTTGCCCTGCCACGTCTGGCCGCACAGGAACGGCATCCGGAAGCCCGGCCGGGCGGCCTGCGCGGGCTGCACCCCGGTCAGGGCACCGACGACGACGGTAACCGTGAGCAGCGCGAAGATGCGCCACCGGGCGGCGGTGAGCGTTACGGACATCGATCCCCCCAGAGTCAATGACGTGGGTCGATGCTATGGGCAGCCCGAGGCAAGGTAAATAGCTACGACCAGGGGTGCCGCGACAAAGGTTTCCTACGTGCCCTGCGCGGCGGCGTCCGGCTGGGGGCGGCGGGCCGCCAGGAACCCGGCCAGCCCCATCACGTCCTCGGTGGCCAGGAAGGCCCCCCGCGCGTTGAGCAGGGCCTCGTCGGCGTGGGCGAGGCAACCCCAGACCGTGTCGCCCCACGAGTCGGCGAGCTTCACCTCGGCCGGCTCCGGGCAGGGCTCACCGCGGGGGCTGCCGATCTGGCAGCGGGCCGGGGCGCCGTCGCGCCGGGCGACCGCCTCGGCCGCCTCCCGGATCAGGGAGAACCGGGCCTCGGCGTCGCCGCGCGCCTGCGTGGGCACGGCCCGGCGCTGCCCGTACAGAACGGTGTTGCCGTCGGGGTCCGTGGTGCGGCACTCGCCGCCGGGGGCGTGCGCGGGGTGGCCCACCGGCTCGACGAGGTGACCGGCGGCGGTGAGGCGGTCCGTCGTCGCGGCGAGGTCGTCGACGTAGAGGTAGACGAGCAGCGGCAGTTCGACGGTGACGAGGCGCGGCTTCACGGCGGCCAGCAGCAGGGTCAGGTCCCCGCACTGGAGGTGGCACCAGCGGGAGCCGCCGTCGCCGCCGCTCCGCTGCTCGGTGTAGCCGAACAGCTCGTAGAACGCTCGGGCGGCGTCGGCGTCCGCGACGTACAGCACCGGCACGTGGGCCTGCACTCCGTTCCGCATCGCGCCACTCTAGCGATCGGGGACGTGGGAATCACGTCTTGTGGATCAGGTTTCCGGGTCGGGGTCAGGCGGCGAGCGCCGCGTACCGGCCGGCGTGGTCGAGCAGGGTCTCGTGGGTGCCGGACTCGACGATCCGGCCGTGGTCGAGCACGGCGATCTGGTCGGCGTCGCGGACGGTGGAGAGGCGGTGCGCGATGGTGATCACGGTGCGGCCCCGGGCCAGCTCGTCGAAGGCCCGCTGCACGGCGCGCTCGGTCTCGGTGTCCAGCGCGCTGGTCGCCTCGTCCAGCACCAGGATCCGCGGGTCGCGCAGCAGGGTCCGGGCGATGGCCAGGCGCTGCTTCTCGCCGCCGGAGAACCGGTGGCCGCGGGAGCCGACCACCGTGTCGTACCCGTCGGGAAGCGCGGCGATGAGGTCGTGGATCTGGGCGGCGCGGGCGGCGGCCTCGATGTCGGCGTCGGTGGCGTCCGGCTTCGCGTACCGGAGGTTGTCCCGCACGGTGGCGTGCAGCAGGTAGGTCTCCTGGCTGACCACGCCCACGACGGCGGCCAGGTCGGCCAGGCGCAGGTCGCGCAGGTCGACGCCGTCGACGGTGATCCGGCCGGCGTCGGGGTCGTGCAGCCGGCTGATCAGTGCGGCGAGCGTGCTCTTGCCGGAGCCGGTCTCGCCGACGACGGCCAGGCTGGTGCCGGCCGGTACGTCCAGGCTCACCCCGGCCACGGCGGCCGTGTCGCTGCCCGGGTAGCTGAAGGTGACGTCGGAGAAGCGCAGGTGGCCGCGCACGCGGGCCGGGTCGAGTTCGACCGGCCGGGCCGGGTCGGCCACCTCGACGGGCAGGTCCAGGTATTCGAAGATCCGGGCGAACAGCGCCATCGAGGCGGTGAGCGAGACACCGACGTTGAGCAGGCCCATGAGCGGCCGGAACAGGTTGCCCTGCAGGGCCGTGAAGGCGACCAGGGTGCCGATGGTGAGCGTGCCGGCGGTGCCGGGCAGGCCGGCGCCGAGGTAGATGACGGCCGGGATGGCCGCGAAGATCACCGTCATGGAGGCCATCCGCCAGCGGCCGGCCAGCTCCGAGCGGAGTTCCAGGTCGACGAGGCGGGCCGAGGAGGTGGTGAACCGGTCGACCAGCGTCGCGCCGGCGCCGAGGGTCTTGGCCAGCTGCACGCCGCTGATCGACAGCCCCTCCTCGATGGTGACGTTGAGGTCGGCCAGCTCGCGCTGGCGGCGGGCGGTGATCTCCCGGCGCAGCCGGGCGACCCGCCGGGTCAGCCAGATGGCGGGCGGCAGCACGACCACCGAGACGAGGGTGAGCCGCCAGCTCAGCGCGACCATGGCGATCACCGTGGCGATGACGGTGGTGAGGTTGGCGGCGATCGAGGTGGCGGTGGAGGTGACCACGGCCTGCATGCCGCCGATGTCGTTGGTGATCCGCGACTGCACCTCGCCGGTGCGGGTGCGGACGAAGAAGCCGATCGACTGGCGCTGGAGGTGGGTGAAGACGTCGGTGCGCAGCCGGTGCATGACCTCCTGCCCCACGCGGGTGGAGATCCAGGTCTGCGCCACGCCGAGCACGGCGGTCACGGCGGCCACCCCGACCATGCCCGCGACCAGCCAGGCCAGCAGGGTCAGGTCGCGCTCCGGGAGGGCCCGGTCGATCACGGTACGCAGGAGGAACGGCGACGCCATCGCGATCACGGACGACGCCACGATGATCGCCACCACGGCGGCGAGGGGGCCGCGGTGGGCGGTGAAGAGGCCGCCGATCCGGCGCAGCGACACCTGGCGGGCCTGTGTCTTCTCGGCGGGGGTCACGGTGGTCCGGCCGCCGCCGCGGCCGTCTCGGAATCCGTCCAAGGGGGTGCTCTCTTTCGTCGGGGGCATTGCTGAGGCTACCTCATTATGAGGGAACAACAGCATGTGCTGCTACCGTATTCCAGTGACCGGCAGCGACGACGAGGAGAGCCTGGCCGAGACGTTCTGGGCCGTGGCCCGGCGGCTGCGCCACCAGTCCAAGCGCACCCTCGAACCCTGGGAGATCAACCCGGGGCACGCCCGGGCGCTCGCCGTGCTCATGCGGCACGGCGCGGTCCGGCTCAGCGCGCTCGCCGAGCACCTGCGCATCGCGCCCCGCTCCGCCACCGAGGTGGTCGACGGCCTGGCCGAGCGCGGGCTGGTCGAGCGCCGGCCCGACCCGGTCGACCGGCGGGCCACCCTGGTCGCGCTCACCGGAGAGGGCGAACGGGTCGGCGAGGCCATCCGGGTGGCCCGGGCCGCCGAGGCGGAACGGTTCTTCGGTGCCCTCGATCCGGCCGACCGGGACGAGCTGACCCGGATCCTGCGCCGGCTGCGCGACGACTGAGGTGTGGTGGCCCGAGCGCGGTCAGCGCAGGCCGGCGGCGATGCCGTCGACGAGCAGCGCGCCGATGGTGCGGGCCAGCGTGGCCCGGGCCGCCGCCACGTCGAGGCCCATGGCGTCGCGCATCATGGCCCACGCCGCCCAGGTGCAGGCCACGGTCAGCGCGTCCAGCAACTGCTCGCGCCCCGCACCCGCGTGCGCCAGCTCGGGCTCGAAGACCAGCTCGATCTCGTGGCGGACCCGGGCGATGGCCGCCTCCCGGTTACGCCGCAGCTGCGGCGAGAACGGCTCCCGCAGGGCCGAGGCGCGCGCCGAGGGCGCCAGCACCTCCAGCATCTCGGCCCGCTGGTCGCAGAACTCCGCGATGCGCCGGGTGAGCGGCAGCTCGGCGGGGATCGGCTGCCAGAGCGCGTCCAGTCGCTCGCCGACCCGGAGCCCGGTCGCGGCGAACAGGGTCTCCATGTCCTTGAAGTTGGTCCACAGGGTGCGCAGGGACACCCCGGCCCGCTCGGCGATGCGTTCCCCGGTGGGCCGCAGGTCGCCCTCGTCGATGAGCGCCAGGTGCGCCTCGACGATGGCGGCCCGGGTCCGCTCGGCCCGCGCCGACCGGCCGTCCACCCGCGCCGGCGCGTCGGCGTCCACCTCGATCATGCGTCCGCCCCCTGTGCGTAGCTCCTGGCCGGCGCGGCTTGCCCGCCCCGGTGGCGTCACGCCGGACTGGTGCACTCTACGTGCGCGTCGGCGGGCGGCCGCCACCGCGGTGACGGCCGCCCGGCGCGTGGTCAGGTCGTCGGGATGGCGTCCGCCGGCGGGGCGGTCGGCGGCTCGCTGAACTCGGTGACCGCGGCGTCGCCGTCGTCCGTGGTGTACGTCGGGCCGAAGTACGCCTGCGCGCCGTTCTGGACCTTGTTCAGCCGCACGCCGCTGTAGCCGGCGTGCACGCTGTCGCTGTACCGGAACGGGGTGAGGCCCGGCCCGCGGAAGCCGCCCTTCTGCACCGCCTCGACCAGCTTCTCCCGGGTCGGGTCCTTGCCGGCGGCGAGCAGCGCCTGCACGAAGGTGTACGCCATCGAGTAGCCGTAGATCGCGTTGCCGTCGATCGGGTTGGCCGAGTTGTACTTCTGGTGGATCTTGGTGAACTCCTGGATCCACGGGTTGGCCGTGTCACCCACCATCGGCAGGTAGTTGTCGGCGACCATGCCCTCGAGGATCACCTTCTTGTCGCCGAGCTGGTTGGACAGCGTCGTGTAGTCGGCGCCCACGTTGGACACCACCCACTGCGCCCGGAACCCCTGCCCGGCGGCCTGGCCCATGGCCAGCGCCGTGAAGCCCGGGATGCTCGCCGAGATCACCACCTGGCAGCCGGCCGCCTTGAGCGCCCCGATGGCCGGGCCGACCTGCTGGTTGGTGGTGGTGTAGGTCTGCTTCGCCGCCACCGCGCCGAGGACCTTCTCCACCCCGGCCAGGGAGTCCCGCCCGAAGTCGTCGTTCTGCCCGAAGTGGCAGACCTTGGCGCCGGGGAACTGCTGCTTCACCCAGGTGGCGAGGACCTTGCCCTCGACCGTGTAGTCGGGCTGCCAGCCGAAGGTGGTCGGGTACTTGTCGGGCTGGTTCCAGTTCCGGCTGCCGGAGGAGACGAAGAGGTCGGGCACCTTCTGGGTCTTGACGAACTCCAGCACGTTGGTGTGGGTGGGGGTGCCCAGCCCGCCGAGGAGCGCGAAGACCTTGTCGTCGAGGACCAGCTTGCGGACCACGTTCTCGGTGTTGGCGGGGTTGTAGCCGTCGTCCATGACCTTGTAGACGATCTTCCGGCCGTTCACCCCGCCCTTGCTGTTGACGTGCTCGAAGTACGCCTTCGTGGCGGCGGAGATCTTCGAGTAGCCGGGGGCGGCGGGGCCGGTGAGCGGCTGGTGGGTGCCGATGACGACCTCGGTGTCGGTGACGCCGGGGACGTTCTCGGCGGCCTGCTTCGCGTCGTCGGCGCAGGCCGGCACGGCGGCCAGCAGGGCGAGGCCGGTGGCGGCCGCGAGTATGCGGCGGGTGGTGGGACGCATGGTTCTCCATTCCGGTGCGGCGGTGCGAACGGGTGGGTGGAACCGGGGTGGCTCAGTTCTCCGGCGCGCGGCGGCGGGCGCGCAGCCGGGCGGCGACGGTACGGACGGCGCCGTGCAGGCCGCCCGGCGCGGCGAGCATGACGACGATGAGGATCAGGCCGAACACGGCCAGCGCGAGGTTGCCCTCCAGCCGCTGGGCCAGGCCGCCCGACAGGCTGAACGTCTCGGTGAGCAGGCTCGGCAGGTCCTGGAGCGCGACCAGCAGCACGGCGCCCCAGACCGCGCCGGCGAGGCTGCCGAGCCCGCCGATCACGATCGCCATGAGCAGGAACAGCGACAGTTCCAGGGGGAACTTTCCCGGGGCGACGGTGGCGGTGAGCACCGCGTACACGCCGCCGCCGAGGCCGGCGCAGCCGGCGCTGACCACGAAGGCGAGGACCTGGGTGCGGGCGACGTGGATGCCGGCGAGCCGGGCCGCCACCTCGTCGTCCCGTACGGCGCGCAGCGACCGGCCGAACCGGCTGCGCACCAGGTTGGCCAGGAGCAGCACGGTCACCAGCGCGGCGAGCAGCGCGACCCAGGCCAGCCACCGTTCCGGCTGGAAGTAGGCCCCGAGGAAGGCCGGCGGGGTCTCGGCCGGGAAGCGCAGCCCCTGCTCGCCGTTGAACACCCCGGTGAAGATCGTGCTGAGGGCCGGCACCAGCGTCGCCACGGCGAGGGTCACGCCGGCCAGGTACGGCCCGCGCAGCCGGGCGGCCGCAAGCCCGATGACCAGCCCGGCCAGCGCGGTCGCCGCCACGGCGGCCAGCAGCGACAGCGGCAGGATCCAGCGGCCCTGCACGCCCCGCTCGTCGAACGCCCGCTGCACCAGCGCCACCGTGTAGGCGCCGGTGGCCATCAGCGCCCCGTGCCCGAGCGAGAGCTGGCCGTTGAGCCCGACCAGCACGGTGTAGCCGGCGGTGACGCAGAGGAACGCGCACACCCGGGCCACCTGGAGGTTCTGGTACGGCGCGAGCTGGTTGGTGAGCAGCACGACCAGGGTGCCGGCGAGCACCGCCCCGGCCAGGTGGCGCAGCAGGGTCGACCCGCGCGGGCCGGCGGCGGCCGGCGCGCCGGGCAGCAGCCGGCGCAGCGGGGACGGCCCGGCGGGCCGGTCCACCCCGGACCGGGCGGAGGGGCGGGTGGCGGTCACACGTGCCTCGCTCTCGCACTGGAGAAGAGCCCGCCGGGGCGGACCAGGAGGACGGCCAGCAGCAGCACCAGGACGGCCAGCGGGGTGGTGTCCGGGCCCAGGTAGCCGGTGACGTACGAGAGGATCAGGCCGACCAGCAGGCCGCCGACGACCGCACCGGTCGGGCTGTCCAGGCCGCCGACCACGGCGGCGGTGAACGCGACGACGAAGACCAGGTCCATGGCGTGCGGGTGCAGCCCCAGCCCGGTGGGCACGACGAGCATCCCGGCGAGCGCGCCGACCGCGGCGGCGAGGGCCCAGCCGAGGGTGAGCATCCGGCTCACGTCGACGCCGAGCAGCCGGGACACCTCGGGGGCGAACGCGGCCGCCCGCATCCGCAGGCCGATCGGCGTGCGGGTGAACAGCAGCGCGAGCAGCACGACGACCACCAGGACGGCGCCGAGCACCCACAGGTCGTAGGGCGAGAGCGCGGCCACCCCGCCGAGGGTGAGCGCGTCGGTGTCGAACGGGGCGGCGGCCGGCCGGTAGCCGTTGCCGAAGACCATGCCGAGCACCGCCTGGATGAGCAGCACCAGGCCGAGCGCCACGATCACCTCGTTGAGCGGGTTGGCGTGCCCGACGAAGCGCATGAGCACCCGTTCGACCAGCGCGCCCAGGAGCAGGCCGGCGAGCACGGCGGCGCACAGGCCCAGCCAGTAGGAGCCGGTCGCGGAGGCCACCGCGTAGCCGACGTACGCGGTGGCCACGGCCATCGCGCCCTGGGCGAAGTTGACCAGCCGGGCGGCCCGCCAGATGAGCACCAGGGCCAGGGCGAACGCGGCGTAGACCGCGCCGGTGGAGAGCCCGCCGAAGGTGAGGAACAAGAACCGGTCCAATCGCGGATCCTTCCTGCTCGCCGGGCCGTCAGAACCCGAGGTACGCGTGCCGGAGCTGGTCGTCGTCGCGCAGCCGGGCCGCCGGGGCGGCGGTCACCACCCGGCCGAGCGACATCACCACGCCCTGGTCGGCGACGGAGAGGGCGCTGCGCACGTTCTGCTCGACGAGCAGGACGGTCAGCCCCCGCTCGTCGCAGAGCCGGCGCAGCAGCGCCATGATCTGGGCGGTCACCTTGGGGGCCAGGCCGAGCGACGGCTCGTCGAGCAGCAGCAGCCGGGGCCGGGCGATCAGCGCCCGGCCGAGGGCGAGCATCTGCCGCTCCCCGCCGGAGAGCTGGTGCCCGGCGTGGCGCCGCCGGCGGGCCAGGGCCGGGAACAGCTCGTACACCTCGTCCTGGGCCCGGCGGGCGTCGTCCCGGTCGCCGCGCCAGAGCCCGCCGAGGCGCAGGTTCTCCTCCACGGTCAGCTCGGCCACCACGCCCCGCCCCTCGGGGACGTGCGCCAGGCCGCGCCGGACCAGCCGTTCGACGCGGACGCCGCGCAGGTCGGCGCCGTCGAAGCGGACCCGGCCGCCGGTGGGCCGCAGCAGACCCGAGAGGGTACGCAGCAGCGTGGTCTTGCCGGCCCCGTTGGCGCCGAGGACGGCGGCGATGGTCCCGGCGGGCACCTCGAAGGTCACGTCCCACAGCACCGGCACCGGCCCGTAGCCGGCGCTCACCGCCTCGACCTCCAGCACCGCGGTCACGACCCGGCCCCCGCGGCCTCGGCCGGCACGTCGGCGCCGAGGTAGGCCTCGGTGACCAGCGGGTCGTCGCGGACCTCGTCGGGGGTGCCGGCGGCGATGACCCGGCCGAAGTCGAGCACCACCAGCTCCTGGCAGACGGCCATGACCAGGTCCATATGGTGCTCGACGAGCATCACCGAGCAGGCGCCGCCGGCCCGCTCGGGCAGGGTGCGGACCAGCTCGGCCAGCTCGGCGACGTCGTCGGCGCCCAGCCCGCCGGCCGGCTCGTCGAGCAGCAGCAGCCGGGGCCGGGCGATCAGGGCACGGGCCAGGGCGACCCGCTTGCGCACCGCGTACGGCAGGGTGGTCGGGGCGGCGCCGGCGTGCGCCGCGACGCCCAGCTCGGCGAGGAGGTCGAGGGCCTCCTGGCGCAGCCGCCGCTCGTCGCGGTCGCTGCGCGGCAGGCCGAACAGGGCGGTGGCGAAGCCGGCCCGGGCCGCGTGGCTGGCGCCGGCCACCACGTTCTCCAGCACGGTGAGCCCCGGGAAGAGGCCGACGCCCTGGAGCGTGCGGGCGATGCCGAGGTGGGTCAGCCGGTGCGGGCGGGGCCGGAACGGCCGGCCGTCCAGTGTGAGCGATCCGCTGGTCGGCGGGACGAAGCCGCAGACCACGTTGAACAGGGTGGTCTTCCCGGCGCCGTTGGGGCCGATCACCCCGACGATCCGGCCGGGCGGGACCCGCAGCGAGACGTCGTCGAGGGCGACGAGCCCGCCGAACCGGACGCCGACACCGTGCAGCGCCAGGTCGATGCCGTCCGCGGGGGTGGGGGGTGGGCTCATCTTCACCTCGGGAGAGGACGCGGCGTCGGGGGTGCGCGGTGCGGCTCGGGCGAAGCGGGAAACTTATTACACCGGGAGTGTACTTTTCGGCGAGGGTTCGTCAATGCCTCCCGAGGGCCGCGGGGATATCGACGCGATCACGATTCCGACGCGCGCCGGAGTCGCACCCGCCGTGCGCGGTGCGCCGTGCTCAGCCGGCGGCCGGGGCGGGTGCCCGCACGGTCCGGACCTGGCCGGTGCGGGGCCCGCCGGCGAGCGCCGCGGGGCTCCACTGTGTGGTGACGAGGTGGAGGGTGCGCCCGTCCGGACCGCCGAGCGCGCAGGCGAAACAGCCCCGATCCAGGTCGATCCGGTCGAGCACCCGCCCGCCCTCGGCGACGCGCACGGCGCACCGGTTCGGCACGTCGCCGTACCAGACGGCCCCGGCGGCGTCGAGGCAGATGCCGTCCGGCGCGGAGTCCGGCACCGCCGCCCAGACCCGCCGGCCGCCCAGCGTCCCGTCGCCGGCCACGTCGTACGCGGTGAGCCGGCCGGCGTACGACTCGGCGACGATCAGGGTGCGCCCGTCCGGGGTGAGCACCATGCCGTTGGGGAAGGCCAGGTCGTCGGCGACCAGCCGAGCTTCGCCGTCCGGCATGACCAGGGCCACCGCCCCCGGCCGGTAGTCCCCGGCGGGGAAGTCGAAGCCGATGGTGTCGACGTACGCGTTGCCCCGGGCGTCGGTGACCACCTCGTTCCACGGGTGCGGGACGAGCGCGGCCAGGTCGGCGTGGGTGCGCAACGTGCCGTCGGGTTCCCGGCGCAGCAGCCGCCCGGCACCACCGGCGACCAGCAGCAGCCGCCCGTCCGGCAGCCAGTCGAGGCAGATCGGCAGCCCGTCGACCCGGGCGACCACCTCGGTCCGGCCCGCCGCGTCGACGGTGAGCACCTCCCCGGCGCCCCAGTCGGCCAGCCAGAGCCGCCCGTCGTGCCAGCGGGGCGACTCGCCGAAGGTGAGCCCGTCGACCAGGATCTCCGGTGCGTTCACGGGTGGCTCCTCAGCAGGTCGCGGGAGCGGCGGAGGAACTCCCGCTCGGCGGCGTTGTCGGTGCGCGCGATCGCCGCGTCGTACGCGGTCGTCGCCTCGGCGGGCCGGTCGAGGCGGCGCAGCAGGTCCGCGCGGACGGCGTGCAGCACGTGGTAGCCGGCCAGGTCCAGCCGGTCGACCTCGGCGAGCGCGGCGGCCGGGCCGGCCACCTCGGCCAGCGCGACGGCCCGGTGCAGCGCCACCACCGGGCCGGGCGCGTGCGCCAGGAGCTGGTCGTAGAGGGCGAGGACCTGCCACCAGTCGGTGTCCGCGGCGGTCGGCGCGTCGCTGTGCACCGCGTTGATCGCGGCCTGGATCTGGTACGGGCCGGGGCGGTCCCGCCGCAGGCAGCGCCACACCAGGGCCTGCCCCTCGGCGATCAGCGCCCGGTCCCACCGGCCCCGGTCCTGCTCGCCCAGCGGCACGAGCGCGCCGTCCGGCCCGGTCCGCGCGCCCCGCCGCGCGTCGGTGAGCAGCATCAGCGCGAGCAGGCCGAGCACCTCCGGCTCGTCCGGCATCAACTCGGTCAGCAGCCGGCCCAGCCGGATCGCCTCGGCGCACAGCTCGTCGCGGACCAGCCGCTCCCCCGCGCTGGCGGTGTGCCCCTCCGTGAAGATCAGGTAGACCACGGCGAGCACGGCGCGCAGCCGGTCGGGCAGGTCGGCGTCCCGGGGCACCCGGTACGGGATGCCGGCGTCGCGGATCTTCGCCTTGGCCCGGACCAGGCGCTGCGCCATGGTCGGCTCCGGCACCAGGAAGGCCCGGGCGATCTCGGCGGTGCTCAGCCCGCCGAGCAGGCGCAGGGTCAGCGCGACGCGCGCCGCCGGGCCGAGCGCCGGGTGGCAGCAGGTGAAGATCAGTCGGAGCCGGTCGTCGCGCACGGGACCCTCCTCGGCGGGCGGCTCGGCGGCGTACAGGAGGGCGGCCTGGGCGTGCCGGTCGGCGCGGGACTCCTCGCGCCGCCGCCGGTCGATCGCCCGGTTCCGGGCCGTGGTGATGATCCAGCCGGCCGGGCTGGGCGGTGGGCCGTCGACGGCCCACCGGTCGACCGCGGTGGCGAACGCCTCCTGGACCGCCTCCTCGGCGAGGTCGATGTCGCCGAGGAGGCGCACCAGGACGGCGACCGCGCGGCCGTACTCCGCGCGGAAGACCCGTTCGACGTCGGTGGGGCCGGTCATTCCTCGCCCTGGAACGGGCGCACCTCGATCGGGAGGGTGGTGGCCAGGGCGTAGCGGCGGCCCCAGTCGAGCGCGGCGTCGAGGTCGGGCGCGGTGATGATGGTGAACCCGCCCAGGTACTCCTTGCCCTCGACGTACGGGCCGTCGGTGACGAGCACGTCGTCCCCCTTCGGGCGCAGCACGGTGGCCGTCTCTGGTGCGTGCAGGCCGTTGCCGAACACCCAGCAGCCGGCCTCCCTGAGCTCCCGGCCGATGGCGTCGACCTCGCGCATCACCCCGGCCAGGAACTCCGGGTCCGGCCGGCCGGCGCCGGCCGGCTGGTACATGCTGATCAGGTACTGCCTCACGCGCGTCTCCTCACCTCCGGCAGCGGCCCCGCGCCGCCCCTCCACCCTCCACACGAACGGCGGACGCCGGTATCGACACGCCGGCCGAGAGAATTCCACCGGGATCCGGGTATCCCGCGCCGTGCGCGGCAGCCGGGTGGTCGTGGTCGGGGCGGGGTTCTCCGGCCTGGCCGCCGCGCTCGCGCTCGCCGGCGCCGGTTGCGCCGTACGCCTGGTGGAGGCCCGGGACCGGGTCGGCGGCCGGACGCTCTCCCGGCCGCTGCCCGACGGCGGCTGGCTCGACCTCGGCGCCCAGTGGATCGGTCCGACCCAGGACCGGATGTACGCGCTGGTGGCCGCCCACGGCCTGGCCACCTTCCCGTCACCGGCGCAGGGCGCGCCGACGCTGCGCTGGGCCGGGCGGCGGCTGGCCGAGGCGCCCGCGTCGGTGGCCGCGGTCCTCGACACGCTGGACGGGCTCGCCGCGCGGCTCGACCCGGCCGCGCCCTGGCGGGCGGCCGAGGCGGCGGAGTGGGACCGGACCACGCTCGGTGGCTGGCTGGCCGCCACCGCGCCCGACCCGGTCACCGCCCGCTACGCCGGGCGGTTGCTGGCCGGCGGGCTGCTCGCCGCCGCGCCGGACGAGGTGTCGCTGTTGCAGATGCTGTTCTATCTGCGCAGCGGCGGCGGCACGGGCGTCCTGCTGGGGATGGCCGGCGGCGCCCAGCAGGACCGGATCGTGGGCGGCCCGGCGGCGCTGGCCGAGCGGTTGGCCGCCGCCCTGCCGGCGGACTGCCTGCGCCTCGGCGCCCCGGTCGAGGGGCTCACCCAGGACGGCGCCGGGGTGCGGGTCGACGCGGGCGGCGAGGTGCACCGCGCCGACGCCGTGGTGGTCGCGGTGGCGCCGGCGCTGGCCGGGCGGATCCGGTACGACCCGCCGCTGCCGGCGCTGCGCGACGGGCTCACCCAGCGGATGCCGATGGGCGCGGCGATCAAGGTGCACGCCCTCTACCCGGAGCCGTTCTGGCGGGCCGACGGTCGCTCCGGGGTGGCGACCGCCGACGACGGCCCGGTCACCGAGACGGTGGACAACTCGGTGCCCGGCTCGCCGCGCGGGGTGCTCACCGCGTTCAGCTACGGCGCGGAGGCCCGCCAGCTGCGCCGGATGGCGCCGGACGCGCGGCGGGCCGCGCTGCTGGACGCCCTCGGCACGCTCGTCGGGCCGGCCGCCGCCCGCCCCGACGACCTGGTCGAGTACGACTGGTCGGCCGACCCGTGGACCCGTGGCTGCTTCTGCGGCATGCTGCCGCCCGGCTCCTGGCGGGACTACGGCCCGGAGCTGCGCCGGCCGGTGGGCCGGGTGCACTGGGCCGGCACGGAGACCGCCACCCGGTGGAGCGGCTACCTGGAGGGCGCGGTCGTGGCCGGCGAGCGCGCCGCCGCCGAGGTGCTGGCCGACCTCCGCTGAACCCCGCAAGACAAAGAAAAACTTCCATGTGTCTATTGAAAAGTTTCTCCACCCTGTGACCTAATGTTGACAGTTCCTTTCGTCAGTCTCCCCCACCCCCAGGGAGGAAAGATGAACCGTCCCCTGCGATCGGCGCTGCGTACGGCCGCCACGGCCCTGCTCGCCACCGTCACCCTGGCCGCCTCGGCCGTCGTCGGCGCGACTCCCGCCAGCGCCGCCCCGGCCGGCCTGCCCGGCATGGACGTCTCCAGCCACCAGGGCAACGTGAACTGGTCCGCCGCCTGGAACAACGGCGCCCGGTTCGCGTACGTGAAGGCGACCGAGGGCACGTACTACACCAACCCGTACTTCGCCCAGCAGTACAACGGCTCCTACAACGTCGGGATGATCCGCGGGTCGTACCACTTCGCCCGGCCGGACACCACGACCGGCGCCACCCAGGCCAACTACTTCGTCGACCACGGCGGCGGCTGGTCCAAGGACGGCAAGACGCTGCCCGGCGCGCTCGACATCGAGTACAACCCGTACGGCGCCACCTGCTACGGCCTGAGCCAGGCCTCGATGCGCAGCTGGATCGCCTCGTTCGTCAACCAGTACTACGCGCGCACCGGCCGGTGGGCCACCATCTACACCACCACCGACTGGTGGAGCACCTGCACCGGCAACACCTCGCAGTTCGCCGCGAACAACCCGCTGTGGATCGCGCGCTACTCCAGCAGCGTCGGCACCCTGCCGGCCGGCTGGGGGACGTACTCCTTCTGGCAGTGGGCCTCCTCGGGCGTCTTCCCGGGTGACCAGAACGTCTGGAACGGCACCCTGGACCGGCTCAAGGTGCTGGCCTGCAACGGACCCTGCTGATCCGCTCCGGTGGCGGGCGGTCCGCTCCGGCGTCTCCGCGCCGCGACCCGGATCCGCCCGCCACCGGCGGCGCCCGTCCCCGACGAGGAGGCCCCGATGTCCGTTCCCGTTCCCCGGCGGGCCGTGCTGCGCGGCGCGGTCCTGCTCGGCGCCGCCGCCGGCGCCACCGCGCTGACCCAGGTCGGCCCCGGCCGCGACGCCCGGGCCGTCGCGGCCCGGATCGACCAGCCGACCATCGCCAACTGCGCGACCTGGGGCGCCCGCCCGCCGTCCTCCGCGGTGAGCGTGGCGCAGAGCCGGCCCAACAAGATCATCATCCACCACACGGCGTTCCCGAACACCACCGACTACAGCCTCGCGCAGGCCTACCGGAACTCGCGCGACATTCAGAACCTGCACATGGACAGCAACGGCTGGCTCGACTCCGGGCAGCACTTCACCAACAGCCGGGGCGGCTTCCTCACCGAGGGCCGGCACGGCAGCCTCTACGGGCTGCTGCACGGGCAGACCATGGTGCAGGGCGCGCACTGCGTCGGGCAGAACAGCCAGGCCATCGGCATCGAGAACGACGGCATCTATCTGGACGTGCAGCCCCCGCAGGCGCTCTGGAACAGCCTGGTGTGGTTCTGCGCCTTCACCTGCCAGCAGTACGGCATCCCGCCGACCGAGATCTACGGGCACAAGGACTTCAACAGCACGCAATGTCCCGGCCTGCTGCACGACCGGCTCCCGGAGCTGCGCAGCACCGTCGCCGCCCGCCTCGGCGGCTGACCGGAGGGGCGGGACCCGTCCCGCCGGCGCGCCGCTCATGCAGCGCTCGCTTATATAAGTCGGATCTGATAGAAAGAGGTCGTGCACGCCTTCGACGTCCTCGGAGATCCGGTCCGTCGCCGGATCCTGGAGCTGCTCGCCGATGGCGAGCAGCCCGCCGGCACGCTCGGCGCGACCGTCCAGCGGGAGTTCGGCATCAGCCAGCCCGCCGTGTCGCAACACCTCAAGGTGCTGCGGGAGCACGGCTTCGCGACCGTCCGCGCCCAGGGCACCCGCCGCCTCTACGCGGTGGACCCTGGCCCGCTGCGCGAGATGGACGAGTGGCTGGCGGGTTTCCGCCGGTTCTGGACGCCGCCGCTGGCGGCGCTCGCCACCGAACTGGCCCGGGGCCGGCGCGAACGGCGGCTGCGCGAGAGCGAATCCGACGAGAGGACCACATCATGATCGACGTAATCGGGCAGATCAGCGACGTGGAGCGCCGGCTGGGCAGCCGCACGCTCCCCGCCGGCGAGGCGCGGGTGATGACCGTCAGCCAGACGTACGACGCGCCGGTGGAGGACGTCTGGGACGCCTGCACCAGCGCCGAGCGGATCCCCCGCTGGTTCCTGCCGGTCTCCGGCGAGCTGAAGGTCGGCGGCCGCTACCAGTTGGAGGGCAACGCCGGGGGCACGGTCGAGCGCTGCGACCCGCCGCACAGCTTCGCCGCGACCTGGGAGTTCGGCGGCGAGGTGAGCTGGATCGAGGTACGGCTCACCGAGGCCGGCGCCGGGCGTACCCGGTTCGAGCTGGAGCACGTCGCGCACGTCGACGACCAGCGGTGGGCCGAGTTCGGGCCCGGCGCGGTCGGCGTCGGCTGGGACGGCGCGCTGCTCGGGCTGGCCTCCCACCTCGCGGCCGACGGCAGCGGGATCAGCCCGGACCAGGCCGTCGCCTGGATGGGGTCCGACGAGGGCCGGCGCTTCATGGCGGAGGCCAGCGCCCGCTGGACCGAGGCGAGCATCGCCGCCGGCACCCCGGCCGACGAGGCGCGCGCCGCCGGCGACCGGACGACCGCCTTCTACACCGGCATCCCCACCCCCTGACTCCCTCGCCGGCCGTGCCCGTGCCGCAGGACGGCGGCACGGGCACGGCGCGGCCGACCCGTCGGCGCGCGCGGAGGTTCCGGCCCCCGGGGAATGCGGGGGCGGAGTGTCGGTGCCCTCGGGCAGACTGGCGATCATGCCGATCCGATCCGTCGCCGAGCTGACGGCCGCCGTCCAGACGGGAACGCCGGTCAGATACCTGCACTTCTGGGGGCACCGCCCGCAGCGCGACGGCAGCGCCGGCGCCGGCTGCCTGAGCCAGTGGTGGCCCGCGCCGTTCACGGTGGACGGCCGCACGTACGCCACGGCCGAGCACTGGATGATGTGGCACAAGGCCACCCTCTTCGGCGACGACGGGATCGCCGAGCGGGTCCTCGGAGCCGCACACCCGCACCGGGCCAAGGCGCTCGGCCGGCAGGTCCGCGGCTTCGACGAGGCGACCTGGGCGGCCCGCCGCTACGACATCGTGGTGGCCGGCAGCGTGGCCAAGTTCGGCCAGCACGAGGAGCTGGGCCGGTTCCTGCTCGGCACCGGCGAGCGGGTGCTGGTCGAGGCGAGCCCGGTGGACCGGGTCTGGGGCATCGGGCTGGCGGCCGACGACCCGCGCGCCGCGGACCCGGCGCGGTGGCGGGGCGACAACCTGCTCGGCTTCGCCCTCATGGAGACCCGGGCCGCCCTGCGCGCGGGCACCGCCGACGTCCTCGGCTAGCCGGGGTGGGGGCGGAAAACCCCCAGGCGGAGTCGCCTGGTTTCCGGCTTCCGACCGCGAGCGGCGCTGCCTAGCGTCAATCGTGTGATCGAACTACGTGAGCTGACGAAACGCTACGGCGACCGGGTCGCCGTGGACCGGCTGAGCGTCCGGGTGCAGCCGGGGGTGGTGACCGGCTTCCTCGGCCCGAACGGGTCCGGCAAGTCGACGACGATGCGGATGATCCTCGGCCTGGATGCCCCGGACCACGGCGAGGCACTGATCGGCGGCGTCCGGTACCCGGACCTGAACTGGCCGTTGAAGACGGTGGGCGCGCTCCTCGATGCCGGGGCGTTCCATCCCGGCCGCAGCGCCCGTGCGCACCTCACCGCGCTGGCCGCGAGCAACGACATCCCCGGTGCCCGGGTCGAGCAGGTGCTGCGCGCCGTCGGTCTGTCCGACGCGGCGACGCGCCGTGCCGGCACGTACTCGCTCGGCATGCGCCAGCGGCTCGGCGTCGCGGTGGCCCTGCTCGGCGACCCGGGCGTCCTCCTGCTCGACGAGCCGGTCAACGGACTGGATCCGGAGGGCATCCGCTGGATCCGGGACCTGCTGCGCGGGCTCGCCGCCGAAGGCCGGACGGTGTTCGTGTCCAGTCACCTGATCGCCGAGATGGCGCTGACCGCCGACCGGCTGGTGGTCATCGGCCGCGGCCGGCTGCTGGCCGAGACGACCGTCGCCGAACTCGCCGCCGGCGGCGACAGCCTGGAGGACGCGTTCTTCCGGCTCACCTCGGCGGCCACCGACTATCGCGGAGTGGGAGCGTCATGAACGGGTACGGATTCCGGCACGCGGCCCGGATGGAGCGGATCAAGCTGAGCAGCGTCCGGTCGACGTGGTGGCTGGCGGTCGCCGCGGTGGTCTCGATGGCGGCGGCCGGGACCGGGGTGGGACTCGGGTACCGATCGCACACGCCGGTCGCCACCGCCGCCCAGATCCTGAACAACAGCCTCGGCGGCGCCATCGTGGCCCAGCTGCTCCTCGGAGCGCTCGGCGTCCTCATGGTGACCGGCGAATACGGCACCGGGATGATCCGCTCCACGCTCGCCGCCGTCCCGCGGCGTCGGACCGTCCTGGCCGCGAAGGTCGCCGTGTGCGGCGGCGCGGCTCTCGCCGTCGGCCTGGTCGCGAGCTTCGCCGGCTATCTGGGCGGGCAGCTCGCGATCCGCGGCACCGCCATCCCGGCCGCCTCCCTGACCGACCCGGCGATCCTGCGCGCGGTCGTGCTGACCGGCGTGTACCTGGGCGTCACGGCGCTGATCGGGGTCGGCATCGGGGCGATCGTGCGGCACTCGGGCGCCGCCATCGGCACGCTGTTCGGTCTGATGTTCGTCCCGATGATCGTGGCCGGCCTGTTCGGCGAGAGCGGAATCGCGGTCGGGCGCTTCGTCCCGCTGTTGATGCTGCTCAACTCGATCGCGGTGACCTCGCCGGTGCCCGGGCTGTTCGCCGGCTGGATCAGCGCGCTGCTGATGTGCGGGTACGCGGCGGTGGCGATCCTGTGCGGCGGAGTGCTGCTCCGCCATCGCGACGCGTGAGCGGCGACAATGGGCTGGTGACCGCGCTGCGTGCTCCGTTCACCACACTGGCCCTGCGCCGGGCGGTGTTCTGCGTCGTCGGCGTGGTCAGTGCGGTCGCGATCCTGAGCGCACCGGCGATCGTGCCGGCCCTGGGAGCCCTCGTCCTCTGGGCCACCGGAGCCACAGCCGAGGAGCCCGCACCTGCCGTCGCACCGCTGTTCCTGGTCCTGCTTCCGCTCACCGTCGCGCTCCTGGTCGTGCTGGCCGCCCCGATCGGGCGCGCGATGGGCGCCGTGCACCGCTCGCTCGCCGACCGGCTGCTCGGCGTACAGGTGGACGCCCCGCCGCCGCGGCCCTCGAAGCGGATCAGCGCCGTGGTCGCCGACGGACCGGGCTGGCGCGCCGTCGGGTACGGCCTGCTCAAGGTGCCCCTGGCGATCCCCGAGGGCTACGGCGCGTTCTGCTACGTGTTCGGGGCGGTCAACCTCAGCTACCCGGTGTGGTGGCCGCTGTTCCGCAACCACCCGGCCGGAACGACCCTCGGCCCGGTGTGGGCGCTGACGCCGTTCGGCGCCATCGGCACGCGGACGTTCGCCGGAACGTTCCTCATCGCCGCGGCCGGCCTCGCCATGCTGCTGGTCGCACCGTGGCTGATGCGGGCCGGTACGGCACTGGACGTCGCCGCGATGCGACGGCTGCTCGGTCCGCGCCGGCTCGCCGAGCGGGTACGCGAACTGCAGGTCACCCGGGCCCGCGCGATCGACGACGCGGCCGCGATGATGCGCAGGCTGGAACGGGACCTGCACGACGGCGCGCAGATCCGGCTGGCCACGCTGGCGATGAACCTCGGCATGGCGACCGAGAAGCTCGGTGCCGACGGCCCGCCACCCGACCTCGCGCAGGCCCGCGAACTGGTCGCGCTCGCCCACCGCGGAGCGAAGGATGCCCTGGCCGACCTGCGCGACCTGGTGCGCGGGATCCACCCCCCGGTCCTCGACGGCGGTCTCGGCGACGCGCTGGCGACGCTCGCGACGAGCAGCGCCATCCCGGTCGCGGTGCATGTCGAGCTGCCCGACCGCCCCGCGCCCGCCATCGAGACCATCGCCTACTTCTGCGCCGCCGAGCTGCTCGCGAACGCGGCCAAACACAGCCGGGCGACCCGTGTCGGGCTCGGCGTCGTCCGATCCGGCGAGTGCCTGACGGTGACCGTCACGGACGACGGCGTCGGCGGGGCGGACCCGGACGGGCCCGGCCTGTCCGGCCTGGCCCGCCGCATCGCCGTCGTGGACGGCCGGATGCGTGTGCACAGCCCGACCGGCGGTCCGACCCGGGTCGAGATCGACCTGCCCCCACACCTGTGAACGGAGGCGACGACATGCGGGTGGTGATCGCGGAGGATGCCGCGATGATGCGCGAGGGGCTGGTCCGGCTGCTCACCGACCGCGGTTTCGAGGTGTGTGCGGCGGTGGCCGACGCCGACGCCTTGCGGTCCGCGACCGCCGCCACCGCACCGGATGTGGCCATCATCGACATCCGGATGCCGCCGACGCACACCGACGAGGGACTGCGCGCCGCCATCGACATCCGACGCGACCATCCCGACGTCGGTGTGCTGGTGTTCTCCCAGTACGTGGAGACCCGCTACGCGATCCGCCTGCTCGCCGACCGGCCGACCGGGGTCGGATACCTGCTCAAGGACCGGGTCGCCGACGTCGCCGATTTCGTGGACGCGTTGACCCGGGTGGCATCCGGTGGCACCGCGCTGGATCCCGAGGTGGTCGGCCACCTGATGCGGGCCGGGCAGGACACGGCCGGGGTGGCGTCGCTGACCCCCCGGGAGCGTGAGGTGCTCTCGCTGATGGCCGAGGGACGATCCAACGCCGGGATCGCGGCGGCTCTCGTCATCACCGCCGGAGTCGTGGAGAAGCACGTGGCGAACATCTTCGCGAAACTCGGCCTGCCGTCCTCGGACGGCGACAACCGCCGGGTCCTGGCCGTCCTCCGCCACGTCGGCGGCGGCTGATGTCCCGTCCTCGTGGTCAGCGGGTGTCGCTCCGCCGGGCGGAACGGCTGCGGCACCCGGAGACACCCCGCGCGGACGGGTGAAGGGCGCGCCCGGGCCGGCGGGCGGGTAACGTGCAGCGGCGTGACCGCCGCTCCGTACTCGCACTGCTCGTTCTGCGGCGTGGCCTACCCGGCGGAGGCCGGGTGGCCGCGCGTCTGCCCCACCTGCGGCGAGACGGTGTGGCGCAACCCGCTGCCCGTCGCGGTGGCCGTGCTGCCGGTGCGCACCCCGGAGGGCCTCGGCGTGGTGGTGGTCCGCCGGGACATCGAGCCGGCCCGCGGCCAGCTCGCCCTGCCGGGCGGCTTCATCGAGTACGGCGAGGAGTGGTCCGAGGCGCTGGTCCGCGAGCTGCGGGAGGAGACCGGCCTGCTCGCCGAGGCCGAGGAGGCGCGGCTGTTCGCGGTGCACGGGGCGCCGGCCGGCGGCACCATGATGGTCTTCGGCGTGCTGCCCGAACGACCGGTCGGTGACCTGCCCCCGTCGGCGCCCACCGAGGAGGCCACCGAGTGGCTGGTCCTCACCGAGCCGGTCAAGCTGGCGTTCTCCACGCACACCCGGGTGCTGGCCGACTTCCTCGCCGGCCAGCACGCCGACTGACCCGGGCCCGCACGCCGGCTGACCCCGGGCCCGCACACCGACTGCCCCCGGGCCCGCACGCCTGATGACTTCGGCCGGTACGCCGGCGGGCCCGGCGGCCGCGCTCAGCCCCGGGCCGCGGCTGGCACCGGCTGCGGCGTGAACGGCACGCTCGCCGGCACGTCCCCGGCCGGCTCGCCGGCCGGGTGTCGCCACAGGCCACGCCTGCGCAGGATCGGCAGCACCCCCTCGCCGAACCAGTACGCCTCCTCCAGGTGCGGGTGACCGGAGAGGATGAACTCGTCGATGCCGAGCGCGTGGTATTCGGCGATCCGGTCGGCCACCTCGGTGTGGCTGCCGACCAGGGCGGTGCCGGCGCCGCCACGGACCAGCCCCACCCCGGCCCACAGGTTCGGCGCGACCTCCAGGCCGTCGCGCGAGCCGCCGTGCAGGTCCAGCATCCGCCGCTGCCCCTCGGACTCGCTGCGCCGCAGCCCCTCCTGGACGGCCCGGATGTCGGCCTCGTCAATGCCGTCGAGCAGCCGGCGCGCCTGCGCCCAGGCCTCGTCGGCGGTGTCCCGGGTGATGACGTGCAGCCGGATGCCGAACCGCAGCTCCCGGCCCGCCTCGGCGGCCAGCCCCCGGATCCAGTCGAGCTTGCCGGCCACCTGCGCGGGCGGCTCGCCCCACGTCAGGTAGACGTCGCTGTGCCGGACGGCCACCGGGCCGGCGGCGGCGGACGACCCGCCGAAGTAGACCGGCGGCACCGGGTCGGGCAGCCGGCTCAGCCGGGCGCCCTCGACGCGCAGGTGCTCCCCCGCGTGGTCCACCGTCTCCCCGCGCCACAGCGCGCGGACCACGTGCAGAAACTCGTCGGTGCGCGCGTAGCGGGCGTCCTTGTCGAGGAAGTCGCCGTACGCCCGCTGCTCGGTGGACTCGCCGCCGGTGACCACGTTGAGCAGCAGCCGGCCGCCGGAGAGCCGCTGGAACGTCGACGCCATCTGGGCGGCCAGGGTCGGCGAGAGCAGCCCGGGGCGGAACGCGACGAGGAACTTCAACCGCTCGGTCACCTCGGTCAGCATGGCCGTGCTCAGCCAGGCGTCCTCGCACCACGCGCCGGTGGGGGTGAGCGCGCCCGCGAAGCCGAGCTGCTCGGCGCTGCGGGCGATCTGCCCGAGGTAGGCGACGCTGGCGGGCCGCGCGCCGCCGGCGGTGCCGACCGGCACACCGTGCCCGCCGCCCACGATGTCCCGGCTGTCGCCGTAGGTCGGCAGGAACCAGTGGAAGGTGAGCGGCATGGGAAACCTCCTGAGGGGTGGGACGACGGCGTCCACACCCTACCCATAAATCCTATCGGGTTGGTAGGTTGCTCGCGTCCACCGACGGCCGGGACATCCCCCTCTCCGAGGAGCTGCCATGCGTACCCCGTCGAGAACCGCCCGCCCCCGGCGGCGCCGCACCGTTGCCGCGCTGCTCACCACCCTGGCGCTGCTGGCCACCACGGCCCTGGCGGCCTGCGGCGGCGACGCGGCCGACGCCAGCGGCGGAGGCAGCGGCCCGCTGCGGATCGGCTACCAGCGGTTCGGCGGCCTCAGCCTGGTCAAGGCCCGGGCCGCCGCGCCGAACGTGACCTGGTCGCTGTTCGAGAGCGGCCCGGCGCTGACCGAGGCGCTCAAGGCCGGCTCGATCGACATCGGCCAGGTCGGCGAGGCGCCGCCGGTGTTCGCCGCCGCCGGGAAGATCCCGTTCGCCGTCATCGGCACCTCGGACCCCATCCCGCAGGGCGAGGCCGTGCTGGTCAAGGCCGGCAGCCCCTACCGGAGCTTCGCCGACCTGCGCGGGAAGACCGTGGCGCTCAACAAGGGCTCCAACGTGCACTGGCTGCTGGTCAAGCTGCTGGAGGCGAACCGGATGACCCTGAAGGACGTCAACGTGAAGTACCTGAAGCCCGCCGAGGGGCGGCCCGCGTTCGACAACGGGCAGGTCGACGCCTGGATCATCTGGGACCCGTACTTCGCCCTGGCCGAGCAGCCCGGCGTGCGGGTGCTCGCCGACGCCACCGGCCTGGCCGGCAACCGGGAGTACGTGCTGGCCGCGCCGGAGGCGGTGAAGAACCGGCCGGACGACGTCCGGGCCTTCCTGACCACGTACCGGCAGGTGACCGACTGGGGCATCAGCCACCCGACGGAGCGCGCCGCGACCCTCGCGCCCGAGCTGAAGATCCCGCTCGACGTCACCACCCGCGCGCTGGCCCGCAGCGCCCGGCCGCTCGCCCCGGTCACCCCCGAGATCGGCGCCGAACTCCAGGCCATCGCGGACAGCTTCGTCGAGCTGGAGCTGGTGCCCGGCCCGGTGGACATCGCCGGACGGGTGGACGGGCGGTTCAACGAGGTGCTCGGATGACCAGCCCGGCGCTCGCCGAGGCGCCGGCACCGGTCGTACCGGCCGGGCCGGCGCCGCGCCGGCGGCGGGACGGCGCGGCCCGGCGGTGGCGCCGACTCGTCAGCCCGCTCGTGCTGGTGCTCGGCTGGGAGGCGGCCGCCCGGGCCGGCCTGCTCGCCCCGGAGAAGCTGCCCGCCCCGAGCGCCGTCCTCGCCACCGGCTGGCGGCTGGCCCGGGACGGCACCCTCGCCGTGCACCTCGTCGACTCGCTCACCCGCGCCGCGCTCGGCCTGCTCATCGGCGGCGGCCTGGCCCTGGTGCTCGGTGCGGCCGCCGGACTGTTCCGCCTCGGTGACGACCTGGTCGACCCGCCGGTGCAGATGGCCCGCATGCTGCCCCACCTGGGCCTCGTCCCGCTGCTGATCATCTGGGTGGGTATCGGCGAGTCGTTGAAGATCACCCTGGTCGCGCTCGGCGCGTTCTTCCCGATCTACTTCAACACGTACGCCGGCATCCGGGACATCGACGAACGGCTGGTGGAGGCGGCGCGCACCTGCGGGCTCGGCCCGGCGGCCCGGCTGCGGCACGTGGTCCTCCCCGGCGCGCTGCCCGCCCTCTTCCTCGGGCTGCGGCTGGCCATCGGGGCGGCCTGGCTCAGCCTGGTCGTCGGCGAGCAAGTCAACGCCCAGACCGGCGTCGGCTTCCTCATGATGGAGGCCCGCGAGTTCAGCCAGACCGACGTGGTGGTGCTCGGCCTGCTCATCTACGCCGCGCTGGGCCTGCTCTCCGACCTCGCCCTCCGGTACGCCGAGAGGAGGACGCTGACATGGCGGCGCGGACTGCGGGCGACCTGACCCGGCCGGTGCTCACGGCCCGGGCGGTGGGCCGCGCGTTCGGTCCCACGGTGGTGCTGGCCGGCGTCGACCTCGCCATCGGCGCCGGGGAGACGGTGGCGCTGCTCGGCGGCAGCGGCTCCGGCAAGAGCACCCTGCTGCGCGTCCTCGCCGGCCTGGACGACGAGGCGACCGGCGCCCACGTCGTGCACGGCACCGCGGCCGTGGTGTTCCAGGAGCACCGGCTGCTGCCGTGGAAGCGGGTCGCCGACAACGTCGCCCTCGGGCTCGCCGGCCCGGACGTCGCGGCCCGGGTCGACCGCGCGCTGGCCGAGGTCGGCCTGGCCGACCGGGGCCGGGCCTGGCCGGCCGAACTCTCCGGCGGGCAGGCGCAGCGGGTGGCGGTGGCCCGGGCCCTGGTCCGGGAACCCGACCTGCTCCTGCTCGACGAACCGTTCGGCGCGCTGGACGCCCTGACCCGGCTGCGCATGCAGGGCCTGCTGCGCCGGCTGCGCGCCGAGCACGGCTTCGCCGCGCTGCTGGTCACCCACGACGTGGAGGAGGCGCTGCTGCTCGCCGACCGCGTCCTGCTCCTCGACGGGGGCGTCATCGCCGAGGAGATCCCCGTCGACCTCGGTCCCGCCCCCCGCCCCGACGACCCCGCCCTCGGCGCGCTGCGGCGGCGGCTGCTCGACCGCCTCGGCGTGCCCACCGCCTGACCCGACCTGCGCTGCCGTGGCGAAAAGTCCTACTGATTGGATAGGAGTGGCAGCGCCGCCCACTCTCCGGAGGTCACCCGTGTCCCACGCCGAAGCCGACCACGACACCCGCCGGAGCCGGCAGTGGCTCGCCGGGGAGGCCCGGGGCGCGGGCGTCGACCGCGACCGGCTGCTGGAACTGGGGGCGGCCATGGCCGCCCTGACCGCCGCCGCGGCCGAGCGCGAGCCGGTCGCGGTGGCGGCCGCGCCGGTCGGCGTCGATCCGGGTACGCCGATCGCCAAGCCACTGCCGTCGGAGCTGCTGCGCCCGCTGGACACCAACGCCGAGATGCGGTGGACGGCGCTGGCCGGGCAGGGGTACGTGGTGCCGAACGACCGGTTCTTCGTCCGCAACCACACCGAGACGCCCCGGCTGGACGCCGACACCTGGCGGCTGCGCCTCTTCGGCACCGGGCTGCGGGACGCGCCCACCCGGGACGCCCCGGTCGAGTTCAGCCTCGACGAGCTGCGCCGGCTGCCCGCCGAGGAGAGCGACGCGCTGCTCGAGTGCGCCGGCAACGGGCGGCGCTTCTTCACCGAGCAGCAGGGCGATCCGGCGCCGGGAGTGGCCTGGGGGTTGGGCGGGGTCGGCGTCGCGCGCTGGCGGGGCGTCCGGCTGGGCACCGTGCTGCGGCTGGCCGGGCTGCGGGACGACGCGGTCGACGTGATGCCCGAGGGGCTGGACCCGGACTACGTGACCGGCGGGATCAACCTCGGGCGCGTACGCCGCCCGCTGCCGATCGCCAAGGCCCTCGACGACGTGCTGCTGGCGTACGAGATGAACGGCGAGCCGCTCCCCGCCGACCACGGTTTCCCGGTCCGCGTCGTGGTGCCCGGCTGGATCGGCATCTCCTCGATCAAGTGGGTGGGCCCGGTGGAGGTCTCCACCACGCCCCTCTTCTCGCCGTGGAACACCCGGTTCTACCGGATGTTCGGCCCCGGGCACCCGGCCGGGGGCACGGTGCTGGGCGCCCAGCCGGTGAAGAGCGCGTTCGAGCTGGCCTGGGACGCCTGGGTGCCGGCGGGCGAGGAGGTGCTGCTGCGCGGCCGGTCGTGGTCGGGCAACGGCCCCATCGAGCGGGTCGAGGTGGACACGGGCGACGGCTGGCGCCCGGCCGACCTGGTGGCGGCCGACCGGGGCGGCGCCTGGCAGCGCTGGACGGCGCGCTGGCGACCCCCGGCGCCGGGCCCATTCACCCTCCGTGCCCGCGCCACCGACACCACGGGTGCGAGCCAACCCGACCGGACCGCCCCCAACACCCTCGCCTACCTCTTCGACGCGGTGGTCCACCACCCGGTGACGGCGCACTGACCCCACCCGGTCCCGCGCCCCGGCGCCCCGCGCGCCCCGCGCCGCGCGCCGCGCGCCGCGCGGTTGATCATGAAGTTATTGTCCCGACACGCCGTTGTCGGTGGTAATAACTTCATGATCAACGGGGTGGGGTGGGGGTGAGGTAGGCGGGTGGGACGGTGTCGGTGAGCCAGACGCCGTTGGCGCTGCGATAGAAGACGTAGCCGTTGTCGGACATCGCGGCGGCGTCGACGGCGAGGATCACCACGGTGTCCCTGCGGCGGGCGCCGACCCGGTGGGCGGTCTCCACGTCCGGGGAGAGGTGCACGTGGTGCCGGCGGCCCCGGTGCAGGCCCTCGGCGCGGATCGCGGGCAGGGCGGCCTCGCTGGTGCCGTGGAAGAGCCGCTCCGGCGGCATCGCCGGGGACAGGCCGAGGTCGACCGGGACGGAGTGGCCCTGGCTGGCCCGGATCCGGTCGACCCCGTCCGGGCCGCGTTCGACGGCGAAGCGTCGCTTGTCGTTGCCGGCCACCACGGCGTCCAGGTCGGCGCGGGTGATCCCCAGCGTGGCGAGCAGGTCGGCGACCGGCACCCAGCCGGCCCCGTCGAGCGCCAGGTGGAACCGGTCGGGGCGGTGGCGCAGCGCCAGCGACATCCGCTTGCTCACCCGGACCAGATCACGATGATCCACCCGGACAGTGTGACCCACCGGTCGGGGTGCCGGCGACGGATATCAGCGGGTGGCGCCCGACCCGCCGCTCACCATCAACCCCGCGGCGTCCACCACCTCGAAGTCGCTGCCGCGCAGGCCGCCGAGGGCGTGCAGGGCGTCGTTGTCCCAGCGCGGGTCGGGGGCGCCCGAGACGAACCAGGCCGAGCCGTGGTCGGCGACGATCAGCCCGTGGCGCTGCATCGCCTCGGCGACGATCCGGGCCTGCCGGGGCAGCCGGGACAGGTCCACCGAACGCTTGAGGCGCAGCCGCTGGCCGAGCTGCGGCAGCGCCGGGTCGGTGGCCGACGAGGCGGAGTGGGTGGCCGGCCAGGTCCAGCCGGTGCGGGTACGCGGCACGGTCACCCGCAGCGCGTGGTCGATGCGGCCGGCGGCCACCTCGTCGTAGCGGACCAGCCCGGCCAGGATGGACAGTCCCGCCGCGTCCGCGGACGTCCAGCCGGCCCGACGCAGCTTGTTGGACCGCAGGTCGAAGACGGCTCCCGAGCCGGCCCGCCAGCCGGCCCCGCTCCGGTGCGCGTCGAACAGCTCGTACGCCCGGCAGGCCGCCCGGTCCCAGACGATCACGTGCCGGTCGCCGGTGCCGTTCGGTCCGCCCTCGACCGCCGCGTCCGGCGGAACCGGGTACGGGCCCGGGTCGCTCTCGTCGGCGTACTCGAAGGTCACCGGGACCCGCCGCTGGCCGGCGGGGACGACGGTGACCGGGATGCCGATCGGCGCGCCCTCCCACCTGCCGGAGCCGAAGTCGGCGTGCACCGTGGCGCCGCCGCCGATCGCGCCGACCATCGCCGCGGAGCGCGGGTGCACGGGCAGTCGGGAGACGTCGGCGTGCCAGACGTTGTCCGCCGGGAAGACCTCGCACGGCCGGGCGCTCGGGCTCGGCCGGCCGCCGAGCCCGGCCCGCGCGGCCGGGACGGGCGACGGGGCGGCCGGCGGGGCCGGCGTCGCGGTGACCCCGCCGGCCGGCGTCGGCGCGGCGGCCCGCGAGGTGGCCGGCGGGCTCGCCTGGTCGGAGCAGCCGGCGGCGAGCAGGGCGAGCACGGCCGCGACGGCGGTGGCGCGGCGGACTGACAGGCGGGCCATTCCGCGCATCCTGCCCGAGGGCGGCTCCCGGCGGCAACCGGTCACCCCGGTCCACCGGCGGCCGTCCGGCGACCGCCGGCAGGGCGGCCCCCGTCGGATCGGGCGGTGCCCCCGGCGGTCAGGCGGCGGCGCGCTCGGCCGGGGGACGGCGCCGCAGTGCCGGGTCGGTGAGCGCGGGCGGGGACCAGACGCCGTCCGGCGGGTAGAGGTTCGTGCCGGGCGGGACGATCTCGTCGATCCGGTCCAGCACCGCGTCGTCGAGCGCGAGCGCCGCTCCCTTGAGCAGCCCCTCCAACTGCTCCATCGTGCGCGGTCCGACGATCGCCGAGGTGACCGCCGGGTGTGCCACGGTGAACGCGACGGCCAGCTCGGGCAGCGAGCAGCCGATCTCCTCGGCGAGCGCCACCAGTTGCTCGACGGCGGCGTACTTGGCGGCGTTGCCGGGCAGCGCCGGGTCGAACCGGGCCGGGGTGCGCGCCGGTCGGCCGGCGGTGAGGTCGACGGCTGTCCCCTGCCGGTAGCGCCCGGTGAGGAAACCGGAGGCGAGCGGGCTCCACACCAGCACGCCCATGCCGTACCGCTGGCAGACCGGAAGGACCGCGGTCTCGATCCCGCGGGCCAGGATCGAGTACGGCGGCTGCTCGGTGCGGAACCGGCCGAGCGCCCGCCGCTCCGCGACGTGCTGCGCCTCGACGATCTCCTCGGCCGGGAAGGTCGAGCAGCCGAACGCCCGGATCTTGCCGGCCCGGACCAGGTCGGTGAGCGCCCCGAGGGTCTCCTCGACGTCCGTGGCGCGGTCGGGCCGGTGCACCTGGTAGAGGTCGATCCAGTCGGTGCCGAGGCGGCGCAGGCTCTCCTCGACCGCGCGGACGATCCAGCGCCGCGAGTTCCCGCCCCGGTTGGGCCCCTCCCCCATCGGGAAGTGGAACTTGGTGGCCAGGACCACGTCGTCCCGCCGGCCCCGCAGCGCCTTGCCCACGATCACCTCCGACTCGCCCGCCGAGTACATGTCGGCGGTGTCGACGAAGTTGACGCCCCGGTCGAGGGCGGCGTGGACGATCCGGGCGCAGTCGTCGTGGTCGGGGTTGCCGACCGCGCCGAACATCATGGTGCCGAGACAGTGGACGCTGACCTCGATGCCGGTGCCGCCGAGGACGCGGTGACGCATGTGGGCTCCCTGGGGTGACGCCGCGCTGACCGGGCGGCGGGCCGGTGCGGTCACCGTAGGAGTTCGAGTGCACTGGAGGTCAACGCTCGGCAGCCGCCTCCCCGGCCTGCGCGAGGTAGCCGGCCGCCTGCAGCTCGAACAGCTCCCGGTAGAGGCCCTCCTGGGCCATCAGCTCGTCGTGGTCGCCCTGCTGGACGATCCGGCCGTGGTCCAGCACGAAGATCCGGTCGGCGTGCCGGACGTTGGCCAGCCGGTGGGTGATCAGCACGACGGCCCGGTCGGGGTGTCGCCGCAGGTGCTGGAAGAGGGCGTGCTCGGCCCGCGCGTCGAGGGCCGCCGAGGGCTCGTCGCAGATCAGCAGGCGGGCGTCCCGGTAGAGACCGCGGGCGGCCACGAGCCGTTGCCACTGCCCGCCGGAGAGGTCCTGGCCGTCCTTGAACTGCCGGTCCAGCAGGGTGTCGTACCCGAACGGCAGCTCGGTGATCATGTCGTGTGCGGCGGCGTCGCGGGCGGCGTCCTCGACCTGCGGGCCGGGCCGGTCGGCGGGCCGGTCGTGCCGGCCGATCCGGATGTTCTGCCGGGCGGTGAACGGGAACTTCCACCAGTCCTGGCTCATCACCGCCACCTGCGCGGCGGTCTGCCGCGGGTCCAGCTCGGCGGCGTCCACGCCGTCCCAGCGGATGACGCCGGAGGTGGGCCGGTAGAGGCCGGCGACGAGCTTGGCGAGGGTGGTCTTGCCGGAGCCGTTCTCCCCCACCAGCGCGATCACCTCGCCGCGCCGGACGGTGAGGCTGACCTCGTCCACGGCCGGCGCCTCCGTGTCGGGGTAGCGGAGGCTGACCCGGTCGAGCTCGATCCGGTCGAAGCCGTCGACGGGCCGCTCGCCGCCGGCCGGCACCCGGTGCCGCGCCCGGTCGAGGAAGTCCCGGTAGTCCTGGTAGTAGAGCGCGTCCTCGTAGAGCGAGTTGGTGGCGAACACCGCCATGCGCAGGCTGGATCGGGCGGACTGGAGCGCGAGCAGCGCGGTCGCCGCGGCGGCCAGCGCCACCACGCCGCCGAGCAGCAGGCCGCCCAGGACGGCGTAGACGCCGAACGCGGCGATCCCGGTCACCGACAGGCCGACCGCCCGGGTGACGCTCTGCGAGCGGGCCAGCCGCAGCTGCGCGCGGGTCTCCACGGTCATCATCCGGTGGTACTCGGCCAGCAGGAAGTCGCGCATCTGGTAGGAGCGGATCTCGGCGGCGGTGTGCCGGTCGGCCATCAGCCGGGCCAGCAGATACATCCGGCGGCGCCGGGTGATCCAGGCCAGCAGGGCGAGGTACTGCCGGCGGGCCATCTTCACCGCGGTGGCCGCCTCGGGCACGGCGGCGAGCAGCAGGCAGGGCAGCAGCACCGGCTGGATCACCGTCACCGCGGCGGCGGTGGCCAGCACGCCCACGAGGCCGGTGACCAGGTTGACGGTGTGGTCCACGATCGACGCCGCCTCGGCCATGCCGCGATCCCGGGCCCGGTCCATGTCCTCGGCGAAGCCGGCGTCGTCGAAGGCGGCCAGGTCGACCGCCGTGGTGGTCTCGAACAGCCGCAGCTCCACCTGGTAGTTGATCTGCGGGATGAGCCGGGCCTGCGCCCAGCCGGCGGCGACGGTCAGCGCGCCGCGCACGGTCACCGCGGCGGCCGCCAGCAGCAGGGCGGGCAGCGCCGCACGGATCCGGTCGGGCGTCGGGCCCGCGGCGAAGAGCTGCCGGAGCACCCCGGTGGTGGCGAGCAGGCCGAGTGTCGTAAGCATCCCGGCGGCGATGTTGAGCCCGATCGAGGCGATGGTGTCCCGGCGGCTGGTCGCCCAGGCCAGGCCGACGGCCTCGCGGACCAGCGCGGGCAGCCGGCGGGCCACCGCCCAGAAGCTGGTGTGGGCGAACTCGGTGGCCCGGTTCATCCAGTGCCCGTCCGCCAGCTCCGGCAGTGGCGACTCCTCCGCCGCCGCCTCGTCCTCGGACGGGTTTCGGGGGCCGATCACCGCCGACATGGGGCCTCCTCCGGTACGGTCAGCCCTCGGAGCTTACGGTCCGCTACAAGACGGTGTCTCCCCGTGTCCGGCGTGTCGAACAGGTGTCCCAAGCGCGTGTCGCCGGGGGTCCAGCGGGTGGGCGATGTCGGGTCGCGTCGCGCGTACCCGCCGTGGGTGGCAGGCTGGTGGGGTCGCCGGCAGCGGGGCGACGCCGGCCCCGCCGGCAGACCCGTCGTGAAGGAGGAGATCGACCCGATGGCTGTGGACGTCACCACCACGGACGAATGGCAGGCCCTGCGCAAGCACGCCGAGGCGATGCGCGGCACGCACCTGCGGGAGCTGTTCGCCGCGGACGGACAACGGGGTGAGCGGCTCGCCGGCGAGGTCGCCGACCTGCACGTCGACTACAGCAAGAACCTGGTCACCGACGAGACGTTGAGCCTGCTCACCGCGCTCGCCGAGCGGGTCGGGCTGACCGACCGGATCGCCGCCATGTTCGCCGGGGAGCACATCAACTCCACCGAGGACCGGGCCGTGCTGCACACCGCCCTGCGCCTGCCCCGCGACGCGTCGCTCACCGTGGACGGCCAGGACGTCGTCGCCGACGTGCACGCCGTGCTGGACCGGATGTCGGCGTTCGCCGAGCGGGTCCGCTCCGGCGCCTGGCGGGGCCACACCGGCGAGCGGATCAGCACCGTGGTCAACATCGGCATCGGCGGCTCGGACCTCGGGCCGGTGATGGCGTACGAGGCGCTGAAGGCGTACCGGGACGCGGGGATCAGCTGCCGGTTCGTGTCCAACATCGACCCGACCGACATCCACGACAAGACTGCCGACCTGGACCCGGCCAGCACGCTGTTCGTGGTGGTGTCGAAGACCTTCTCCACCCAGGAGACCCTGGCCAACGCCGACCAGGCCCGGCGCTGGCTGCTGGCCGGGCTGGACGCCGACGACAGCGCCGTGGCCCGGCACTTCGTGGCGGTCAGCACCAACGAGCAGCGGGTCCGCGACTTCGGCATCGACCCGGAGAACATGTTCGGCTTCTGGGACTGGGTGGGCGGGCGCTACTCGCTGCCCTCGGCGGTCGGGCTGTCGGTGCTGCTGGCCGTCGGGCCGCAGCGGTTCCGGGACCTGCTGGCCGGCTACCACGCCGTGGACGAGCACTTCCGGACCACGCCGGTGGCACGGAACGTGCCGGCGCTGCTCGGCCTGCTCAACGTCTGGTACACCGACTTCCTCGGCGCGGAGACCCACGCGGTGCTGCCGTACGCGCAGTACCTGCACCGGTTCCCGGCCTACCTGCAGCAGCTCACCATGGAGAGCAACGGCAAGTCGGTGACGCGGGACGGCCGGCCGGTCACCTGCCCGACCGGGGAGATCTTCTGGGGCGAGCCGGGCACCAACGGCCAGCACGCCTTCTACCAGCTCATCCACCAGGGCACCCGGCTGATCCCGGCCGACTTCATCGCGTTCAGCCAGCCGAACCACGACCTGGGCGACATGCACGACCTGTTCATGTCGAACTTCTTCGCGCAGACCGCCGCGCTGGCGTTCGGCCGTACGAAGGAGCAGGTCGAGGCCGAGGGCACCGCGCCCGAGGTGGTGCCGCACCGGGTGATGCCGGGCAACCACCCGACCACGTCGATCATCGCGCCGAAGCTGACCCCGGCGACGCTGGGCCAGCTCATCGCCCTCTACGAGCACATCGTCTTCACCGAGGCCGCGGTCTGGGACATCAACGCCTTCGACCAGTGGGGCGTGGAGCTGGGCAAGGTGATGGCCAACCAGCTCGCCCCGAAGCTCACCGGGGCCGGGGCGGACCTCGGCGACGTGGACTCGTCCACGGCCGCGCTGATCCGCCGCTACCGGGCGCAGCGCGGCCGGGACTGACGTACGTCCGCGGCCTCCGGTCCGGGGTGGTCGGAGGCCGCGCGGTCAGCCGCGCAGCAGGTCGGCGTGGGCGGCACGGAGCCGGGCGAGCGCCGGGTCGCCGGCCGGGGCGCGTCGGTCCAGCTCGGCCCAGACCTCGGCGAGCGCGTCGGTGAGGGTGCGCAGCTCGGCGGCGTGCCGCCGGCTGCTCTGCCGGTGCAGCTCCTCCAGCCGCCGGGACCAGCCGGCGCTGATGGCGGCGATCCGGTCGGCGTCGGCGCGGGCCTGCGCCGCGGTGCGCGCCGCCGCGGCGGGCACGATCGCGGCGACGGGGCGCGGATCGCCGTCGCGGGTGACGACGGTGACGGTGTCGGTCAGCTCGGCCAGGGAGACGAGCTGGGTGAGCCGGGTGCGGACCTCGCGCAGCGGCAGGGCGCGCGGCTGGGGGGACCGGTCGGCCAGTGCGGGGACAGCCATGGATGTATGTTCACGTCCGGGTACGACAGAACTCCGCCGCGTGCCGATCGCCGGGGTCCCTCCGAGGCCGGAGCCCGCCCGGCTTATCCCGCCGGCTTCCATTCCGGGGCCAGCACGGACCAGACCTCCAGGTCGGCCCGGCCGCCCCGCCCCGGTGCGGCCTCCCGGAGCACACCGTCGCGGCTCATCCCCAGCCGCCGCGCGACGGCGATGCTGCGCGCGTTGGCGGCCTTGGTGACCCACTCCACCCGGTGGATGCCGCGGTCCCGGATCGCCCAGTCGATGATCACGCGGGCGGCGCGGGTGACCAGGCCCTGCCCCTCGGCGGCGGGCTCCAGCCAGCAACCGGCCTCGGCGACGCCCGTGGTGGTGCTGAGCGACACGAACATCACCCCGCCGACCAGCGTGCCGTGCCGCCAGATGCCCCAGATCCCGCCGTCGTCGCGGGCCCACCGGTCGGCGTAGTTCCGCAGGACCCGTCGGGCGGACTCGGGGTCGGTGGCCACGAAGGACGCACCCACCCAGGGGGCGATGTGCTCCCGGCAACGGTCGAGGTTGGCGAGGAACTCGTCGGCGTGCCACGGCATCAGCTGCCGCAGCTCGGCGTCGTCGGTCAGGGCGAGGGCGAACATCCGAGCAACCTACCGGGCGGGGGCGCCGGAGGGCGCCCCCTTTCCACCGGTCAGGGGCGCATCTCGTACGCGCCGGCGAGGGCCACCACCCGCTGCCACACCCGGCCGGTGCGGTCGGCGTCGGTGACCGGGCGGCGCAGGTGCGCGAGGGCCCAGGCCGCCTGCGCCTCGGTGGTCGCCGCCTTGCCGTGCAGTTCGGTGGCGTACGCGGAGAAGTCCCGGACCAGCAGGTCGAAGATCTCGTCCAGCAGGTCGGCGTCCAGACCGGTCAGCTCCGCCTGCTCCAGGATCAGCTGCCCGTAGACGACCAGCGCGAAGAGCTGGCCGACGGTGAGCAGGAAGTCCAGGTCCCGCTGCTGGGCCTCGTCCGGCGCGTGGGCGGCGAGCAGGGCGACCAGCCCGTCGGCCTGCTCACGGAACCGGGCCACGTTGGGCACGTGGGCGTGCGCTTCGTAGGCGGCGCGCCAGTCGTGGAAGCGGATGGCGCCGAGGCCGCGGGCCGGGCCCTGCGCGAAGAGGAACTCGTCGTCGGCCGGGTCACGCCGGGTCGGCACGGGCGGGTGCTCCGCCGGCCGGAACAGGTAGTTCGGCAGGAACTTGAGGATCAGCGCCAGGTTGACGTGCACCGTCCCCTCCAGCTTCGGCAGGCCGCGGATGTCCTTGGCGGCCTTGTCGAAGTAGGTGTCGGCCTCGAAGCCCTTGGCGGCGATCACGTCCCAGAGCAGGTCGATGACCTTCTCGCCCTCGGTGGTGACCTTCATCTTGGTCATCGGGTTGAACAGCAGGTACCGCCGGTCGTCGGGGCCGGCCGAGCGGAAGTAGTCGACGGCGCGGTCGCTGAACAGCTTCATGGCCACCAGTCGGGCGTACGCGTCGGTCAGCTCGCGGCGCACGTGCGGGAAGTCGGTGACCCGCCGGCCGTAGAGGATCCGCTGATGGGCGTGGGTGACCGCCTCGTACATGGCGTGCTCGCAGATGCCGATGGAGGCGGTGCAGAGGTTGAACTTGCCGACGTTGACGGTGTTGAGCGCGGCGTCGAAGGCGGCCGGGCCGGTGTGCAGCACGTCCTCGGCGCGCACCGGGTAGTCCTCCAGGCGGAACTCGCTGACGTACATCTGCGCGTTGACCACGTTGCGGACCAGCCGGTACGCGGGGTGCCGGCTGTCGGCGGCGAAGAAGACGTACCCCTCGGGACCCTCGATGTCGGCGCGGCGGCCGAAGACGGACACCAGGCCCGCGACGTTGCCGTTGCCGATGTAGTACTTGCCGCCGGTGGCCCGGAAGCCGCCGTCCCCGTCGGGGGTGAGCAGCAGGTCGGTGGAGTAGATGTCGGCGCCGTGCGGCCGCTCGGAGAGGCCGAACGCCATGACGTGCCCCTCGTCGAGCAGCGCGGCGGCGCGGGCCCGGGCGGCGGCGTTGCCGCTCTGCCAGACCGGCCCGAGGCCGAGCACGGTGACCTGCCACGTGTACCAGTAGCCGAGGCCGTAGAAGCCGAGGATCTCGCTGAGCGCCGCGTTGCGGGCGGTGTCCCAGCGCTTGTCCGGGTCGCCGCCGCCGTCCGCGGCCGGGGTGAGGAAGGTGGCGAAGAGCCCCTCCTTGGCGGCGAAGTCGAGGAAGTCGGCGTACCACTCGTGGTGGTTGTAGCTGTCCACCAGGGCCCGCTTGCCGCGGGACTCGAACCAGTCGACGGTGGCGCGCAGCAGCCGCCGGGAGGTCTCGTCGAGGTGGGCGGGGTCGTAGCGGTGCGGGTGGAACAGCAGCGGGTCGGTCACGGGGTCGCCTTCCTACCGGTGGTGGCGGGGTCGAGGTGGCGCAGGGTGTCGAGGACGTCGTCGAGCCAGGCCAGCACCATCCGCTCGTACGCGATGCCGCCGCGCAGGACGACGTGCTGGAGGGCCGCGCGGGCGTCCGGGGCGGCGGGGTCGGGAAAGTCGCGGCGCTCGCCGGCCAGGTAGCCGGCGAGGGTGGCCGCGTGGTCGGCGCGGTAGCGCTCGACCTCGGCGACCAGGGCGGCGCGGCCGGCCGCGTCGTCGAACGCGGCGCCGCGGATCTTGACGGCCAGCTCGTGCCGGACGGCCTCCGGCTGCACCGGGGCGCGCAGCCAGGCGACCAGGGCGGATCGGCCGGTGGGGGTGACCGTCCAGAGCTTCTTGTCGGGCAGCCCCTCCTGGCCGACCTCCTCGGCGGTGAGCCAGTCGTCGTGCTCCATCCGCTTTAGGACCCGGTAGATCTGCTGGTGGGTGGCGGTCCAGAAGCGGCCGATCGAGCGGTCGAAGCGCCGGGCCAGCTCGTAGCCGGAGGCGGGCTGCTCCAGGAGCGAGACGAGGATGGCGTGCTCCAGCGACATGCCGGCCATCTTGCTATGCAACGAGTTGCATAGCAAGACCCGGGCTTCGGTCAGCCGCGGCCCAGCCGGGCGGCCAACTCGGCGCGCAGCCGGTCCACACCCTCGCCGGTCAGCGCCGACACCGGAACGGCCTCCGGGCAGGCGCGGCAGAGCGCGTCCACCCACCCCGGAGGCGCCACGTCGATCTTGTTGAGCACCAGCAGCTCGGGCACGTCCCCGGCGCCGATCTCGTGCAGCACGCCGTGCACGGTGGTGATCTGCTCCAGCGCGTCCGGCGCGGCGGCGTCCACCACGTGCAGCACCAGGTCGCTGCCGCTCACCTCCTCCAGCGTCGAGCGGAACGCGTCGACCAACTGGTGGGGCAGGTGCCGGACGAACCCGACCGTGTCGGTGACCGTGTACGTGAGGTCGCCGGTCGAGATCCGCCGCACCGTCGGGTCGAGCGTGGCGAAGAGCACGTCCTGGACCTGCGCGTCGGCCCCGGTGAGGCGGTTGAGCAGGGCGGACTTGCCGGCGTTCGTGTAGCCCGTGATGGCCACCGAGGGCACCCGGTTGCGGGCCCGCCGGCCGCGGTTGCGCTCCCGCCGCCGGGCCAGCTCGCGCACGTTGCCCCGCAGCCGGGTGGCCCGCTGCCGCAGCCGGCGGCGCTGGGTCTCCAGCTTCATCTCGCCGGGGCCGCGGACACCCATGCCGGCGCCGCCGGCCATCCGGCCACCACCCACCCGCGACAGCGCGCCGCCGTCGCCGCGCAGCCGGGGCAGCTGGTACGCGATCTGCGCCAGCTCCACCTGCACCCGGCCCTCGCTCGTGCGGGCGTGCTCGGCGAAGATGTCCAGGATCAGCGCGGTCCGGTCGACCACCCGCACGCCGGTGCGTTCCTCGAGGTTGCGCACCTGACCGGGGCTCAGCTCGCCGTCGGCGATCACCACGTCGGCCCGGGTCCGCTCGGCCACCGCGGCAAGCTCGTCCACCTTGCCGGAGCCGACGTACGTGGCCGGGTCGGGCCGGGTCCGGTTCTGCACCACCGACTCGGCGACGGCCAACCCGTCGGTGTCAGCCAGGCGGCTCAGCTCGGCCAGCGAGGTCTCGCTCCCCGGCCCGCTGCCGTCCCCGTCCTCGGGATGCACCGCCACCAGGACGGCGGTCGGCCGCCGCCCCGACGTCGCGGCGCCCGCGCCCATCAACCACGTGCCGGCCATCGCCCACCTCGCTCGTCCGCCTGGGTTCGAGCTACCCGGGGAGCGCCCGACCATGCGACGCGGGCGGGCCGGGCCGCGGTCAGATGATGAGGTGGGTCCAGTAGGTGAGCCAGACGGCGAACAGCGCGCCCTGGAGCAGCGCCAGCCCGGCCGTGAGCCAGCCGTCGAGGCCGGGCCGGCGGGCCCAGCGGGCCAGCACCAGCGCCACCGGGAACGCGGCCAGCAGGTAGCGCAGCAGGCTCTTGTACACCGGCGGCCCCATCGACAGCGGCACGAGCACCACGATCACCGTGTAGACCAGGTACGGCCAGTCGGCCCGCCGGCGCAGCCCGACGAACGCCACGACCAGCATCGCCACGGCGATCCAGACCCGGAACGCGTTCGCCGAGTTGTCGCCGACCAGCGCCGACCCGGCCACCCCGAGCGGGTTCTGCACCCTGATCCCCCAGCCCTTCTCCTGGGCGTGCTGGTAGGCGAACCAGTCGCCGCTCTGCCAGCGACAGAACGCCATGAAGGTCAGCCAGCCGGCCGGCACCAGCAGCAGCGGCCAGCCCAACCGCAGGTAGCGCGCGAGGCTTCGCGGGTCGAGGCGCCAGCCGTGCTGGCGCAGCAGCACCAGGGCCAGCGGGATCACCACCACGAAGCCGACCGAGCGGCTCATCGCCAGGAAGTAGCCGACGATCCCGACCACCAGCCAGCGGCGCTGCTCGGCGTACCAGAACGCGGCCAGGGCGAGGCAGACGAAGAGCGACTCGGTCAGCGCCGCCTGGAACAGGAAGGCCGTCGGAAGGAGCAGCAGGTACCGCACGGCCCGCCGGCCGTCCGCGCCGGCCGCGTCCGGGTCGTCGGCGCCGAGCAGCCGGGCCCCCAGCCGGTACGCGAACCAGAGCTGGAACAGCAGCGCCACGTTGGCGACCACCAGCAGCGCCCAGGCGGTGTGCCCACCGAGCAGCGGCGCGAGGGGCCGGGCCAGGAACGGGTAGAGCAGCGGGAAGCCGAAGTCTTTCCACGGCCGGTCCAGCGGCAGCCGGGCCAGGTGGTCGTAGAGGAACGAGTCCCAGGCGAACCAGAGTGAGAACCAGCGGTGGGACGAGATGTGGTCCTGCTGGGTCCGCATCATCGCCTCGTCGGCGGGCGGAGCGCCCGGCACCCCGTCCCAGGCGGTCAGCACCAGCACGCCGACAAGGCTGAGCACGACCTTCGTGCCGACGAAGACGGCGACCACGAAGCCCCAGGGCGCGGGGATCCGCGCGGCCAGCCGCCGGCCCGCCGAGGCCAGCCGGGCGCGTGCGTCCGGCCGCAGGTCCGGGCCGGGTACGTCCGCCGTCCCGGCCCGCCGCTCGTCCGCCATCCCGCTCCCACCGGTCGCCCCGCGACCGACCCCCGGACCGGGAAACCGTCCGCGCATCCCCGCTGCGCCCCGGTTCACACCCGCCCGACCCTAACGGGTGACCCGGGGGCGGGGATCGCCGCCGCAGGTGAGTCGGCGGCCAGGACGGGTAAGGGCGCTGCCTCATCGGCAGGCTGGCAGCGGGGGGCGCGGACGGCATGGGTGACGGCAACGGGACCGTGGTCATCGGGGCGGGGCCCGCGGGGCTGACCGCCGCGTACGAGCTGCTGCGGCACGGTGAGCCGGTCCGGGTCTACGAGGCCGACGGCGTGGTCGGCGGGATCAGCCGCACCGTGGAGCGGGACGGCTGGCGCTTCGACATCGGCGGGCACCGGTTCTTCACAAAGGTCTCCCGGGTGGAGGACTTCTGGCACGAGATCCTGCCCGACGAGGACTTCCTGCTCCGGCCCCGGATGAGCCGGATCTACTACCGGGGCGCGCTCTACGACTACCCGCTCAACGCGAGCAACGCCCTGCGCAACCTCGGCCTGCTGGAGGCGCTGCGCTGCGTCGGGTCGTACGGGCGGGCCCGGCTGCGCCCGCCGAAGGACCAGTCGCACTTCGAGGGGTGGGTGTCGGCCCGGTTCGGCTGGCGGCTCTACTCGATCTTCTTCAAGACCTACACGGAGAAGGTCTGGGGGATGCCGGCCGACCAGTTGCAGGCCGACTGGGCCGCCCAGCGGATCAAGAACCTGTCGCTCTCCACCGCGGTGCTCAACGCGCTGCTGCCCAAGCGCAACCGCAAGGACGTGACCAGCCTCATCGAGGAGTTCCAGTACCCGAAGCACGGCCCCGGGATGATGTGGGAACGCTGCACCGAGGAGGTGGAGAAGCGGGGCGCCACGGTGCGCACCAACACCTGGGTGACCGAGGTGCACCGGGACCCGGCGCGGCGGCGGGCCACCGCCGTCACGGTGGCCGACGCCGACGGCGAGCGCACCGAGCCGGCCGACCACGTGATCTCCTCGATGCCGATCTCCGCGCTGGTGCGCGCCATGCGCCCCGAGGCCCCCGCCGAGGTGCGGGCCGCCGCCGACGACCTGCGGTACCGGGACTTCCTGACCGTCGCGCTGGTGGTGCCCGAGGAGTTCTCCTTCCCGGACAACTGGATCTACGTGCACGACCCGGCCGCCAAGGTGGGCCGGATCCAGAACTTCGGCTCCTGGTCGCCCCACCTGGTCAAGGACGGGCGGACCTGCCTGGGGCTGGAGTACTTCGTGTTCGAGGACGACGAGATGTGGCGGACCCCGGACGCGGACCTGGTCGCCTTCGCCACCGCCGAGCTGGAGCGGCTGGGCCTGGTCCGGCCCGGCTGCGTGGAGGCCGGCTACGTGGTCCGGATGCCGAAGGCGTACCCGGTCTACGACGAGCGCTACCAGCACAACGTGGACGTGATCCGCGGCTGGCTGGCCCGCGAGGTGCCGAACGTGCACCCGGTGGGGCGCAACGGGATGCACCGCTACAACAACGCCGACCACTCGATGCTCACCGCGATGCTGGCCGCCGAGAACATCGCCCACGACGCCGGCCACGACGTCTGGACGGTCAACGTCGAGCAGGACTACCACGAGCACCGGACGCCGTCGCGGCACGGCACCGGGCGGGACGCGCCGGTCATGCCGGCCCGCCGGTAAGGTCCGGGCGTGAGCGTGGTCATAACGGCTGGACGGCCGGGGCTGGCCTCCTGCTAGCCTTCTCGGCAGGTCATGAGCGCCAGCGTCAAGCCCCGGCTCGCTGGCCGGCAACCCTCCTCCGCGGTGGGGTGCCCCGGGTGAGGACCAGGCACCGGCAGCCGCCCGGTGCAAGCGTGGCCTGGTACCCAGGTCATCACCGACCCGAGGGAACCATGTCTGCTCAGCTCCGCACCCCGCCCGCCGACGGCATCGCCTATCCGGCGCGTTTCGCGCTGGTCAAGCGGCGGCACGTCGACCTCATGCGGGTGTGCAGCGACGCCTGTCGCCGCCCCGACGCGCGCTGAGCGCCACTCCCCCACTTCCGCACCATCCCTTCCGGCCCGCCCGATTCGGGGCGCGCCGTCGGCGGCGTGCGCCCATGCCGCCTGAGACCCTGGAGACACCTGTGCGATTCCGTACCGCCCTGACCCGCGCCGCCGCGCTCGGCGCCGCCGCCGTGCTCGCCGCCACCGCCCTCACCGCCTGCGGCGACGACGGCGCCACCAGCGAGGCCGCCAACCCGTACGGCCTGCTCCAGGCCGGCGTGCTGCGGGCCGGCACGCTCACCGACGCCCCGCCGAACGTCTACCTGAAGGACGGCAAGTTCACCGGCTTCGACAACGACCTGCTCACCGCGGTCGCCGCGAAGGCCGGCCTGAAGGTGGAGTTCGTGGGCACCGACTTCTCCGCCCTGCTCGCCCAGGTCAACAACCACAAGTTCGACGTGGGCAGCTCCTCCATCACCATCACTGAGGCCCGGAAGAAGACCGTCGACTTCGGCAACGGCTACGACTTCGGCTACTTCGGGCTGGACGTGCCCGCCGGCTCTCCGATCACCGGCTTCGACCAGCTCACCGGCAAGCGGGTGGTGGTCGTGCAGGGCACCGTGCAGGACGACTACGCCACCCGGGAGAACCTGAACCCGGTCCGGGTGCCGGACTACAACGGCGCGATCAACCAGCTCAAGGCCGGCACCGCCGACGCCTGGATCGCCCCGGCCGAGATCGGCGACACCTCCGCCGCGGACAGCAAGGGCAAGATCACGGTCGCCGCGAAGCAGCTCAGCCCCGCCCCGACCGCGTACGCGGTGGCCAAGGGCAACGACAAGCTGCGCGAGGCGCTGGACAAGGCCCTCGACGAGGTGATCGCCGACGGCACCTGGAGCAGGC
Source organism: Micromonospora sp. NPDC005707 (assembly GCF_040631005.1). Taxonomy (NCBI): domain Bacteria; kingdom Bacillati; phylum Actinomycetota; class Actinomycetes; order Micromonosporales; family Micromonosporaceae; genus Micromonospora; species Micromonospora sp. NPDC005707. The sequence continues at coordinate 340,132 of NZ_JBEXYR010000007.1, forward strand.
TCCAGGCGCAGTACTACCCGGGCCGGCCCATCCCGGCCGACTTCAAGCCGGGCAGCGGCACGGTCGCCGTGCCGTCGCCGTCGGCGGCCTCCTGACCGGAGCACGACGGAGACACCGGAACAACGGAGACGAGTGGGGCGGACGGAGACATGGATCCACTGAGCACCCTGTGGGAGACCTTCTTCGACTGGGACGCCATGCGCGAGGCGCTGCCCGAGATGCTGACCGTCGGGCTGCCCAACACGCTGATCCTGGCGGTCTCCGCCGCCCTGCTCGGCTCGGTGCTGGGCATGCTGCTGGCCGTCGCGGGCATCTCGCGTACCCGCTGGTTGCGGTGGCCGGCGCGGGTCTACACCGACGTGTTCCGCGGCCTGCCGGCGGCGGCGACCATCCTGCTCATCGGCGTCGGCCTGGCGCCGCTGGGCATGCAGGTGTGGGGTCCGAACCCGTACCCGCTGGGCGTGCTGGCGCTGTCGCTGATCGCCGCCGCCTACATCGGCGAGATCTTCCGGGCCGGCATCCAGAGCGTGGAGGCCGCCCAGCTGGAGGGGGCCCGGGCGCTCGGCTTCTCCTGGGGTGAGGCCATGCGCCTGGTGATCGTCCCGCAGGGCGTACGCCGGGTGCTGCCCGCCTGGGTCAACCAGCTCATCGCGCTGATCAAGGACTCCAGCCTGGTCTACTTCCTCGGCCTGGTGGCCAGCCAGCGCGAGCTGTTCCGGATCGGGCAGGACTACGCGGCCACCACCGGCAACGAGTCCGCGCTGCTGCTGGCCGGCCTGTTCTACCTGGTGCTGACCGTGCCGCTGACCCACGCGGTCAACTGGATCGACCGGCGGCTGCGGCAGGGCCGGGCGGTGGCCGCCCCGGACCTCGACGTCGAGCTCGACCCCGCCGGCTCGCCGGCGCCGACCGGAAAGGACCCGCGATGAGCACCGCCACCGCCAGCGCCACCGACACCTCGGTCAGCCTGGCCGTCCGCGACGTGCACCTGGCCTTCGGGCAGCACCAGGTGCTGCGCGGCGCCGACCTGGAGGTGGCCCGGGGCGGGACGGCCTGCGTGATCGGACCGTCCGGCTCCGGCAAGTCGACGCTGCTGCGCACGATCAACCGGCTCATCGAGCCGGACCGGGGTGACGTGCTGCTGGACGGGCGCAGCGTGCTCGGCGACGACCCGGACGCGCTGCGCCAGCGGATCGGCATGGTGTTCCAGCAGTTCAACCTCTTCCCGCACATGACCGTGCTGCGCAACCTCACGCTCGCGCTGCGCAGGCTCAAGAAGCTCTCCGAGGACGAGGCGGCGCAGGTCGCCCGCGCCCAGCTCGACCTGGTCGGGCTGGCCCACAAGGCCGACTCCCGGCCGGCGCAGCTCTCCGGCGGGCAGCAGCAGCGGGTGGCCATCGCCCGCGCGCTCGCGCTGCGGCCGCAGGTGATGCTCTTCGACGAGGCCACCTCGGCGCTCGACCCCGAACTGGTCAAGGGGGTGCTCGGGGTGATGGCCGACCTCTCGGCCGCCGGCATGACCATGGTGGTGGTCACCCACGAGATGGGCTTCGCCCGCGAGGTGGCCGACACGGTGGCGTTCATGGACGCCGGCGTCGTGCTGGAGGCCGGCCCGCCGGCCGCCGTCTTCGAGGCTCCGGAACACCCGCGGCTGCGCCGCTTCCTGTCCCAGGTGCTCTGACTCCGGCGGCCCGGCCCCGTTCCCCGTCCCGCTCGGGCAGCGGTCGTCGCCGGAGTGGACGGTCCGGTTACGACGATCAACTTCCGGGGTAGGAGCAGCTACGGCCGGAGCGGAGATTCCGTGGGTGCGCCGGTCCGTCAGAGGAGGACGGCGCCGGTGCGCGAATGGTGGAAGGCCGCCGTGGGGCGGCTGCGACAGGCGTGGGTGCCGGTGGTGGAGGCCGCGCTCGCCGCGACCGTGGCCTGGCTGATCGCCGCGCGGCTGATCGGCCACCCGGACCCGTTCTTCGCGCCGAGCGCGGCGCTGATCGTGCTCGGCGAATCGCGGGGCCAGCGGGTACGGCAGACCATCGAGCTGGTGCTCGGGGTGGCCGGTGGGGTGCTCGTCGCCGACCTGGTGGTGCACGCCCTCGGCCCCGGCACGGCGACCATGCTCCTCGTCCTGCTGCTCACCCTGGGCGTCACGGTGGCGGCCGGGGCGAGCAGCACCCTGGTCATCCAGACCACGGTCTCCGCGCTCTACCTGGTGGTGGTCGCCGCGCCGAAGGGCGAGTTCACCCCGTTCCGGTTCGTCGACGCGCTGATCGGCGGGGCGGTCGCCCTCGCCGCCAGTCAGCTCGTGGTGGCCCGGGACCCACTGGCCCCGCTGGTCGCCGAGGCCCGCCGGACGTACGCCGACCTCGCCGACCTGCTCGACCGGGTGAACGCCGCGCTGGACCGCTGTGACGCCGAGGCCGCCCAGGCGGCGCTGGACCGGGCCCGGGAGGTGGACGGCTGCGTGGAACGCCTTCGGTCCGCGGTGCGGGCCTGCGCCGAGACGCTACGGCTACGGGTCCGCCGCCGCCGTCACCTCGGCCAGCTCGAACAGGTCGAGGCCACCGCCCGGCAGCTCGACTACGCGGTACGCAACATCCGGGTGCTGGCCCGCAACGGGGTCACGCTGGCCCGGCTGCACACGGGCGCCCCACGCGAACTGGGCGCGGCGATCCGCTCGCTCGCCGAGGCGGTACGCGCCGCCGGCGCGGCCCTGGCCACCGACCTGACCGGCCAGGCCGCCGACCGGCACGCGGGGCGCGCGGAGGAGGCCGCGCTGGCCGCGGTGCGGCTCGGCGCGAAGCTGCTGGAGTCCGACCCGCCGCTGCCCGTCGTCATGATCGTCGGGCAGGTGCGGTCCACCGCCATCGACCTGCTGCGCGGTCTCGGCACCGACGACGTGGCGGTGCTCAACCGCGTCGACGAGGCGCTCGGCCTGCCGACGCCGGCGTCCTGACCGGCCGCGCGTCACCGGGCCGACGGGGGTCGCGGCACACCGGTCCGGGCGCGCCGTTACGCCTCGCAGCGGTCGGAGAGGGCGTAGCGGGTGAGCACCACGTCGCCGATCTGGCGTACCTCGACGACCCGGGCCCGGCGGCCGGAATGCCACGGGAAGTGGCCGTCCCCGACGAACCGGGGCGCCCGGCCGTCGCCCACGAAGAACGGCGCGACCACCAGGTGCAGCTCGTCGGCGACGCCGGCCGTGAGGAACTGGCAGTGCACGGTGCCCCCGCCCTCCACCATGAGCCGGCCGACGCCCCGCCCGGCCAGGTCGGCGAGGACCGCCTCGGGGGTGACCGGGTCACCCGCGTCGACCACGGTGGCCACCGCGCCCACCTGCTCCCGGGTCTTCTCGGCCACGCCGCTGGGGCAGTAGACCACCTTCGCCCCGTCGCCCATGGTGAAGAACCGGGCGGTCGGGTCGAGGTCGCCGCTGGCCGTGACCGTGACCTTCACCGGGCACGGCGGCAGGCCGAGCGCCACCCGCTCGGCCCGCCGCCGCTCGCTGCGCACCAGCAGCCGGGGGTCGTCGCGGCGGACCGTGGCGGCGCCCACCATGATCGCGTCACAGCCGGCCCGCACCGCGTCGATCCGGTCCAGGTCGGCGTCGTTGGAGAGCAGCAGCCGCTCGGTGGTCGCGTCGTCGATGTAGCCGTCGATCGACATGGCGCAGCTGAGCAGCACGTACGGCCGGGCGGTCACGGCACGAACGGCAGGTCGAGGGCATGGTCGGCGCGGGTCACCTTGGCGGCCAGGTAGCCCGCGTTGGCCGGGGACAGGTGCACGCCGGTGAGCACCCGGTCCACCACCGCGACGCCCAGCCGTTCCAGCTGGTCGGCCTTGTCCGGGTTGTTGCTGAGCAGGGCCACCCGGGTCACGCCCAGCGCGGCGAGCATCTGCGCGGCCACCGTGTAGTCGCGCTCGTCGGGGCCCCGGCCGAGCGCCACGTTGGCCTCGTAGGTGTCCAGGCCGTCGTCCTGCAGGGCGTACGCGTCGAGCTTGGCGTAGAGGCCGATGCCCCGGCCCTCCTGGCGCAGGTAGAGCAGGTAGCCGCCGGCCTCGGCGATCCGCTCGACCGCCTCGCGCAGCTGCGGGCCGCAGTCGCAGCGCTGGCTGCCGAACACGTCCCCGGTCAGGCACTCGCTGTGCGGGCGGACCAGCGGCGGGGAGGTGTCCGGGTCCCGCCGCTCACCGAGCCCGATGGCGAGGTGCTCGCGGCCGTCGACGAGGCCGTGGAAGGAGTGCACCCGGGCGGTGGTCACGTAGCCGTCCGGGAACCGCAGGGGGACCGTCACCTGGGTCCGGACCGTCGCGGCGGGCAGAGTTTCGTCCATGCTTCTCCTCAGTCCGGGCTGCCGGAACACCGGCAACGCACACCTCGCACCCTCACCGTAGGCGGGATCACCGACAGTCGCCGGGCTCCGGGGCCGGACGCCGGTGGATCAGCAGCACCACGGCGCCCGGCAGGCTGGCGACCAGGACCAGCGCCCCGTAGACCGTGCCGGTGGCGACCCCCTGCGCGGCGGTGAGGCCGGCCGCGGCGAACGCCCAGGCCGCGACCCCCTCGCGCGGCCCGAACCCGCCCACGTTGGTGGGCAGCCCCATGGCGAGCAGGGCCAGCAGGGTGAGCGGCACCAGCCGGGACAGCGGCGCGTCGGCGCCGGCCGTGCGCGCCGCCACCACGAAGGTGGCCAGGTGGCCGGCGACCACCACGGCGGAGGCCGCCACCACGCCCAGCCAGGTGCGCCGGGCCAGCAGCCCGGCCCGGACGTCGGCGACCGCGGTGCGTGCCGCGCGGGCCCAGCGGGACGCCCCGGAGCGGGGCACCGCCCGGGCGGCCAGTGCCAGCGCCAGCGCGACGGCCGCCAGCCCGGCGGCCACCGCCGGCAGGTACGGCCGGACCGGGGACGGCAGCGCCGCCAGCACGGCCACCGCGATGACGAGCTGGACCACCTGGCCGGCGGTGCGTTCCCAGACCACGGCGCGGACGCCCCGGGCCACGTCCCCGGCGTCCCGGCCGTGCCGGACCGCCCGGTGCACGTCGCCGAGCACCCCGCCGGGCAGGGTGGAGTTGAGGAAGACCGCCCGGTAGCAGTGCGCGACCGCGGCCCGCAGCGGCAGCCGTACGCCCAGGCCGCCGGCGACCAGCGACCAGCGCCAGGCGCAGCAGATCGTGGTGATCGCGCCGATCGCGAGCGCGGCGGCGAGCGCCGGCGCGTCGATCAGCCGCAGACCGGCCAGGAACGGGCCGGTGCCCACCGACCAGACCAGGGCGGCGAGCACGGCGAGCCCGGCGAGCGGGCGGGCCCAGGCCCAGAACGACCGGGCGGGCGCGGACGCGGCGGCCGGGACGGGCCCGGCGACGGCGGCGTGTGACAAGAGTGGTCCTCCCTCGGTCCATCTGTTGTCACGTGCCGACGGCCGGTCCGGTTCACCCGGCGAGCAGGTCGGCGTGGTGCAGCACCACCCGCAGCCGGCCGTCCGCCGCCTCGGCGAGCCGCCGATCCCGGTACGCCCCGGCCACACCGGCCAGGTCCGGCCGCTCCTCCACGGCCGCGTCGAGCCAGCCGACCAGCCACTCCGCGGTCAGCGCGGCCTGCTCCGGTCCGAGGCGCCACGGGCTGGGCCGGACCCGCACCGCCACGCCCCGGCGGCGGAAGGCCGCCACGGTGGCGTCCACGGCGTCCGGGCCGAGCAGGGCGCGACCGTCGGCCGTGCGCCGCTGGTGGGCGTTGAACGCGGCCTCGAACTCGGCGTCGAGCGGGTCGGCGGGGGTGAACCGGGCCCGGCCCAGCACGGTGATCGCGAACAGCGTGGGGTGGCCGGCGCAGGCCGCCGCGATCCGTTCGACCTCCTCGGCGGTGAGCATGTCCAGCAGCGCCGAGGCGGTGACCAGGTGGGCGTCGGCCAGGTCGGCGGCGTCCAGCCGGGTGATGTCGGAGTCGCGGGTCAGCACGGTGACCGGGCTGCCGTCGGCGGCGACGACCTGCCCTGCGGCGGCCAGCGCCAGCAGGTCGGCGTCGCGTTCGTGCAGCACCCAGCGCTGCGGGCCGGGCAGGCGCGGGGCGAGCCAGCGGGCCATCGACCCGGTGCCGCTGCCCAGGTCGTGCACGATCAACGGCCGGTCGGCGGGCAGCCCGTCGCGGACCGCGTCGAGCAGCTCGGTCGAGCGGGCGGCCGCGTCGGCGGGTTCACGCAGCCGCAGCCAGTCCGCGAAGTCGGGGGGAAGGAGCGAGGTGGTCATGCCGCTGTGGCCTCCTTGAGGGCTGCGGCCAGCCGGTCCCCGGTGACCGGCCAGCCGGTGAGGGTGTCCCGCCGCTGCCGGGCGGCGCGGCGCAGCCGGTCCCGCAGGTCCGGCTCGGTGAGCCAGCGGCGCAGCGCGCCGGCCAGCGCGGCCGGGTCCGCCGGGGGCACCAGCAGGCCGGGCCGGTCGCCGTCCGCGGCGCGCCCGAGCGTCCCGGGCAGGCCGCCGGTGTCGCTGGCCAGCACCGGTACGCCCCGCGCCAGCGCCTCGGTCACCACCATCCCGTAGGTCTCCCGGCGCGACGGCAGCACCAGCAGGTCGGCGGCGGCGTACGCGGCGGCCAAGTCGGGGCCGGTGCACGGGCCGGCCAGTCGGACCCGGTCGGCGAGGCCGGCGCCGGCGAGCCGCCGGCGCAGCCGCGCGACGAAGTCCGGGTCGCGGGTGAGCGGGCCGACCAGGTCGCACGTCCAGGGCAGGTCGGTGACCCGGGCCAGGGCGGCCGCGAGCACGTCGTGCCCCTTGAGCGGGGTGACCGCCGCGACGCAGAGCAGCCGGGCCCCGTCCGGCGAGCCGGGGGCGACCGGCGCCGGGTCGACCCCGGGCGGGGCGACCGACACCCGGCCGGGGGCGAGCCGGTAGCGATCGAGCAGCCGGCGGCGGGTCCAGTCGCTGGTGGTGACGACGGCCGTCGCCGCGGCGAGGGCCCGGCCCTCGACCTCGTCCTCCAGCGGCAGGTGCACGAGCACCACGAGGCGCAGCCGCCGGGCGTGCGCGGCCAGCACCTCGGGCACGGTCGAGGCCACCAGCCCGTCGAGCAACACGGCCGCGCCGTCGGGCAGCGCGCTGAGCACGGCGGCCAGCGCGGCCCGGTCCGGCGGCCCGGGGTGCGGCCAGCCGCCCGGCACCGGGTGTTCCCGCACGGTCCAGCCGAGCGCGGCCAGCTCGTGACAGGCACGGCGGTCGTATCCGTTGCCGCCGCTGGGGCTCGCCGGGTCGTCGATGTCGCCCGGGAGCACCACGTGCACGACCGTCATCCGGTCACAGCGACCGCTCGTAGCTGGCCCAGGCGACGTGCGACTCGTGCAGGGTCACGGTGATCCCGGCCAGGCCGCGCGCCCCCTCGCCGAGCCGCCCGTCGTGCACCGCCTCGGCCAGCCGGTCCGCCACCGTCCGGGCCAGCACCTCGGTGGTGGTGTTCACCCCGGCGAAGTCCGGCTCGTCGTCCAGGTTGCGGTAGGTGAGGGCGCCGAGCACGGCCTTGAGCTGCTCGGTGGCCAGGCCGATGTCGACCACGATCCCGTCGGCGTCCAGCTCCGGCCGGCGGAAGGTGGCGTCGACCACGAAGGTCGCGCCGTGCAGCCGCTGGGCCGGGCCGAACACCTCGCCGCGGAAGCTGTGGGCAACCATCATGTGGTCCCGGACGGTGACGCTGAACACGAGATCACTCCTCGTCGTAGGTGATGAGGTGGCAGAGCGCGGGGAGCCGGCCCGAGGCGAGCCGGTCCAGCACGTCGGGCAGGTCGGCAAAGGGGGACCGGCCGGTGAGCAGGGCGTCGAACGCCGGGTCGGCGAGCAGGTCCAGGGCCACCGCGAGCCGGTCGGCGTAGCTGCGGTCGGCGCGCCGGGGCGACACGGTGCCGACCTGGCTGCTGCGGATGCCCAGCCGCTTCGAGTGGAACGCCCCGCCCAGGGCGAGGGTGACCGGGCGGTCGCCGTACCAGCTCAGCTCCAGCACGGTGCGCTCCGGGCGGAGCAGCTCCAGGGCACGTTGCAGCCCCTCGGCGGTGGCGCTGGCGTGCACCACGAGGTCCCGGTCGCCGGCCGCGTCGGCGGGCAGCGCGAAGTCGACGCCGAGCGCCGCGGCAACCCCCGCCCGGGCCGGGTCGGCGTCGACCAGCTCGATGCGGACCCCGGGGAAGCGGGCCAGCACAGCGGCCACGCAGCAGCCGACCATGCCGCCGCCGACCACGGTGACCCGGTCGCCGACCAGCGGCGCGGCGTCCCAGAGCGCGTTCACCGCGGTCTCCACGGTGCCGGCCAGCACCGCGCGGGCCGCCGGCACCTGATCGGGTACGACCACCACGGCGTCGGCCGGCACCACGTACGCGGTCTGGTGCGGGTGCAGGCAGAAGACGGTACGCCCACGCAGCTCCGCCGGCCCGGCCTCGACGGTGCCGACGCTCAGGTAGCCGTACTTCACCGGGGCCGGGAAGTCGCCCTCCTGGAACGGGGCGCGCATGGCGGCGTGCTGGTCGGCGGGGACCCGGCCGGTGAAGACCAGGGTCTCGGTGCCCCGGCTGACGCCGGAGTAGCGGGCGCGGACCAGCACCTCGCCGGGGCCGGGCGGAGCGAGCGCGACCGGGCGGAGCTCACCCTCGCCGGGGGCGCGGAGCCAGAAGGCGCGAGCCTCACCGGTCACGAATTCTCCTCTTTTCCGCATCCGGACCGAACCGGACGGCCGAATTTCCCGTGATGACTGACAGGGTTGTCGATCATAGACACGGAGGCAGGGTGTCCACGGTTCGAAATGGCCCGTTGGTCGGGTTGATCGTGCAGTTCGTCCTGCTGGCCGGGCTCGCCGGCACGGTGGGCCTCGGCGCGGCGGGCTGGCTGGCCGGCCTCGCGTACGCCGGGGTGGTCTGCGGGCTGCTCCGGCGCGGCCTGCGGGCGGCCGGCGCGGACCGGCTCGGCCCGGCCGACCGGGTGACGCTGGCCCGGGCGCTGCTGGTCGGCGGGGTGCTCGCCCTGGTCGTCGACGGCGGGCCGGCGCCGGTGGCCGTGCTGGTCCCGCTCACCGCGGTGGCGCTGGCGCTGGACGCGGTGGACGGCCAGGTGGCCCGGCGCACCGGCACGGTGAGCGCGCTGGGCGCCCGCTTCGACATGGAGGTCGACTCCTTCCTGCTCCTGGTGCTCAGCGTGCACCTCGCCCCGTCGGTCGGTGCCTGGGTGCTGGTCATCGGCGGGATGCGGTACGCCTTCGTGGCGGCGAGCTGGCCGCTGCCCTGGATGAGCGGCATGCTGCCGCCCCGGTTCTGGCGGAAGGTGGTCGCGGCGACGCAGGGCGTGGTCCTCGCGGTGGCGGCGAGCGGCCTGCTGCCGCCGGCGGCCACCGGGGCGCTGGTCGCCGGCGCGCTGGTCCTGCTGGTCGAGTCGTTCGCCCGCGACGTCACCTGGCTGTGGCGGCGCCGCCCGGTCGCCCCGGCGGCCCGGCCCGTCCCGGCCGTCGAGCTCGTCCCGGCGGCGGCCGCCGCCACCCCCACCTCGACCACGCTGCCCGCGCCGGGCGTCCGACCCGTGGTGGCCGCGCCGGGCGTCCTGGGCGGCGGATCCGCGCTGGGCCTCGGGCCCGGCGTTGGCGCCGTCCCGTCCTGGACCGCCGGCACCGGTCCGGCCGACCTGCCGGCCCGGGTGCCCGGTCCCGCGGTGGCCGGCCCGGTGCGGTGGGCGCCCGCCGGCGCGGGCGGTCCCGGGGCACCACCGGCGGACGCGCCCCCGCGTCCAGTGCCGGTGGCCGTCCGGATCGTCGCCCACCAGCCGGCCTGACCCCTCCCTCCCCTCGCCGAAGGACCCCCGCCGTGGCACTGCGCATCCGTCTCCGCCGGCCGGCCGGCCCGGCCACCCCCGCCCTGGACACCGAGGCGTCCCCGCCGACGCCGGGCGAGGAAGCCGCGCCACCCGGCGACGCGGCGCTGCCCGCCGGTCCGGCGCGGCACGCCTCGCCCACCCGTCGGGCCGCCGCCGGGGTCCTCACCGTGCTGGCCGCGCTGCTGGTGGTGGCGGCGCTGGTCGCACCGGACCGGCTGGCCCAGGCCGGGCCGGGAGCGGTGCTGCGGATCCCGGTGGAGGCCCTGGTCGCGGTGGCGCTGCTGCTCGTCCTTCCGGACCGGGCCCGCCGGCCGGCCGCCGTGGCGCTCGGCCTGGTGCTGGGCCTGCTGAACGTGGTCAAGCTGCTGGACACGGGGTTCTTCGTGGCCCGGGACCGTCCGTTCGACGTGCTGCTCGACTGGAGGCTGTTCGACGACGGCTACGGCTACCTGGCCGACTCGGCCGGGCCGGCCACCGCCGTCGCCGCGGCGGTCGGAGTGGTGCTGCTGGTGGCCGGCCTGCCGGTGCTCGTGGCGCTCGCGGCGCGGCGGCTGACCCGGCTCGTGGCGCGACACCGCACCGGCGCGGCGCGGGTGGTCGCCGCGCTGGCCGTGGTGTGGCTGGGCTGCGCCCTGTTCGGGGTACGCCTCGCCGCCGGCGTGCCGGTCGCCGACCGGACGGCGAGCACCCTGGTGGCGTCGCACGTCGGCCAGGTGCGGGCCGGCCTGCGCGACCGGGCCGCGTTCGCCGGGGAGCTGACGGCCGACGCCTACCGGGACGTGTCCGGCGACCGGCTGCTGACCGGGCTGCGCGGCAAGGACGTGCTGGTCACCTTCGTGGAGAGCTACGGCCGGGACGCCGTGGAGGATCCGGCGCTCGCGCCGGGCGTGAACGCGGTGCTCGACGACGGCTACCGCCGGCTGCGGGCGGCCGGCTACGACGCCCGCAGCGGCTTCCTCACCTCGCCCACCTTCGGCGGCGGCAGCTGGCTGGCGCACGCCACCCTGCTCTCCGGGCTGTGGATCGACAACGACCAGCGGCACCGGGACCTGCTGGCCGGCGACCGGCTCACCCTCGGCGGCGCGTTCCACCGGGCCGGGTGGCAGACCGTCGGCGTGTTCCCCGCCGCCACCCAGCCCTGGCCGGAGGGGAAGTTCTTCGGCTACGACCGGTACTACGACGCCGAGAAGCTGGCCTACCAGGGCCCGAAGTTCAGCTACGCGCCGATGCCCGACCAGTACACCCTGGCCACCTTCCAGCGGCTGGAGCGGGACCGCCCGCACGCCCCGCTGATGGCGGAGATCCCGCTGGTGTCCAGCCACTCCCCCTGGTCGGCCATCCCGAAGCCGGTGCCCTGGGCCGCGGTCGGTGACGGCACCATCTTCCACACGGCGTCCACGAGCACCGCGGGCAACCGGGACATCGGGCAACGGGACGCCGCCCAGGTCCGCGCCGACTACGCGCACTCCATCGAGTACAGCCTCGGCACCCTGGTGTCGTACGTGCTGACCTCCGGCGGGGACAACCTGGTGCTGGTCATCCTCGGCGACCACCAGCCGGCGGCCTCGGTGACCGGCGAGGGCGCCGGTCACGACGTGCCGATCACCATCGTGGCGAAGGACCCGGCCGTGCTGGACCGGGTCGCCGACTGGGGCTGGCAGGACGGGCTGCGCCCCGGTCCGCAGGCCCCGGTGTGGCGGATGGACGCCTTCCGGGACCGCTTCCTCGCCGCCTTCTCCCCCGCGCACTGAGGCCGCGCCCCGGACCGGCTCAGGCCGCCCGGCGCCGGTCGCGGGCGGTCCGGCCGCGGGTCTCGCGGAACTCGGCGCGCCGCGTGCCGCCGCGGGCCAGCCGCATCGCCCGGCGGGCGTTGTCCATCGGCTCGCAGGGCGCGCTCCGCCCGGCGCACAGCAGGCTGGTGCAGCGCCCCGCCGCGTCGGGCTGGTGCGCGGCGGCCACGTCGTACGCCGTCCGCCAGAGCAGCGGGTCGGTGACGTCGTCCGGCAGGTCGACGTCCTGACTGGACCGGAACCGTGTCGTCTCGGGCACCCCGTTCCCCCTTCGTGATCGCTCTCCCTGTTCAGTGACCGGCCGGGCCGGCGTCAAACCTCCCACCGGCCGGGACGGAGCGACCAGCGGCGTGCGTCACGCCGGGTACGCGCGGGTCTCCGCCGCCTTGACCGCCGCCCACACCGGCTGGCCGGGGCGCAGCCCGAGGTGGGCGGCCGCGGCCGGGGTGACGTCGGCGGCCACGTCGACCGGCCCGGCGAGCTGCACCCGCAGGTTGTCGCCGTGCCGCTGCACCCCGGTGACGGTGGCCGGCCAGACGTTGCGGGGGCTGCCGTCCGGGCGGGCCGGGTGCAGCGCGACGGCGGCCGGCGGGAACGCGACGAACGCCTCTCCCCGTACGGTGTCCGCCGTGGTGAGGGTGAGTCCGCCGACCGTGACGGCGTGCCCGTCGGCCTGCCCGCGGTGCAGGTTGAGCCCGACCAGCCGGGCCACGTAGTCGGTGCGGGGGCGGGCCGTGACGCTCGCCGCGTCGCCCTCCTGGACCACCTGCCCCCGCTCGACGATGACCAGCCGGTCGGCGAGCACCAGGGCGTCCAGGGGGTCGTGGGTGACCAGCAGGGTGGCGCCGGGGTGCGCGCCGAGGTGGCGCTGGAGTTCGGCGCGGGTGTCGAGCCGGGCCCCGGCGTCGAGCGCGGCGAGCGGCTCGTCGAGCAGCAGGAGGGTGGGCTCGACGGCGAGCGCGCGGGCCAGGGCGACCCGCTGGGCCTGCCCGCCGGAGAGCTGGCGTGGCTTGTGCCGGGCCTGCCCGGCCAGGCCGACCCGGTCCAGCCAGCCCTGCGCCCGGGCCCGGGCGGCCCGCCGGTCGGCGCCCCGGCGGCGCGGCCCGAACGCCACGTTGTCGAGTGCGCTGAGATGCGGGAAGAGCAGGTAGTCCTGGAACACCACGCCCACCGGGCGCCGCTCGGGCGGCGTCCACACCCGCCGGTCGGGGCGGTCGAGGTCGACGCCGCCGAGGGTGAGGTGCCCGGCGCCGAGCGGGTGCAGCCCGGCGAGGGCCCGCAGCGCGGTGGTCTTGCCGGCCCCGTTCGGGCCGAGCAGCGCCACCACCTCCCCGGCGCCGATGCGCAGCCGGACGTCGAGGTGGAACGCGCCCCGGTCGGCGACCAGGTGTGCGTCGAGCAGAGGCGGGGCCGTCACGTCACACCGACCCAGCGGTCGCGCAGCCCGGCCAGGATGGCCACGGAGACGGTGAGCAGGATGAGGCTGAGCACGATGGCGGCCTGCACGTCGGTCTCCAGCGCCAGGTAGACGGCGAGCGGCATGGTCTGCGTCCGGCCCGGATAGTTGCCGGCGAAGGTGATGGTGGCGCCGAACTCGCCGAGCGCGCGGGCCCAGCAGAGCACCGCGCCGGCCGCCACCCCGGGGGCGACCAGCGGCAGGGTGACCCGGGTGAAGGTGGTCCAGCGCCCGGCGCCGAGGGTGGCCGCCGCCTCCTCGTAGCGGGGGTCGGCGCCGCGCAGCGCGCCCTCGACGGCGATGACGAGGAAGGGCATGGCCACGAACGCCTCGGCCAGCACCACTCCGGCGGTGGTGAACGGGAGGCTCACCCCGAAGGTGGCGTCCAGCCAGGACCCGAGCAGCCCGCGCCGGCCGAAGACCAGCAGCAGCGCCACCCCGCCGACCACCGGCGGCAGCACCAGCGGCACGGTGACCAGCGCGCGGACCAGCCGCCGGCCGCGGAACTCGACCCGGGCCAGGAGCCAGGCCAGGGGTACGCCGAGCGCGACGCAGAGCAGCGTGGCGGCGGTGGCGGTCTCCAGCGACAGCCGCAGCGCGGTGAGCACGCCGGGCTGGGCGAGCCGCCGGGGCAGCGTGGTCCAGGGTGCCCGGACCAGCAGCCCGGCCAGCGGCAGGACGAGGAAGAGCAGGCCGAGCCCGGCGGGGAGCAGCAGGGCCAGCGGCACCCGCTGCCGGCGGCGCGGGGGTCGCGTCACCGGCTCGGCGGGGCCTGGAACCCGGCGGCGGTGAGCACGGCCAGGCCGGCGGCGGAGCGGACGTAGTCGACGAAGGCGCGGGCCCCGGCCGGGTTGGCGGCGTGCGTGAGGACCGCGACGGGGTAGTCGTTGACCGCCCGGGCCGACTCGGGGAACTCGACGGCGTCCAGTTCGGCGGCGCCCCGCACGTCGGTGCGGTAGACCAGCGCCGCGTCGACCTCGCCCAACTTCACCTTCGCGAGGGCGCCCTTGACGTCCTGTTCGAGGGTGGCCGGGGTGAGCCGCACGCCGGCCGCGGCGAGGGCGGTCCGCGCCGCCGCGCCGCACGGCACCTGCTCGGCGCAGAGCGCCACCTTCACCGCGGGCCGGGCCAGGTCGGCCAGGCCGGCGACCCGGTCCGGGTTGCCCTCCGGTACGGCGATGACGAGCTGGTTGCGGACCAGGACGGCCGGTGTCCCGGCGGCGTCGCCCGCGTCGGTGACGGTCTTCATGGTGGCCGGCGAGGCGGCCGCGAACACGTCGGCCGGCGCGCCCTGGGTGATCTGGGTGGCGAGCGCCGAGCTGCCGGCGAAGTTGAAGACGACCCGGGTGTCGGGGTGGGCGGCCTCGTAGTCCTTACCGAGCTTCGTGAAGGACCCGGTGAGCGAGGCGGCGGCGAAGACGGTCACCGTGCCGCCCGTGCCGGCGGCCGGGTCGTCGCCGGCGCCGCAGCCGGTGGCGCCCAGGGTCAGCGCGGCCAGCCCGGCCAGGGCGGCGCGTTTCCACCGTGCGGTCACGGGCTGGTCCTTCCCTTCGGCGCGCGCTCCACCACGACGGTGGTCGACTTGATCACGGCGACGGCCACCGAGCCGACCTGGAGGTCGAGGTCGTCGACCGCCTCGCGGCTCATCAGCGACACGATCCGGAACGGCCCGGCCTGGATGTCGACCTGGGCCATCACGGTGTCCTTGACGACGGCCGTGACGATGCCGCGCAGCCGGTTGCGGGCCGAGGAGAGCTCGGGGTGGCCCGGTGCGCGGACGAACGCGGCCAGGTCGGCGCCGTCGAGCACCCGGTGGCCGTGCTCGTCGCGGGTGGCGGGCAGCCGCCCGGCGTCGATCCAGCGGCGGACCGTGTCCGCGCTGACCCCGAGCAGTTCGGCGGCCTCGCCGATCCGGAACACCGTCACGCGGCCACCCTAGCGGCTCGCAGGTGCGGGTGTGAAGCCGCGCGGCCCCTCGCATCCGCCAGGAGCGAGGGGCCACGGCAGCCGTAACTGCGGTGGTTCTAGTCGCCCGTCGGGGTGAGCCGGACCCGCCGGAGCAGCTGGGCGTTGAGCGCCACCACGATGGTGGAGGCGGACATGAGCACCGCGCCGACGGCCGGGCTGAGCGCGACGCCCGCCCAGGCCAGGACCCCGGCGGCGAGCGGGATGGCCACCACGTTGTAGCCGGCCGCCCAGGCCAGGTTCTGCCGCATCTTCCGGTACGACGCCCGGGACAGCCGGATCACGCCGGTGACCCCGCGCGGGTCGGAGCTGGCCAGCACCACCCCGGCGGACTCGATCGCCACGTCGGTGCCGGCGCCGATGGCCACGCCCACGTCGGCACGGGCGAGGGCCGGGGCGTCGTTGACCCCGTCGCCGACCATGGCCACGGTCAGCCCGCGGGACTGGAGCTCGGTGACCGCCTTGTCCTTGTCGGCGGGCAGCACCTCGGCGAAGACCTCGTCCACGCCGGGGCGGAAGCCCAGGTCGGCGGCGACCGCCTCGGCGACCGGCCGGGCGTCCCCGGTGATCATGACGATCTTCTTCACCCCCTGCTCGCGCAGTTCGGCGATGGCCGCGCGGGCCTCGGGACGCACCTCGTCCTCCAGGGCGAACGCGCCGACCACCTCCGGGCGGCCGGCGTCGGGCAGCCGGACCAGGTGCAGCACGGCGGCGCCCCGCCGCGACCAGCCCTCCGCCGCACGCGCCAGCTCGCCGGGGACGTCGGCGCCCAGCTCGCGCAGCAGGGCCGGGCCGCCCACCGCCCAGTCGGTGCCGTCCACCGTGGCACGTACGCCCCGGCCGGTCAGCGAGCGGAAGTCCCGGGCGGACGCCCGCAGGCCCCGGTCCTGCGCGGCCGTGACCAGGGCCCGGGCGAGCGGGTGCTCGCTGTCCGCCTCGACCGCGCCCGCGAGGCGCAGCGCGGCGTCGTCGTCCAGCCCGCCGGTGGCGGTCACCCCGGTCAGGGTGTGCCGCCCCTTGGTGAGGGTGCCGGTCTTGTCGAACAGCACCGCGTCGACGGTGCGCATCCGTTCCAGGGCGAGCCGGTCCTTCACCAGGATGCCGGCGCGCGCGGAGAGCGCCGTGGAGAGCGCCACGACCAGCGGGATGGCCAGGCCGAGGGCGTGCGGGCAGGCGATCACCAGCACCGTCACGGTCCGGACCACGGCCTGGTCGGTGTCGCCGAGCACCAGCCAGGCCGCGAAGGTGGCCAGGCCGGCGACGGCCGCCACGTAGAACAGCAGCGCCGCGAACCGGTCGGCGAGCACCTGCGCGCGGCCGCCGGAGGACTGGGCCTGGGCGACGAGGCGGCCGATGCCGGCGAGCGCGGTGTCCTCGCCGACGGCCTCGACGCGTACTCGAAGGGCCGAGTCGGTGGCCACGGTGCCGGCGACCACCCGGTCCCCGACGGCGCGCGGCACCGGTCGGGACTCCCCCGTGATCATCGACTCGTCCAGTTCGGCGGCGCCGTCGACGATCCGGCCGTCGGCCGGGACCCGGCCGCCGGAGCGGACCAGCACCAGGTCACCGACCCGCAGGTCCGCCACCGGCACCCGGTGCACGGCGCCGGACTCGTCGAGACGTTCGGCGTCGTCGGGCAGCAGCGCGGCGAGCGCCGCCAGGGCGCCCTGGGCCTGCCCGATCGCCTTCATCTCCTGCCAGTGCCCCAGCAGCATGATGGTGACCAGGGCGGCCAGCTCCCACCAGAAGTCCAGGTCGAACAGGCCGAGGCTGGTGGCCGCCGACGCCAGGTACGCGACTGTGATCGCCATCGAGATCAGCAGCATCATGCCCGGCGCCCGGTCGCGCACCTCGCGGACGCCGCCGACCAGGAACGGCCAGCCGCCGTAGAAGAAGACGATCGTGCCGAGGGCCGGGCCGACCCAGCGGACGCCCGGGAAGTCGAGCGAGTAGCCGAGCCAGTCCATGACCATGTGGCTGGTCAGCACGATCGGCACGGTCAACGCCAGGCTCAGCCAGAACTTGCGGCGGAACTGCTCGGGGTCGTGCCCCGCGTGCTTGTCGTGCCCCCGGTGCGTGTCGTGGCCGTCGTGCGTGTCGTGGCCTTCGTGCGTGTCGTGCCCCGCGCCGTGGTGCCCGTGTTCGTGGTCCATCGAACTCCACCTCCGCCGCCACCATATACCCCTAGGGGGTATGCGCCAACTCCCGGTCCCGCCCCGGCCCGGTGGCCGGACAGCCGAGGGGCCCGCGGGTTAGCCTCGGGGGCAGGGCCGGCCCCGGGAGTGACATGAGCGAGCAGAACACCCAGACGGTGCTGCCGGCGGCGTTCTTCGGGCACGGCAACCCGATGAACGCCCTCGAGGTCAACCGCTACAGCGCCGCCTGGCGGGAGTTCGGCCGGTCGGTGCCCCGGCCCCGCGCCATCCTGGTGGTCTCCGCGCACTGGTACATCGGCGCCACCGCGGTCACCGCGATGCCCCGGCCGCGCACCATCCACGACTTCTACGGCTTCCCGCAGCAACTCTTCGACGTGCGCTACCCGGCGCCCGGGCTGCCGGAGCTGGCCGAGGAGATCAGCGACGTGGTGCACCCCACCTGGGTCGGCGCCGACGTGGACTCCTGGGGCATCGACCACGGCACCTGGTCGGTGCTCACGCACGCGTTCCCCGACGCCGACATCCCGGTGGTGCAGCTCAGCATCAACGCGTTCAAGCCGTTCGACTACCACCTCGACCTCGGCGCCCGGCTCGCCCCGCTGCGCGAGCGCGGCGTGCTGGTGGTGGCCAGCGGCAACGTCGTGCACAACCTGGGCGGCGTCGACCCGCGGCTGGCCGACGAGGGCTTCGACTGGGCGCGCCGCTTCGACGACGCCGCCCGGGAGACGGTCCAGGACGCGCCGACCGAGGCGGCCCGGCTGGACGGGCACCGGGACTTCGACCTCGCGGTGCCGACGCCGGACCACTTCATCCCGCTGCTCTACCTGGCGGGGCTGGCCGGCGCCGCCGGGGACCGCCCCGACGTGCTGGTCGACGGCTACGCGTACGGGTCGCTGTCGATGACGGCCTACACCCTCGGGCTGCGCTGCCGGGGCGAGCAGCCGGCGGCCGGGGCACCGTCGCTGCCCGGCGGGGTCCCGGCCGACTCCGCCAACATCTGAACCCGGTTCCGCGTCCTCAGCGCTCCGGCCGGGCGGTCACGCCGGCGCCGCCCAGCGGGCTCCTGCCCTGCCAGGGCCAGCGGCCGTCCAGCTCCACCTCCAGCGAGAAGCTGAGGAACGTCCGGACCAGCACGATCAGCGCCAGCACCCCGACGCTGGTGAAGGTGGGCGAGACCGCCACGGTCCGGATGATGTCCCCGCCGACGAGGAACTCCAGGCCGAGCAGGATGGCCCGCCCCACCCCCTGCCGGTAGGACCGGTAGTGCTCGACGACCTGCCGGGTGCGCCACCAGCGCAGCCCGAAGACGACCGTGGCGATCGCGACGCCGACCGCGATGACCAGCACCCCGGCCAGGTCCAGGAGCGTGCCGATGTGCTGGATGATCTCCTTCGTCGGCACCCGTCACCCCCGCGCCGCCGGTGGCGCCCCGCACGCGCCGTCCGCAGCACCACCCTGTCGCATCGCCGCTGCCGGCGGGCGGCTTTCGTCCGAGCCCGCCCGGGCGGCGGGCTCGCCGGCATTCGCCTACCGCCGCCCGCCGCCGCGCCTAGGGTGGGACTCGGACCCGACCGTCCCGCTCCGGCGGGCGGTCACCGACGGCAGCTGGCGAGGAGCGGACGTGACGCAGCCGGAAGAGGACCAGGAGAAGAGCAAGAAGACCGACGACGTCCTGTACTCCGCGGACGGCGACCCGCACCACAACCTGGCCCAGGCGCCGCAGCCCGACGAGCACCTGACCCCGCGGTACGAGCACGACGGCGAGTCGGAGCCCGTCGGCGACGAGTGAGCCCCCGCTCAGGGTTCCGGCGACAGGCCGGTCCGGGCCGCCCGGGCATCGGCGGCGGCGCCCGGCGGGGCGACCGGCGCCGGGACCGGCAACTGGCGGTCGTGCAGGCGGCTCAGCAGCGCCAGCGAGGTGATCGCGCCGACCAGCGCCAGGAACATGTCCCACTGGGTGTCCCAGACGTCGCCCTGGGTGGCGAGGAAGTCGTCGGCCGCCGAGCCGCCGGCCAGCGCCGCCCACCACTCGATCATCTCGAAGAGGGCGCTGAACGCCAGGCAAGCGCAGACCACCAGCGGGGCGAGCCAGCGGCTGCCGCGCAGCGGCGACCGGCGGACCAGGATCTCGCGGACCAGGATCGCCGGCACGAAGCCCTGGGCGAAGTGGCCGAGCCGGTCGTACGGGTTGCGGGACAGGTGGAACGTCTCCCGCGCCCAGTCGCCGACCGGCGTGCGCGCGTAGCTGTAGTGGCCGCCGACCACGAGGATCAGCGCGTGCGCGGCGAGCAGGCAGCAGAGCAGGGTGGTCAGCGGGAACCGCCGCCAGGTGACCAGCACCAGCGGGACGCCGACGAGCACCCAGACCGTCTCCAGCAGCCAGGTGAGCCGGTCGTACGGCCGGATGCCGGAGGCCACGAGGGCGGCGACGACGAGGACCAGCAGCGCCGGTGGGACGACTGTGCGTGCTCGGGGCACCGGCGACCGCCTGTCCACGTTCCACCCGGTGCGGCCCGGCGCCGTCCGGAGAGGACGACGATAGCAACGGCGGGGGCGCCTCCCGGCGCCCCCGCCGGGCCGCTCAGTCCTGTGCCTGCCAGCGGTAGAACACGGTGGCCACCGAGTCCTGCGGGCCGTGCCACTCCTCCGGGCGGTACGGGCTGACGTAGGGCGCGAGGTCCTGCATCACCTTTGCGAAGACCGGCTTGGTGTCGTGGTTGTTCCGGGTCGCCTCGGCGGCCGACGCCTCCTGTTCGAGCAGGTGGACGTAGACGTCGTCGATCGAGTAGAGCCAGCGCCCGGTGACGCCCAGCTCGGCCGGCAGCGAGCCGGCGTCGGACTCGGCGAAGACCCGCGCCACGTCCGGTTCGGCGCCTGGCTTGATCCGCCCGACGATCACGGTCAGCGTGGTGTCCGCGGGCGGCTCCCCCTCCGGGGCCCAGTGGTAGAACTCCTTGGCCACCGAGTCGGACGGGTTCTTCCAGTACCGCGGGTACGGCGTCACGTACGGGCCGATCGCCTCGGCGATCTTCTGGAACGCGGGCAGCCCCCGGGTCTGGCCGGAGATCCTCGGGTCCTGCTCGCGCTCGATGACGTGGATGTAGAGGTCGTGGTGGGACAGCAGGATGCGCCCGATGACCCCGAGGTCCTGCGGCCGGGTGGCCTGGTCGTAGTGGCCGAAGACATCCCCGACGATCTTGTCGCTGCCGGGGACCATGTGGCAGACGATCACGTTCCGGAAGACCATGGCTGCTCCTTGGTTGGGTTCGGGTGGGCGGGTGGGAGGCTCAGGTGGCGAAGGTGACCGGCAGCTCCAGCAGGCCGCGGAACGGCGACGCGGCCGGCAGCCGGCGTACCTCGTCGAGGGGCACGCCGAGCCGCAGTCCGGGCAGCCGGCGCAGCAGCGCGGCGAGCGCGATCTGCGCCTCCATCCGAGCCAGCGAGACGCCGAGGCAGTAGTGCACGCCGTGCCCGAAGCCCAGGTGCGGGCCGCGGACCCGGCGCAGGTCCAGCCGGTCGGGGTCGGCGAAGTGGGCGGGGTCGTGGTTCGCCGCGTTGATCGCCACGCCGACGATGGAGCCGCGCGGAATGCACACCCCCTCGTACTCGATGTCCTCGGTGGCGATGCGCGGGCTGGCCACGGGCAGCGGGCCGTCGAACCGGAGCAGCTCCTCGATCGCCGCCGGCAGCAGTTGGGGCGTGGCGCGCAGCATCTCGAGCTGCTCGGGGTGGGTGAGCAGGGCGAGCACCGCGTTGCCGAGGAAGTCCGCGGTGGTCTGGTGCCCGGCGAACACCAGCAGGAACGTGGTGGTCACCAGCTCCGCCTCGGAGAGCGTCCCGTCGCGGTCGACCGCGTCGATGAGCGCCCCGATGATGTCGTCCGCCGGGTCGCCGCGCTTGGCCCGCACCAGGTCCGCGAAGTAGTGGTGCAGGCGCAGCTGGGCCTCCTGCACGGCCGCCCGCTCCTCCTGGGGCGGCCGCCGGGTCGAGCCGGAGGTGCGGATCACCTGGGTCCAGTCGAGCACCCGGTCGTGGTCGGCCGGCGGCACCCCGAGCAGCTCGCAGATGACCGTCATGGGCAGCGGGATGGCGAAGTCGTGCATCAGCTCGGCCTGGCCCTGCGGGAGCATCTTGTCGATCAGGTGGTCGATGACCTGCGCCACCCGCGGCCGCAGCGCCTCGATCCGCCGCGGGGCGAACGCCTGGGACACCACCCGGCGCAGCCGGGTGTGCTCGGGCGGGTCGGAGTTGAGCATGTTGCGGTTCAACCCCTCCGAGTTCGGGCCGAAGATCCGCAGGTAGTGCTGGCCGGGACCGTAGAGGTCCTTGGACAGCCGCGGGTCGGTCAGCGCCGTCCGGGCGTCGTCGAAGCGGGTGATCAGCCAGGAGTCGAAGCGCGGGGAGCTGACCGGGCACACCGGCCGGTCGTTGCGCAGCCGGGCGAAGGTCGGGTAGGGGTCGGCGGCGAACTCATCGGTGTAGAGCTCGCCCGCCGGCACGGCGTCCTCGGTCATCGGTCCTCCTCCGGTGCGCTGCCCACGCTGTGCAGCACCTGGTAGGTGTGCCGCTGCGCGGATTCACGCAGCTCGCGGATGATGCGCAGCAGCCGGTCCCGGTGCTCGCTGCGGCCAAAGGCGTCCAGCCGCTCGCGGTCCACCCAGTCGCTGATGATCAGGTAGCTACGCGGGTCCTCGGCGTCGCGGACCAGGTCCTGGTGCAGGCAGCCGTCCAGCGTGCGGATCTCCTCGGCCGCGGTGCGCCACTCCGACTCGAAGCGCTCCTCGCAGCCCTCCCGGGTCCGCATGGCGAGCACCGTGCGCACCCGGGTCACCGGGCACCCCCGAACACCAGGTGCAGGTGCTTGCGGAGCGCGTCGGCGTCGACGGGCTGGCTGCGGAAGCCGACGTGCCCGTCCGGGCGGACCAGGTACAGCCCGCTGCCGGCCAGCCCGTACGCGGCGCGGAACCGGCCGTCGGCGTCGCACACCGCGGGCGGGTCGAGCAGCTGCGGCTCGGCGGCGTCCGGGCTGAGCAGCAGGTACGCGTCGACCTCCCCGGCCGTCTGCCGCCGCACGTCGGCGCAGAGCTCGGCGATCGCGCCCAGCGCCGCCTCGTCGGCCGACGCGTCGGCGTAGAGCAGCAGCGTGTGCCGGGTGCCGCGGGTCAGGTCGCGCAGCCGCAGCGGATGGCCGACGCCGCGCCGCAGCAGCCCGTCCACGTCGGGGGCGCGGTCGCCGGGGCGGGGGGCCTCGCCCAGCGCGTCCGGATCGGACACGGTTTCGCCGACCAGCGGGCTGCCCGCATAGCTGAGCAGCATGGACATCTCCTGGAGGAACTGCCGCTTCAGGTCCTCGCGGTCCAGCTCGTCGGTGAACGCCATCCGCACGGCGCGGCCGACGATCTCCTCGCCCTCCGGCCGCCGCTCGGTCTCGTAGCTGTCCAGCAGGCCGGGCGCGGCGATCCCGCGGACCGCGAGGGCCAGCTTCCAGGCCAGGTTCCAGGCGTCCTGGATGCCGGTGTTCATGCCCTGGCCGCCGGCCGGCGGGTGCAGGTGGGCCGCGTCGCCGACCACGAACACCCGGCCGTCGCGGTAGCGGTCCACGATGCCGTGGCTGATCCGGAACACCGACGACCAGCGCAGGTTCGAGGCGCGGGTGCCGGGCGGGGCGAGGTGGTCGAGGGCGGCCTGGACGTCGGCCAGGGTCGGTGCGCCCAGCTCCGCGCTGAACCCGGGCGGGGCGTCCTGCCCGCCGGTCTGCGCGAAGAACCGGGGCGGGGCCAGGGTGGCGATCCGGTACCGGCGTTCGCCGCGCAGCGGGACGCAGACCAGCATCCCGTCCATCCGGCCGTCGGTCTCGTGCAGGAACCGCAGCAGGTGCCCGTCGGGCATGTCCCAGTCCACGTCGACGTCGCCGAGCATGAACAGCTGGGGGAACCGGCCCAGCCCGCCGGTGAAGGTGAGCCCGAGCAGTTCCCGGACCCGGCTGTGCGCGCCGTCGCAGCCGACCAGGTACTTGGCGCGCACCGTCTCGGTGCCGCCGTCGGCCGTGGTGACGGTGGCCGTCACGCCGTCGTCGTCCTGGGTGAAGTCGACCAGCTCGGCGCCACGCTGGGGGCGCACCCCGAGGGTGGCCAGCCGGGCGGTGAGGATGCGCTCGGTCTCGTACTGGGGCAGGCCGAGGTGCGCGTACGGCAGGCCGGGCAGCTCCCAGCTCATCCGGTGGGTCTCCGCCCCGTTGACGAAGACCATGTTGCCGGTGAGCCAGATGCCGGCGTCCATGGCCTCCCGGACGACGCCCTGCTCCTCCCAGATCTCCATGGTGCGGCAGTGCACGCCGATGGCCTTGTCCGCCTGCCCGGCCGGGGTGGCCAGCTTGTCGATCACCCGGCAGTCGACGCCCCGCCGGGCCAGCTCGACGGCGGCGGTCAGCCCGGCGGGCCCCGCCCCGACGACCAGTACGTCCGTTGTCCTGTGCACGTCGGCCTCCCTGCCGGTGGTGGGTTGTCGCCGGCCGCCCCCGTCGGGCACGACGTGGAACAGGCGGCGCCGGATGTCGAGAAGGAACGGCGCGATGGGCCCGGCCTGCGCGGAGGCGTGGGCCGGGTCGGCGATCCAGCGGAGGAACTCCCCCGCGCTGTTCCACTCGGCGAAGATGTGGTGCACGTCCGACCCGGGTTCGCGCAGCAGCTGCTCGCGCCGGTACCCGGGTATCCCGGCCATCCGCGCCCGGACCTCCGGGTAGCCGCGGTGGAACTCGGCGAGCCGGGGCGCCGGCACGGTCAGCTCGACGTCCACGTAGACCGTCGAGTCACCCGTGCCGTGCTCCCGCAGCACGGGGTAGTCGGCCGGGCCGGCCGGCTCGGTCAGCGGCCGGACCAGCTCGGCCAGCCGCGCGGCGACGGGCCCGTCCCGGTACGCCCGCAGCGCCGCCTCGTCGGCCCACTCGGTGACGACGACGAACCCGCGCGGGTCCAGCGCGTCGAGCAGCAGCTCCTGCCGGAGGTTGCCGGCCAGCCCGGCGACCTGCCCCGCGACCGTCCCCCAGGCGGACCGCACGGCGGGCTCGCAGCCCGGACGCGCGCGCAGCCGGAGCATCGTCCTGATCATGAAGTCCCCTTCGACGGCCTGCGGGAGACGGTGGAGCTGCGGTGTCCGGTGCTGCCCGGGCCACCACGTCGTCGCGCTGCGACCCTGCCGGAGGCCGCGTCAACCGGCCGTCACGGACGGCCCCCGCGACGTCCCCACCCGGTGACGCCACGGGGACGGGAGGCCGCTACGACCGGGCCGCCCGGGGCCCGGGTCCGCGCTGTCCCGGTCGGACCTCCGTACCGTGGGCCGGGTGAGGATCTGGGACCGGCTCGCCGGCGCGGCCGCGGACCTGGGGTTCGCCGTCGCGTTCCTGGTCGCGTTCGCCGTCGAGGCCGTCGCCGTCGCGCAGTCCTGGGGCGCCGGCTACTGGCTGTTCGGCGGGCTCGCCGCCCTCGTGGTGGGCGGGTTCGCCCTGCTGCGCCGGTGGCACCGGGGCGGCTTGGCCGCGGCCGGTCTGGTCGCCGCGGCGGTGACCGTGCTGGTCGCCCGGCTGGCCCACCTGCCGGCGGAACCGGGCCCGGCCCTGGCGCTCGCCCTGGCGGTGCTGGTCGGGGCGGCGGTGCGTACCCTTCCGCCGGTGCCGGCGGGCGCGGTGGGCGCCGCCGGCCTCGCCCTCGTGGTGGGCAGCCAGCTCGCCGCCCGTCCGTCCCCGTCCGGCATCTCCTCGGTGGCCGCACTGACCGGGCTGGCCTGGCTGGCCGCCGTCGCGGTCGGGCTCTCGCTGCGCCTGGTCGACGCCCGCAACCAGGCGACCGCCGAGCGGGTACGCCAGGACGAGCGGCTGGAGCTGGCCCGCGAGCTGCACGACGTGGTCGCCCACCACGTCACCGGCATCGTGGT
The DNA here is from genome assembly GCF_040631005.1 of Micromonospora sp. NPDC005707. Lineage (NCBI taxonomy): Bacteria > Bacillati > Actinomycetota > Actinomycetes > Micromonosporales > Micromonosporaceae > Micromonospora > Micromonospora sp. NPDC005707. The sequence goes on from NZ_JBEXYR010000007.1 coordinate 365,251, forward strand.
GCAGGCGCAGGCCGCCCAGCTGGTCGCCGGCCGGCACCCGGAGAAGCTGCCGGCCACCCTGGCCGGGATCGAGCTGGCCGGCTCGGAGGCCCTCGCGGCGATGCGCCGGGTGGTCGGGCTGCTGCGCGACACCGCGGACGCGGCGCCCGCCTCGCCCGGTCCGGAGCAGCTCGGCGCCCTGGTCGAGCGGTTCGACCGGCACGGCCCGCCGGTGCGGCTGCGCCTGGCCGAGCCGCCCGCGCAGTGGCCCCCGGAGGTGACCACCACCGTCTACCGGATCGTCCAGGAGGCGCTGACCAACGTGTCCCGGCACGCCCCGCACGCCCGGTCGGTCACCGTCACCGTCGACCGGGACGCGGACGGGATCGTGGTGGAGGTGGTGGACGACGCGCCGCCGGCCCCGGCCCGGAAGGGCCACCGCGGCGGGTACGGTCTCATCGGGATGCGCGAGCGCGTCCAGACCCTCGGCGGCACGCTGCGGGCCGGTCCCCGCGCCGCCGGAGGCTGGTCCGTGCTGGCCACCCTCCCCCTCCCCTCCAGGACGGCACGATGACCATCCGGGTGCTGCTCGCCGACGACCAGGCGATGGTCCGCGGCGGCCTCCGGCTGATCCTCGAGGACCAGCCGGACATCAGCGTGGTGGCCGAGGTGTCCGACGGCGTCGACGCCGTCGCCCAGGCCCGCCGGCTGCGCCCGGACGTCTGCCTGGTCGACATCCGGATGCCCCGCCTGGACGGCATCGAGGTGACCCGGGCGCTGGCCGGTCCGGGGGTCCCCCATCCGATGCGGGTCGTCGTGGTGACCACCTTCGACCTGGACGAGTACGTCTACGGCGCGCTCCGCAACGGGGCGGTCGGGTTCATCCTGAAGGACGCCGGGCCGGCGCTGCTCGTGGAGGCGGTCCGCGCCGCGCACAACGGCGACGCGCTGGTGTCGCCGTCGGTGACCCTGCGGCTGCTCAGGCACGTGACCTCGGCCGGCGGTCCGCCCGGCGGCAACGCCGCGTCCCACCTCTCGGAGCGGGAGATCGAGGTGGTGCGGGCCATCGCGCGGGGCCGTACCAACCGGGAGATCGCGGCCGAGCTGTTCATCTCGCTGAGCACGGTCAAGAGCCACCTCTCCGGCATCCAGACCAAGCTGGGTCTGCGCAACCGGGTCGAGGTCGCCGCGTGGGCGTGGGAGAACCGCGTGGTGGAGAGCGGCTGACCGGCCCGGTCGTGGTCAGGTGTCGAGCGCGCGGACCGTACGGAGCAGGTGACCGGCCAGGTGGAGCGTGCGGCCGCCGGTCTCCGCGACCACGTCGATCTCCCTGACCTCGGTGCCGGTCCACTCCGGCCCGGCGAAGCTCGCCCGCAGCTCCCGCTCGGTCATGCCCCAGCCGCGCCCCGCCGCCGGTGACACCGCCAGCACGAAGGCGGTGGCGCCCGGCGCGGCCAGGCCCGGCAGCGACGCGAGGTAGCGGTCCATGGCGGCGCCGTACCGGTGGAGGCTGTGCAGCAGGCCCGAGTCGAACACCGTGTCGAACGGCGCGGACGGCAGGCACAGGGCCGTGGCGTCCTGGACCTCGAAGTGCACCGCCAGGCCCTCGCGGGCGGCCTTGGCGCGGGCCTGGTCGATCGCCACGCGCGAGATGTCGACCGCCGTCACCTGGTGGCCGCGCCGGGCGAGGGCGATCGCGAGGTCGCCCGTGCCGCAGCCGATGTCGAGCACCTTCGGGCCCGTGACCCCCTGGTCGAGCACCTCGGCGAGTGCCGGTTGCGGGCCGCCGATGTCCCACGGCGGCCCGCCCGAGTCGGCGGCGTCGCGGTAGACCTCGTCGTAGTCGTGCCCGTGGTCGACCTCGACGGGCTCGTCGCGGTGCGCCTCGTCGTCGCGTGCGCTCACCAGACCTCCTGGACAACGAGTTCACCGGCGGGAACGGGCTCGCCCAGCACCGTACCGCGTGGAGGGTGGCGCGCGCCTCAGGCGAAGAGGCGGGCCAGTTCGGTGCGGGAGCGCACGCCGAGCCGGTGGAAGATGTTGCGCAGATGGTGGTCGATCGTCCGGGTGGACAACGACATCCGGGTGGCGATCTCCCGGTTGGTGGCCCCCTCGGCGACCAATTGGGCGATGTGCAGTTGCTGGCCGGTCAGCAGCTGCGCCGGCGGCTGTTGCGCCGACCCGACCGACTCCCCCGCCGCGCGCAGCTCCGCGCCGGCCCGCTCGGCCCAGACGGTCGCGCCGAGCAGGGTGAACGTCTCCCGCGCCCGGTGCAGGTGGGCCCGGGCGTCCCGCGGCCGGCGGGCCCGGCGCAGTTCCCGGCCGAACAGCAGCTCGGTGCGGGCCCGCTCGAACCGGTCGGTGTCGGTGGGGTGCAGCCGCAGCGCCGCGCGGAACTCCCGCTCGGCCTCGGCGCTGCCGCGGGGCGCGAGCAGCGCGTGGCAGCGGGCGGAGAGGGCCCGGCGCGACGGGCTCGCCGTGCTGCTGGCCCAGCGGTCGAAGACGGCGAGCGCCGCGGTGGGCCGCCGGCCGTCGTGGGCGGCCGCCTCGACCAGGTACGGCGTGGCCATCACCTGCACGAGGACCTGGCCGCGGCCGGTGCCGGTCCGGGCGAGCGAGGCCAGCCGGGTGGCCGCGTCGGCGTGCCGGCCGTCGACCAGGTCGAGCACGCCGAGCGCCCACTGCGCGTACGCGTAGGGGCGGCTGCCCGGGGTGGCGCCGTCGCCGATCTCGGCGATCCGGGCGAGGCTGGTGGCCCGGTCGGCCCGCACCGCGGCCAGCACGGCGAGGATGCCGAGGTGGACCCGGGCGCAGGTCCGCTGGCCGGTGGCACGGGCGACCCGCAGCCCCTCGTTCGCGGTCTCCGTCGCCGTGGCGTGCCGGCCCAGCCAGTACTCGGCGACCGCTCGCAGCTCCAGCGCCCGGGGCAGCACGGACCGCTCGCCGCGGGCCCGGGCCAGCTCGACGGCGCGGTCGGCGAGCCGGTGCGCCGCTCCGTCAACGGCCACCAGCAGCCCGGCCACGGCGGCGCAGACCAGGGCGGCCGGGGTGAGCGCCGGCCCGGTCAGCCGGCCGCCGAGGACGACGACCCGGCGCAGCGCCGGCCCGCCCCGCTCGTGGTCGCCGCGCAGGGTCGCCCCGACCCCGGCCGCGAACGTGGTCAGCAGCTCGACGTCCGGCGGGTCCCCGGGCCGGCGCAGCGCCCACGCCCGCCGCGCCACCTCCGCGTACCGGTAGTGGTCGCCGGTGAGGCAGATGGCCTCGCCGGCCCGGACCAGGCCGAGCAGAGCCGCCCCCCGGTCGGCCGGCGCGACCGCCTCGGCGGCGGCGAGCAGGGTGGCGACCGCCGTGGAGGGCGCGTCGCAGCGGAGCTGGATCTCGCCGCGCAGCAGGTCGGCCGGGCCGGTCGCGGCCGGGCCGGCGGGCGGCGCGGAGAGCAGCCGCCGGGCCTGGTCGGGATGGCCGGCCGTCCAGGCGCAGCGGGCGGCGGCGACCGTGCGGGCGGCGGCGCGGGCGGGGTCGTCGCTGAGTTCGGCGGCGCGGCGCAGAGCGGCGGCCGCCTCGGTCCGGTCGTCCGCGCCGGCGGCGGCCGCCTCCAGCTCTGCGGCCAGCGCCGGGTCGGGGCCGTCGGTGGCGGCGGCGCGGTGCAGGGCCCGGCGCAGCGACCGGCCACCCGGCGCCCGGGCCAGCAGCAGATGTGCCGCACGCCGGTCGGCCAGCGGCGCGACGGCCTCGATCATGGTCCGGGTCAGCGGGTGCGGGAAGGTCACCCCCGCCGGGCCGGCGCGCAGCAGGCCGGCGGCCACGGCCGGCGCGAGCGCCTCGACGCCCAGGCCGGCGACGCGCGCCGCACGGTCCAGCGTGGCCGGGTCCCCGTGGCGGTCGAGCGCGGCCAGCAGCAGCACCTGCCGGGTGTCCGGCGGCAGCCGGTCGAGGCGGGCGCGGTACGCGGCGCCCAGCGTGCCGTCGGCCGGCGGGGTGGCGGGCAGCGGCTCGTCCCCGTGCCACTGGCCGGGGGTGAGCGCGCCGGCGAGGTCGACCAGCGCCCGCGGGTTGCCGCCGCTCACCGCCGCCAGTTCGGCGGCCACCGTGGCCGGTGGTGGGGCGGACCGCCGGTCGGCGAGCAGGGCACGGCACTGCCCCTCGTCGAGGGGGCGCAGCCGGTGGGCGGGCAGGTCACCGGCCGCCGCCTCGCCGGCCGCGGTGAGCACGAGGGCGACCGGCAGCCGGCTCAGCCGGCGGGCCACGACGGCGAGCGTCCCGGCGGTCTGGGGGTCGCCGGCGTCGACGTCGTCCATCGTGCACAGCAGCGGGCGGTCGGGGGCGGCGACGGCGAGCAGGCCGAGCACGGCGGTGGCCAGGGTCAGCCGCTGGGCGTCCGGGCAGCCGCCCCCGGCGAGCACGCGCCGCAGCACCCGCCGTTGCCGCTCGGGCAGCGACCCGGTCCGGTCGAGGACCGGGTCGAGGAGGCGTTGCAGGCCCGCGTACGGCAGGGTCGCCTCGTCGGCGAGCCCGGCGCCGGCGAGGACCGCCCGCGCACCGGCGTGCTGCCGGGCGTACGCGAGCAGGGCGCTGCGACCCGAACCGGGCTCGCCGTGGAACAGCAGCGCGCCGCCGCCGGGCCCGTCGAGCAGGTCGCGGACCGCCCGGCACTCGTCGTCCCGGCCGTGCAAGGTTATTTGCACTCTGAATGCAGTAACCATGCATCCAGTTTCACCTATCGGTAACCAGTCGGAAAAGACTTTGCCCCTCGGGATCCGCCAGCAGCGCCGCCATCGTGCGCGCCATCACCGCCCGGGCCGGACCGACGCCGAGCCCCAGCCCGTCGCGCAGCATCGACCAGGCCGACCACATGCTCGCCGCCACCAGGGCGTGCACGAGCTGCTCCCGCCCCGGGCCGGCGCGGTCCAGCTCGGCGGCGAAGAGCTGCTCGATCTCGTCGCGGACGCGGTCGATGTGCTTGCGGCGGTTGCGGTGCAACTGCGGGGAGAGTGGCTCGCGCAGCTGCGCCGCCCGGGCGGACGGCGCGATGAGGTGCAGCAACCGGGCCCGCTGTCGGCAGTAGGCCTCGACCCGCGTGGTCAGTGGCAGCGCCGGGGAGATCGGCCGCCAGGCGGCGTCCTGGCGGCGCAGCAGTTCCTCGCCGCTGGCCTCGAACAGCGTCTCCATGTCCTTGAAGTTGGTCCACAGCGTGCGCAGCGAGACCCCGGCCCGCTCGGCGATCCGGTCGCCCGTCGGGCGCAGGTCGCCTTCGCCGACGAGGGCGAGGTGGGCCTCGACGATGGCGGCCCGGGTGCGGGTGGCCCGCGCGGTCCGTCCGTCGACCCGGCCCGGGAATCCGCTGCCGCCCATCCCGCCCGCCTCCTCCACGCACGCCGAGTCTAGGGCCGCGCCGCGCGGCGGGGCGGCCGCCGTGGCGGCCGCCCCGGAGGCGAGGCTCAGGAGCTGGGGCAGGTGTTCCGGTACTCCTCGATGGCCAGCCCGCTCGGTCCCGGGCAGAGGAACTGCTCGTAGCGGGTGTCGTTGTCCACGAAGCGCTTCAGCCAGGCCACCATCTGCTTGGCCATCGGCGTGTTCACCGTCTGGGGGAAGAAGTGGCTCGCCGCGTTCAACTCCAGGTACGCCTTCTCGGACGAGGCCGGGATGCTGTTGTAGAAGGGCTCCGAGTGGCTGGCGACCGGGGCCACGGTGTCGCTCTCCCCACCGATGATGAGCGTCGGCACCGCCAACCCGGACCAGGTCTTGTCCAGGTTCCAGGGCGCGAGCGGGACGGCGGCCTGCAGGGACGGCCGCGCGGCGGCGGCTTCCAGCGTGCCGCCTCCGCCCATCGAGTGCCCGGCCACGGCGAGCCGGGTGGCGTCGATCCGGCTCCGGACCGTGCTGCGCTGGACGAGGTAGTCCAGCGCGGCCAGGAGCTGGCGGCCCCGGCTGTCGGGCTGGTCGAGGAGGGTGTTGGTCTCGATGCCGATGACCACGAAGCCGTGCGAGGCGATCCGCGGTCCGAGCCAGCTGAGACTCGACCAGGTGGCGGTGAAGCCGGGCGAGATCGCGATGGCGCCGAAGGTGCCCTCGCTGGTGCTGGTCGGGTAGTAGACGACCCCGCCGCCGAAGCCCGTGACGCTCAGCGCGGAGACGCTGTAGGACGAGGTGGCGAAGGGGCCGCGGCTGGCCTCCAGGATGGCGCTGGTCGGCGCGGGGCCGCGCTCGTAGGGGTTGGCGGCCGCCTGCGCGCCGGCGGGGACGGCCACGGCGCCGCCGACGGCCAGGACGGCCGCCACGGCGAGTCGGGCCAGGGCGCGGAGACGGGTACGGGGACGGGGGGTGGTGGCTGGTCGCACGTCGGTCGCTCCTTGTCGGGTAGGGAGATCCATCGACATGCGTCAGTATTGGAGCGCGCACCCGGCCACCGCATCGGCGAAATCACCGGTCGTCGTTGCCGGGCGGCGGGCCTTCGCGCGGCGCGGCCCGGCCCGGCTCGGTGACCTGTCCGTGACGTCAACAGTGGACGATGGGCCGATGCAGCTCACCCGACGGAACCTGCTCGGCGTGACCGCGGCGGCCGGCGTGACCGGCCTGGCCACCGGCTGTGAACCGGAACGGCGGGAGCCAGCCGCGCCGGCGCCGGACGCCGCTCCGACCCTGGACCCGGCGAGTTGGGAGAGCGTACGGGCGCAGTTCGCGCTCGACCGCGGCCGGGCGCACCTGGCCACCTTCGTCTTCGCGCCCCACCCCGCGCCGGTGCGCGCCGCCGTCGCCACGCACCGGGACGGGCTCGACCGGGACGCGATGGGCTACCTGGGCGCCAACGAGGAACGCCTCGACGGGGCGGTGCTCGGGGCGGCGGCCCGCCACCTCGACACCCGCCCCGACCAGATCGCGCTGACCGACTCGACCACCATGGGCCTCGGGCTGGTCTACACGGCTGTGCGGCTGCGGCCGGGCGACGAGGTGCTCACCACCGAGCACGACTTCTACGCCACCCACGAGTCGTTGCGGCTGCGGGCCGAGCGGGACGGGGTGACCGTACGCCGGGTGCGCCTCTACCGGGATCCGGCGGTGACCAGCGTCGACGAGATGGTCGGCAACCTGGCGGCGGCGGTCTCCGCCCGCACCCGGGTCGTCGCACTGACGTGGGTGCACTCCAGCACCGGCGTGAAGCTGCCGGTCCGGCAGCTCGCCGAGGCGGTCCGCGCGCGCAGCCCCGAGGCGCTGGTCTGCGTCGACGCGGTCCACGGCTTCGCCGCCGACGCGGCCACACCGGAACAGCTCGGCTGCGACGTGCTGGTCTCCGGCTGCCACAAGTGGCTGCTCGGCCCGCGGGGCACCGGCCTGGTCTGGGGCAGCACCCGGGCGTGGAGCCGGATGACCCCGGTCATCCCCACCTTCGACCGGCGCAGCATCGGCCGGTGGCTGTTCGCGGGCACGGGCGGGCAGCCGACGCCTCCCGGGCCCGCGCACACCCCGGGCGGCTACCACAGCTTCGAGCACCGCTGGGCGCTCGCCGACGCGTTCGAGTTCCACCACCGGATCGGGCCGGCGCGGGTCGCCGAGCGGAACCGGGACCTGGCCGGCCGGCTCAAGGAGGGGCTGGCCGGCATCCGCGGGATCCGGCTGGTCACCCCGCGCTCGGCCGACCTGTCCGCCGGGGTGGTCTGCTGCGCCGTGCCCGACATTCCGGTCGGTGAGGCGGTGGGCCGGCTGTACGCGGCCGGCGTCATCGCCAGCAGCACCCCGTACAACCCGTCCCACCTGCGGTTCGGCGCGACGATCGCGAACAGCGAGGCGGACGTGGACGCCGCGGTCGAGGCGGTGCGCGGCCTGGTGTGAGCCCCCGGCCGCCGCGACCCGCAGGTGTGCCCCCGCGTTTTCCGGGAATGGCACGCCGACGGCCGGCGAGTGGCGACGGAGGTCAGGTGGGCAACGGGGGGCGGGATCCGGGTGTGCCGCGCGCGGGAGGGGCCGAGTCGCGCCCCGGTGCGGAGCACGATCGGCCGCGGCCCGCCGACCCGCACCACAGCGCCAGGACGATGTCCGACCCGGACGTGGTCCTGCAGATCCCCCACCTCCGGGTGGACGACATCTGCGCCGAGGTCGACGACCTGGACGCCCACGTGTCCCTGCGCGCCCGGCTGGGCGGCCTGCTCCAGCTCGACGTGGGGGTGCAGGCCCGGCTCGGCACGGTCCGGATCGACATCCGCGGCGTGACCACCGAGGCGATGCTGGAGGTCCGGCTCGACGAGCTGAACGGCATCCTCGACCGCGCGTTGAGCACCGTCGACCGCAACCCGCAGATCGTCGAGGCGGTGGTCGGAACCGCCGGCACCGCGGCCGAGCGGGCGGTACCGCCCGTGCCGCCCGCGCCGGAACCGCCGCCCCGGACGCCCCGGCGGCCGGCCGACGCGGCGGGCGGGGCAGCCGCCTCCCCGGGGCGTACGGCGTGGCGACGGATGAAGAAGATCGCCAAGGACGGCCGGCCGCTGCGGCGGGCCGCGGCGCGGCTGCTGCCCGGCGCGGGACCGGAGCCACGCCGCGACGGTTGAGCGGCCGGGCTACTCGTCCAGGTCGGTGCGCGGGACCAGTTCCGGTGACCAGCGGACGTCGTAGTGGGGCGCGGCGACCGACTGGGCGAAGGCGGTCGACGCGGCGCGGGAGCTGACGATCCGCCAGTCCTTCTCCTTGTCCACCTCGAACCAGATGAGGCCGATGACGTCCCGGTGCTTCGGCAGCGTCCGGAAGGTCTCCCGGATCCACTGGGCCTTGTGCCCCCCGGCGTCGGAGGCGCCGGTCTCGGTCACGACCAGGGGCCGCCGGCTGAAGGTGCGGATCTCCGCGATGGTGGGGCCGAAGATGGCGTCGAAGGACGAGTACCGCGACCAGGCCCCGGTGCCGTAGTAGCCGGTGGTGCCCACCCAGTCGACGTAGTCGTCGCCGGGATAGAACTGGGCGAGGTTCGCGGTGGTCTTGCTCCACCGGGCGTTCGGGCTCCACACCCAGGTGACGTTGGTGGCCCCGACCCGCTCGAAGAGGTCGTGCACGTGGCGCCAGGCCTCGACGTACTCGCCGGGCCGGTTGCCGTTGGCCTTCTCGCACCACGGGTACCAGTCGCCGTTCATCTCGTGGGCGAACCGGATGGCGACCGGGTAGCCGAGTGATTTCACGCCCTCGGCCCAGGAGCGCAGGTAGCCGTCGAACTCGCCGCCCGCGATCCGGGACAGGCGGTAGCGCGGCTGGGTGGAGCGCAGCCGGTCGATCTGGCGGGCGGTCAGCTTCTTCTGCTTCCGGGCCGCCTGGTCCGCCTGGTAGTCCCAGGGTTCCCAGCCGAGCATGGGCAGCATGCCGCGGTCCTTGATCCGGTCGAAGAGCACCCGGTCGAACGTGCCGGACTCCCAACCCACGCCGAAGAGCATCACCTGCGGCTCGCGCCGCGCGGCCGCGGCGAAGCGGTCCACCGCCGTGAAGTCGTACGGGCCCTTGTCGGTCATCACGCCGACGAAGGCCTTGCCGGCCGGCGGGAAGAGTTCCGGGGCCAGTTGGAGTGGCGGGCCGTCGGCGCCGGCCGGCACCACCGCGCCCGATTCGGCTGCCGCGGGCGGCCGGGGCGCCGCGCCCTCCCCGCCCCCGCTCGTGGTGACCGGCGCCAGGGCGACGGCGTAGGCCAGCAGCACCGCGGCGACCACCAGCACGAGGACACGCGGCCTGGTCAGCCGGACCACGGCACTACCTTCTCCACCGCCACCCGCTCGAACATCGAGCCAGTTTATGCCGTTTGCTGGCTTATGTCCGGAAAACTAGTCCGCCAGCTTCGCGCGCGGGACCATCCCGGGTGACCAGCTGAACCGGTAACGCGGGTCGGCGACCGCCGTGGCGAAGGCCTGCGACACGGCCGGCGAACTGACGATGCGCCAGTCCAGCTCCTTGTCCACCTCGAACCAGATGAGGCCGAGGATGTCCTCGTGACGCGGCAGCGCCCGGAAGGCCTCCGCGATCCATTCGGCCTTGCGCCCGGTGGCGTCGGAGGCACCGGTCTCGGTGATGACCAACGGTTTCCGGCTGAACGCGCGGATCTCGGTGATGGTGGCGCCGAAGATCGAATCGAAGGGCCGGTAGTCCGTGTAGGCCCCGATGCCGTAGTAGCCCGTGACCCCCACCCAGTCGACGTAGTCGTCGCCCGGATACAACCCGGACAGCTTCGGGAGCGACGCGTCCCAGCTGGCGTTCGGGCTCCACACCCAGGTCACGTTGGTCACCCCCGCCGCGAGGAAGAGGTCGTGCACGTGCCGCCACGCCTGGACGTACTCGCCGGGCCGGTTGTCGTTGGTCGCCTCGGACCACGGGTACCAGTCGCCGTTCATCTCGTGTGCCAGCCGGATGGCCACCGGGTAGCCCAGGGACCTGATCCCGTCGGCCCAGGACCGCAGGTAGGGGTCGAAGTCCCCGGCCGTGATCCGGGACAACCGGTAGGCGGGCTGGTGGGAGCGCAGCTCGTCGATCTCCCGCGTCGGCAGGTTCCGCTCGCGGGCCGCGCGGTCGACCCGGTGGTCCCACGGCTCCCACCCCAGCATCGGCAGCATGCCGCGGTCCTTGATCCGGTCGAAGAGCGTCCGGTCGAACGTGTCCAGGTTCCACGACGCGCTGAAGAGCATCACCTGCGGCTGGTGTTTCGCGGCCGCCGTGAACGAGTCCACCGCCGCGAAGTCGTGCGGGCCCTTGTCGGTCATCACACCGATGAACGCCTTGCCGTCCGGCGGGAAGGGTGCCGCGGCCGGCCGGGGCGAATCTCCCGGCTCGGCCTTCGCGGGCCGGGGCGGGGATCCCGGCTCGGCCGTCACGGGCCGGTCGGACCGGCCGTCCTCCCCGTCCCCGAACATGGCGGTCGGCGCCACGGCGGCCGCGTAGGTCAGCAGCAGCGCGCCGGTCAGGACGAGCACGATCCGCCCGGCGGTCAAGCTCCGCACAGCTACTCCTTCGTCCGGGAGACCATGTCGGGCGACCAGGTGACCTGGTAGCGAGGGGCGGCGACCGCGCCGGCGAAGGCCGTGGACACGGCCGGGGAACTGACGATGCGCCAGTCGAGTTCCTTGTTCACCTCGAACCAGATCAGCCCGATGATGAACGGGTACCTGGGCAGGGTCTGGAAGGCATCCCTGATCCATTCGGCCTTGCGCCCGATGTGGTCGGATCCACCGGTCTCGGTGATGACCATCGGCTTCCTGCTGACGGTGCGGAGTTCGGTGATGGTCTTCTTGAAGACCCCGTCGAAGGAGAGGTACGGCGCGAAGTCGTACTTGCCGTAGTAGCCCGTGACGCCCACCCAGTCCACGTAGTCGTCGCCCGGGTAGTAGGTGGAGATCGGCGGGGTCAGGTCGGTGTAGCGGACGTTCGCGCTCCACACCCAGGTGACGTTCGTGGCCCCGACCGCCCGGAACACGTCGTGCACGTGGCGCCAGGCCTTCACGTAGTCACCGGGCCGGTTGCCGTTGACCAGCTCGCACCACGGGTACCAGTAGCCGTTCATCTCGTGGGCGAAGCGGAGGGCCACCGGGTAGCCGAGCGACTTGATCCCTTCCGCCCAGGACCGCACATAGCTGTCGAACTCGCCGCCCGCGATCCGGGACAACCGGTAGCTGGGCTGATCCGAACGGACCGCGTCGATCTGCTGGGCGGTGAGCTTCTGCTGCCGGGCCCGCTCATCCAGCCGGTAGTCCCAGGGTTCCCAGCCCAGCATCGGCATCATGCCGCGGTCGCGGATCCGGTCGAACAGCGTCCGGTCGAACGTGGCCGACGCCCACCCCTCGCTGAAGAGCATGACCTGCGGCTGGTGCTTGGCGGCCGCCGCGAACCGGTCCACCGGAGTGAAGTCGTGGGGACCCTTGTCGGTCATGACACCGATGAACGTCTTCCCCGCCGGCGGGAAGGGTCCGCGCGGCCGGGGCGCCTTCGCCTCGGCCGTCACCGCCCCGCCCCGGCCCTCGGAGCCGGTGGTGGGCGCGATGGCGAAGGCGTACGTCAGCAGCAGCGCGCCGGTCAACACCATCACGACCCGCGGAAAGGTGAATCGGATCATCGCAGAACCCCCTCGGCCGCGACCCGTGACCTCGGCGGGTGGATCTCCTCGGTCTCCCCGCGAGCGGGAGCGGGCGCGGGCACGACCACCTCGTCGTCCTTCCGGCGGCTGGCCCGCAGGTTCGACGCGAGCGCGATAAGGGGCGGACCGAGGCCGGTCAGGAGGGTCAGGACGGGCCACACCCGCAGCAGGGGTGAGCTGTTGTCCAGCACGAAGCTCGCGCCGAGCAGGCCGGCGGAGACAGCCGCCCAGCAGAGGTGCAGCCGGAACGTGCGCAGCGACTCGATGGTGCGCAGGCTCCCCTTGGCCGTCACGACGAACCCGAGCTTGCGGCGCAGCAGCGCGGTGAACCCGGCGGCCACGTAGACGGGCCCGGCGAACAGCGCCAGCGCCATGCCGGCCATGCCGATCTCCTCCCGTTCGTGCGGGGCGATGTTGAAGCGACGGAGCCAGAGCCACAGCAGGAACCAGGTGCCGAAGGTCGAGCCCCAGAGCACCGACCACACGGTGACGTCGAGCTGCGCCGAACCGACCCCGGTGAGCAGGTACGTGGCGGTGGCGAGGTTGCCCAGCAGCAGGCTGACCGCGACGCTCGGGTAGTAGAACTGGAGCAGGCGGTACTGCCAGCGGCGCCGGGACGGCAGCTCGCGCGGTGCGCGCAGTTCGGGCCGGACGAGGATCTCGCAGATCCCGGCCGCCCAGCGCTTCTGCTGGTTGAAGTAGTCCGCCCACGAGGTCGGGCCCTCGCCGATGGCCACCACGTCGGGCGTGTAGACGCCCTTCCACTTGTTGCCCGTCTCCGGGTTGGTCGCGGCGTGGATGCGGATGCTGGTCAGGTGGTCCTCGATGATCGAGTCCTGGTAGCCGCCGATCGTCCGCCAGGCCGCCGGCCGGTAGAGGTGGCCGGTGCCGGTGAGCAGCGGCGCGTCCAGGCCGTTGCCGCCGCGGGCGATGAGGCCGTTGTAGAGGTACTGCTGCACGGAGGCGCCGTGCGCGACGAAGTTCTGGTGCATGTTGCCGTACACCTGGGGGGTCACCACGAAGGCGACGTCCGGGTCGCGGAAGTAGCCGAGGGTGCGTTCGAGGAAGTTGGGCAGTGGCACGTGGTCCGGGTCGACGTTGGCCACCACGTCGTACCGGTTCTCGTGCTCGGCGCGCCAGGCGTTGTGGTTGCCGGACTTGGTCCGGGCCCGGAACTCCCCGCCGGGCTGGTTGTACTCCGGCCGGCCCTTGCGGCTGAAGTGGTGGACGCCGAGCCGCGCGGCCATCTCCTTGACCGCCGGGTCGTCCCCCTCGTCGAGGATCCAGACGTCGACCCGTCCGCAGTAGACGATCTCCCGCAGGCGCCGCAGCGTCCGCTCGGCGACGTCGAGCGGCTCCTTGCTGGGCACGATCGTGGTGAGCAGGGCGACCCGGAGGCCGACCGGCGGGTCGACCGGCACCGGGTCCCGGGCGTGGAACGCGAACACCCACACCACCACGTTCTGCGCCAGGCGGATCAACTCGACGCCGACGACCACGCAGAAGCCCAGCCGGGCCGCGATCGTCTGCCAGCCGCCGGCCCCGAACACGCCGGCGCCGGGCACGTGCTCGGGCAGCAGCAGCCAGCCGACGAACAGCAGCCCGGCCGCGCTGTTGACCAGCACGAGCAGGGTCAGCACCAGCCGCGCCGCGGGCGAGGCGGCGTGCCGGAACTCCACCGCCGCCCCCGGGCCCCGTGGCGCGGCCAGCGGCCCGGCGGTGGCGCCGCACCGGGCGTACGCCAGGCGGGCCCGGATGTTCAGCTGCCGGCGGTCGGGTCCCTTCCGGGCCGGCGGTCCGGCCGGGACGATCGCCGGCGGACGGTTGCCTGAGGCGCCCGGCGTGCTGGCCCGGGACGGGCGTGTATCAGCGGCGATGGCCACGTTTTCCCCCATGGTGATCTCGCCACGAACCCTGAGCGGGCAGTGGGGTTGAAAGGTCGTGCTCGGTCAGAGGGCGGCGTGCTCGTCCACCAGGAGGGCGAGGGTGAACCCGGTCGGGTGCCAGACCTGCGCCACCTCGTATCCCGTGCGGAGCAGCCGCTCCGTCGCGCCGCCGACGGGCGGCACGGGATCCGTGCGTTCGCCGGGGCGGATCACCCACAGTCGCCGGACGCCCCACAGGCAACCGGCGCAGCCGCGCGGCGGCGCCGCGGCGAACAGGTCCGTCGGCCGCCGGTCGGCGGGAAGGTAGCGGGCCACCAGGGCCCGCGCGTCCGCGTCGCCGTAGACCACGCCGTCGGCGGGCAGCCGCCGGGCGCCGACGATCTCGGCGACCTCGCGGGTGGCCTGCCCGTGCCCGTCGGGCGCGCGGACGGCCGCCTGGGCCGGCGCGACGATCAGGGCCAGCGCGGCCACCGCCACCACCCACCAGGCGGGGCGCACCCGGGACAGGGCGGCCGCGGCCAGGGTCGCCCAGGCCGGCAGCGTGAAGAGCAGGCTCGACGGTGACCAGACCGGCGTCGCCTGCGCGAGGAGCAGCAGGCCGAGCGGCGGCAGCACCGCCCACGCGGTGCAGATCGCCGCGGCGCGCCGCAGCGGGAGGCTGAACAGCGCCAGTCCGAGCAGGACGGCGCCCAGCGCGGCGACGCCGAACAGCTCCCGGGGGGTCGCGGCGAGGGCCGCCAGGTCGGGGCGGGCCGCCGGCGCGACCTGCCCGCCGGCGCGTACCCCGGACCAGAGCAGCCCGGCGGCCGGGAGCGCGCCGAGGAGGGCGGCGGCCAGCCACCGGCCGGTCATCCCGCGGCGGAACGCGAGCACGACCCAGCCGTGCCCGACGAGCAGCAGGAGCGCCATCGCGTGACACAGGCCCAGCAGGGCCACCGCGGCGGCGTACGGGGCGAGGCGGCGCAGGCTGGGGCGGTCCAGGGCGGGCAGCAGGAACCAGGTGGCGAGCACCGCGGCGAACAGGGCGAGGGCGTACGGCTGGGCCTCCTGGGCGTACCGGGTGACGCTCGGCAGCAGCGCGAAGATCACCCCGGCGAGGACCCCCGTGCCCGGCGCGAACATCCGGGCGGCCAGCGCGCCGACGAGCGCGGCGGTCGCCGCCACGGCGAGCAGGGACGGTACGCGCAGCGCGAGGTCGGTGGTGCCGAAAGCCTCCGCCCAGGCGCGCATGAGCAGGTGGTACGGCACGAGCGTGACGTCGCCGCCGGGGAGCCCGTCCGGCCAGGGGGAGGTGGCGGCCCGCCAGGTCGCCAGCTCCGCCAGGCGCAGGCCGGGAGTGCCGGCTCCCACGACGCCGAGCGCGCCGGCCAGCAGCGCCGGCAGCAGCCAGGCGGCGAGCCGCCAGCGGGAGGTGTCGTCCGGTGGCCGGTGCCCGCCGGCCCGGGAACCGAGAGCACGGTCCTCGCCCCACGGGTCCTCGACCCGGATCTCTCCCGACCCGAGCCGGGGCAGGACCATGGTGTCCGCGTCCATCATCGTGACTCACGCATCCCTGTGGGTGCCGGCGACCTGGTTCCAGCCGCCCCGGGGCGACGCCGGATCGGCGTGCTCGCGACGGTGCGACCGCGTGTTACGGCCGGCACCGGGAGTCCCCGGGTCGAGGACTGGATGACACCGTGGAGCTTAATGACCCACTCCGACATAACGCTCATATACGACGAACCGGACGGGGCGATACCCCGGACGGGGGAGGTCACCGGCGTGGCGTCCGCCGCGCCCCGTCGCGCCAGGTGGGAGCTGCTCCGAACCACCGCCGGGCAGCGGTTTTCATGCAAGCATCGGTCCGGACGACGGCGACCGACCGGCCGCTCCAGCTGGCCACGCGCCAGGGACGCCGGGGGGCGACGTGAGGGCACTGGTCTGGCGGGGCGTGCACCAGCTGGCCGTGACCCAGGTCCCCGACCCGGAGCTGCGCAACGAGCAGGACATGATCGTGCGGGTGCGCAAGAGCGCCACCTGCGGCTCCGACCTGCACCTGCTCGGCGGCCACCTGCCGTTCCCGGCGCGCGGCGACGTGCTGGGGCACGAGTTCCTCGGCGAGGTGGTCGAGGTCGGGCCCCGGGTACGCCGGCACCGGGTGGGCGACCGGGTGGTGGTCTGCTCCGTCGTCTCCTGCGGCCGGTGCTGGCACTGCGGGCGGCAGGAGTTCTCGCTGTGCGACAACGGCGGCGCCGGTGAGTCGGGAGATCTCACCCCCGGCGGCCGCTACGGCCACGCGCACGGCCCCGGCGGGTTCGCCGGCAGCCACGCCGAGTACGTCCGCGTCCCGTACGCCGACCAGGGCGCCTTCACCGTGCCGGACGGCGTCACCGACGAGCGGGCGCTGTTCGCCTCGGACGCCGCCCCGACCGGCTGGATGGGCGCCGACCTCGGTGGCGTCCGCCCCGGGGACGTGGTGGCGGTGTGGGGCGCCGGCGGCGTCGGTCAGCTGGCGGCGCGTGCCGCCGTGCTGCTGGGCGCGGAGCGGGTCGTCGTGATCGACCGCCTGGCCGACCGGCTCCGGATGGCCGAGCGGCACCTCGGGGTCGAGACCCTCGACCCGGAAACCCAGGAGGTGGCCGGCGAGCTGCGGGAACGCAGCGGCGGGCGCGGCCCGGACGTGTGCATCGAGGCGGCCGGCGCGGCGCCGCCCGGCGGCGGCCCGCGGCGCCGGCGCGACCGGCTCGGGCACCTGCTCCGGCCGGAGCCGGACCGGCCCGTCGCCGCCCACGAGGCCGTCCGCCACTGCCGCAAGGGCGGCAGCGTCTTCCTGCTCGGGACGTACGCCGGCGCTGTCGACGGGTTCCCGCTCGGCGCCGTGGTGGACAAGGGCCTCACCCTGCGGGGCGCCCAGCAGCACGGCCGCCGGTACATCCCCATGCTGCTGGAACGGATGGCCCGCGGCGAGCTGGTCACCGAACACCTCGCCACCCACACGATGCCGCTGGACGAGGCGCCGCGCGGCTACGACACGTTCACGAACCGGCGCGACGGCTGTGTGCGGGCCGTCTTCGAGCCGGGCCGGTAGCCGGCCTGTCGGCCACGTCACTTCAGTCAGCGAAACTTTGCACAGCCTGCAAGATCGCCGGTAGGGTCGCGCGGTGACCCTGGACCGCCCTCCCGCCGACGGCGGCCTCCGCGACCGCAAGAAGCGGCGGACCCGCACGGCGCTGGCCACCGCGGCGCTGCGCCTGGTCGCCGAGCACGGGCTCGACCAGGTGACCGTCGAGGAGATCAGCGCGGCGGCCGACGTCTCCTCCCGCACCTTCTTCAACTACTTCCCGAGCAAGGACGACGCCCTCATCGGCGACCAGGCGGCGCTCAACGCCCGGTTCGTGGCACGGCTCGGCGAGGCGCCACCGGACGTGCCCGCCCTCGCGGCCATCCGCGCGGCGCTCGGCGAGGTGATCGAGGAGATGCAGGAGGACCGCGAGCTGTGGTTGCTCCGGATGGACGTGGTCATGCGGAACCCGGCCCTGCTGCCCCGCCTGGTCGCGGCGGGCGCCGAGGCGGAGCGTTCGATGATCGACGTCGTCGCCGCCCGGGTGGGCGTACCGACCGACCACGTGTTCCCGGCCCTGCTCACCAGCGTCACCGGCGCCGCGTTCCGCGCCGCCGCGCTCCGCTGGGCCGCCACCGCCGGCGCCCGCTCCCTCGCCGACCTGGTCGACGAGGCGTTCGACACCCTCGCCGCCGGCCTGCCGAACCCCGGCACGCCGAAGCCCCACCCCACCCGCACTCCGAGCTGAGGAACCGCATGTCCGCACCCACCGCGCCCGCCGACGCCGCCGAGGTCGGCCCGGCCCGCATGTCCCGCCGCGAAGTACTGCAGGCCCTCTCCGGCCTCATGGTGGGCATGTTCGTGTCGATCCTGGCGTCCACGGTCGTGGCGAACGCGCTGCCGCGCATCATCGCCGACCTCAACGGCAGCCAGACCGTCTACACCTGGATCGTCACCACCGAACTGCTGGCCATGACGGCGACCGTGCCCCTCTGGGGCAAGCTGGCCGATCTCTACAGCAAGAAGCTGCTCATCCAGTCGTCCCTGGCCCTGTTCGTGATCGGCTCGCTGATCGCCGGCTTCACCCCGAACGTCGAGGTGCTGCTGCTCAGCCGGATCGTGCAGGGCGTCGGCGCGGGCGGCATGACGGCGCTGGCCACCATCGTGATGGCCGCCATGATCCCGCCGCGCGAACTCGGCCGGTACGCGGGCATCTTCGGCGCCGTGTTCGGCGTCGGCACCATCGCCGGGCCGCTCATCGGCGGGGTCCTGGTCGACACCTCCTGGCTCGGCTGGCGCTGGTGCTTCCTGATCGGCGTCCCGTTCACCCTCCTGTCGATCTTCCTGCTGCAGCGGACGCTGCACCTGCCGGTCGTCCGGCGCGAGGTGCGGATCGACTGGCTCGGCGCCGCCCTCATCACGACGGGCGTCTCGCTGCTGCTGGTCTGGTCGTCGCTGGCCGGTCACAAGTTCGCCTGGGCCTCCGGCTGGACGGCGCTCATGGTCGGCGGCGGCGTCGCGGTGCTGGCGGTGGCCGTGTTCGTCGAGTCGCGTGCCGCCGAGCCGGTCGTC
Source organism: Micromonospora sp. NPDC005707 (assembly GCF_040631005.1). Lineage (NCBI taxonomy): Bacteria > Bacillati > Actinomycetota > Actinomycetes > Micromonosporales > Micromonosporaceae > Micromonospora > Micromonospora sp. NPDC005707. The sequence goes on from NZ_JBEXYR010000007.1 coordinate 383,813, forward strand.
CCGCTGGACATCTTCCGCAACCGGACCGTCTCGCTGTCCACCGTGGCCAGCGTCCTGGTCGGCGTCGCGATGTTCGGTGGCACCGTCTTCCTGTCGCAGTACTTCCAGATCTCCCTGGGCAAGTCGCCGACCGTGGCCGGCCTCATGAGCCTGCCGATGATCTTCGGCCTGCTGATCTCCTCGACCGTCGCCGGTCAGCTCATCACGCGGTACGGGCGTTGGAAGATCTTCCTGGTCGCCGGCGCCGCCGTCATGACGGCCGGCATGCTGCTGCTCGGCACCATCGGCGCCGGCACCGGCGTCGTCGTGGTCTCGATCTACATGGCGGTGCTGGGCGTCGGCGTCGGCATGCTGATGCAGAACCTGGTGCTGGCCGCCCAGAACGACGTGCCCGCCAACGAACTGGGCGCGGCCACCTCGGTGCTGACCTTCTTCCGCAGCATGGGCGGCGCCATCGGGGTCAGCGCCCTCGGCGCCGTCCTGGCCAACCGGGTCACCGAGCTGATGACCGAGCGGCTCGGCCCCGCCGCGGCCGGTGGCGGCTCCTCCGCCGCCGTGCCGGACCTGTCCACGCTCCCCGAGCCGGTGCTGCGCATCGTGCAGGACGTCTACGGCAACGCCACCGCCGAGCTGTTCCTGGTCGGCGCGCCGCTGGCCCTGCTCGCCATGGTCGTGGTGCTGTTCATCAAGGAGAAGCCCCTGCACACGCTGAGCGGCGACGAGCGGCGGGCGCAGGAGGAGGCGGCGCAGGCCGCCGGCGTCACCCACTGACGGGCCGTCCGGCGCGGGTCCCGCGCGGCCACCGGTTCCGGGGCTGCGCGGACCCGCGCCGGATGGAAGGATGACCGGGTGTCATCCCTCGCGTTACGGCACGTCACCTTCCTCGGTGGACATCCGCGTGGCCCCAGCGAGACGAGCGGGCTGACCGCCGTCCTCGACCGCTCCGGCATCGACCTGCGCCGGCCGATCCGCCGGTTCCTGCGCCTGCCCTGGCCCACCCTGCGGGGGCTGGACATCCGCACCCCGAGCCTGCTCTCCATGGCGCTCGACGGTTACGGCCTGCGTGCCGGCGGGGCGCACCTCGACCTGCACCTGGACCAGGGGGTGTGCCGGTTGCACGTCGACGGCCCGCCGGCCTCGGAGCTGCGCGAACGGCTCGCCGCGTGGGCGGCCGAGGAGGCGGGGCCGCCCGAGCCGCTGCCCGCCACGCCCCCACCGCCGCCCCGGCAGATGCACGGTCCGGTCGACGTGGTCCGGGTGTCGCTCGACATCTGGCGGGCCGCCGGCGTAGGCCGGGAGTCCGTCCCCGACCGGGGCACCCTGGCCTACCGGCTCAGCCTGGCCGAGGACCACCGCCTCTGCGGCCGGTTCACCGAGGCCGTCGCGCTTCTCGAACCCCTGGCCGCCGGGGCGGCGACGGCGTTCGGGCCGCTCGACACCGACGCCCTGACCGTCCGCAACGCGCTCGGTCAGGCCTACCTGGCCGCCGGGCAGGTCGACGACGGGCTGGACGTGCTGCGGGAGGTGGTCACCGCCGCCGAGCACGGGCAGGGCGCCGACGCCGAGCTCACCCTCGTCATCCGCAACAACCTGGCGGTCGGCTACCAGCAGGCCGGCCAGTACGCGCAGGCCATCGAGCTGCACGAGCAGAACATCCGGCACAGCGAGCGCACCCACGGGCAGCTGAGCCGGCAGACGGTCGGCCGGCGCAACAACCTGGCCGCCACCCTGGCGCTGGCCGGCTACCGGCGGCGGGCGATCGCGCTCTACTGGGAGGTCCTCGACGCGCTGCCGGACGGCGCCCGCGACGACACCCTGGCGGTCACCGCCCGGCAGAACCTCGCCATCCTGCACAACCCGTCCTGGCGACCGTGACCGGTCAGGGCAGGGCCGACGAGCGCTCGGCCGAGCCGGCCCGGCGGGCGCGAGGCACCACGTCGTCCTTGCGGACGATGGCGGTGACCTGCTCGCCGACCTCACGGGTGAGCCGGTCCGGGCACGGCAGCCCGAGCCGCACCGCCAGGTCCCGCCCGTACAGGTCGACGGCGGCCTCGGCCAGCTCGGCGTAGACCGCCACGGCGAGGCGGGCGCGGTAGCGCGCGGCGGGCAGCGCCACCAGGCCGACCACCAGGGCCGGCCACCAGAACGCCCCGAGGACGGCGTACAGCAGGCCCCAGCCGACCAGCCGGGCGGCCGCCCCGCACCGGTCCTGCGCGGCCGCCAGCTCGCCCCGCGCCTCGTCGGGGAGCAGCAGCCACAGGCGCGGCCACCCGCTCGCCAGGTCGATGCCGTAGCCACGGTGCACCCGGACGTCGGTCGCGTGCAGCCGGTCGCCGATCCAGGTGGGCCGCGTCGGCTCCACGAGGCAGATCGCCGACCGGCGGGCGAGGGCCCGGCGCGTCCGGTCGCGCAGCGCCGCGTCGCCGGGGTCCGCGAGCAGCGCGCGTTCCGCCGCCAGCACGGCGGCGTCCGCCCGCTCCCACCGGCGGCGGCGGCGGGCGGCGAGCCGGCTCAGCACCGGCCCCGACCCGGGCCGGCTCCACGTCCAGGAGACGAGGACGCCCACCGACTGCGCGACGAGCCCAGCCGCCGCCGCGCCGAGCAGGAACGCGACCGCGCCGATCAGCAGGCCCGCTCCCGATCCACCGGCCGGCCCGGCGGCCAGCCCGTCCCACCAGGTCGCCAGGGCGGGCTGGTCCAGCGCGTGCCGCTGGCCCAGGACGTGAGCCAGGACCACCGCGGCGGCGAACAGCGCGCCCGGCAGCAGCAGCGCCGCCGTCCACCGGGTCACCAGCTGCTTGCCGAGCTCGGCGAGGAGTGCGTTCACAACACGATCCGGCGCTGCCCGAACGCCGCACCGGTCAACCCGCACACCGGCCGGTCGCCGTCGCCCTCCGGGACCGCGCGGGGACACGGCAGCGGGCTCGGGCAGCCCCAGGCCACGACCGTGGGATGCCCGCCGCCGCCGAGCCACGACTCGAACCCGCGTACGCCGGTGGTCAGCCCGTCGATGCCGTGCCGGGCGAAGGCGTCGTCCAGCCGGTCGAGGTCCTGCTCCAGATGGTGGTCCAGGCGGCCCTGGGCGACGGCCTCGGCGATCCGGTCGAGCACGTCGGCGGCGCCGTACCGCTCGGCATGCTGGCGCAACTGCTCACCGACGGCCTGCCGGCACAGCCGGGCGACGCGCTCCGCGACGAGTTCCAAAGCCTGCTCCCCGGGCACCGATGGGCTTCCGCTGCCACAGTAGCGACCGGGGCACGCCGCCACCGTCCCCAAAGGCTTGTCGTCGCCCCGCTTCCGCCCACCGGCCGGGGCGGGCAGGATGGGCACCGGAGATCGCAGGCCGACGCGGGGATCGAGTGGCGATGTCGAGACGGACCACCAGTGCCGCCGTACGCCGGGTCGCGGCGCTGCTCGCGGAATACGAGCAGACCGGCGACCCGTCCGTCCTCACGGGACCGGACCTGTCGGCCGACGCGCACCTCCTCGCCGCGGCGGCCGGTGACCGCGGCGCCGGCCGGTCCGCGGCGCGGGAGCTGGCCCGGCTGCACTGGTACCGCTACCTCGACCTGCCCGGGCTGGACGGCCTGCGGGAGCGCCGGGCCGCCGTCGCGCTGTTCCGGCAGGGGTGCCGCGACGACCCGGACGCGGTGCCGGAGCTGATCCGGGACGAGCAGCCGGAGGCCGGCCGGCCCGACGGCCCGCGGCTGTCCGACGTCCTGCTCAGCCCGCAGCAGGCCGGCCGGATCGCGGGGCTCCGGGACCGGCACCGGGCGGGTTCCGACAAGGCCCTGCGGATGCTCGTCACGCTCTACCGGGAGTGGTTGCCGTACCTGGCCCGCGACCGCGACGAGGCGGCGGACCTGCTCCGTGCCGCGCTGCTGACCGACCTGGCCGAGGCGTTGACGGCCCTGGCCGAGGAGGGCGGGGACGCCCGGACCTACGACGAGGCCCTGGACGCCGTGTCCCAGGCCCTGGCCGCCACCTCGGCGCGGGATCCGCACCGGGTGCACCGGCTGGTCCGCCGCGGCGAGCTGTTCGAGCTCTATTTCGACCGGGGCGCCGGCCCGCGGGCCCTGGAACTGGCCGTCGGCGACCACCGCCGCGCCGCACAGCTCGCCTGGGGGCGGCAGCCCACCGATCCGCGGGTGGTGGCACGGCTCGGCGCGGCGCTGTGCCGGCTGCACGACATCCCGGAGCAGGCGTCGGTGGCGCTCCTGCTCGAGGCGACCGCCGCCTGGCGCGACGCGGTCCTCACCATGCCACCCGACCATCCGGGGGCGGCCCCGGCCCTCGAGCGGCTGAACACCGTCGTCAACCAACTGGTCCAGGAGATCGGTGCGGATCCGGCCGGCACCATCGTCACCGCCTCCGACCGGCCGGCGGTGCTCGACCGGCTGCTGGGGCGGGCCGAGGAAACGGCCGGACGCGTCACAGTGGATACGGCACCGTCGGCGCTGACCGAAGCGTACGAGTCGGCCGCCGTGCTGGTCGCCGCGGTGCCGGGCTTCGATCCCCGGCGGGCGCGGGCCCTGCTCCTGCTCGGCGAGGCGGAGCTGGCCCGCTGGGAACACGGCGGCGAACTGGCGGGCGCCGCGCGGGCGGCGTCCTGGGCGCAGCTGACCCTGGACGCCGCCGGGCCGGGGCACCCGCTGCGGCGGGAGGCGCTGAACCTGCTGGCGGGCGCGGCCGCCGACGCGGGGGTGCACGGGCAGGTCGAGCACCTGGTCGAGGTCGCCGTCTCCGCGGCGCGCGCGGCGCTCGACCTGGCCGACGGTCAGCCGGACACGCGCCCGCAGCAGCTCGCGGTCCTCGCCGGCGCCCTGTCCGACGCCGGCTGGCTGGCCGAGGACCCGGAACTGCTGGACGAGGCGCTGCGCCACCAACGGGAGGCCCTGAAGCAGACGCCCGCGCAGCACGAGGCGTATCCGATGCGGCTCATGCGGCTCGGTGGCATCCTGTCCCGCCGGGCCGTGCTGGCCCCCGACGACGCGCTGCTCGCCGAGGCGGTGGAGACCAGCCGGCGCGCCGCCGAGGCGCTGCCCGCCGGCGACTCCCGCCGGGTCGGCTTCCTGCACAACCAGGCGAGCAGCCTGGCCCTGCACTCGGTGCGCCGGGCCGACGAGGCCGGCCTGCTGGCGGCCGAACGCACGTTCCGCGAGGCGCTCGCCCTGCTGCCGCCGGAGCACCCGGACCAGCCCCGGATCGGCAGCTCGATCGCGGACACCCGGTTCCAGCGGTACCTGCTGGGCGGTGATCCCGACGTGCTGGCCGACGCCGTGCGGCTGGCCCGGGAGGCGGTGGCGCAGACCCCGACCGGGCACCACTGGTGGCCGCTGCGGGCCCGGCTGCTCGCCCGGGCCGCGGCCGCGCTTGCCCGGGCGGGCGGCCCGGACGCCGACCGGGCGCGGGCGGAGGCCATCTCGACGTACGCCGCCATCGCCGCGTCGCCCGTGGTGGAGCCGGAAACCGCGATCGACGCGGAACGCCAGCAGGCCGAGCTGGCCCGGGAGGCCGGCGACCCGGCGGCCCGGCTGGCCGCCCTGGAGCGGGCGGTGCGGCAGCTGCCCGCCTCGGTCGACCGGTCGTCGTCGGGGCACCGCCGGCTGGGCACGGTCGCGGCGCTGGGCGGGGTGGCGACCGAGGCGGCCGCCGCGGCGATCGCGGCGGGCGACGCCGACGGGGCCGTCGAACTCCTGGAACGCGGCCGGGGCCTGCTGTTCCACGAGGCGCTGGGGATCCGCGGCGGCCGGGTGGAGCTGCGCGCGGTCGACGCCCGGCTCGCCGCGGAACTGGACCGGATCGACCGGAAGCTGGCCGAGGCGGACGCCTACACGCAGGTCCGGAAGTTCACCGTCCAGGTGGAACGCCGGACGGAGTCCGGCGAGGTGCTGGCCAGCTCCACCAGGGACTGGGACCCCCGACCGGTCTGGCTCGCCCAGACCCGGCAGCTCGCCGCCGAACGGGACCGGGTGGTCGAGCGGATCCGGCGGCTGCCGGGATTCGGCGACTTCCTCCGACCGCCGTCGATGCCGCTGCTGCGCCGCCGGCTGGCCGGGATGCCGGTCGCCGTCGTCACCACCCACGGCGACCGGGGCCACGCCCTGCTCGTCCCGGCGGACCCGGAGCGGCCCGTGCGGCCGGTGCCCCTGCCCGGCCTGCGCGCGGCCACGGTCCAGCGGCACGTCGTGACCTGGTACGCCGCGGTGGCCGACGCGACCGACCCGACCGTACCGTTCGACCGGCGCGCCGCCGCCCAGGAGGAGCTGCACGGCATTCTGGCCTGGCTGTGGGACGCCGTCGCCGGGCCGGTGCTCGACCTGCTGGCCCCCGTGGACGGCCCGCCGCCACGGATCTGGTGGTGCCCGGCCGGCCCGCTGGCCCGGCTCCCGCTGCACGCGGCCGGGCACCACCGCGAGCCGGGCGGCCGGCGTACCGTCCTCGACCGCGCGGTGTCGTCCTGGACGCCGACCCTCACGGCTCTGGCCCACGCCGGTGCGGACCGGCCGCCCCGGCAGGCGGCCGCCACGGCCGCCGTCGTCGGCGTGCCGACCGCGCGGGACCTGCCGGCGCTGTCGCAGGTACGCGCCGAGGTCGAGCAGGTCGCCCGGCTGATGCCCGGTTCCACGGTGCTGGCGGGGACCGAGGTGGCGCCCGACGCGGTCGAGGACGCGCTCCGGGCGCACCCGATCGCGCACTTCGCCTGCCACGCCGAGGCCGACACGCGCATCGCCTCGATGCTGACCGGCGGGCTGCGCATCGGCGGCGGGCGCTCGCTCAGCCCGCACATGGTGGGCTCCTACCAGCTGGAGCGGGCCGAACTGGCCTTCCTGTCCGCGTGCGGCTCCGCCGCGACGCACCCCCGGCTGACCGACGAACCGCTGCACCTGGCCGCCGCGTTCCAGCTCGCCGGCTTCCGGGGGGTGATCGGCACGACCTGGCGGACCCCGGACAGCGCGCGGGTGGCCGCCGCGTTCTACGCCGGGCTGACCGACGGCGGCACCCGCCCGCCGGACACCGCGGCGGCCCCCCGGGTGCTCGCCGAGACGGTACGGGCCGTCCGCGAGGAGTTCCTGGCGACGCCGACCCGGTGGGCCGGCCATCTCCACGTCGGACTGAACCGGCCGCTGTGAGCGCGCCGACCGCCGGGGTGCTCAGTCCACCGGCGGCGCCACCGTGCGACGCAGCTCCCGCTTGAGCACCTTGTGGCTCGGCCCGATGGGCAGCGCGTCGACGTAGCGGACCTGGCGCGGGTACTTGTGGCGACCCAGGTGTGCGCGGGACCAGTCGATCAGCTCCTGCTCGGCGGGCAGGCCGGGGCCCGCCGGATCGGCCACCACCACGGCGCATACCTCCTCGCCGTGGCGGGGGTCGGGCACGCCGATCACGGCCACCTGGCCGACGGCAGGGTGCCGGGCCAGGACCTCCTCGACCTCGCGGGGGTAGACGTTGAAGCCGCCCCGGATGATGAGGTCCTTCTTGCGGTCCACGATGGTGATGAACCCGTCGGCGTCCTTGCGCCCCAGGTCGCCGCTGCGGAACCAGCCGTCGACCACCGCCTCCGCGGTCGCCTCGGGCCGGCCGAGGTAGCCGGCGAAGACGTTGTGCCCGCGGATGACGATCTCGCCGAGCTCGCCGGTCGGCAGCAGCTCGATCCGGTCGTCCAGGTCGGCGCGGGCGATCTCCACCTCGACGCCCCAGACCGGGTGCCCGATGGTGCCGGGCCGGGTGCCGAAGTGCGGCTGGTTGGTCGTCGCCGTGGGCGAGGTCTCGGAGAGCCCGTAGCCCTCGAAGATCGTCGTGTGGAAGGCGGCGTGGAACCGTTCCAGCACGGCCACCGGCAGCGACGCCCCGCCGGAGACGCACAGCCGCAGCCGGGGCAGGGTGGCCCGGTCCCGGGCGGCGTCGAGCAGCGCCACGTACATGGTCGGCACGCCGTGGAAGACGTTCACCCCCTCGGCCAGCATGAGGTCGACGGCGGCCGGCCCGCTGAACCGGCTCAGCAGCACCAGGGTGGCGCCGACGCGGAAGGTGCCGTTCATCGCCACGGTCTGGCCGAAGCTGTGGAACAGCGGCAGGCAGCCGAGCACCACGTCGGTGTGCCGTGCGTCGTTGGCGTCGAAGACGTTGACGGTGGCGTTCATGACCAGGTTGAGGTGGGTGAGCAGCGCCCCCTTGGGCACACCGGTGGTGCCGCTGGTGTAGAGCACCACGGCGGTGTCCTCGGCCTGCCGGGTGACGTACGACGGCAGCGCGGGCACCGGCTCGCTCACCTCCTCCAGCCGGGACACGCCGGTGCCACCCGGCCCGACGGTCACCAGCGGGACGCCCGCCGCCGCGGCGGCCGCCGCGCCCAGGGCGAGCTGCGAGCCGTGGCAGACCAGCAGCTTCGCGCCGCTGTCGCGGAGCACGTGCACCGCCTCGTCGACGGTCAGCAGCAGGTGCACCGGCACCAGCACCGCGCCGGCGGCCAGGGCGCCGTAGTAGACCCGGGGGAAGTCGACCACGTTCGGAGCCAGCAGGGCCACCGGATCGCCCGGTGCGACGCCCAACTCCCGCAGGCCGGCGGCGTAGCCACGGGCCTGCCGCCACAGCTCGGCGTAGCTGACCCGGATGTCGCCGTCGACCACGGCCACGGTGTCCGGGTGCCGGCGGGCGGCCTCGGCCAGCACCATGGCCAGGGACAGCGCGGTCACCGGGCCGCCCTCCGGAACGGGCGGCCGGTCGACGCGGCCGACCTCTCGATGCGGGCGTAGCTCCTCATGCCGGATCCCCTCCCCGGGTCGGTGGGTTCGTCCTGTGGTCAGAAGGCGTTGACGCCGGTGAGCGCGCGTCCGATGAGCAGTTGCTGGATCTGGCTGGTGCCCTCGTAGAGCGTCATGACGCGGGCGTCCCGCAGGTACTTGCCAGCGGGGAACTCGTCGATGTAGCCGTACCCGCCGAAGACCTGGACGGCGTTGTTCGCGGCGCGGACGGCGGCCTCGCTGGCGAACAGCTTGGCCATCGAGGCCTCGGTGGCGAACGGCTCGCCGCGGTCGACGAGGTCGGCCACCCGCCACACGAGCAGGCGGGCGGCGGCGGTGTCGACCGCGATGCCGGCGATGAGCTGCTGCACGAGCTGGTGGCCGGCGATGGGCTTGCCGAACTGGCTGCGCTGCCCGGCGTAGCCGACCGCGGCGTCCAGGCAGCCCTGCGCGATGCCGACGCAGCCGGCGGCCACCGACATCCGGCCCTTGGCCAGGGTGGCCAGGGCGAGCCGGAAACCGCCGCCCTCCGGGCCGAGGCGCGCCGAGTCGGGCACCCGGACGGCGTCGAATCGGAGTTCACCGGTGGCCTGCCCGCGCAGGCCGAGCTTGCCGTGGATCTGCCTCCGGGTGAGCCCGGCGGCCCCGGTGGGCACCAGGAACGCGGTGATGCCCCGGTGCCCGGGGCCGCCGGTGCGGGCGAAGACCAGCGCCACGTCGGCGGTGCTGCCGTTGGTGATGAACGTCTTCGTGCCGGTGATCAGCCAGTCGCCGCCGTCGCGGACCGCCCGGGTACGCAGCGCGGCGGCGTCCGAGCCGCTGTCCGGTTCGGTGAGCGCGAAGCAGCCCAGCGCCGCGCCGGAGCAGAGCCTGGGCAGCCACTCCTCCCGCTGGGCGGCCGACCCGTGCGCGGCGACGGACTTGGCGACCAGCCCGAGCGACACCGAGACGATGCCCCGGACGGCCGAGTCGCCCCGGCCGAGCTCCTCCAGCACGAGGCAGTAGGTGAGGTGGTCGCCGCCGGACCCGCCGGCTTCCTCGGGGACGGTGAGCCCGAGGAAGCCGAGCCGCCCCAGCTTCCCGACGATGTCGGGGTCGACCTCCTCCCGCCGGTCCCAGGCCGCCGCGTGCGGCACGACCTCACGGTCGACGAACTCGGCGGCGAGCCGGCGGGCCGCCACCTGCTCGGCGGAGAGCTGAAGGTCCATCGGCTTAAACTAGCGGCGCAAGTTTAAGTCCGTCCAGACCCGCTCAGGCCGGATCGGGCGCGGGCACCTCGCGGAGCCGGCCGGCGTCGAGGCGGAGCCACCGCCGCACGCCGATCTCGGCGAGGAACCGCTCGTCGTGGCTCACCACCACGAACGCTCCCCGGTACGCGCCCAGGGCGTTCTCCAACTGGCCCGCGCTGACCAGGTCGAGGTTGTTGGTCGGCTCGTCCAGCAGCAGCAGGTGCGGCGCCGGCTGCGCGTACAGGACACAGGCGAGGGTGGCCCGCAGGCGTTCGCCGCCGGAGAGCACGCCGACCGGCAGGTGGGCCCGCGCGCCGCGGAAGAGGAACCGGGCGAGCAGGTTCATCCGCTCCGCCGGCGGCCGGTCGGGGGCGTACGCGGCGAAGTTCTCCGCGACCGTCCGGTCCGGATCGAGCAGGTCCAACCGCTGCGACAGGTACGCGACCCGGCCCTCGCCCCGGCGTACCTGGCCGCCCTCCGGGTCGAGATCGCCCTGGAGCAGCCGGAGCAGGGTGGACTTGCCGGCGCCGTTGGGCCCGGTCAGGGCGATCCGTTCGGGCCCCCGGATGGTGAGGTCCACCCCGTCCTCGGCGAAGACGGCCCGCCCGTCGTGGTGGACCTGCATCCGCTCCCCCGCCACGACCGTCCGGCCGGCGGGCACGGTGGTCTCCGGCAGGTCGACGGTCAGCGCCTGGTCCTCGCGCAGCGCCTTGCTGGCCTCGTCGAGCCGGGACTGGGCCTCGCTCACCCGGTTGGCGTGCGTCTGGCGGGACCGGCCGGCCGACTCCTGGGCGCTGCGCTTGAGCCCGCCGGCGACGATCCGGGCCAGGCCGGCGCTGTCGAGGTTGCGGGCGGCGTTGCCGGCCCGGCGTTCGGCCCGCTCCCGGGCCTGCTGCATCTCCCGCTTCTCCCGCTTCACCTCCTGCTCGGCGCCGCGCACGGTGCGCTCGGCCGCCTCCCGGGCCGCCCGGGTGGCCTCCTCGTACGCGGTGAAGTTCCCGCCGAACAGGCGCACCTCCCCGCGGTCGAGTTCGGCGATGCGGTCCATCCGGTCCAGCAGGGCCCGGTCGTGGCTGACCAGCAGCAGGCAGCCGGACCATTCCTGGAGCACCGTGTAGAGGCGGTGCCGCGCGTCGAGGTCGAGGTTGTTGGTCGGCTCGTCGAGCAACAGCACGTCGGGGCGGCGGAGCAGTTGCGCGGCGAGGCCGAGGGAGACGACCTGCCCGCCGCTGAGGGTGGCCAGCCGCCGGTCGAGCGGGACGTCCCCCAGACCCAGCCGGTCGAGTTCGGCCCGGCTGCGCTCCTCCACGTCCCAGTCGTCGCCGACGGTGGTGAAGTGTTCCTCGGCGGCGTCACCGGACTCGATGGCGTGCAGCGCCCCGAGCACCGCGTCGACGCCCAGCACCTGGGCCACGGTCAGGTCGCCCGCGAGGGGCAGGTTCTGCGGCAGGTAGCCGAGCACGCCGTCCACGGTCACGGCGCCACCGGTGGGGGTGAGGTCGCCGGCGATGAGCCGCAGCAGCGTGGTCTTGCCGGCGCCGTTCGGCGCGACCAGGCCGGTGCGGCCGGGCGGCACGGTGAAGGACAGGTCCTGGAAGACGGGGGTGTCGTCCGGCCAGGAGAAGGAGAGGTTGGTGCACACGACACAGGTGTCGGACATCGAAAGAGACCCTCAAGGGTTGAGCCGGGCAGGGCACGGCCGCCCGGATGACGAGACAGGGATGCGACGAGGTGGGCCGGGATCACCCGGAGATGTCGTCGTCGCCCGTCATGTCTGTCTCCTTCGAGTCGGCGCGCGGTCGATCAGGGCGCGCACCCACCAGCCTAGCAACTCCGCGCGGCGCTCTTGACCTCGATTGCCGACCGGCTTAGCTTCATCGATCAGAAAGGTCTCTTAACTAATCCCGCTCCGTCCGCCGTGGGAGTGCCGATGCGACCGTTCCGCCACCGCCGCCTCACCGCCCTCGTCGCCCTGTCGACCCTGCTGATCACCGCCGGTCCACCGAGGGCCGCGAGCGCGGCGGACGGGTCCGCCCGCCGGACCGGGTACCACCGGGTCGGCTACTTCACCCAGTGGGGCATCTACGGCCGGGCCTTCCCGGTGAAGAAGCTCGACACGTCCGGGGCGGCGAGCCGCCTCACCCACGTCAACTACGCCTTCGGCAACATCAGCGCCGACGGGCGCTGCTATGTGGACGGTGGGCCGGGCGAGGGGGACGCCTGGGCCGACTACCAGCGCACCGTCCCGGCCGAGGAGAGCGTCGACGGCGTCGCCGACGCCTGGGGCGAGCCGCTCAACGGCAACTTCGGCCAGCTGGCCAAGCTCAAGGCGCGGCACCCCGACCTGAAGGTGCTCATCTCGCTGGGCGGCTGGAGCTGGTCGACGTACTTCTCCGACGCCGCCCGCACCGACGCCTCCCGCCGCGCGTTCGTGGCCTCCTGCATCGACCTCTACCTCAAGGGGAACCTGCCGGTCCTGGACGGCGGCAGCGGTGGCCCGGGCGCGGCCGCCGGCGTCTTCGACGGCATCGACCTGGACTGGGAGTGGCCGAACTGGCCCGGCGAGCCGGGCAACGTGATCCGCCCCGAGGACCGGGAGAACTTCACCAAGCTGCTCGCCGAGTTCCGCCGGCAACTCGACGCGTACGGCCGGCAGGCCCGCCGGCACTACGCGCTGACCGCGTTCCTGCCGGCGAACCCGGCCACCATGGACGCCGGCTACGAGGGCCGGAAGATCTTCCGGTACCTCGACTTCGCCACCGTGCAGGGATACGACTTCCACGGTTCCTGGGATCCGGTGACCAACCAGCAGTCGGCGCTGCGCGTGCCGGCGGGCGCGCCGGACGACCCGGACTTCTCCGCCGAGGTGGCGATCGACGGCTGGCTCGCCCGCGGGGCGCCGCGCGGGAAGCTGGTGCTGGGCATCCCCTACTACGGGCGCGGCTGGACCGGCGTGACCGGGGGCGGGGACGGGCTGTTCCAGCCCGCGGCCGGGCCGGCGCCGGCCACCTTCGAGGCCGGCTCCGAGGATTACAAGCAGCTCAAGACCCTTGCCGGCAAGGGCTACACCGTCCACCGCGACCTGCGCGCCGGGCATGCCTGGTTGTTCGACGGCACGACCCTCTGGACGTACGACGATCCGGTGGTGGTGCTCCAGAAGACGCTCTACATCCGACGGGCCGGCCTGGCCGGGGCGATGGTCTGGTCGCTCGACGGCGACGACGACAACGCGACGTTGACCAGGACGATCAGCCTCGGTCTCACGACGCCGTAGCGCGGCCCGCCGCCCCCGCCGCGGGCCGTCCTCCGGGCCCGCGGCGGGGGCCGGCGCCGTCCCGCCGGCCGCTCGCTGCCGGCGGGCCCGACCCCTCGTCAGCGCCGGGCCAGTTCCGACTCCAGCCGCTGGACGAGCGTCTTGCGGTCCTTGCCACCGCGCTCGCGCCGCAGCGCCGCCCGAAGCTGGCGGGTGTCGAGGCCACGGACCAGCTTGACCGCCTCCGTGACCGGCAGGTCCGACAGGGATCCGGCGGCGTCGGCCGCCTTACGGGCGCGCTTCGCTGGCCCGGTGTTGGCCACGAACTGCCGCCCGGACCGGGACGCCTGCCGCTTCTTCGTGTCGGTGTCGCGCCGCTGCTCGTCCGAAAGCTGTTCCCACGCCCGTTTGGGCAGGTAGCGCGCGGTCTCACCGTTGCGGCGCGCCCGGGTGGAGCCCGACCGGGTCTGCCACTCCTCGGCGCCCCAGCGCTGCAGTGAGCGCTGCCGCTGGTCCCTGGGTCCCTCGAAGCCCCCGCCGCGCTTCTTGTACTCGTTGGTGAGCAGTTGCGACTTGCGTGCCGACCACTGCCCCGGCCGGCCGCCCTTGTCGGAGGCCTGGATCTCCTCCTTGAGCCGCTCCCGGAGTTCGGGCTTCGTGTACCTGGCCATACCGGAGGCGTTCCCGCCGACGGCGGGTCACATGCGTCCAGCCGGCGTCACCGGCGCCGATCCCGCCGTCGGGTTCCTGGCCCACGCCCGCGACCGGGTCCGCGACCGGGCCGCCTTCGAGGTCGGTGCCGCCCGCGCGCTGCCGGTGGCCGGCGCGCGGCACCGCCGGTCGTGACCGCGCTCGCCGTGCCCAGGGCCCGGCCGGGCGGCGCGCCCGGCTGCCGGGTCAGCCGTCCCGGCCGGTGTCCGGCGTCCGGGACCGGCGGTCGCGGCGGACGGCGTAGGCCCGGCGCATCTTGACGTAGTTGCCGCATCCGGCCATGGAGCACCAGCGACGCGCCTGGTTGCGGGAGGCGTCGTAGTAGGCCCACCGGCAGGTGTCCCGGTCGCACACCTTGAGCCGGGTCCACACCTGGTCCTGCGCGCACTGCCGGATCGCCTCGACCAGGGCGGCCATCGCCACGTCGAGAGGCCCGGTCCGGGCGGGGACGAGGCGCGGACCGCCGCCCGCGAGCGTCATCCGCACGGGCACGGCGGCCAGGGCCTCGTCGAGGCGGCGCAGCGCCCCGGGGTCGGCGGGGTGGCCGGCGTGCCCGAGCAGCACCGCCCGCAGGCCCTCGCGGACCGTACGGGCCACGGCGAGGTCCGCCGAACCCAGCCGCGCGCCCGCGGGGATCACCCCTCGCTCGGTGAGCCAGTCCCGCAACGCGTCCGGCGTGGTCAGCAACTCCTCGTCGACCTGCGGCTCGAAGGTGTTGACGAAGTCGCGCACCAGCCGCACGGCGGCCGGCACCGGTCGCTCGTCGCTCACCTCGTTCTCCCTCCCGTCCACACCAGCGTAGTGCCTTGACCGGTGTAGCTCGCTCTGGGATCGTCGGGTGTGTACACCAGCAAAGGCGGTTGGCTGGTGTCAGAAGGGCGGAGTGAGAGGACGGATCGTGGCCACCACGCTCAGGGACGTGGCGCGGCACGCCCGCGTGTCGGTGAAGACGGTCTCGAACGTCATCAACGACCACCCGCACGTCAGCGACGACGTGCGTCGCCGTGTGCGGGCGGCCGTCGGCGAGCTGGGCTACCGCCCCAACCTCGCGGCCCGAACCCTGCGCACCGGCCGCACCGGCCTGCTCGCGCTCATCGTTCCCGACATCGAGGCGCCCGGCCTGCAAGGGTTGGCGCGTGAGGTCGTCCGGGCGGCGACCGGCCGGGGCTTCCGGGTCGTCGTCGAGCATCTCGGCCCCGCCACCGGGCGTCCCGAACCCCTGGCGCACCCGGGGGCGCCGCCGGGCGTCGACGCCGTCCTGATCGGCACGGACACGGTGCCGCCCGGCCTGATCGAGGCCCACCTCGGCACCGGCACCCCCCTCGTCCTGCTCGGCGAGAGCCGTGACCCGCGCTGCGACCAGGTCGCTCTCGACGGCGTCCGCGCCGCGACGGACGCCGTCGAGCACCTGCTGCGCACCGGGCGACGGCGGATCGCCGCCATCGGCGCCCGCCCGGGTGAGGTCACCCGGCCGGCGCAGCCCCGCACCCTCGGCTACCAGCGGGCGGTCCGCCGGGCCGGACTCGACCCACCCGCCGGCTACCTGCGGGCCACCGCCCAGCATCGCTACGAGGACGGCTACCAGGCCGCCCGGTGGCTGTTCGCGCACCAGCACCGCCCGGACGCCCTCTTCTGCTACTCCGATCGGCTCGCCATCGGCGCCCTGCGGGCCGCCGCCGACGCCGGGCTGCGGGTGCCCGCGGACCTGGCCGTGATGGGGTTCGGCGATAGCGAGGAGGGTCGCTACTCCCGACCGACGCTGACCTCCGTCTCCGCCGATCCCACGTTCCTCGCCCGGGAGGCGGTCGCGCTGGTCAGCGCCCGGCTGGACCGTCCGGACGCCCCGCCCGCCCGGATCACCGCGCCGCACGCGATCCTGCCCCGGGAGAGCACCCGCCCGGCCGGGTGACCATCCGCGGGTCCACTGTGGTTTCGGCGCGGCACGCGGATGTGAAGGCGTGTCCTACAATCGACGCCGCCCTGCGAGGTGCTGGGATCAGCAGCCTTCACGGGAACCGGGCCGACTCGGGGGAGGCGCATGGTGAGCGGGGCTCTGAGCGGCGGCGGTGTGTTGGACCCGGACGGCGCCATGGACCAGATGCGGGCCTGGAAGGGCCGCATCGACAAGCTCGCCGCGGACACCAAGGCGATGAGCGACCGCCTCCAGGAGCTGCGGGTCACGGCCGAGGACGACAACGGGCTGGCCGAGGTCACCGTCGACTCCAGCGGCGCGCTGCTGGACCTGCGCCTGGGCCGGCAGATCCAGCGGGTCTCCCCCGAGGTGGTCGCCCAGGCGGTCATGGACGCGATCCGCCGGGCGAAGGGCCAGCTCGCCGACCGGTCGCAGGAGATCATCGCGGAGACGGTCGGCACCGGGTCGGCGGCCGCCCGGGCCATCGCCGAGCGGGTGGGCCGGCAACTGCGCCCCGATCCGGATCCCGGCGGGGGCGAGCCCGGCTCCTACGACGGCCACGGCTGGCAGCGATGAGCGGCCCGGCCGGCTGGGCGGCCGACCCGGAGCAGATCCGCGCGCACGCCGCGTACGTCGAGGGGTTGCGCGCCCGGTTCGAGGCGGTCCGCGGCGCGAGCGCCCACATCGCGCGGGACGACCAGGCGTACGGGCTGCTGTGCGGGTGGATCTCGGGGATCCTGGAGGACCGGCACACCCGCCAGGACGAGCTGGTCGCGTACGTCGACGAGAACCTCAAGCTGGTCGCCGACGGCCTGCGCCGCACCGCCGACAACTACGACGGCGTGGACGGTGACGCGGCGAGCTCGATGGACGCGATCATCCGGCGGCTGCGGGCATGACCGACGATTCGCTGGTCGCCGACGTCCGGTCCACCCGGGAGGTGTGGACGGGCTCGTCGCTGGCCGACGGCGTCGAGGGCCTGGTGGACGCCATCCGCAGCGAGGGCTGGGTGGACGACCTGCTCGCCGGGGCGGCCTTCGGGCTGGATGTCGCCGCCACGGTGCTGGACCCGTTCAGCGCGTTGCTGGCCAACGGCATCGGCTGGGCGATGGAATACTTCGAGCCGCTGCGGGAGATGCTCGACTGGCTCACGGGCATGCCCGACGTGGTCGCGTCGCACGCGGCGACCTGGGACAACATGGCCGGCCACCTGCAGCGGATGGCGGCCGACCTGCAGGCGCACCTGGCCGGCGACCTGCCCGACTGGCGGGGGCACGCCGCCGAGGCGTACCAGTCGCTCATGAAGAACAACGTGGACGCGATCGCCGGCCTGGGGGGCGCGTCCGCGGCGATGGCGGCCGCCACCCAGGCCGCCGGGAACCTCGTCTCGTTCACCCGCGACATCGTCCGGGACCTCATCGCGGATCTCGTGGCGCGTGTCATCGTCTGGGCGGTCGAGGCGATCTTCGTGGTGACCATCCCGGTGATCGCCGCGCAGATCACCGCCGCCGTGCTCAAGTGGGCGGGCCGGATCCTGAGCTACACCACGGCGCTCGTCACCAGCCTCACCAACCTGTCCAAGCTCGTCAACGGCTGACCGGGGGAATCGTGGCGAAGCCCAAGGGACCGCACGGCGGCACCGGTGACGGCGGGAACGTCGGCGACGGCGGGCATGCCGGTGACGGCGGGGAGGTCGGCGACGGCGGTGTGCCCCGGCAGCGCGGCGGCGGCCAGCACGGCCGGCCCACCACGGTCGCCGAGACCCACCGGGCCGTCACCGAGGCGGCGGAGAGCGGCCGGCCCGGCGGGCCGAGGTCCACCGACGGCAAGCCCACCGAGGGTGATGCCGACGCGCAGCGCCCCCAGAACGACCCGGAGCTGGACAAGCACGACCCGAAGAGCCTGGAGGAGATCGCCAAGGCGCGCAAGCAGATCGCCGATCAGCTCCAGGACATGGTCGACGACGCGTGGGACCACGTCGACCAGAACCGGGACTCGATCCTCCAGCGGGAGGGCTACCAGCGGCAGCGGGAGAAGCTCATCGAGAAGGGCTACCCGGAGGACGTGGCGGACCTCATCGTGGAGCGTACGGCGATGGGCACCGAGGCCCACCGTGGGCTGGCCAACGCGATCGACAGCGAGGCGACCTCGATGCTGGACCCGGAGACGGGCTTCCGGCTGCGCACCGAGGTCGGCTACGACGCCCAGGGCGTGGAGACGCCGAAGGTGACCGACCAGGACTTCCGGCCGGACGTCATCCTGGAGCGGCAGTACAAGGACGCGGCGACCGACGAGCTGGACTGGGAGGTCGCGCACGCCTACGACCTCAAGACCGGCCTGAAGACCGGCATCGAGCCGAGCTGGGCCAACAAGGTGCAGCGGGTGCTGGGCCTGCCCGAGCCGCCGGAGGAGCTACGGCCGACGCAGCGGCCGCTGAGCGTAGACTGACCGCGCCCGGTCACCGACCCGGGAAAGGTGCGTATGTCCTCTGTTGACACGGCGCGGCGGTGGCGGCAGCTCCTCACCGACCTGCGCCCCGACCTGCCGGGCGAGTGGACGCCGCGGGGCGGCGGCCTCGACACGGTGCTGGCGCGCGAGCCGTTGGGGTGGTCGCTGGCCTGGATCGGCTGGTCCGGCTCGCCCACCCGGCCCGTGGGCTGGGTGGCCGCCGGGGTGCAGCCGCTGGTGGCGCCCTTCACCAGCTGGATCATGACGTACGGCGTCCGGATGGACGAGGTCCGGTCCGGTCCGCCGACGGTCGACCTGTCCAGCGACGAGGCGGTGGAGCAGGCCCGGCGGTTCGTGCTGGACGCCGGCCTGGAGAAGATCGACAAGTGGCCGGCCGAGCGGCTCGCCGACGTGGCCGAGCGCGACTTCGCCCAGGATCCGCGGCGGCGGCGCACCCACTGGCACCAGCTGCCCGGCTGGCGGGTCGTCAACGGCACGGCCTCCCCCGTCGAGCCGGCGACCCAGCTCGCCGAGCTGTGCCGGGAGCGGGCGGCCGAGTCCTCCGGCACGGGCGCGCGGCAGCTGGCGGAGCAGGCCGCGTTCTACGACGGGCTCGTGCGGGCCTGGCACCACGGGGAGCGGGACGCCGCGCTCCGCTTCCTGACCGCGCAACGGGATCAGGCGCTGGCCGCCCGGAAGCTCGACGCGGCGCTCACCCCGTAGGTCGGTCCAGCCGCGCCACGACCGGCGCCAGCGCCTCGGGCAGCCGCATTTGCACGGCCCCGCCGGGCTCCCCCGGCACGACGCGGACCGGGTGGAACTCGCCACCGTGCCACCAGAAGACCCGCTCGGAACAGGGGTCGGGGGCGGCCTCGAACATCGAAGCGGTCAGCCGGTGCAGGGCCACCACGGCGTCCCGCACCCGGTTGTCCACCCGGTGCAGCAGCACCGCGCTGTACTGCGGCGCCGTCACCAGCGCGCCGTGCTCGGCGCCCTCGGGCAGGAACCGCTTGACCGACATGAGGGCGGTCGTCACGAACGGGTTGCCGTCGGCGGCGAGCAGGCGCACCGACCCACCGCCGGGCAGCTCGTGGTCGCGCACGTCGAGGGTGGCCAGTTCGTGCTCCACGGTCTGCCGCACGGCGATGCGCACCAGCTCCGCGGGCTCGCGGCCGAGCCGGGCGGCCTGGGCGAGGGTCAGCAGGTCCAACCGCTCGGGGCGGTTCACCACCACCGTCGCGGTGAAGTGCCCGCCGTACGGCACGGCCAGGTAGTCGTCGGCCTCCGTGGTCGCGGCGGCCGGGGTGAGGCGCAGCCGGAGCTGTGCGATGTCGACCGGCCCCAGATCGGCGGAGACGCTGTCCGGCAGCTCCCGGCGTACCGCCGCGACCCAGTCGGCCACCAGGTCGGGCCACGCCTGCCGGGGCTGGTCGAGACAGCTGCGCAGCAGCGGGACCAGGGACACCCGGGCCCGGCCGCCGGGGACGGCGACGACGATCTCGTCGTGGTCGGCCGCGACGCGCGCGCCCGGCAGTCGAGCCGGCAGCGCGTCCTCGACCAGGGTGCGGACGTTGCCCATCAGGTCTTCGTTCTGCGACGACGCCACGGTGCATTCATACCATCGGCTCGCGAACGGCGGCGAACCCCGGAGCCGGCCGGGTGTGGTCCGCGGGCGCCCGGGTAACCGGCGGGCCGAGGGAGGGGATGTCGTGACGGATGAGGCACCGGACTACTTCCAGCCCGAACACGGCCTGGTCGTCACCCACCTGCTGATCGTGCGGGACGTGGACCGCTCGCGGGAGTTCTACCGTGACGTCCTGGGCGCCACGGTGGTGCGTGACCGGCGGCCCGCCGTGCTCCGCCTGCACAACAGCTATCTCGTGCTCAACGACGAGGGTGGCCCGACCGACGACAAGCCGACCGTGACGGCGCGGGCGCCGACCGGGTCGGACACGCTCAGCGGGGCGCTCAACATCCGGGTCACCGACGTCCGGGCCGTCTACGAGCTGTGGCGTTCCCGGGGCGGTGAGTTCCTGACCGAACCGAAGGACCACGGCGTGGAGATCCGGTGCTACCTGCGCGACCCCGACGGATACCTGATCGAGCTGGGCCAGGGCACCGGGATCCTGGCGGAGATGGGCCGGCCCGTGCCGGGCTGACCCCCCGGCCGGGCACTCCCGGCCGGGGTTCCGGCGTGGGCGGTCAGACCCGGGTGAGCCGGACGGCGTCGGCGATGACGAGGCCGCCGGCCGTGCTCCACCGGCTCACCGCCACCCGGTTGGCGTCCCCCGCCGGCAGGGCGAAGGTGCCGAGGGTACGCCACTGGCCGCCGGTCGCCCGCTGGTCGACGGAGACGGTCCGGTTGCCGGTCGTGGTGGCGATGATGTACGGCGTCGCGCCGTTGTAGCCGGCGTTGGCCGGCCACCAGGCGTCCACCCGGTAGTTGCCGGCGGCCGGGACGTTGAACCGGTACCAGGCCGGGTCGCTGGCGGCGACCGGGTCCGCGTAGCGGTAGTCCGCGCCGTAGCGCTGCCCGGAGTAGGACGACACGCCCCAGCTCGCGCTGGCGGTGAAGCGCCCGGAGGTGGCGTTGTCCACGATCGAGGACCAGGCCGGCGTACCGCCCATCCTGGCGGCGACGTCGGCGCGCATGACGTTCAGGTCGATGAAGGACGGGTCGATCTTGCCGGTGGTGCTGGTCTCCCGGTGCCCGCGGGCGTAGCTGGCGTCCCGGCCGAGCCGGGTGAGGACGGCCGCCGTGGCGGCGACGGAGGCGTCGTACTGGGCCGCCGTCATCTCCTGGCTGACCCCGTTGTAGTCGATCTCCCAGCCGATGAGCATGGTGTTGCCGTCACCGGCCGGGATCGGTCCGCTGCCGCCGCTGGTGCCGGCGTGGTTGCACCGGCCGGCCGAGATCACGTGGAACACGCCGTGGTAGTCGACGAGCGCCTGGCACAGCGGGCCGGCGAGGTCGGGCCGGCCGTTGATGCAGATGTTGAGCGCCGGGTGCGGGTTGGTGGCGCTGGAGGTGGACGCCGTGTGGTGCCACAGCACCCCGATGGGGTCGAAGGAACCGGGCCGCATCCGGTTGAGCCAGTCGCCCTCGACGACGACCTGCACCCCGGCCCCGCGCAGCACGTCCACGAGCCAGGGGATGGTCGCCATCAGGAGTCCCCGAGCAGGTCGGCCAGGCACTCGGGCTTCGGCGCGGCGGGCTGGGCCGGGGCGGCGCTCGCGGCGGCGGGCCGGGCGGCGACCGCGAGGGCGGCGGTCGCCAGGGCGGGGATGCCGAGCAGTCCTCGGCGCCGCAGGGAGACGGTTCGTGGCGTGGGCATGGCACTCCTTCAGCGACCGGTCGAGGAACGTTGGCGCGGACGCTATACCGTCACGAGCGTCTATGTCGATACCCTTCACTATCTGTCGTTCCGCTGAAGAAAATTGGCAACGCCGGTCGGCGCTCCCCGCGAGGCCGTTTGGCCGGCGGCCATCCCGGAAAGAGTGGGCGGCATGAGCTGGGCCCGTAGAGCCGTACCCGCCGCCGCCGTCGCCGCCGTCGCGGCCCTCGCCGCGCGCGACCTGCTGCAACGCGACCACGCGCTGCTGCGCAACTTCCCCGTCCTCGGCCGCGCCCGGTACCTGCTGGAGTCGATCGGGCCCGAGCTGCGCCAGTACATCGTGGCCGGTAACAACGAGGAGCGGCCGTTCACCCGCGACCAGCGGCGCTGGGTGTACGCGTCGGCCAAGCAGGAGAACAACTACTTCGGGTTCGGCACCGACAACGACATCGAGTACACCCCCGGCTACCCGATCATCAAGCACCGCACCTTCGGCCGGGCCGTGCCGCCGTCCTCCCCCGGCGCCGCGCACGACGTGACCCTCCCCTGCGCGAAGGTGCTCGGCGGGGCCCGGGGCCGGGCCCGCGCCTTCCGCCCGGAGTCGGTGGTCAACATCTCCGGCATGAGCTTCGGCTCGCTGTCGGGCAACGCCGTCGAGGCGTTGAACCGGGGCGCCGCCCTGGCCGGCTGCCTCCAGAACACCGGCGAGGGCGGGCTGTCGCCGTACCACCGCAACGGGGGTGACCTGGTCTTCCAGATCGGCACCGCGTACTTCGGCTGCCGGGACGAGCGCGGCCGGTTCGACCTCGCCCGGCTCAGGGACCTGGTGGCGGGCGCACCGGTCCGGGCGTTGGAGATCAAGCTCAGCCAGGGCGCGAAGCCGAGCCTCGGCGGCCTGCTGCCGGCCCCGAAGGTGTCCGCCGAGATCGCCGCCACGCGCGGCATCACGCCCGGACAGGACTGCGTCAGCCCGTCCCGGCACGCCGAGTTCTCCGACTGCGACAGCCTGCTCGACTGGGTGGAACTGCTCGCCGCCGAGACCGGCCTGCCGGTCGGCATCAAGTCCGCCGTGGGCGACCTGGGCTTCTGGGAGGAGCTGACCACGCTCATGCGCGACACCGGCCGCGGCGTGGACTTCGTGACCGTCGACGGCGGCGAGGGCGGCACGGGCGCCGCACCGCTGATCTTCACCGACTCGGTGTCGCTGCCGTTCCAGCAGGGCTTCTCGCGGGTCTACCGGATCTTCGCCGAACGGGACCTGCACGAGCAGGTGGTCTTCGTCGGCGGCGGCAAGCTCGGGCTGCCGGACAACGCCGTGGTGGCCTTCGCGCTCGGCGTCGACATGGTGAACGTGGGCCGGGAGGCCATGCTGGCGATCGGCTGCATCCAGGCGCAGAAGTGCCACACCGACACCTGCCCCACCGGGGTCGCGACCCAGAACCCGTGGCTGGCCCGGGGCCTCGACCCGGCCCGCAAGTCGGTGCGGGCCGCCAACTACATCCGGACGCTGCGGCGCGACCTGGTCAAGGTCGCCGAGGCGTGCGGCGTCGAGCACCCCGGGCTGATCGACACCGGCGCCGTCGAGGTCCTCGACGGCCGCACCGCCTCCACCCCGCTGGACCAGGTGTACGGGTACCGCCCCGGCTGGGGTCTGCCGTCCGCCGCCGACCGGGCCGAGATCATCCGGCTGATGACCGCCGAGGCGCCGCAGGGCGGCAGCGCGCCGCCCTCCCCGACCGCCGTGGGCTGAGCGGAGGCGGTCAGCTGGGCGGTTCCGCGCCCGACTGCTCGCTCACCAGGTAGGCCGCGTACCAGTCGGGCCAGTTCTCGTCCGTGGCGCCGATGCGCTTCTCGTGCTCGCCGTGCGCGGCGGCGGCGCGGCGGAGCGCACCGGCCAGGTCGGTGGCCGAGGTGTACGAGGTCAGGCCCGCCGCCATCCGCCCGGGCAGCCGGGTGGTGATCTCCTGGAGCAGCCACTCGTTGCCCTCGGGGTCGGCGAACGAGGCCCGGGAGACGTAGCTGCGGCGCTCCGGGTCCCGGCCGCCGACCGGGCCGCTGGGGCCCACGTGGAAGATGCCGGTCACGTCGACGCCGGCGGCGATCAGGTCGCTGCGGGCGGCCTCGATGTCGGAGACCACGAGGTACCCCTTCGCCGACCCCGGCGCGGCGGCGGTGAGGCTCGGGCCGAACTGGATCGAGCACCCCGAGCCCGGCGGCGTGAACTGGACGATGCCCGGCGGCGTCCGGTCGAGCCGCCAGCCGAGACGCCCGTAGAACTCCTTCGCGCGGTCGACATCCGCCACCGGGAGGACGACCACCTCGAGCTTCAGGTCCATGCTCCCGCTCGCGTCGTCGCTCCGGGCATCCGTCGCGCTCATCGCGGCCTCCCTGGGCTCGGTCCGGCGGCAGGGGCTCTCGCCCGTCACGTTACTGCCCGCTCGCCTGCCGGCCGCCCGGTTCCCGGCATCCCGCCGGCTCGGCCACGGCGCCCTTGATCCGGCGCCGAACGGGTAGACCGCACCCCTCCGGGTACGGGCGCGTCGGCGCCCGGCACCGGTCACTGCCACGGGAGATCGATGTCGGACACGCCGATGAGCGCGGACGAACGGCCGGTCGAGGTCGTGGAGTTGCGCGTGCACGGCGTCTCGGGCGCCGGCGCGGAGCAGGTGCTGGACCGGCCGAACGTCCACCAGGTGGCCGGTGACCGCAGCGGCGGCTTCTACCGGCCGCGGGCCGGCTACCCGGACACGACCGGGCCGGGCGGTGTGCTGCTGGAGGCGTACCTGTGGCGGGACCTTCCCTCCGGCAAGGCGGTCCGCACGCTGTCGCTGGTGTTCCTGCTCCCGTTCATGCTCGGCAACATGGCGATCTGGATGCACCCGCCCGGCACCGGGCTGCTGGGCGCGACCGTGAAGGCGCTCTGCCGGCTGCTCGCGCTGACGCTCACCGCGGTGTACGTGATCGCCGTGGCCGGGGTGGCGCTGGACCTCGTCGCCTGGAAATGCATGGGCACCCCGCGGTGCCTGACCGGCCGGAACTGGCTGTCCTGGCTCGGCGAGCGGCCGCCGGGACTGCGGCTGGCCGTGCTCGCCCTGGTCCCGATCGCGGCGGTGGCGCTGGTCTGGCGGCTGAGCAGCCGGCCGGGATGGACGTACTCGACGTTCCGCGGCCCGGCCACGGTATCCGGGGAGCACCAGCTCACGGCGGTCGGGCAGTGGGACGCCGCGCCGCTGGTGTCCCGACTGCGGGCCATCCACGTCGCCGCCGCCTTCGGCACGCTGGACGCCGTCCTGCTCGCCGCGCGCTCCGCCGGGGGGCGGGCGTCCGCGGTGAACACCGCACTGCTGGTGCTCACCGCGGCGGTGCTGACCACCTGCGTGGTGCTGGTCTGCGCCCATCCGCTGCTGGACCGCGCCACGCCGGCCCCGGGTGTCGACCGGAACCTGCGCCGCCTGCGAAGCGCGGCGTGCCTGCTCACCGGCGCCGTCGTCGTCGTCGTGGCGGCCGAGCCCGCGCCCTGGGCCGCCGCGACGGGCCTGCCCCGGTACGGGGAGATCGTCACCCTCCTCTTCGCCACGCAGACCGTCCTCCTGGTCGTCCTCGGGGCGGCCGTGCTGTGGGCGCGTCCCCGGGTGCCGGGCGGGCCCCGGCTGCGTGCGCTCGGCGCCCCGGTCATCGACGCCGTCGCCGCCGGGCTGGCGGTGGCGTACTCCGCCGAGCTGGTCTACCGGGTGGCCGACCTGCTGGACCGCAGCGCACCCACCTCCGCGCGGCTGGCCACCAGCCCGCCGCTGGCGTACAAGTGGGCGATCTTCGGTTTCTTCCTGGCGGTGACGGTCGCCGCGGTGGCCGGCGTCGTCGTGGCGGTGGCGTCCCGGCCCGCCCGCCGGCGTGCCGCCGCGGGCATCGTGGCCCGCGACCATCCCGATGCGCCGGCCGAGGCGGCCGAGCGGCTGCGCGAGGTCGAGAAGGTGATCGCGCAGGCCCGCTTCACCGAGCGGGTGACCCCGCTGGTCCTCACCTACGCCGCTCTCGCCGGGCTCGGGCTGGCCACCAGCACCCTGGGGCTGGCGCGGTGGTATCCCGGCGACGTGATCGACCGCTGGGCGCCCATCCCGGCCGACCTGGTGAACTTCGGGATCGGCCTGGGCAGCTACGTGATCGCCGCGGCGATCCTGGGGCTGGTCCTGGGCGGCCTGTTCGCCTACCGCACCCCCGAGTTCCGCCGCTACGTCGGCGTGCTGTGGGACCTGGGCACCTTCTGGCCCCGGGCGGCGCACCCGTTCGCGCCGCCCTGCTACGCCGAGCGGGCGGTGCCCGAGCTCAGCCGCCGGATCTGCTACCTGACCGGGCAGGGACACACCGTGCTGCTCGCCGGGCACAGTCACGGCTCGGTTCTGCTCGCCGCGACGGTGCTGCAACTGCCGCCGGAGGCCTGCGCGCGGGTGGCGCTGCTGACGTCCGGGTCGCCGCTGTCCCGGCTGTACGCCCACTGGTTCCCCGCCTATGTCCACGCCGACGTGCTGCACGAGGTCGGCCGGCGGGTCGGCTGGCGGTGGATCAACCTGTGGCGGGACACCGACGCGATCGGGGGGTGGATCTTCTCCCCGGACCGGCCGGACGGGCCACCTGCGGCCACTGGCCCGGCGGAGTCGGTGGACCGGCGGCTGCGGGACCCCCGGGACGTGGTCGCGCCGCCCAGTGACACCGTCCCGCCCCCGATCGTCAGGCACCTGCCGGGCGCGTCGGATCCGCGGCACAACGAGGCCGTCCGCGAACTGGCCGACCGCTTGCGGGCCACCGTCCCCGGCCCGCCGGCCGGTTGACCAGGGCGCCGGGGCCCCGGCCGGGCCGGTCCGGCGTGCCGGCTCAGGGCTGCGCCGGGCCGGGCGCCGGGGAGGTCGCCCCGCCGGCCGCCAGCAGCCGCTGCGCGAGCACGCGGCAGCGCTCCTGGAGCTCCGGCGGGTCGAGCACCTCGAAGTCGTGGCCCAGCAGCACCACGTGCATGAGCACGAAGTCGAGGCTGCCGGCGCCACTGACCACCTCGCAGCGCTCGCCGTCGCGCGGCCGGACCACGGCCGCGGACGCCGGGACCTGCGCGCGTACCGTGTCGGCCGGCGCGTGCACGAGGAAGCGCGCCCGGTGCCGGTAGGCCCGGCTCGCCACCCCCTCCTGCACGTGTGTCGCCGCGTCCGGCGCGGCGCGCGGGCGGAAGCGCCAGGTCCGTGCGGACACGTCGGTCATCCGGTCGACCCGGAAGCTGCGCCAGTCGCCGCGATCCAGGTCGTAGGCGAGGAGGTACCAGCGCCGGTCGGAGGCGACCAGGCGGTAGGGCTCGACCCGCCGCCGGCGCATCTCGCTCCCGGACGGGTAGTCGAAGCCGGCCTCGACCTCGTCCCGGCAGGCTCTGGCCAGCGTCATGAGCGCCTCGGGGTCGACCGGCGGCCGGCCTCCACCGAAGGACTCCACCGAGCCGGCGAGCGCGCGCACGTCGTGCCGCAGGCGGGTGGGCAGCACCCGGTCGAGCTTGGCCAGGGCCCGGAGCGCGGCGTCGGCCGCCCCGGCGACCGCGCCGCCCGCGCCGGCGAGCAGCGAGACCGCCGTGGCGATCGCCTCCTCGTCGTCGAGGAGCAGCGGCGGCAGGGCCCGCCCCGGGCCGAGCCGGTAGCCGCCGCCCACGCCCTGGCCGGCATGTACCGGATAGCCGAGCGTGCGCAGCCGCTCGACGTCACGCCGGATCGTGCGCGGCGTGACGCCGAGCCGGTCGGCGAGCTCCGGGCCGGTCCAGACCTGCCTCTGCTGGAGCAGCCCGAGCAGGGTGAGCACCCGCTCCGTGGTGCCCCGCTCGTCGCCGCCCGCCACGCCCATGTCACCCACCCTGTCCGCAATAGCGGACCGATCCTGTCCGCCAGGGGTGTCAGAGTAGGCGACACCCGCAGAGGCAACACCGCGACGAACGGAGCAACCCGATGAGCCGCCACTTCCAGGTCACCTTCGACGCCCACGACCCGCGGGCGCTGTCGTCCTTCTGGCGCGACGCGCTGGGCTACGTCCACCCCGGCCCGCCCGGGGTCGACCTGCCGGAGGGCGCCGACCCCCTCGCCGCGTGGGACGACTTCCTGGCCCGGATCGGCGTGCCGGAGGAGCAGCGCAACACGCGCTCGGCCATCGAGGACCCGGACGGGCACGGCCCCCGGGTGTTCTTCCAGCAGGTGCCGGAGGACAAGGTCACCAAGAACCGGGTCCACCTCGACGTCCGTGCCGCTCCCGGGTTGCAGGGAGAGGAGCGGATGGCGGCGCTGGAGGCCGAGTGCGACCGGCTCGTCGCGCTGGGCGCGAAGCGGGTGCGCCGCCACGACCCCGAGCCCCCGCTGAGCGCCGGCCACATCGTGCTGACCGACCCCGAGGGCAACGAGTTCTGCCTGGACTGACCGCTGCCCTCGGCGCGCCCTAGGCCGCGAGGTTGCCGTAGGTCGGCCGTCCCGCGGCCTCGTACGTCAGTTGCAGCGTGCCGTTGGGATGGCCGACCGACTCGGTGAGCCGGAACGCCGCCGGCATCGTGCCCTCGGCGAACAGCCGCTTGCCGGCGCCGAGCGTCAGCGGGTAGAGCCAGAGGTGCAGCCGGTCCACGACGCGCAGGCGCAGCAACGACTGCACCAGGTCGAGGCTGCCGATCACGTGGAGCGCGTCGTAGCGGTCCTTCAGCTCGGCGACCTCCTCGGCGAGGTCGCCGAGCAGCGTCGAACCCGCCCAGCCGAGCGGCTCGTTCAGCGTCCGGCTCGCCACGTACTTCGGCACCCGGTTGAGCAGCGCGGTGAACGGGATCTCCGCGGGCGCCGTCGGCCAGTAGCCGGCGAAGATCTCATAGGTCCGGCGGCCCAGCAGCAGCGCGTCCATGCTCCTGGCCTGCGCGAACATGGCCTCGCCGGTCTCGTGGTCCACCAGCGGCGCCTGCCACCCACCGTGGGCGAAGCCGCCGGCGCGGTCCTCGTCGGGCTGCCCCGGCGCCTGCGCCACCCCGTCCAGCGTCACGAACTCCGTCACGACCAGCTCGCCCATGGGACGCGTCCCCTTCCACTCCGTTGTCCGTCCCTCGGCAGACCGCGGCGCCGGCCGGAACTCATCGGTCGGACCCGGGGCACCGGCCCGGCCGCTACGCGCGGGACTGCGGTGTGGCCATGGTGGTGCCGGACCGCAGGGTCGCCAGGGCGCCGCTCCAGGCCACCAACTGGTCGAGCATCATGTTCACCGCGCCGACCTGGTGCTCGCTGGGCTTGAACACGCTGAAGTTCTCGAAGTCGGTGAAGAGGGAGAGCGCGACCTGGGCCCGCACATCCGCCATCTGCAGCTCGGCGACCACCAGGCGGAGGTGCTCCACCGCGCGGGTGCCGCCGACGCTGCCGTAACTGACGAACCCGGCCGCCTTGTTGTTCCACTCGGCGTAGAGGAAGTCGATCGCGTTCTTCAACGCACCGGAGGTGGAGTGGTTGTACTCCGGCGTGACGAAGACGTACCCGTCGAACGAGGCGATCCTCTCGGCCCACCGCAGGGTGTGCGGCTGGGTGTACTGGCCGAGCGACGGGGGTGCCATCTCGTCGAGGTGGGGCAGGTTGAAGTCCTTGATGTCGACGAGCTCGTAGTGGGCGTCGTCGCGCTGGGCGGCGATCTCGTGGACCCACCGGGCCACGGTCTCCCCGTTACGCCCGGGACGCGTGCTGCCGATGATGATGCCGATCCTGGTCATTGCCGTTCCTTCCGTCCGTCCGCCCGGTGACAGCGGGCGCGGCCGGCGTGTACCCGGTTGGCCTGGTTTCGAACGGCGGCACCGACGGCACGGTCGCGGGTCGGTCGGTCACGGGGAGGCCGTGGCGCCGCTTCAGTGCCAGTCGCTGATCTGCACGTCCCGCGGGGACGGTGCGCCCTCGCCGGTCTCCACCAGCGACTTCAGGCTCATCAGGTACGAGCCCCACTTCGTGCTGCAGTGGTGCATGAACTCCACCGGCTCCTTCCAGCCCCGGTGCGTGAAGAGCACGATCGTGTAGTCGCCGTCCTGGCGGAGGTCCCAGTCGACCGTGGTCCCGATCCACTCCTCGGGGCCGTCCACCACCCGCCACGCCACGCGCTCGGCGGGCCGCAGCTCGACGACCTCCATGTCGAAGCCACCGGGCGGGAACCGGAACTCGAGGACGCCGCCGACCTCGCCACTGCCCTTCGTGTCGTCGGTCCACCAGCCGGCGAGGCCCTCGACGGTCGTCAGCGCCTCGTACACCTTGTCCGGCGTCCGGGTCCTGACCCCGACCCGGTGCAGAATGTCCACCATCTCGACTCCCCCTGATCCTCTTTGTCAGTCCGTACGGGTGTGCTGGATCGCCTCGGCGATCCGCTTGATCCGCCGCAGCCGGACGTCCCACGCCGACCCGACCGACGACAGCTGGGCCACCGCGCGGGCGAGCTGCGCGTCGTCCACCCGGTAGCGCTTCTCGCGGCCGGCGGGCGTGGCCCGGACCAGGCCGACCCGGTCGAGGACGCCGAGGTGCTTGGCCACCGCCTGCCGGGTGACCGGCATCTGCTGGCTGAGTGTCGTCGCGGTGCCGTCCCCCTCGACGAGCAGCAGGTCGAGCATCCGGCGCCGGGTCGGGTCCCCGATCGCGGACCAGAGGTCGTCGTCGACCTGCTCGACGACCCCGGTGCTCATGCCCGCACCTGGAGCGTCGCGGCGTACGGCGCCAGCCGCGGCAGGAAGAAGTCCCAGCCCGTGCCGTGCTCCCGGTACTGCTGCTCCAGCACGGCGAGCTCCCAGCCCATCTCCCGGAAGCCGGTCTCGGTCATCCGGAGCAGCGTCCCGGCGCCCGACGGGGTCAGGTCGAAGGTGACCAGCAGCGAGTTGCCCTCCGCCGCGGCCTCGCCGGCCGGGTGCGTCCACCGGAACGAGAACATCCGCGGCGGTCGCGCGTCGACGACGGTGAACGGCACGACCGTCCCGCCGGCGTCGCGGTCGCCAAAGACGATCTCTCCCGTCGACCCGGGCGTCGGGTCGTACCGGGCGTCGTCCGGCCACCACTGGCGGAGGTGGTCGGGGCTGCTCACCACCTCGAAGACGATCTCGGGCGACGCCTCGACGTAGATCTCGCGCTCGATGGTCCCGAATTCCATGGCATCCTCCTGCAACGTTTGGTTGCGCATGACGCTACCGGGGATGCCGCCCTGACGCAACCATCGGTTGCTCTTTGAAGAATCCGGTGAAGGGTCAGCGGGGGGACATCGGGGCGAGGCCGAGGCGAGCGAGCCCGGCGCACCCGCGAGCGGCGTGCTCGCCCCCGGCGAGCACCAGGGTCCGGGCCGCCTGGTAGCGGCAACCGCTCGCGTCGAAGGCGGCAGCCGTGGCGAGAAGCCGTTCCCGGTCGCCGTCGAACAGCGCGCCGGCCCGGGCCACGATGGCGGCGGCGACCGGGTTGCCGGCCACGACGGCCCGCGCCTCGGCCAGGCGGTCGCCGGCGTCGGGGTTCCCGGCGAGCACGCTCGCTTCGGCACGCAGCGCCACATACCAGTGGAGCCAGATCCAGGTGACCCACTTCCACACGTCGCCGGGCTCGGGCGCCAGCCGCTCCCACGCCTCCCCCGCCCGCCCGTCGTGGAGCATGAGCATCGCGTCGAAGACCGCGCCGTAGCCGTAGACATGCTCCGGTGGGGTGCCCAGCCGCCGCAGGACCGCGTCCCACTCGCGCCGGGCGTCGTGGTCGTCGCGCAGGCCGTGGATCATCGCTACACCGGCGACCGCCGGGCCGAGCACCGACCGGGCGGGGCTGCCGGCCCGCTGCCACGCCTCGAGGAACCGGGCGCTGCCGGTCAGGACGTCGTCGACGTTGCCCGCGAGCGCGTCGGCCACCAGCAGCCAGCTCGTGGCACGGTGGCCGACCTCCGCCAGCAACGGATGATCCGCGAGTTGCCGGCCCCACCGGCGGGCGCCCGGCAGGTCCCCCGCGCCGAGGCCCGCCTCGGTGGCCATGCCGAGCGCGTCGATCAGCTCGTGGGTGCCGGCCGGAGTGTCCGGCGCGGACGCGAGCAGCGTGATCCGGCGCCGCGCCGTGGCCGCGGCGCCGAACGCGTCACCGGCCCAGCTCCGGGCGCCGGTGAGCGCGTCGAGCGCGGCGGACTCGGCGAGCGGATCACCCGTGCGCTGCGCCAGCTCCACCGCCCGCTCGGCGCGGGCGATCGTCTCCGGTACGTCGTTCTCCGGTGGCCCCTGGGCGGCGCCGAACGCGTCGGTGAGCACCCCCGCCTCGGCCAGCGCCAACGCGGCCCGGGCGGCCCGGTCGTCGCCGGCCAGCTCGCGCGCCTCGGCGATGAGCGCGACCGCCTCCGCCTCCGGGGTGAGCCGGGCGAACTTGCTCCAGAACCGGTAGGCGTTGGTGGCGGCGGTCGCCAGGTCGGCGGCGGCGCCGGCGGTGTCCCCCGACCGGCGGGCCGCGTCCGCGGCCGCACGGTGGAAGCGGTACATGTCGTCGCCGCGCATCCGGCAGCCGGCCACGGCCGCGGCCTGCCGGAGCATCGACGCGGCGTCGGCCGGGTCGTCCGCGAGCACGGCCGCCTGTTCGAAACGCAGCTGGGACTCGCCGACCAGGTTGCGGGTGAAGGCCAGCTCCGCCAGGTGCCGGGCGAGCCGGTACGCGTCCGCGCGCTGCTCGGGGCGGTCGGCCGCCCACGCCAGGGCGGCACGGAGATCGTCCGCCACCGCGTCGAAGCGCGCCCGCCAGTCCGTGCGGACCACCGCCAGGCCGGCGGCCTCGGCCAGGCACCAGCGCAGGTGTCGGGTACGCGCGTCGTCCAGGTCGCCGGCCTCGGTGAGCCGCTCCGTCCCGTACTGGCGGATGGTCTCCAGCGCCCGGTACTCGGTGCCGCCGAGCGAGGGGGTCACCACCAGCAGGCTCTGCTCGGCGAGCCGGGCCAGCCCGTCGGCGACCACGCCCGTCGCGGACCCGGCGACCTCGGCCGCCGCCGCAACGGTGAACGGCGCCACGAACACCGACACCCGGCGCAGCAGCGCCCGGTCGGCCGGCTCCAGCAGGGCGTGGCTCCAGTCCAGCGCCGCCCGCACCGAGCGGTGCCGGTCGTCGGCGCGGGAACCGCCGGCGAGCATCCGGAGCTGGTCGGACAGGCCGGCGGTGAGGCCGTCCAGCCCGAGCGTGGACCAGCGGGCGGCGGCCAGCTCGATCGCCAGCGCCACTCCGTCGAGCCGCGCACAGACCGCGGCGATGTGGTCGCGCAGGCCGGGATCCGGCGGCGGGCCCACCGCGGCCGCCCGCTCCAGGAACAGCGCGACCGCGTCCGACTCGCCGTCGCCGGCCAGCGATAGCGGCGGCACCGGATACACGCGTTCGAACGGCACCATCAGCCGGGCGCGGCTGGTCGCCAGCACCGTCACCCGGGGGCACGTGGCGAGCAGCCGCTCGACGAACGGCGCCACGCCGTCCCGTACCTGCTCGCAGTTGTCGAGCACCAGCAGGGCGTGCCGGTCGGCCAGCGCGGCCACCACCGACTCGTCGATGGCGGCGCCGGGCTGCTCGCCGAGGCCGAGCGCGCCGGCGACGGCGGCCGCGACCACGGCGGTGCCCGGGTCGGTGACCGGGACCAGGTCGACGAACCACACCCCGTCGGCGTACCCGCCGGCCGCCTCGGCGGCCAGCGTCAACGCGAGCCGGGTCTTGCCCACGCCGCCGGGGCCCACGGCGGTCACCTGCCGGTGCGTCTTGAGGATCTCGGCCAGCTCGGCCCGCTCCCGGGCCCGGCCAACGAACGAGGTCAGCGGCGTCGGCAGGACCGGCGCCGGGTGGGACCGTCCGGCGCGACCCAGCTCGGACGCGCGCTGGGCGAGCGCCCGCCGATCCGGCATCGCCAGCTTGCGCAGCAGCGCGGAGACGTGGCTCTCTACGGTGCGCACCGAGATGAACAGCCGTGCCCCGATCTCGGCGTTGCTGAGGTGCTCTCCCACCAGCGCCAACACCTCGGCCTCCCGGGCCGAGACCTCCCCCGTCGCCGTCACGGGCCCCATTCTCGCCCACCCCCGTGGCGTCGATCCGTGGTGGTTTCCGTGGTCGGCACCGATGCCGGTCCCGCCACCGGCGGGCGAGGCTCGGCACAGGCAGATCGGCGACGGGGAACGGAGTGGCGGAGATGAACCCAGGGTCTGGTGTGCGTTCGTGGGCGGGCTCGGTCGGGCGGCTGCTGAGACAGCCGGTGCTCCGCCGGCTCCTGCCCGGAATGCTGGTCTCCGCCCTGGGCGACGGCATGAGCATGGTCGCGGTGGCGTGGCTCGCGGTCCAGATCGCGCCGGCCGGCCAGGCCGGTGTCTGGACCGGACTGGCGGTGGCCGCGTACGCGCTGCCGGCCCCGATCGGCGCGGCCGTGCTCGCCCGGCTGGTCCGGGGGATGCGCGCCGCGCACCTGGTGGCGGCGGACGCCTCGGTGCGAGCCGTGGCGCTCGGCGCAGTCGCGGTCCTGGCGGTGGCGGGCCTGCTGGAGCCGGTGGCGTACGTGGCGTTGCTGGCGGTGTCCTCGCTGCTGCACGCGTGGGGGAACGCCGGCGCGTACACGCTCGTCGCAGAGGTGCTGCCGGAGGAGGACCGGCTCACCGGCAACGCGCTGCTGTCCACGTTCGCCCAGGCCGCCTTCGTGGTCGGCCCGGCGCTGGCCGGCGGGCTGACCACGCTGGTCGGCCCGGGCTGGGTGATCGGGGTCGACGCGCT
This sequence comes from Micromonospora sp. NPDC005707, assembly GCF_040631005.1. Taxonomy (NCBI): domain Bacteria; kingdom Bacillati; phylum Actinomycetota; class Actinomycetes; order Micromonosporales; family Micromonosporaceae; genus Micromonospora; species Micromonospora sp. NPDC005707. The sequence goes on from NZ_JBEXYR010000007.1 coordinate 418,188, forward strand.
GAGCTTCGCGGTGCTGGCCGTGGCGGGCTGGACGGTCTCCGGCCGGCGGGCCGCCGCCGTCGGCGTGCCGCCGGCCGAGCCGGCGGCGGGCGGCTGGCGCACCATCCTGGACCGGCCACGCCTGCTCGGGCTGATCGCCGTCACCTGCGCGTTCTTCTTCCTCTACGGCCCGGTCGAGGTGGCCCTGCCGGTCCACGTCGCCCACGGCTTGCACGGCTCACCGGGCCTGCTGGGTCTCTACTGGACGGTGTTCGGCATCGGGGCGACGGGCGGTGCGCTCGGGGCGGCGCTGCTGCGGCACCGCCCGCCCTGGCCGGTCGTGGTGGGCATCGTCGTCGGCTGGGGCGCCGCCCTGCTCCCCCTCGGCCTCACCGACGCCGTCGCGCCCGGGCTGCTCGGGCTCGCCGTCGGCGGTCTGGTCTACGGCCCGTTCACCGCCATCTCCACGGCGCTGTTCCAGCGCGACACCCCACCGCAGGCCCTGAGCCGGGTGCTCGCCGCCCGCACCGCGCTGACCACCCCCGCCACCGCGCTGGGCACCCTGGTGGGCGGACCGGTCGTCGCCGCGGTCGGCGGCCGGCACACCCTGCTCATCTCCGCGCTGCTCACGATCGCGCTCGGCGTTGGTGTCGCCGCCGCCCTGCGGCTCGCCCGGTCCGGCCGGCAGCCGGCGTGGACGAGGCCCAGCGGTGGCACCTCTACGATGCGAGCGTGATTCACGTCACTTCGGCGCGGAGACCGTACGCGCTGCTCGCCGCCGCGATCGTCCTGGTGTTGCTCGGTGCGGGCGTGGCCTGGGGCGTCGACGACGCGCTCGGGCTGAGCCACACGCCCGCGGCCGTGCCGCACGAGGACGTCGACGCCGCGCCGCGACGGGTCGCCGCACCGGCGCCGCCGCTGGCGTCCGTGGTCGTGCCCGACGAGCCGCGCACCCGCAAGGCCGGCGCCGCGGTCGCCGACGCCGTCGCCGCGCGCGGCCTGTCCCGCCCGGCCGTCACGACGTCCGCGCCGGCGCCGGCGGGCAACCCGTTGCCGGCGCGGGCGCCGGACCTGTCGAGGGTGACCACGCTGCGGGCGGGCGTGCTCCCCGCCCCGGCCGGGGCCGCCGAGTCCTACCGGCTCGGCGTGCGCGGGGCCGAACTCGTCGTCGACGGGACCGATGTCGCCGGCGCCGCGGCCGGGCTGTACCGGCTCGCCGACCGGATCCGTTCCGGCGCCGAGGCGCTGCCCGCCGCCGACGCCGGCCGGCTCGTCACGCCCCGGCTCGGCCTGCGGCTCACCGACGCCGGCTCGGTGGGCCGCGAGCCGGACCCGGCCGCCTTCGCCGCGGGCGACGACTACCACCTGAACACCGACGTGGTCGGGCCGGCGCTGCTGCCGACGGCGCCGTGGGTGGACGCCGACGCGGTGGCCCGCGTCGGCGCGCAGTTCCGGCAGTTCGTCGACCACTCGGTGGCGCAGGGCTACAACGCCGTCGTCGTGCCGGGTTTCCTGGAGTACGTGACGTTCGCGAAGGTCGGCGACGGGCACGCGGTGTACCCGCCGGGCGACACCCACGTCGACCGCGCGAGGGCCATGGTCGCGGCGTTCGCCCCGGTCTTCGGGTACGCCGAGGAGATGGGCGTGAAGGTCTTCCTGCTCACCGACATGCTCGCGGTGTCGCCGCCGCTGGAGGCGTACCTCACGAGGACCGTCGGCGGGCTCGACGTGGCCGATCCCCGGCTGTGGGCCGTCTACCAGGCCGGGCTGGCCGAGCTGTTCGAGAGCATGCCCTTCGTCGACGGGCTGATGGTCCGCGTCGGTGAGGGCGGCGAGGTGTACGCCGCCGACGGCTGGGACTACTCCTCGAAGCTCGCCGTCACCACGGAGGCGTCCGTGCGCGCGATGCTGCGCGCGCTGCTGGACACCGCGGGGAGGGCCGGCCGGGAGGTCATCTTCCGGACCTGGACGGTCGGCGTGGGCGCCGTCGGCGACCTGCACACCAACCCGGAGTCCTACGCGCGGGTGCTGGGCGGGATCGACGACGAGCACCTGATCGTGTCCACCAAGTACACCCTCGGCGACTTCTACAGTCACCTGCCGCTGAACTCCACCCTGCTGGCCGGTGCGCACCGCCGCATCGTGGAGTTCCAGGCCCGGCGCGAGTTCGAGGGGTTCGGTTCGCTGCCCAACGACCTCGGCCCGCTGCACCGCCAGGCGCTGCGGGCCTTCCTCGCCGCCAACCCGAGGGTCGAGGGCGTCTGGAACTGGACCCAGGACGGCGGCCCGCTGCGCGCCGGACCGATGTCGCTCTACCTGCGCACCGGGTTCTGGCAGCTGTACGACCTCAACACGTACGCCGTGGCGCGGCTGGCCTGGGACCCGGACACGGACCCGGCGCAGGTCACCGCGGACTGGGCGTACCGCACGTTCTCCGCCGACCCGGACACCGTCGCCGCCATCGGGCAGGCCATGGCGCTGTCCCGGCGGGCGGTCACCGGCGGCCTCTACATCGGCCCGTACGCCGACCGGTCGGTGCGGGCGCTCGGGCTGGAGCCGCCGCCGATGATGTGGATCTTCGAGTGGGACATCCCGACCGGCGACTCGGCGGCCCTGGACAGCATCTACGCGGTGACCGGCGGCCGGGTCGAGGAGGCGGTCGACGAGGGTGCGCGGGCCGTCACGCTGGCCCGGCGCATGCGGGACCTGGTGGCCGCCACCGACCCGGCGACCTGGCGGGACGCCGGGCTGCGCGAGCACTTCACCCGCACGCTCGACTACCAGGTGAACCTGTTCGAGACGCTGGCCGCCTACCGGACCATGGTGCTGCGGCACGCGCAGTGGCTGGACACCGGCGACCCGGCCGCCTACGACGGCTGGCGGGCCGCCGCGTCCGCGTACCGGGTCGCGCGGGACGTCCACCGGCAGCGCTACGGCGCCGACCTGGACCTGCCCGCGTACCACTTCACGGCCGCCGACCTCGGCGCGGAACGGGCGGACCGGGACCCGGCGATGGCCTGGGCCGCGCGGGCGCTGCTCGCGCTGATCCTGGTGGTGGTGCTGCTCGGCCTGCGCGGGCGGGGTCCCGGCGGCGCCGCCGCGCGCGGGCTGCTGCTGGGCGCGGTCCGGCCGTGGCGGGTGGCCGCGCTGCCGGCGCCCGCGTCCCGCGCGGACCGGGTTCTCGTGTGGCTGGTCCCGGCCGTGGTCCTGGTGGCGAGCCGGCTCGTGTTCACCTGGTTCGCCGCCCCCGCGCACCTGCTGGTCAGCCTCGGCGGGTGGGCGCTGTTCGCCCTCGTCGTCCGCCTCGCCGTCGGCCGGCGGGATCCGTTCCACCTGTGGGCCGTGGTGGGCGGCGTCGCCCTGCTGCGCAGCGTGCTGCTCCTGGCGGCGCTCGCCGGGCGCGGGCCGGGGGCCTACTGGTTCGCGTTCTGGACCGCGCCGGCCCTGCGCGCCGCCTACGTCACGGCCGCGGTCGCCGCGTTCGGCTGGCTGTTCGTGGCCACCGCCGTCGTCCTCCGCGACCGGTACGCCGTGCGGCGGCGCCGCGTCGTCGGGCTGACCCTGACCGCCGCGGGCGTTCCGCTCGGCATGCTGGCCGGTCTGGTCGCCCTGATCGGTCTGGAGCGCGCGTTGACGGTGTGGAACGACCAGATGGCGCTGCTGCCCTGGGGGCTGTCCCGCATCCTCGGCATCACGGTCTACCTGGGCATTCCCACCGGCCTCCCGGGTTACGCCGCCGGCGCCGGAGCCGCCCTGGCCGGTGCCGGCCTGCTGCTGTCGATGCGCCCCGGCCGGCGGACGGCCTGACCGCGCTACGACCCGCCCGCACGGTGTCCGGCCCGGGCCCGGCCGGTGCACCGCCACCGCGAGCGCGACGCTGGTCGGGGGGATCGTCTTCGCCCGGTTCGGCCTCGACTGGTGCGGAGCGCCTGACGGGCGCGCCGCCGGACTCGGACTGACCGGGCACGCGAGCAGCCGCCCGGGAGGCGGTTGGGCCCGGCCGGGTGGGGTAGACCGCCGCGATGGGCGGGGCGCTCCTCGGCCGGGTCCACCCGGTTCGGACCCCCCAGGACGGCTCGGGGGGCCGATGTCCGATGCAGCAGTGCGGCCGGGTGGGCCGGAGCCGTCCGACGACGTGGTGGAACTTCGGGTGCACGGGGCCTCCGCCACGCGGGCGAGTGCCGGCCAGGTCCTGGCCCTGCCGCAGATCGAGCAGGTCGCGGGCGACCGCAGCGGGGGCTTCTACCGGGCCGGTCGCCAGGAGCCGGGCGCGGGCCGCACCGGGCGGGTGACGCTGGAGGCGTACCGCTGGGGCGACCTGCCCGCCGGGACCATGGCCCGGACCGTGGCGCTCGTGTTCCTGCTGCCGTTCATGCTGGTCAACGTCGCGATCTGGATGCGCCCGGCGAACCGGGGCTCCGACGCGACCACCCGGTCCCTGTGCCGGTTGCTGGCCCTCACAATCACCGCGCTGTACGTGCTCGCCGCCGCCGGTGTCGCGCTGGACCTGATCGCGTGGAAGTGCATGAGTTCGCCGCACTGCCTGGCCGGGCGCGGTTGGTTGTCCTGGCTGGGTGGGCGGCCGGTCGGGCTGCGGCTCGCCGTGCTGGCGCTGGTGCCGGCCGCCGCCGTCGGCCTGCTCTGGCGGGCCAGCACGCGCCCGGGGCGGGTGTTCGAGGCGTTCCGCGCTCCCGAGGCGGCGATCTCCGGGCACCGGCTCGGCGCCGTCGGCCGGTGGGACGCGGAACCCCTGGTGGGCCGGCTGCGCTCCATCCACGTCGCGGCGGCGTTCGCGACGCTGGACGTCACGCTGCTCGCCGCCCGGGCCGCGCCCGGCGCCTCGCCCGCCACCGTCGCGCTGGCGGTCGTCACCGGCACGGTCCTGGTCGCCTGCGCGGTCCTGCTCTGCGCGCCCCCGCTGATCGACCGGGCCGCCGCGGACCGGCGGCTCGACCGGATCACCGGCACGCTGCGGACGGTCGCCCTGGTCCTGACCGCCGTCGTCGCGGCCCACGTCCTGACCGGCCCGGCGCCCTGGCCCGAGAGCGGCGGCCTGCCCGGCTTCGACGCGATCCTCACCTGGCTGTTCGTCACCCAGACGACCCTGCTGGCCGCCCTGGGAGCGGTGCTACTCCGGCTGCGGCTCCGGAGCCGGCGGGCGGGCGCCGCGCCGCTGCTCGGGCTGGGAGCATTGGCGATCGCGGCCGCCGCCATCAGCCTCGCGGTGGCGTACTCCGCCGAACTGGTCTACCGGGTGGCGGACTTCCTGGACCGCGACGCGCCGACCGCGGTGGGTGTGGCCGACTGGGCGCCGCGGGCGTGCACCTGGGCGATCTTCGGTTTCTTCCGCACGGTGCTGATCACCCTGGTCGTCGCGGGGCTGGTGACCGTGATCTCGCGACCGCGCCGGTTCCGCGCCGCGGCGGCGGTCGTCGCGCGTGACTACCCCGATGCACCGCCGGAAGCCGGGCCGCGGCTGCGGCAGGTGCGGAAGGCGATCGCCCGGGCCCGGTTCACCGAGAACCTGATACCCCTCGCCGTGGTCTACGCCGGCCTCGCCGGGATCGGCACGGCCACCACCACCATCGGCCTGTTGAAGCTGTGGCCGGGTGACGTCGTCGAGCGGTACGTCGGCGTGCCGGCCGACCTGGTCACCTTCGCCCTCGCGTTCGGCAGCTGGCTGATCGCGGCGATCATCGTCGGCCTCGTGCTCGGCGCGATCTTCGCCTACCGGACCAGCGGATTCCGGCGGCATGTCGGCATCCTGTGGGACCTCGGCACGTTCTGGCCCCGGGCCGCCCACCCGTTCGCGCCGCCCTGCTACTCCGAGCGTGCCGTGCCGGAACTGGCCCGGCGGATCACCTACCTCGTGGAGCGCGGCAACGCCGTCGTGCTCACCGGGCACAGCCACGGCTCGGTCCTGGCCGCCGCGACGGTGCTCCAGTTGCCACCCCGGGTCAGCGGCCGGGTCGCGCTGCTCACCTACGGGTCTCCGCTGCGCCGCCTCTACGCCCGGCTCTTCCCGGCCTACGTCGACGACGAGGCCCTGCAGGAGATCGGCGCCCGGGTCGGCTGGCGGTGGCTGAACCTGTGGCGGGACACCGACCCCGTCGGCGGCTGGATCTTCTCCGCCCACCCGCCCGCCGCGCCGGACCGGGCCGGCGACCCGGCAGCGACGGTGGACCGCCGGCTGCGGGACCCGGTCGCCGTGGTGGCCCCACCCGGCGACAGCGTCCCACCGCCGATCCAGGGGCACCGGCCCACCGAGTTCGCGCAGCCGTTCACCGAGGCGGTGGCAGAGCTGGTCGAGCGCCTCGGCGAGCCGCCGGCCCCTGGTCCGCGCTGACCCCCCCGGTCGAGGGGTGCGGCCCAGGTCAGTGGGCGGACTGCATCCAGTCCCGGTAGTGCGTGGGGGCCAGGCGTACGTCCGGGCCGCCGATGAGCACGTCGCCGTCGACGACCGCGAACATGCCGGCCTTGTCGTCGATGACGACGGTGCGGTCGTCACCCTGCGCGGCCAGGGTGATCCTCCCGAGGTCGTCGAGGGTGAAGACGTCGGGGCCGGCGACGTCGCGGATGCCGTTCAGCGGCGCGCCGGTGGCGACGTCGACGACCGCGTCGACGACGTCCGCGGCGGCCATCGGCTGGATGCGGGTGGCGGGCAGGCGGACGGTGGTGTCGTTGGAGGTCCAGGACATGATCGCGTTCACGAACTCGAAGAACTGGGTGGCCCGCACGATCGAGTACGGCGTCGGCCCCTGCTGGAGCAGCTCCTCCTGCAGGGTCTTGGCACGGTAGTAGTCGAGCTCGGGCACCTGGTCGACACCGACGATCGAGAGGACCACCTGGTGCCGGACGCCGGCCCGCTCCCCGGCGGCGAGCAGGTTGGTCATCGAGGTGCGGAAGAAGTCGAGCGAGGCCTCGTCGAAGGTCGGCGAGTTCGCGACGTTGACCACCACCTCGGCGCCCTCCAGCGCCTTGTCCAGGCCCGCACCCGTGAGCAGGTCGACGCCGGTCGACAGCGCCGCGGGGACGGCCTCGTGCCCGGCCGCGGCCAGCTTCCGGACCACCTGTGAGCCGATCAGTCCGGTGCCACCGATGACTGTGAGCTTCATGGCTCTCACCCTTCCACGACGTACCCGCCCGGCACGCCGGCTTCGTCGAGATCACGTCTCGAACTCGGACAACTTCTGTCCGAGACTCTAGTCGGATAGTCTTTGTCCGAGTCAAGAGGGGGTCCACATGAAGCTGTCCGGCGGGGTCGAGTGGGCGCTGCACTGCTGCGTCGTGCTGACCACGGCGACGGAACCGGTGCCGGCGGCCCGGCTGGCGGAGCTGCACGACGTCTCCGGCAGCTACCTGGCCAAGCAGTTGCAGGCCCTGTCCCGCGCCGGCCTCGTGACCTCCGTCCAGGGCAAGGCCGGCGGGTACGTCCTGACCAGGGCACCCGAACTGATCACGATCCTCGACGTGGTCGCCGCCGTCGACGGCGACCAGCCCGCGTTCGTGTGCACCGAGATCCGCCAGCGCGGCCCCCTGGCCACACCGGCGGAGGCCTGCACCCGGCCGTGCCCGATCGCCCGTGCGATGGCCGGCGCCGACGCCGCCTGGCGCGCCGCCCTCCGGGCAGTCTCCATCGCGGACCTCGCCCGCGACGTCGACGACGACTACGGCCCCACCGCGCTCGCCGGGATCCGCGACTGGCTCGACGGCCCGAACGGGGGCGGCACCGCGACCGCGTAGGCCCGCGCTCCGGGCGGGCCTTGACTCGCGGCTTCGTAAGTCATAGCTTACCGTTCGTGGCTACTTACCGAACGGGCGACGGGTGGGACGCCCTGGGTGACCCGACCCGGCGCGCCATCGTCGCCTGCCTGGCCGAGCGACCCCGTGCGGTCGGCGAGCTCGCCGACGAGCTGCCGATCAGCCGACCGGCGGTGTCCCAGCACCTCAAGGTCCTCAAGGACGCGGGGCTGGTCAGCGACCAGGCGGCCGGCACCCGCCGGGTCTACCGGCTCAACCCGGCGGGCGTGGCCGCAATACGGGACCAGCTCGACACGTTCTGGCACCGCGCGTTGGACAGCTACCGGGACGCCGTCGAACAACCGACCGAGGAGACCCCATGACCGAGCCAACAGCCGCGGTCGTCCGCCGGCAGATCGTCGTCGAGGCGCCGCTGGAACGGGCGTTCACCGTGTTCACCGAGCGGTTCGGCGACTTCAAGCCACCGGAGCACAACCTGCTCGGCGCGGCGATCGCGGAGACCGTGTTCGAGCCCAAGGTCGGCGGCCACATCTACGACCGGGGCGTCGACGGCAGCGAGTGCCGCTGGGCGCGCGTGCTCGCCTACGAACCGCCGGACCGGGTGGTGTTCAGCTGGGACATCAGCCCGCAGTGGCAGGTCGAGACCGACCCGGACAACACCAGCGAGGTCGAGGTCCGCTTCGTGGCCGAGACCCCGCACCGCACCCGGGTCGAGCTGGAGCACCGCCACCTGGACCGGCACGGTCCGGGCTGGCAGTCGGTCCGCGACGGCGTGGGCCACGACGAGGGATGGCCGCTCTACCTCACCCGGTACGCCGCCCTGTTCACCGACCGCTGACCGGAAGTGTGGGGGCGCGACCGTGCGGGAGCGTCCCCACACCGTCACCGGGCCGGGGTCAGGTCCACCCGGGTCACCGGCGGGCCGAACAGTGACCCGGCGAGATAGCAGTACTGGCAGTGCGCCGGGCAGCCCTCGGCCAGGTCGACCCGCCAGTCCGCGCTCGGCGCGATCGGCTGCAGCGCCCGTCGCGACGGCGGGCTGACCACGATCGCCAGGGTGGACTTGGCCCGCGCGTACGTCTCCCGCTCGGTCTCCCCGCGCACGCCGGTCAGCCGGTTGGCGCGCAACCGCTCCACCTCGATGCCCAGAGCCTCGACCGTGGCGACCACCCGCCGCCCGTGCGGGTGGTCGAGCGCCGCCGGAGTCGCCACCACCCTGCGCGGGGTCCAGCGCCGGGCCGGCCGGGCCGCCGGCGCCAACCCGGTCAGGTCGCGCGTCGGCACCCCTTCGCCGCTGGCGTCGTGTGATGCCGGGGACAGGTCCACGGCGAGCGGCTCGTCGACGTCCACGATGTCGCTGCCCCGCCTCATCCGGCCCGGCTACCCGCTCCCCCTCCCGTCAACCGGTCGAGCTGATCCTGCGCGGGCCGGGCATGTCTCGACCGGCCGCGGGTAACGCCACGTCCCCGGTGCCGCGCCTCCCGGACCGCAGGCGAGCGCGGAGATCGACTGGACAGGAGACGGGCATGTCGCACCAACCCGGCGTCGCGGAGCCGCCCACCGTCCGGCGTACCGAACTCCAGCGGCACCCGGCCTCGGTACCGGGTCGGCTGATCGTGCAGACCCTGTTCGAGATCCCGGTCGGGCTGGCGTCGGGGCGGCACCGGCACCCCGGCGAGGAGGTGGGGTTCCTCATCCACGGGGTGATCGCCATGGAGTTCGACGACCGGCCCACCCTGACGGTCCGCGCCGGGGAGCCGTTCCTGATCCCGCCCGGAGTCGTCCACAACGCCCGGAACATCACGGCCGACGTCACCACCATGATGCTCTCGACGTACCTGGTCGACGAGACGCAGCCCCTGGTGACGCCGTGTGACTGACCGGCCGTCGATCGAAAGGACCCAACATGACCAGCACCTCCGCGCGTCCCGGCAGGCCCACAGTCGTCCTGGTGCACGGCGCCTTCGCCGACAGTTCCAGCTGGAACGGGGTGGTGGAGCGGTTGACCGCCGCGGGCGTCGCCGTGAAGGCGGTACCCAACCCGCTGCGTGGCCTCGCCGAGGACGCCGCATACGTGGCGAGCGCCCTGCAGCAGACGCAGGGGCCGGTGCTCGCGGTGGGCCACTCCTACGGTGGGGCGGTCATCACCAACGCCGCCTCGCGGGTCGACAACGTCGTCGGCCTGGTCTACGTCGCCGCCTTCGCTCCGGAGGACGGCGAGACGCTGATGGACATCGAGGGCGGCTCCAAGGACAGCGTGCTGACCTCGGCGCTGCTGCCGGTGCAGTACCCGACCGCCTCGGGCGCCGAGACGGAGTTCCTCATCGACCCGGCGAAGTTCCACGACGCGTTCGCCGCCGACGTCGCCGAGAAGGATGCCGCGGTCATGGCGGTCACCCAACGCCCTGTCTCCTCGCTGGCCTTCTCCACGCCCACGACGAACCCCGCCTGGAAGAGGCTTCCCTCCTGGGCCGCCGTCGCCACCGGCGACCGGGCCGCCGGCAGCGACGCGCTGCTCCAGATGGCCGAGCGCGCCGGCGCCACGATCACCCGGATCGACGCCTCCCACGTCGTCATGGTCACCCAGCCCCAGGCGGTCACCGACGTCATCATGCAGGCGCTCGACGGCGTCTCCCGGTGATCGCACCGGGCCGGCACCGTGGCTCGCGCCGGGAGCGGGTCACCGGAGGAGCGCGGTCAGCCCGGTCACCACGTCGGAGGGCGGCGGCATGGCGGCCATCTCGTCGCGTACCTCGCCCGCCGCCTGCCTGAGCGCCGCGTCGGTGACGAGCCGGGTCAGGACGTCCGGCGTGATGCGCCGGGCTGCCACCGCGAGACCGGCGCCGCGCCGCGCGACCACCTCGGCGTTGTGCCGCCGGTCGCCCGGGCCGGGCACGACGAGCTGCGGCACGCCGGCCGCCAGGGCGCCCAGCACGCTGCCCGCCCCGCCGTGGTGCACGCACGCCGTCGCGTGCGGGAGCACCCGGTCCAGCGGCACGCAGCCGACCACCCGGACGTTCTCCGGCAGCCGCGGCAGCCTGCCGGGCGGCCGGACGAGCACGATGTCGGCGTCCACCGCGGGCGCGGCCGCGATGATCGCCGCCGTCGGGTCGCCGCCGCCCGGACCGGCGACGGTGCTGCGGCTCACGATGATCCGCGGCCGCCCTCCGGCGCTCAGCAGCCAGGCCGGCACCTCTCCACCGCCCGAGTACGGCACCGCCCGCATGGGCAGCCCCGGTCTCGGCCCGGTCAGGCTCGGCGGTGACACGGTGATCGTGGCGGCCGGCGTGCCGATCCGGTGCCGCCTCATCGGCCGGCTCGCCGCCACGGCCGCGACGAGATCGGCGGCGGGGAACAGGTTGTTCTCCTGCAGCACGCCCGGAACTCCGAGGTGCTCGGCGGCGACGCCACCGGCCACGCCCAGCGGCTCGTAGACGATCAGGTCGGGCCGTTCGCGCCGGGCCAGCGCGACCACCGCGTCCGCGAACGTGGCGTTGGCGGTGCCGAACAGCTCACCGACGACCGCGGTGCCGGCACGCCCGGCCAGCTCCCGTCGGGCCAGCAGCGGATGTCGCAGCAGCACCCGGCCGGCGATCCGGCCGAAGGCGAACCCCGGCGCGATGTCGTGCGCCGCCAGGCCGCCGAGGTCGACGGTGAGCGCGTCGCCGCCACTCGCGACCAGCACGTCGTGGCCGGCGTCCCGCCAGGCGAGGGCGAGCGGGAGCAACGGCAGCAGATGTCCCTGCAGCGGCGCGGAGACGACCAGGACGCGCATGGCCCATTGAAACCCACGACGCGCGCCCTCGTCGCCCCGTGGACGGTGGCAGCGGGAGCAGGCAGACTGCTGGCATGACGCGAGGCATCGCTCTGGTCCGGCGACCCGGCGACCGGCTGGCCGAGGGGCTGGTCACGCACATCGAGCGCAGCGACGTGGATGTCGCGCGGGCGCGGCGCCAGCACGAGGCGTACCGGGCCGCGCTCGTCGGGGCCGGCTGGCAGGTGCGCGAGGTCGACCCGGCCGACCACTGCCCCGATGCCGTGTTCGTCGAGGACACCGTCGTGGTCTGCGACGACCTGGCGGTGCTGACCCGGCCGGGCGCGCCGGAACGCCGGCCGGAGGTCGCCGGCACGGAGAAGGCGGTACGGGAGGCCGGGCTGGAGGTCGTGCGCATCGAGGCTCCCGGCACGCTGGACGGCGGTGACGTGCTGCAGATCGGCACCACGGTGTACGTGGGCCGGGGCGGCCGCACGAACGCTGCGGGCATCGCCCAGTTGCGCGCCCACCTGGCGACCCGCGGGCGCACGGTGGTTCCGGTCCCGCTGCGCGAGGTGCTGCACCTCAAGTCGGCCGTGACGGCGCTGCCCGACGGCACCCTCCTCGCGCTGCCGGAGCTGCTCGACACGACCGTGCTGCGGGGGCCGGTGCGCGCGGTCGACGAGGAGGCCGGCTGCCACGTCGTACCCCTCGGGGGTGACCTCGTGCTGATGGCCGCGTCGGCGCCGCGCACCGCGGCGCTCGTGGCGGACCTCGGCTTCGCGCCGGTCGTCGTCGACATCGCCGAGTACGAGAAGCTCGAGGGCTGCGTCACCTGCCTGAGCGTGCTGGTCCCCCGGGCCTGATCGAGGGCCCGCGCCGGCCCATCGATGTGACCCAGGTCACTCGCAGTGAACCGTCATCCTCCGGCCACGTCCGGAGCACCTGGACACCCCTCGCATTCATCCAGGGAGAATGATGCGTTCATCTCGCAAGTTATCGGCGCTGGCGCTGCTGGCGCTGGGCGTCTCGGTGGTGGCTCCGGGCGGTACGCCGGTGTCGGCGCAGCCCCGAGCCGCGAAGCCGGCGACCACACCCCCGGTCGCGTCCAAGCCCCGGACGGTCACTCTGCTCACCGGCGACACCGTCCACGTCAGCACGGTGGACGGCCAGACCGCCGTGAGCGTCGTGCCGGGCAAGGGACGGGAGCGGATCCCGTTCATCACCCACAGCGCCGGCACGGAGGTGCGGGTCATTCCCGCCGACGCCGTCGGCCTGCTCAACCGGGGCAAGCTCGACGAGCGGCTCTTCGACATCACGACGCTGGTCGGCTTCGGCTACGACGACACCCGGGCCACCCTGCCGCTGATCGTCCAGCACGGCGGCGCCACCCCCGCCGGCCTGGCCGGCGCCCGGACCACCCGGGAGCTCTCCGGGGCGAGCGCCGTCGCGGAGAACCGGGCGGACGCGGTGTCCTTCTGGAACAACCTCACCGCCGGCGCGAGTGGCGCCGAGCGGCGGCTGCGGGCCGGGGTCGACAAGGTCTGGCTCGACGGGCTGCGTCACCCCACCCTCGACGTCAGCGTCCCGCTCACCGGCGCGCCGGAGGCCTGGCAGGCCGGCTGGACGGGAACGGGGGTGAAGGTCGGCGTGATCGACACCGGCGTCGACCAGACCCACCCCGACCTGGCCGGCCGCGTCGCCGCCGCCGCGAACTTCACCTCCGACCCGGACACCCTCGACCGGGTCGGCCACGGCACCCACGTCGCCTCCACCATCGCCGGCAGCGCGGCCGCGTCGCAGGGCCGCTACAAGGGCATGGCGCCCGGCGCGACCCTCTACAGTGCCAAGGTCTGCGTCCAGGAGGGCTGCCCCGAGTCGGCCATCCTGGCCGGCATGACCTGGGCGGCGCAGCAGGGCGTGAAGGTCGCCAACATGAGCCTCGGCGGCCCGGACAGCCCGGAGACCGACCCGATCGAGGCGGCCGTCGCCGACCTCACCCACCGCTACGGTGTGCTGTTCGTCATCGCCGCGGGCAACAGCGGCGAGGCCGGCGAGGCCACGGTGAACTCGCCCGGCAGCGTGACCGAGGCGCTGACCGTGGGCGCCGTGACCAAGAGCGGCGAGCTGGCCGGCTTCTCGAGCCGGGGTCCGCGTGCGGGGGACGCCGGCATCAAGCCGGACGTCACGGCGCCCGGCGTCGGCATTCTCGCCGCCCGCAGCTCGACCTCCGACCTGCCGCCGGACGACGGGAACCCGCAGTACACCGGCCTCAGCGGCACGTCGATGGCGACCCCGCACGTGGCCGGCGCGGCGGCGATCCTGACCCAGCAGCACCCGGACTGGTCGCCGGAGCGGATCAAGTCCACCCTGATGGCGGCCGCGAAGCCGAACGCCGCCATCGGCGTCTACGAGCAGGGCGCGGGCTTCCTCGACGTCGCCCGGGCGATCCGGCAGGGCGTCACGGCGAGCCCGGTCAGCGTCGCCTTCGAGCGGACCACCGCCGCGCAGCAGCGCACCATCACGTACGCGAACAGCGGCTCCTCCCCCCTCACCCTGGCCGTCTCCCTCGACGCGAAGGACGCCGACGGCGCCCCGGCGCCCGCCGGCCTGTTCAGCCTCGGCGCCTCCTCCGTGACGGTCCCGGCCGGCGGGACGGCCACCGTGACCGTCACCGTGCAGGCCGGCGCCGACCTGGCCGACCACTACTTCGGCGGTGAGGTGACCGCCACCGGCGGCGGCGTGCAGGTGCAGACCCCGGTCGCCCTCGACATCGCCCGCCACCAGCTCAGCCTCAAGCTCGTCGGGCCGGACGGCGGAGCGCCCACGCCCGAGCAGGGTTGGGTGACCCTCCTGACCGACCTGGACCGGCAGACCGTCCTGGTGCTCGACAACCCGGCGGTCACCACCTACCGGGTCCGCGCGGGCCGGTACCTGGTCCAGACCTACCTGCTGACCGGCGACCCGTACCTCCCGAACGTCACGTCGCTGGTGCGCCCGAGCCTCGACCTCACCAGCGACCAGGCGCTCACCGTGGACACCCGCCGGGCGAAGCCGATCGCGGTGTCCGTGCCGAACCCGAAGGCCACCGCCGTCCACCAGGAGTTCGGCTGGACGATCCGGACCGAGCAGCCGCAGATCTGGGGCAGCAACGACCCGTTCGGCGTGGTCATGGGCATCCCCCTCGACCACGTCCGGACCGCGCAGATCGGGGCCGGCCGGACGCCCGGCTTCGTCTCCTACGTCAACGGGATGTGGGGTCAGGTGGCCGAGGACGGCAGCCTCCACAACAGCCCGTACGTCTACCGGGTCTACCTCTACGAGCCGCAGAAGATGATGACCGGCCTGACCCGCCGGCTGCGGGCGGGCGACTTCGCCACCGTTCGCTCCCGGATCAGCGCGGACGTGGCCGGCGTGCCGGTGTCGCGGACCGCTGTCGCGCACTCGCCCGGCAACTCGCCGATCTACCGGGACGAGCGCAACATCCCGCCGAGCTTCAGCTACGACGCGCCGAGCACCATCACCGAGTACTACAACCAGGACAAGCAGGCGGTGTGGCAGTCGACCTCGTCGCAGCTGAGGTACACGTACTACCAGTCGGCGTGGACCAGCTTCCGGCCCGGCCGCACCTACGACGTGAAGTGGGCCAACGGGGTGGCCGGGCCGGTCTTCCCGGAGCCGAACTTCGGCCAGCAGTTCGCCACCCGCTACTGGGGTGACCAGATCGGCGGGCCGGGGCCGCTGCACGGCGACGGCAGCGGGCACATGGGCTTCCGGCACGTCCGTGGCGGCAGCGTGGAGGTGAACCTCTACCGCGACGGAGTCAAGATCGGCGACGCGACCGAGACGCCCTGGGTGTGGAACGTGCCCGCCGAGAAGGGTGACTACCGGTTGGCCGCGACCTTCCACAGCGACCCGGAGTTCACCCTGTCGACCGTGGTCGACGCGGAGTGGACCTTCACGTCCGCGCACGTGCCCGACGGCGACCTGGTGAAGCTGCCGCTGACGGCGATCCGGTACACCCCGGACCTCGACATCGACAACCGGGCGCCGGCCGGTCGGCTGTTCCCGATCCCGGTCTCGCTCGACCGCCAGGTCGGGGCGGCGCCGGGCCGGACCAGGACCCTGACCGTCGAGGCGTCCTTCGACGACGGCAGGACCTGGCAGCGGCTCACCGTGAAGCGGTCCGGCGAGAAGGGGGTGGCCTGGGTGCGCAACCCGGCCGGCACCGGCTTCGTCTCGCTGCGGGCCGCCGCGACGGACACCAGCGGCAACACGGTCAAGCAGACCGTCATCCGCGCCTACCGGTACTGAGAACGGTCCCGGACGCGGTGCCCACCGGCGCCGCGTCCGGGGTCACCGGTGCCGGCACAACCTCGTGGTGGTCGTGGATCCGCTCGACGGCCGCGTCCCGCTCCGCCGCGTCGTCGTGCTCCTCCCCCAGCTCCGCCGCATAGGCGCGCAGCAGGTCGTGCATCCGCCACCGGCCGTCGCCAGGCTCCACCAGCAGGTGCGCCGCGAGCTCGGCGAGCAGGCCACGGGCGGTGCGCGGGGGCAGGCCGGCCAGGGCGGCCGCCGCCTCCGTGCTCAGCTCCCCGGCCCGGTGCAGGGGCAGCAGCCGGAAGAGTCGGGCCGCCCCGGGGGTCAGCGCGCGGTAGGACCAGGAGAAGCTCGCCTCCAGGTCGGCGTGCGCGTCCCCGAAGCCGGCCAGCCGGCCGTCGGCCCCGGCCAGTTCACCGGCGACCGCGGGCAGGCTGAGCGCGGGCCGGCCGACGGCGCGGGTGGCGACCAGCGCCAGGGCCAGCGGCAGCCGCCCGCACCGCGTCACGATCTCGTCCACGGCCGCCGGGTCGGCGGCCGTCACGTCGCCGAGCCAGCGGGTGAGCAGTTCGCGGGCCTCCGCGTCGGTCAGCAGGTCGAGGTGCAACGGGTGAGCGCCCGCCGGCCCGGCCGTGCCGGTGATCCGGCGGCGGCTCGTGGCGATGACGAGACTGCCGCCGGCGCCGGGCAGCAGGTGCCGGACCTGGTCCCAGTCGCGGCAGTTGTCGAGCAGGATCAGCATCCGGCGCTCGGCCAGGATGCTGCGGTAGAGGCCGGCCTGGGCGTGCGGTTCGGCCGGGATGGCGGCCGGCGCGACCCCGAGGGACCACAGGAAGCCGCGCAGGGCCTCCGCCGGTGTCATCACCGAGTCGCCGGAGTCGAAACCGCGCAGGTCGGCGTGCAACTGCCCGTCGGGGTAGCGGGAGGCCAGGTGGTGGGCCAGGTGCACCGCCAGGGTGGTCTTCCCGACGCCGGGCATGCCGTCGATGACCAGCGCGGTGGCCGGCCGGTCGCCGGCCAGCAGCTCCTCCGCGGCGGCGACCAGGTCCCGGCGGCCGCTGAAGTACGGATGGTCGGCGGGCAGCTGTGCCGGCGGCCCGGGGCCGGTCGGCGGCGCCCCGGCCGGCGGCCATGATCCGGCCTCCGCGCCGAGGGGCGGCGCCGCGGTGAGGGCCCGTCCGGCACCGCGCCACGACCCGGACCCGTCGGCCGCGGCGTCGTGGTCGAGCAGGCTGTCCCGGGCCGCCCGCAGGTCGGCGCCCGGCCGGATGCCGAGCTCGCCGGCGAGCCGGTGCTCGATGTCGGCGTACGCGGCGAGGGCCTCGGCCCGCCGGCCGTCCGCGGCGAGCGCGAGCAGCAGCCGCGCCTGGAGCGCCTCGTCCAGCGGCTCGTGTTCGGCGGCCAGCCGGATCGCGGGCAGCACCGCGTGGACGCACCCGGCCCGCAGGGCGGCGTCGGTCGCGGCCCGGACGGCGGCGAACCATTCGCCGTCGACGGCGAGGAACTCCGGGTGGGCCCGGGGGCCGGACCGCACGCCCGAGGCGCACCGGTCGCGCCACAGCGCCAGCGCCTCCCGGTAGAGCGCGACGGCCGGCTCGCCGGAGCTGCCACCGGCCCGGGCGACCAGGCGCCGGAAGCGCAGCAGGTCGAGCGCGTCCTCCTCGATCAGGAGCCGGTACTCGCCGCCGTCGCGGATCAGCACCGAGCCCGCCGCCCGCGTCGGCAGGCCCGGCTCGAAGCGCCGCCGGAGCATCCCGACGTGCCGGTGCACCACGTTGACCGCGCTGGGTGGGGGGTCGGACTCCCACAGCAGGTCGACAAGCTCGGCGATGCTGACCGCGCCGCCCGCCCGGGCGAGCAGGAACGCCAGGACCAGCCGCTGCTGCCGGGTGCCCAGGTCGAGCTCGGACCGGCCGCGCCAGGCCCGCACCGGGCCCAGAACGGCGAAGGAGAGCGGGGTGGTCATCCTGATGCGATCCGTACCGAGGTGGGTGCCACGATCGTCACAGCATGGCAGGGCCCGCCGCGGGGCCGGCGGCCGGGGGTTCCCTGCTCAGGCCGCCTTGAGGCCGGTACGCAGGGCGCGCAGGGCGTGGTGGGTCCGGGACTTCACGGTGCCGATCGGCACCCCCAGCCGGCCCGCGACCTCCTCCGGTGACCGGCCGACCAGGAACACCTCGGAGAGCAGGCTGCGCTGCGCCGGGCTCAGCCGGCGGAGCGCGCGCCGGATGGCGTACGACGCCAGCGCCGTGCCGGTGGTGTCGTCGCCGGCCGGAATCCAGGTCATGTCGACGAGATGGACCTCGACCGGGCGGCCCCGCCGCCGGCGGACCCCGTCGATGACGAGCCTCCGGGCGACGGTGAGGAGCCACCGGCGGGCGGCCTCGGGCTCGGCCGGCACCGAGTCGAGGTGCCGCCAGGTCCGCAGCATCGTCTCCTGGAGCAGATCCTCGGCGGTCTGCCGCTGCCCGCGGGTCAGCAGGAGCAGGAGGCGCAGCACGGCACGGGAGTGGTCCGCGTGCAGCTCGGTCATGCGCTCGGCCCGGCCGGCCGGTGATCCGTCGGGTGCCCAGAGCACGGTCTCTCCCCCATCCGCAGTGGCAACGGTGAATGAGGCAGGAGCCTAGGGACGGTGGATGCGAATGGACTGACGCGCGAGTGTCAATCGAGTGCCGTCGCCGATCGCGACCGGTCACGGACCCGGCGTGACCGCCGCGAGCAGGCCGGTCAGCCGCCGGCCGGTCGGCGTGTGCGCGTACGGGATCAGGGCCAGCGCCTCCTGCCACGCCCCCACCGCGGCGTCCTGGTCGCCCGCCGCGGCGAGGGCGTCGCCGAGCAGCGCGAGCACCTCCACGGCCGGCGCCGACGCCGAGGCCTCCTGGTAGGCGGCGGCCGCCTCGCGCCAGCAGGCGACCGCCCGGTCGAGCTCCTGGCGGGCGGAGTGCCCCTGGCCGAGCACCTCCCACGCCTCGGCGACCCCCAACCGGTACCGCGCTCCGCGCGACAGGGCCATCGCCCGCTCGGCGCTGCGCACGGCCTCGTCCCCCCGGCCCAGTTCGGCGTAGCTCGCGCCCATGATGACCAGGACGTCCGCCTGCAGCTTGTCGTCGCCGGCCGCCCACGGTCCCAGGGCTGCGGGGAGCGCCCGGACGACCTCCTCGTGCCGTCCCTGGGCGCTGAGGATCATCGCCCGGTTGATGCCGGCGCGGGTCATCTCGCCGTACAGGCCGAGCCGGGCGTGCAGTTCGACGGCCTGGTCGAGGTGCCCGAGCGCGGTGTCGTGCTCGTGCCGGAAGTAGGCCGCCCCGGCCAGGCTGCGGTGCATCCGGGCCTGCCCGACCAGGTCGCCGCCCGCCCGGGCCGCCGCGAGGGCCACCTCGCCGGTCGTCGTCCAGTCGGCCCACCGGCCGCTGCGGTCGAAGAAGTGCTGCATGCCCAGGGCGAGCTGCCAGGCCTCGGTGTGCCGGCCCTGCCCGGCGGCCCGGCCGACCAGCGCGATGAGGACCTGCCGCTCGGCGGTGAACCAGCGCATGGCGTCGCCGTGCCCGGCGAAGCGCAGCGGGGTCTCACCCGGCCCCGGCTCGATCATCGGGTGGTACTCGGAGGTCAGCAGGCATCGGTGCGCCCGATAGGCGGTGGCCCGGTAGAACCGCAGGCAGCGCAGCTCCGCGGCGGCGCGCTCGGCCGGGCCGTCGTTCTCCTCGCCGAGCTCCGTGGCATAGGCCCGCAGCAGGTCGTGGGTGCGGTAGCGGCCCGGCACGTCCTCGCTGATCAGGTGCGCGCGGCTCAGCTCGCCGAGCAGTGCCCGCGCGCCCCGCAGCGGGACGCCGGCCAGGCCCGCCGCGCCGGCGATCGAGATGTCGGGGCCGGGATGGATCGGCAGCAGCCGGAAGAGCCGGGCGGCCGGGGCGGACAGCGCCCGGTAGGACCAGGAGAAGACGGCACGCAGGTCGGTCTGCGGGTCGTCGCCGTCGAAGCCGTCCAGACTGCCGGGCGCTCCGGCCAGCTCCGCGGCGATCCGGGCCGGCGGCGTCCCCGGCAGGGCCGCCGCGCGGGCGGCCACCACGGCCAGCGCGAGCGGCAGCCGCCCGCAGGCGGCGATGATGGCGTCGATCGCGGCCGGGTCCGCCGCGACGCGGCCGGCGCCCAGCGGCCGCGACAGCGCGGCGCGGGCCTCCTCGACGCTCGGCAGGCCGACCGGCAACGGGTGGGCGCCGGCCGTGGTGAGCAGGCCGCTGAGCCGGCTGCGGCTGGTCACGATCACCAGACAGCCGGGGCTGCCGGGCAGCAGGTGCCGGATCTGCTCGGCGTCCCGGCAGTTGTCGAGCAGGATGAGCAGCCGCCGGCCGGCGAGGCTGCTGCGGTACAGGCCCGCCTGGGCGTGCAGCTCGGCGGGAATGCCCTCCTGCGGCACGCCGAGCGAGCCGAGGAAGCCGCGCAGTGCCTCGGCCGGGCTCATCGCCGGCTCCCGCCCGTCGTATCCGCGCAGGTCGACATACAGCTGCCCGTCCGGGTAGCCGGCGGCGAACCCGTGGGCGAGGTGGACGGCCAGGGCGGTCTTGCCGATTCCGGGCATGCCGTCGATCGCGAGCACCGCCGGCCCGCCCGGGCGCGCCACCGCCGCGCGGGCCGCCGCGATGAGGTCGTCCCGGCCGCTGAAGAAGGGCAGGTCCGGTGGCAGCTGCGCGGGCCGCGGGAGTGGCGCGGCCGACCCGGTACGTGCCGGCCCGGTGCGCTGGTGCAGCAGCCGGTCGTACGCCTCCCGCAGTTCCTCGCCGGGGTCGACGCCCAGGTCCTCGGCGAGCCGTCGGCGCACCGCCCGGTACCTCTCGACGGCCTCCGCCTGGCGGCCGTCGGCGGCGAGCGCCAGCAGTAACCGGCTCTGCAGTGACTCGTCGAACGGGTGCAGCTCGGCGGCCTGCCGCAGCGGCGCCAGCACCGCGCTCAGCCGGCCGCAGCGCTCGGCGGCGTCGGCGGCCCCGCGGACAGCTTCGGCGCGTTCGGCCTCCACGGCGAGGAACGCGGGGTGCTGCCGGCAGGCCGGTTCCAGACCGGCCGCGCACCGGCCGCGCCACAGCCGTAGCCCGTCGAGGGAGTGCCGCAGCGCCGACTCCGGGTCGCCGTCCCGCAGGCTCCGGGCCGCCCGCCGGCTCAGCGACCGGAACCTCAGCAGGTCGAGGGACTCCTCGTCGGCGCGCAGCCGGTAGCCCGAGAGATCGCGGAGGATGTGCCGGCCCGCCGACCGGGTGGGCAGGCCGGGCTCGACCAGCCGCCGGAGCATCCCGACGTGCCGGTGCACCACGTTCGCGGCGCTGGCCGGGGCGTCGTCGTCCCAGAGCAGGTCGACCAGCTCGGCCAGGGAGACCGGCAGCCCGCCCCGGGCCAGCAGCAACGCGAGCACGAGTCGCTGCTGGCGGGCGCCCAGGCGCAGCTCGGCGCCGGCGCGGACGACCCTGATCGAGCCGAGCACCGAGAAACCGACCGTGTCGCCCGCCTCCGCTCGCACAGCGGCCACGGTAACGGGCCGACCCGCCGGCCGGAGCTTGCGATCGAGCAAGCTACGGCCGGTTCGGGTACGCGCTGACCTGGCGGTCGGTGCCGGATCAGCTCACGGCGCGCTTCACGAGCGCGGCGATGCGCTCCGCCACCTCGGCCGTCACCTCGGTGAGGGCGAAACCGCTCGCCCACATCGTGCCCTCGTCCAGCTTCGCCTGGTCGCTGAACCCGAGCGTCGCGAAGCGCGCCTTGAACTTCTCCGCGCTCTGGAAGAAGCAGACGACCTTGCCGTCCAGCGCGTAGGCGGGCATCCCGTACCAGAGCTTCGGCGCGAGGACGGGGGCGCTGGCCGTCACGACGGCGTGGACCCGCTCGGCGATGACCCGGTCCGCGGGGGGCATCTCGGCGATCTTCGCGAGCACGCTCCGCTCGGCCTCCGCCTCCTTGTCCGCGCGCGTGCCCCGACGCGCCGCGGTCCTCAGCTCCCGGGCGTGGTCCTTCATGGCGGCCCGCTCCTCGGCCGTGAATCCCTCGTACCCGCTGGTGGTGGTGCTGGCCATGGTGCCCCCTGTGCTCGTGGCTCACGATCGGCCCGCCGGGCCGATCACTGTGGTCACAGCCTCTCCCGGGCGGGGCGGGGGCCGCCTCCGTGCCGACCACGGAAACCACCACGGACGCACGGTCCGTGTGCCCGCCCGGCGGTCCGGGAGAACCGGCGCCGGCCGGCGACGAACGAGCCCCGGTCGATCCGGGTGGATCGACCGGGGCTCGTCGGTTGGCGCCGGATCAGCGGACGTCGAACCGGTCCAGTTCCATGACCTTGGTCCAGGCGGCGACGAAGTCCGTGACGAACTTCTCGCGCGCGTCCTCGCTGGCGTAGACCTCGGCGAGGGCCCGCAGCTGGGAGTTGGAACCGAAGATGAGGTCGACCGCGGTGGCGGTCCACTTCACCTCGTCGGTGGCCAGGTCCCGGATCTCGTAGACGTGCTCCTCGGACTCCGACGCCTTCCACCGGGTGCCCGGGGAGAGCAGGTTGGCGAAGAAGTCGTTGGTGAGCACGCCGGGCCGGTCGGTGAGGACGCCGTGCCGCGTACCACCGACGTTGTTCCCGAGGGAGCGCAGGCCGCCGACGAGGACGGTCATCTCCGGAGCGGTCAGGTTGAGCATGTAGGCACGGTCGACGAGCAGCACCTCCGGCTGGGTCTTCTCACCCGGACGCAGGTAGTTGCGGAACCCGTCGGCGCGCGGCTCGAGGACCCGGAAGGACTCGACGTCGGTCTGCTCCTGCGAGGCGTCCGTGCGGCCCGGGCGGAACGGCACGGTCACGTCGACGCCGGCGTCGCGCGCCGCCTTCTCGACCGCGGCCGAGCCGGCCAGCACGATCAGGTCCGCGAGCGAGATCTTCGCGCCGCCGGCCGAGTTGAACTCCTGCTGGATGCCCTCGAGGGTCGCCAGCACCGTCGCGAGCTGCTCGGGCTGGTTGACCTCCCAGCTGCGCTGCGGCTCGAGACGGATGCGCGCGCCGTTGGCGCCACCGCGCTTGTCGGTGGACCGGAAGCTCGCGGCCGACGCCCAGGCGGTGGAGACCAGCTGCGCGGTCGTGAGGCCGGACTCCAGGACCTTCGCCTTGAGCGCGGCGACGTCGGCGTCACCCACGAGCTCGTGGTCGACGGCCGGCACCGGGTCCTGCCACAGCTGGGGCTCCGCCACCCACGGCCCGAGGAAGCGCTCGACCGGGCCCATGTCGCGGTGCAGCAGCTTGTACCAGGCCTTGGCGAACGCCAGCGCGAACTCGTCCGGGTTCTCCAGGAACCGGCGCGAGATCTTCTCGTACGCCGGGTCGACGCGCAACGACAGGTCGGTCGTCAGCATCGTCGGCTTGTGCTTCTTCGACGGGTCGTAGGGGTCCGGGATGATCGCCTCGGCGTCCTTGGCGACCCACTGCTTGGCGCCGCCGGGGCTCGTGCTGAGCTCCCACTCGTAGCCGAAGAGGATCTCGAAGAAGCGGTTGCTCCACTCCGTCGGCCGGTCGGTCCAGGTCACCTCGAGACCGCTGGTGATCGTGTCCGGGCCCTTGCCGGCGCCGTGGGTGCTCAGCCAGCCCAGGCCCTGCGCCTCCAGCGGGGCGCCCTCGGGCTCGGGGCCGACGTGGTCGTCGGCGACGGCGGCGCCGTGGGTCTTGCCGAAGGTGTGGCCGCCGGCGATGAGAGCGACGGTCTCCTCGTCGTTCATCGCCATCCGGGCGAAGGTCTCGCGGATGAAGTGCGCCGCCGCGAGCGGGTCCGCGTTGCCGCGGGGACCTTCGGGGTTGACGTAGATGAGGCCCATCTCCGTCGCGCCGACGTCGCCCACCATCTCCTTCTCGGAGGCGTAGCGCTCGTCGCCGAGCCAGGTGTCCTCCGGACCCCAGAAGATCTCCTCGGGCTCCCAGACGTCCTCGCGGCCGAAGCCGAAGCCGAAGGTCTTGAAGCCCATCGACTCCAGGGCGACGTTGCCGGCGAGCACGAGCAGGTCGGCCCACGAGACCTTCTGGCCGTACTTCTGCTTGACCGGCCAGAGCAGCCGGCGGGCCTTGTCGAGGTTGGCGTTGTCCGGCCAGCTGTTCAGCGGGGCGAACCGCTGGCCGCCGTCGCCGGCGCCGCCGCGACCGTCCTGGATCCGGTAGGTGCCCGCGGAGTGCCAGCTCATCCGGATCATCAGGCCGCCGTAGTGGCCGAAGTCGGCCGGCCACCAGTCCTGCGAGGTCGTGAGGGCCGTGACGATGTCCTGCTTGAGGGCCTCGACGTCGAGCTTGGCGAACTCCTTGGCGTAGCTGAAGCTCTCGCCCAGCGGGTTGCCCTTCGGCGACTGAGCGTGCAGCACCGACAGGTCGAGCTGGTTGGGCCACCAGTCCCGGTTGGTGCGCGGACGACCGCCGGTCTTCGGGGTCGGCGAGTCGATCGCCGGGTTCTCGCTCTCGCTGCCGTGCGCGGTCACGGAGTCGTGCGCGACCGGGCAGCCGGCCGCCGCCTTCTTGTCCACGCCCTGGGCGCTGGAGGGGGCGTTGTCCTGGGTGTCGCTCATCAATTTCCTTCCGAACTGGCGGATCGCTGGGAGGTGCGTTCGGTCGCGCAGTCGGGGCAGGTGCCCCAGTAGACGACCTCCGCCTCGTCGACCAGGAACCCCTGGTCGTCGGAGGCGGTGAGGCAGGGGGCCTGACCCACGGCGCAGTCGACGTCGGCGATCGTGCCGCAGGAGCGGCACACGACATGGTGGTGGTTGTCCCCCACCCGCGACTCGTACCGGGCGGTGGCACCCGCCGGCTGGATGCGCCGCACCAGACCGGCGTCGGTGAGGGCACGCAGCACGTCGTACACCGTCTGGTGGGAGACCGTGGGCTGCTCCGCCCGTACCAGGGCGATCACGGTGTCCGTGTCGACGTGCGGGTGGTCGCGCAGCGCGGCGAGCACCGCCAACCGGGGCCGGGTGACGCGCAACGAGACCGCCCGGAGCTGGGTCTCGAAGTCGGGCGCCATGCCACGAACATAGCTCACTCTTTTGGAATCAATCAAGTTTTGCTGCGATTCAATCCGCCCGGAAGATACTCCCCATCCGGGAACAAACTACGCCTGGAGCACGCCAGGACGCGGGGCAACCGAAATGTGGGCGGACAGCGCGCGGAGGAAGTCGGGCGCGTCGAAGATCTCGCCGGCGGAGGCGACGCCGCTCGTCCTCGTCTGCCCGGCGAGAAGGCGACGGACCGCTTCCACCGCCAGGGGTGCGCTGACGGCGTAGATGTCCCGGCCGCTGGCCACGACCCCACGCTGCCGGTCCCCGGAGCGCACGACGACGTCGACCGTGAACGTCTGCCCGGACCGGCCGCGCTCGTCGACCGCGGCCGGCGCAGGCGTGTCGGGGCCTGCCAGGTCCCGGGCGGCGTCGGTGGTCATGTAGGTGCGCACCTCGGGGATCGACAGGTGGCTGGGGACGGTGACCACGTCGGCCATCGTGAACCCGCCGAGGACGGTGCGGGTGCCCAGCGGAGCGGGGAAGTGCCATTCCAGGACCGGCAGGTCACCCTCGTCGAGGTGGTACTCCAGCCGGCCACCGGTGTAGCGGACCCGCCGGCCGTCACGCCGGTCCCGGGAGACGGTGCCCGAGGCGAGGGTCCCGGCCGTGGGGTGCCAACTGCTCAGCCCGTACGCGACGTGCGCCTCGTCGGCCGCCGTCCAGTCGCCCATCGCCGCCGTGACCAGCAGATCGCCGAGCCCGCCGAAGAAGGCCATCGCCGGGACCACCGCGACGCCCGCGCTCCGCGCCCGATCGGTGAAGTGCGCGAACGTGTCCACGTTGGCCTCGATCTCCGCCGCCACGTCCACGTACGGGATCCCGGCGCGCAGGGCGGCCTCGATCACCGGGGCCGCGGTCGAGGCGAACGGGCCGGCGCAGTTGACGACCGCGGCCGCACCCCGCAACGCCCGGTCGAGCGAGGCCGGGTCGCCGGCCGACGCCACCCGGTGTTCGAGCCCCGGATGCGACGCCGCCAGCGCCTGGAGCCGGCCCGCGTCGCGGCCGAGCAGGAGCGGGAGGAACCCGCGCTCGCGCAACTCCGCCACCACGAACCGCCCGGTGTGCCCGTAGGCCCCGAACACCGCCACGGTCTGCTGCGAACCCATCTGAGTTCCTCCTCGAAAGATCGACTGAGAAGATCCTCTCCGCCACGGTCGACCCGGACCAGTGTCTGGAACGACATGCCCCGTACAATTTCGGACATGGCCACGATCGCGCTCGCCGCCACCGACGGGATGCTGCACTTCGAGCTCGCCATGGCCTGCGAGGTCTTCGCCCACGACCCCTCCGGCCTGGCCGACCCGTGGTACGACCTCGTGGTCTGCGGCCCGGGCCCGGTCGGGATCGGCAGGTTCCGGGTGGAGCCCGACGACGGCCTGGACCGGCTCGCCCGCGCCGACACCGTGATCATTCCGGCCGTGGAGGACATCGACGCCGACGTGCCGCCCGACCTGCTCGACGCCGTCCGCGCGGCCCACCAGGCGGGCGCGCGGATGGTCTCGCTGTGCACGGGCGCCTTCGTGCTCGCCGCGGCCGGGGTGCTGGACGGGCTGCGCGCGACCACGCACTGGGCCCACACCGAGGCGCTGGCCGCCCGCCACCCCCGGGTGCAGGTCGACCCGGACGTGCTCTACGTCGACAACGGCGCCGTGCTCGCCTCCGCCGGCAAGGCCGCCGCGGTCGACCTGTGCCTGCACCTGATCCGCCGCGACCACGGCTCGACGGTCGCCAACGCCGTCGCCCGCCGCCTGGTCGTGCCGCCGCATCGCGCCGGCGGCCAGGCCCAGTTCGTCACCACCCCGGTGCCCGCCCGCGACGACCATCCCCTCGCCGACCTGCTGCCCTGGGCGATGGAACGGCTCGACCGGCCGCTGACCGTGGAGGACCTGGCCCGCCAGGCGAACATGAGCTCGCGCAACCTGGCGCGCCACTTCATGTCGGCGACCGGCAGCACCCCGTTGCAGTGGCTGTCGACGCAGCGGATTCGCCGGGCCCAGGAGCTGCTGGAGAACACCGACCGCAGCATCGACGCCGTCGCGCAGGCGGCCGGCATGGGCACCGCCACGACGCTGCGCCGGCACTTCAACCGGACCGTCGGCGTGCCGCCGGAGGCCTACCGTCGCACCTTCCGCAGCGCCTGACCCGACTTCCGCCCGGAGGGCCTCTTGCGCTTAAGTCTATCTAGGTAGATATTGAGGCCATGGTACGTGCACGACGTCCCTCTCCGCAGACCGCGGCCGTGCTCACCGCCCTCGCCGAGGCGGGCGCGGACTGGAGCCACGGCTACGACCTGTGCCGCGCCCTCGGCCTGAAGGCGGGCACCGTCTATCCGATCCTCATCCGCCTCACCGAGCGTGGACAGGTGGAGACCTCCTGGGAGGCCGACCCGCCGCGCGGACGGCCGGCCCGGCACCTCTACCGGCTCACCACCGCGGGCGCCGAACTCGCCCGCGGCGTTGCCGCCGCGGCGCGTGCCGGCGAAGCCGCACCCGCCCCGCGCACGGCCCGGCTCGCACCCACGACCACCTGACCGCGACCGCTCGAACCCGGCGCACCTGGCTGTTCGGAGGCTCCAGATGCTCGACCTCCTCCTCGTCCTGGGGGTGCTCGCACCGGCGCCCCTCCTCGCGATCGTGGTGCTCGCGGTCCGACTGCCCACCTCCCGCAGCGGTGCGGGCACATTCACCGCCCGCACCCGCGCCGCCGGGCGGAACGGCGTCGGACGCCCCGTCTGGCCGGGGCTGATCGCCGTCGCCGCCGCGGCCGCGGTGCTCACCGCGGGCCTGGAGCGCCTGTACGTCGCCACCGTCCCGAACGGGCCGCGCTGGGGCTTCGACACGGTGCTGCTGACCATTGTGCTCGGATTGTTCGCGGCGGTCGTCTGCGCCGGGCTCGCTGGCCTCGCGGCGGCCGCCGTCGCCAGTGCCCGCGGATTCGGAGCCGGCACCGTCGCGGGGCTGCTGGCCCTCGTCGCCGTCGCCGCCGGCACCGTGTCCGCGCACCTGCCGCTGCGCGCCGCCTACCTGGCGGAGCCCGAACGATTCCCCGTCGTCGGAAACCTCGCCGAGGGCGACCTGCTGGCGCCGTTCGAGTTCTTCCTCGCCGCGCTGATCTGGGCCCTGCCGTGGCCCGTCCTCGGCGCGGCACTCGGCGCCCGCTCCGAACCCGCGGGCCGCCGCCACCCGGCACGCGACGGCTGGCAGCTCCTGCTCGACCTGGCCACCACCGACCTTCCCGACAACCGGCGCGCGTGGGGTGCCGCCCTGCGGGCCGAGCTCGCGGCGATCGACCCGCCACCCGAGCGCCGCAGGTTCGCCCTCGGCGGAGCGTGGGCCGTCCTGCGGCCCGGGTGGCCGCGCGGCGCGTGGGTGCGGGCCGCCGGCGTGGCAGTCGTCGTCGCGGGTGGCTCCTTCGCCGCCTCGCGCTGGTCGCTGGCGCACGACCGGGGCGGGGTGCTCGGCTTCTGGACGGTCGTCCCGAGCGTTCTGCTGCTTGCCGTCGCGCTCGCCGCGGCCCGGCGTACCCGGTCCTTCGGCTCAGGGCTGCGCGCCGGAGCCCTGGCCGGGCTCGCCGCCCTGCTGGCGGTGCTCGCGGTCGGCATTCCCGAGTCCGTGGTCTGGGCACACCACCAGGCCGGCTACCTGAGCACCGGCGACGCCGTGCCGCCGAACTGGCAGGCGGCGGTCCGCGACGTGCTGCGTCCGGAATTCCTCGCCGGCATGCTCGTCCTCTGGACCACGGGGGCGGCCGGCGGCGCGGCCGTCGGCGCGGCACTCGGCCGCGTACGCGGCCACGCCCCCGACGGCCCCGCCACCACCGCCGCAGGCTGACGCGGCTGCTCACAGGGCCAGGGCGCTCAGCTCCGCGCGGCCGGCGACGCCGAGCTTCGGGTAGGCCTTGTACAGGTGGTACGCGACCGTCTTCGGGCTGAGGAAGAGCTGCGCCGCGATGTCCCGGTTGGACAGCCCCTTGCCGGCGAGCCTGGCGATCTGCAGCTCCTGCGGGGTGAGGTCGGCGCCGGCCGACGCGGCGGGCTGCGGAGCCCGCAGCCCGGTCGCCTCCAGCTCGCCGCGCGCCCGCGCCGCCCACGGCGCCGCCGCCAACCGGTCGAACGTGTCCAGGGCGCGGTGCAGCTGGCCGCGTGCCTCGGCCTTGCGCCGGGCGCGCCGCAACCACTCCCCGTACAGCAGCTCGGTGCGGGCCTGCTCGAAGGGGCGGCCACCGAGCTTCAGGGCGAGCAGGTGATCCTGCTCGTCGCCGGTGAGCAGCGCCCGGCACCGGTACGCCAGGGACATCGCCCACGGCTGGTCCACCCGCTCCGCCCAGGCCCGGAAGCGGGCGTACGCCTCCTCGGCCTGCTCGGGCACGCCGGCCCGGACGGCCGCCTCGACCAGGTCGGGCACACTCCGGTACGCGCACACCTGGTGGGCGTACGGGTTCTCCTGCAGGGCGGCGAGCCGGGTCACGGCGGACTCCACCCGGCCCTGGCCGAGGTCGAGCAGGCCCAGCGCCCACAGCGTCCACGCCCGACCGCCCGCCTCGGCGCCCGCCGCGGCGCCGTCCAGCGCCGAGGCCACCAGGTCCAGGCAGCGCGCCTCGTCGCCGGCCACCGCGGCCAGCACGGCCTGGACGGCACGCAACTGGCTGACCCAGAGCGGTTGGCCGCCGTCGCGGGCCACGCGGACCGCCTCGTCGAGGCTGACCGTGGCGTCCCGGTGGCGGCCGTGGAAGAACTCCGCCTCGGCGAGGAAGAACAGCAGGGTGGGCAGCAGGCCGAGGACACCCTCCGCGCGGCAGCGGGCGACCAGAGTGCCGGCCAGCTCGTACGTCTCGGCGTCCTGGCCCGCGACGAAGCCGAGCCCGCACAGCTGCACCCGGTCGCGGGGTGCGCCGTCCACCTGGGCGGCGGTCGCGGCCAGCGGCAGGGGCCGGCCCCGCACGGCGGCGACCTGGTAGCGGGCCACCGGATGGTCGAGCGTGGCGAGCTGGTCGAGGCAGGCGCCCAGGTGCGGCTCGCCGAGGTACCAGGCCGGGTGGAACGCGGCCACCAGCAGCGCGTCGCGCTGCCCCGGGTCGAGCTGCGCGCCCCCGGTCATCAGGTCGTACGCGGTCTGGTGGCCGCCCTGCCAGAACCAGGCGTGCCCCTCCACCCAGGCGACGCGGGCGTGGAAGGTCGGCTCGTCCACCAGCCCGGCCGCCCGCTCGGCGAGCCGGACCGCGTCGCCGAGGTGCCCGGACTGCAGGCCGCTCTCCGCGGCCAGGAGCAGTCGGCGCGCCTTCGCGGCCTCGTCCGCGCTCAGCTCGGCGGCGCGCTCGAACGCGGCCAGGGCGGCGCCGTAGCCGTTGCGCCCGCGGGCCTGCTCGGCCGTGCGTTCCAGCGCGGCGGCCACCTGCTCGTCCGGCCCGGTGGTGGCCGCGGCGAGGTGCCAGGCCCGCCGGTCGGCGGTGTCCGGCGCGGTGAGCACGTCCGCCAGAGCCCGGTGCGCGGCGAGCCGCTCCGGGTACGGCGCGGCGGCATGCACCGCGGCGCGCACCAGCGGGTGCCGGAACCGCAGCCGCCGTCCGGTGACCTCGACGAGCCGGACCTCCTCCGCCGCGCGCAGGTCGGCGGGGCCGCCGCCGAGCGGCGCGGCGGCGCGCAGCAGCACGTCCAGGTCGCCGGTGTCCTCGACGGCGGCGACGCGCAGGAGCGCCCGGGTTCCGGCGGGCAGCCGGTCGACCTGGCCGTGGAACGCCGCCAGCAACCGGTCGGTCAGCGGCAGCGGACCGCCGGCCCCACCGGCGGCGAGGACGCCGGGCAGCTCGATCAGCGCGAGCGGGTTGCCCTGCGCCTCAGCGAGCACCCGCATCCGTACCTCCGGGGCGAGCTGCGGGTCGAGCAGCCGGACGGCGTCGGCCGGCGCGAGCGCGCCGACGGTCAGCTCGGGCAGGCCCGGGGCGGGGAAGCTGCCGTCCCGGGCCGCGAAGATCATCACGACGCCCTCGGCGTGCAGCCGGCGCGCGGCGAAGAGCAGCGCCTCGGCGGAGACGGTGTCCAGCCAGTGCGCGTCGTCGACGAGGCAGAGCAGCGGGCCGTCCTCGGCGAGGTCCGCCAGGAGCGACAGCACGGCGAGCCCCACCAGCAGCCGGTCGGCCGGGGCGCCGCCGCCCAGCCCGAACGCGGAGGCGAGCACCTGCCGCTGCGGCCCGGGCAGCCGGTCGAGGCGATCGAGCACGGGCCGCACGAGCTGGCTCAGCCCGGCGAACGGCAGCTCGGCCTCGAACTCGGCGGCGCTGGCGCGCAGCACGCGCGTCGGGCCGGCCGCCGACTCGGCCGCCCAGTCCAGCAGCGCCGTCTTGCCGATGCCCGGGCCACCCCGCAGCACCAGCGCGGCGCTCTCCCCGGTCCGGGCCCGCGCCACCAGGGCCGCGATCCGGTCCTGCTCCGCGCCGCGGCCGTGCAACATTCCCGCACCCTACACAGGTACGGAGTACCTAAGCGCTACCGATTCCCGGGCGCTGGATCATCCCTAGCGTCGTGGCCATGGAACTGATCGAGAAGTACCTCGCCGCCTGGAACACCACCGACCCCACCGCCCGCCGGGCCCTCCTCGACGAGGTCTGGACCGCCGACGGGACGTACACCGACCCGCTGGCCGCCGTCGTCGGGCGCGACCAGATCGACGCGCTGATCGCCGGCGTGCAGCAGCAGTTCCCCGGCCTGGAATTCCGCCTCGCCGGCCCGGTCGACGCGCACCACGACCTGGCCCGGTTCACCTGGCACCTCGGCCCGCGCGGCGCCGAGCCGATCGTCGTCGGCTTCGACGTCGCGGTCGTCACCGACGGCCGGATCGCCACCGTGCACGGCTTCCTGGACCGGGTGCCGGCATGACCGTCCTGAGCGCGCGGCCGGTGCGGGTCACCGCACCGGCCGCGCGGCCCGGCGGGTTCCTGCCGGTGCTGCTCATCTCGACGTTCATGACCGCGATCGACGCGTTCATCGTCAACGTGGCCCTGCCGGCGATGCAACGCGACCTGCACGCCGGCCCGGCCGCCCTGGAGTGGGTGGTCGCCGGGTACGTCCTCGCGGTGGCCGCCGGCCTGATCACCGGCGGCCGGCTGGGAGACCGGTACGGTCGCCGCCAGATCTTCGGGCTCGGCCTCGCGCTGTTCACCGCCGCCTCGGTGCTCTGCGGGCTGGCGCCCACCGCGGGGGTCCTGCTCGGCGCCCGGGTGCTGCAGGGGCTCGCGGCGGCGCTGCTCATGCCGCAGGTGCTGGCCATCGTGCGGACCAGCGTCGCGCCCGCCGAGCAGCCGAAGGCGTTCGCCCGGTACGGCCTGACGATGGGCCTGGGCGCCGTCTTCGGCCAGTTGATCGGCGGCCTGCTCATCCAGGCCGACCTGTTCGGCCTGGACTGGCGACTGTGCTTCCTGATCAACCTGCCGATCGGCGTGGCCGCGCTGGCCCTCCTCCGCCGGGTGCCCGAGTCCCGCCACCCGGCGACCCGGCTCGACCTGGCCGGCGTGGTCCTGGTCAGCGCGGCGCTGGTGGCGCTGGTGCTGCCGCTGGTGGAAGGGCGCGAACAGGGCTGGCCGCTGTGGACGTGGCTGAGCCTGGCCGCCTCGGTGCTGCTGTTCGCGCTCTTCGTGGCGACCCAGCGGCGCGGCCGGCAACCCCTCGTGGACCTGGCGCTGTTCCGCGAGCGGGCGTTCTCGGTGGGGCTGGTGGCGACCCAGGTGTTCTGGATGGGGCAGGCGTCCTTCTTCCTCATCCTGGCCCTCTACCTGCAGGTGGAGCGGGGCCTGTCGGCGCTGGAGTCGGGCGTCGTGTTCACCGCGATCGGCGCCGGCTACCTGGCCACCTCGACGTACGCCCACCGGATCGCCGCCCGGCTCGGTCGCCAGGTGGTCACCGTCGGCGCGCTGATCATGGCGGTCGGCCTGTACGGCATGTGGGCGGCGGCCGGGCACGGTACGGGTTGGCTCGTGCCGGGGCTCGCCGTGGACGGCATCGGGATGGGCATCGCGCTCGCGCCGCTCACCACCACCGTGCTGGCCCGGGTCAGCCCGTCGCACACCGGCGCCGCCGCCGGCGTGCTCGCCACGGTCAACCAGACCGGCAACGCGGTCGGGGTGGCCCTCATCGGCATCGTCTTCTACCAGGCCGCCGATCTGACCGGCGGGTTCCGCACCGGGCTGGTCGCGCTCGTCGTGCTGGAACTCGCGCTGGCCGCGATCATCCAGCTGCTGCCGAGGCGATGACGCCGACACACCGGCCGCCGTCCACGGGGACGGCGGCCGGCGCGACCGCGCTTCCTAGCTCTCCGCCTCCTCGGGCTCGACGAGCAGGCGGGCGTAGTTGGCCATGGACCGCTGGTAGCGGGGCAGGTGCGGGGCCAGCGCGGCGACCGCGACGGCGACGGCCTCACGTTCCCGGCCCACGCTGGTCAGCGCCAGCGCCAGAGTGGCGCTGACCGCGTCGTCGAGCTCGTCGGCGGGCTGCTGCCGCTCGGCCGTCAGCAGTTCGACCGACTCCTCGGCCCGGCCCACGTTGCGCAGGGAGCTGGCCAGCTGGATGACCGAGCGCCGGCGGCGGATGCCGGTGATGCCGCCGGCCAGCGCCGCGCGGTACAGCGGCACGGCGCGGTCGGAGTGGCCGGTGGAGTCGAAGGCACAGGCGCGTTCGAACGCGGCCACCGGATCGCCGTCCGGCAGTTCGGCGGCGAGCGTGTCGATGCGTTTGCGGAACTCCTCGGGCTCATGGTCGTCGATGGTGGCCCACAGCTCGGCGCTGCGTCGTTCCCAATCCGGTGCTGGCGTCATGGGGCGATGGTTGCCGGCCCGGGTAGGGTGTCGCCAGTGATTCGGCCAGGAGCGAATCATCGGGGAGACGGAAATGGCGATCACGCTGCGGTTCAGCCCGGCCGACCTCATGCGCTGCCGGTTCGCCGTGTCGCCGGTGCTCGAGACGATCGAGGCCATCCGTCTGACCACGCCGGAGGACACCCCCGGCTACCACCAGGGCTTCCTCCATGCCATGAGGGATCGCCTGGGCGCGCTGGACCTGCGTCCGGTCACGCTGCTGCAGCCGCGCCGCGGCTACAGCCCGGACTTCCTGTCCCCGCCGCCGACGACCGCGCGGCCCCGCTTCGAGGAGGAACTGGCCCGCATCGAGGCGACGCCGCTCGACCGGGTGGCCGAGGAGATCGGCCGCTCGCTGCGCGACACCCGCGGTGCGGCGCACACCGCGACGGGCCGCCGGCTGCTGGCCGATCCGGCCGACGCGCTGCGCCTGCTCACCGGGGTGGTCCGGGACGTGTGGCACGAGGTGATCCGGCCGGTGTGGCCGAACGTCCGCGCCCTGCTCGACGCCGACGTGGTCCACCAGAGCCGCCGGCTCGCCGAGGGCGGCCTGGACCGCCTCTTCGCCGAACTGCACCCTCAGCTGCGCTGGCACGACGGCGTCCTCACCCGCGACCGCGGTGACCACGAGGACCGCCAACTCACCGGCGAGGGCCTGCTGCTGATGCCGAGCGTGTTCAAGTTCGACCAGGTCCTGGTGATCCTCGACGAGCCGTGGCAACCCACCGTGATCTATCCGGCGCGCGGCCTGGGCACCCTGTGGCAGTCGACGCGGACGCAGGAGCTGGCGGCCGCCGGCCGGCTCATCGGGCGCAGCCGGGCGACCCTGCTGGCCGGGCTCACCGAGCCCGTCAGCACGACCGTCCTGGCCCACCGGCACGCCCTGGCCGCCGGCACCGTCTCGCAGCATCTCACCGTGCTCCGTGAGGCCGGGATGGTGGTGGGCGAGCGCCACGGGCACGAGATCCGTTACCGCCGCACGCCGCTGGGCAGCGCGCTGCTCAGCGGGACGCTCCCCGCCTCGACCGGAACCTGACCAGGCCGCGTCCGGCCGGGCGGGGCCATCGCGGCGGCGCCCCGGTGGCGGAGATCGGCGCTGACGCGCCCTTCGTCCCCGAGTGACCGGATCTCCTGGTCGTGCGTTCGAGGCACGCGGCATGAGCCGGTCCGGGGGGAATGACGTCGACCGGGGCGGGCAATCGATCCGGGTACCGGCCGGACGAGACCAGCGAGGTGCGCGATGACGGGCAGCAGCGGGCGGGGAGACGGGCAGCAGCCGGAGGCGGCGACCCCGTGGATCACCCGGGACGGCTTCGACGCGGAACCGCCGTGGGGCGCGGGCGAGCACGATCCGATGGACGAGGGCAGCGAGGAGACCGCCGTACCCGAGGGACGGCGCGGCGAGCGCAGGGCCGACGCGCCGGCCGGGCCGTCGGGTCGCGCGGGCCGGCACGGGTTCGGGCGGGTCGAGCCCACCCGTACGCCGATGGCGGGTCCCGGCGCGCCACCGGACCCGGCGCCGTCGGGACGGTCGTTCCCCGACGACGCCGACATCGA
Organism: Micromonospora sp. NPDC005707; assembly: GCF_040631005.1. Classification (NCBI taxonomy): domain Bacteria; kingdom Bacillati; phylum Actinomycetota; class Actinomycetes; order Micromonosporales; family Micromonosporaceae; genus Micromonospora; species Micromonospora sp. NPDC005707. Next base: position 453,445 of record NZ_JBEXYR010000007.1, read on the forward strand.
CGTCCAGTCGGAGGACGCGCTGCGCACGCGCGGCCGGCGGTCCTAGCCACGACGCCGCCCTCACCGATCTGACCCTGCTGGCGACGGTGGCCGTCGTTCGGTGACGGCAGGGTGCCACGCGGCCGAGGCGCGGCGGGCCGCCGCCCCGGAGAGGGACTGCCTGTGTCAGATCCGGTGACGACGGCCGCATCCGGCTTCCGGCCGTACGCCGTGGCCGGCGCGCCGCTGCTCTGCGACGCCCGCGACCACGGTCTGACCGGTGACGGCACGACCAACGACCAGCCGGCGCTCGCCGCGCTGGTCGACCTCATCGACCAGCACGCGAACTGGCCGCCCGACGGCCACCGCGGCAAGGTCCTCCGCGTCGGCAGCCGGTACGCCGTCGTCGCGGCCAACGACGCCACCACCCTCACCCTCTCCCCCAACCGGCCCGGCATCAACAGCTCGTGGAGCGCCGACACGCCTCAGCCCAAGACACCGTACGAGCTGCCGGCCGCCCCCACCGGCCGCGGTGGCATCACGATCAACGCCACCTCCGACTCGGTCACCATCCGTGGCAACCTCATCCGCGACACCAGCTCGGGCACCCAGCTCTACGGGATCTGGATCACCGAGCGGGGCAGCTGCCTCAACTGCCGGGTGGTCGAGAACGACCTCGACGGCAACCGCACGGCGATCAAGGCCGACACCCCGGCGATAGGCGGGCACTGGGCCGGCAACCACGGCGACCAGTGACCACGCCGCGCCCGCCCGACCGATGAGTTCCGCCTCGGCCCGTCGTCCGCCATCTTGTGGAACGCCCCCCTTCCGCGCCCTGCGGGAGGCCCGAGATGAGCTGACGAGGAGCACCGTGGACCAGGAGAACGTGAGCGCCACCCTGACCGTCGCCGTGCCTGCCGCGAGGGTGTTCGCGGTGCTGGCGGACCCGACGACCCATGCCGCGATCGACGGCACCGGGTGGGTTCAGGAATCCGTCGACCGGGCGCCGCTGACCGAGGTGGGGCAGATATTCCGGATGGACATGTACCACGCCAACCATCCGGACGGTGGCTACCGGGTGGCCAACCAGATCCAGGTCCTCGACCCGCCGCGCGCCATCGGCTGGCTGACGGGGCAGGAGCAGAGCGACGGTCGCCTGGAGTTCGGCGGCTGGCTGTGGCGTTACGACCTGGCGCCGCTCGGCCCGTCCGGGACCGAGGTCACGCTCACCTACGACTGGTCGGCGGTGCCGCCGTCCATCCGGGGGCACATCCAGTTCCCGCCGTTCGCTCCGGAGCATCTCACCAACTCGCTGCGGCACCTGGCCGAGCTGGCCGCACCGACGTCCCGGGCCCGCACGACCGCCGGTTGAACACCCGGCGGCGGACACCGCGATCCCGGCCGGGCGGCCGCCGCCAGCACGGATCCCGGCGGCGCCCAGCGGTGTACGGTCGGGGCATGGGCCTCCCCACCGCAGTGACCACCGCCGGGTCCCTCATCGGCGGTTGGCAGCTCGCCCGCCGGACCGGTAACCGTTCCCTCGGCGGCGTGGTCCTCGCTGCGGGCGGCGTGCTGGCGGGACGCGAGTGGGCCCGGCGGACCAGCCCCGCCGTCACCGCAGCCCTGCTCGCGACCTATGTCGGGGCCTTCGGCCTGTCGCACCCCCTGGCCAGGCGCATCGGGGCCTGGCCCTCCGTGCTGGTCGTCTCCGCGCTCACCGCGGCCGCCTCGTACGCCGCGGCGGACCGTCACGCCGGCGGGCCTCGGCACTGAGCCGTCGAGGCACCTGCCGTCGCCCCACCGTCAGGTGAGTCGTCCGCGCCGGCGCGGTGTCACTCGCAGAACACCTGCACCTTGGTGTCGGGCTGGTCGACGTCGATGGTGACGTCGTCGAGGTGCTCGATGAGCTCCTCGATGTGCTGCGGCTTGAGCTGGGTCAGGTCCAACGGCACCCCTGACCTGTTCAGCTCCGCGTTGGCCCTGGTGAGCGCCTGCGGAGGGATGAGGCTCGTGAGCCGGACCCCGGCGCGCAGCAGCTGCAGCGGCACCCGGATGTTGACCCGGCCCGGCCCGTCGAAGTCGTCCGTCGAGCTCACCAGCACGCGCAGGTATCTGGGTCGGGGTTTCGGGCGGGGCGTGGCTCCCGGGGGCGACTCGGGCTGTTCCCGTTCGAGGGCGGCGATCAGCCGCTCGGCCTCGTCGGCGGTGAGCCTGCCCTCGGCCAGCATCTGCAGGATCTGACGGCGCTGCTCGTTCATGGTGCTGCTCCCCCTCTGAGTCATCTGACGCTCACGAGCACGGCCGTCCGACCCTGCTCGACCTCGATGCGGGTGCCGGGCAGCGCCCACAGCAGTTGCCCCGTGCCGCGCAGCGCGCCCACCGGACTCACCCGGGTGGCGAGGCAGGCGACCAGTCCCCCCAGCACGGCGAGCAGCAGCAGCGGTGACAGCACCAGCAGCACCGGCAGGACAGGGACGTACAGCCGCCGCCAGCGGCCGTCGGGACGGCGATGGTGGACGGTCACCAGCTGCGGAATCATCGGGACCTCTCCAGCTCGGCCAGCGCCTCCTGGGCGCTGATCTCCCCACGCCGCAGCCGGTCGACGACGTCGGCGCCGGTGGGCGCCGGGTCGGTGTCGACGAAGTCGAGGGTCTCGGCGATCCGGTTCAGCCGGGACTTGATCGTCGGGTAACTCACCCCGAAGATCCGCTCCATCTCCTTGATCGAACCGTGCGACCGCACGAACGCCGCGACGAACACCTGGTCGTCGACGCTGAGCTGAGCGAGCTGCGGTGGCTCGAACTGACCTTCGACCACGACGCCGTTGCCGGCGAGGCGGACCCGCTCGACCACGAACGGCTGCCCGCGCGTCAGGTCCGTCAGCTCCTGCCAGTCCACCCTCGACTCCTCGCCTCGACGACGCTCCTACACTCCTTTGTATCTTCACTTCTTCAAGGGGTCAATGCCAAGGACTTAATTTTCTTGATTCGGCCCTTAACTTTGAGACGTCAGCTCTCCGTCCGGGCCGCGCGCCGCCTCGCCGCGGCGCCCGGCGCCCCGCCCGGCGCGGCACCCACCGGCCCATGGCGATCATGAAGGAAATTCCGACGATCTATGATCCGATGGCGCGCGACGGTGACGGAGGAACGGCAGTGATCGACGCGGTCTTCTTTGATGTCGGCGGGACGATTCTCGACGAGTCCCGCGAGTTCGCGACCTGGGCGGACTGGCTCGGCGTTCCACGGCACACGTTGTCGGCGGTCTTCGGTGCGGTGATCGCCCGGGGTCTGGACTACCGGGAGACGTTCCGGGCCTTCCGGCCCGATTTCGATCTCGCGGCCGAGCGCGAGCGCCGGGCAGCCGCCGGCAGGCCGGAGACCTTCGGCGAAGAGGACCTCTACCCGGACGCGCGAGCGTGCCTGACCGCCTTGAAGGATCAGGGCCTGTTCGTGGGCCTGGCCGGCAACCAACCGGCTCACGCCGAGCCGCTCCTCCGCGCGCTCGACCTGACCGTGGACCTGATCGGCACGTCGGACGGTTGGGGTGCGGAGAAGCCGTCACCGGCCTTTTTCGAGCGGGTCATCCGCGCGGGCGGGGGCGATGCCTCGTCGATCCTGTACGTCGGCGACCGGCCCGACAACGACGCACTCCCGGCCATGGCGGCCGGCATGAAGGCGTGCCTGATCCGGCGCAGCCCGTGGGGTCACATCCTCGACATGCCAGCCGTGTCCGAGCGGTGCCTGTTCCGCATCGATTCGCTCGACGAACTCCCGATCCTGGTGGCGAAACACAACGCGCTGAGCGGCTGAGCGCCCATTCGACAACCCGCGCCGGAATTCCGGCTTCGGGTCATCACAACCAAGATCCTCGTCCCACTTCAACGTATATCGCACCGGGGGGCTTGCCGCAAGACCCGGGTTGTGCCGCAGAATCGTCGGCCGGACCCGGAAATGTGCGAAGAAATGGGGCACCATGATCGAGCAGTACGTGCGGGGTCTCCACGAGGTCGACGACCGGCAGGTCGCGATCGTCGGCGGCAAGGGCGCGCACCTCGGGGCACTGGCGCGGATCGGCGGCATCCGCGTACCGGCCGGGTTCTGCGTCACGACGGACGCCTTCCGGCGGATCATGGCCGAGGCGCCGTCGATCGACGACCGGCTCGATCAGCTGGCGCGCCTGAACCCGGACGACCGCGAGGCGGTCCGCGCGCTCAGCGCGGAGATCCGCCGGACCATCGAGGGGACCGTCCTGCCCGACGACGTGGCCGCGGCGATCACCCGGGCTCTCAGCCGGCTCGATGAGCGGGCCGCCTACGCCGTCCGATCCAGCGCGACGGCGGAGGACCTGCCGACGGCCTCCTTCGCGGGCCAGCAGGACACGTACCTGAACGTCATGGGGACGGCGGCGATCCTCCGGCACGTCAGCCGGTGCTGGGCCTCGCTCTTCACCGAGCGGGCCGTGACCTACCGCCAGCGGAACGGCATCGACCACCGCACCGTCCACATGGCCGTCGTCGTGCAGCAGATGGTCTTCCCGCAGGTGTCCGGCATCCTGTTCACGGCCGATCCCGTCACGTCCAACCGCAGGGTCGCCTCCGTGGAGGCCAGCTTCGGCCTGGGCGAGGCTCTGGTCTCCGGGCTGGTGAACGCGGACGCCTACCGGGTGCGCGACGGTGAGATCGTCGACAAGGCCATCGCCACCAAGCGGCTTGCCGTCCACGCCCTACCGGCCGGCGGGACGACGGAACAGGCGATCGACCCGGAGCGGCAGGACCAGCCGGTGCTGACGGACGCGCAGGTCGTCCGGCTGGTGGAGCTGGGCCGGCGGATCGAAGCACACTTCGGCCACCCCCAGGACATCGAATGGTGCCTGGTCGACGACGACTTCCAGATCGTCCAGAGCCGGCCGATCACGACGCTGTTCCCCGTTCCCGAGATCGGGGACGAGGAGAACCACGTCTTCATCTCGGTCGGTCATCAGCAGATGATGACCGACCCCATGAGGCCCCTGGGGCTCTCCATGTGGCAGCTGACGGCCATGGCGCCGATGCATGCCGCCGGTGGGCGGCTGTTCGTCGACGCCACCCGGGCCCTGGCATCGCCGTCGAGCCGCGCCGGCCTGCTGGAGATGGCGGGACGATCCGATCCGCTGGTCCGGGACGCGCTGGAGACCGTCATCGACCGCGGCGACTTCATCCCGTCGCTCCCCGACCAGGGCCCGGCCGGACCGCGCGCCGGCGGCGGGCCGGCACCGATCGAGACCGATCCGGCCATCGTCACCGACCTGATCGCACACAGCCAGGCGTCCGTCGCCGCCCTGCGGCGCGACATCGCGACGACCTCCGGGCCGGCGCTGTTCGACTTCCTCCTGACGGCGTTCCAGGAGCACAAACGGCTCCTGGGCGACCCGCGGAGCATGCAGGCGATCATGGCGGGGATGGAGGCCACGTGGTGGCTCAACGAGCAGCTGCAGGCGTGGCTGGGCGAGAAGAACGCGGCCGACACGCTCACCCTGTCCGCGCCCCACAACGTCACGTCGGAGATGGGGTTGGCGCTCCTGGACGTCGCCGACGTCATCCGTCCGCATCCGGAGGTGGTGGCCTTCCTGCAGGAGGTCGAGGACGAGGGCTTCCTGGATGAGCTGCCCGAGCTTCCGGGCGGCCGGGAGGCGCGAGACGCCATCCGGGCCTTCCTCGACAGGTACGGCATGCGCTGCGTCGGCGAGATCGACATCACGAGGCCGCGGTGGAGCGAACGCCCCACCACCCTCGTGCCCGTCATCCTCGACAACGTCCGGAACTTCGAGCCGGGCGCTCGCGAGCGGCGCTTCGAGCAGGGGCGCCAGGAGGCGGAGAAGAAGGAACAGGAGGTCCTGGAGCGCTTGCGGGCCCTGCCGGACGGCGAGCGCAAGGCGGAGGAGACCAAGCGGATGATCGACCGGGTCCGCACCTTCATCGGGTACCGGGAGTATCCGAAGTACGCCATCATCAGCCGCTACTTCGTCTACAAGCAGGCCATGATGCAGGAGGCCGAACGCCTCGTGCGGGCGAACGTGCTCCGCGAGAAGGAGGACATCTTCTACCTCACGTTCCAGGAGCTGCACGACGTCGTGCGCACCCACCAGGTGGATGATCAGCTCATCCACCGGCGCAGGGACGAGTTCCGGTCCTATCACGCGCTCACCCCACCCCGGGTGCTCACGTCGGAGGGTGAGGCCATCACCGGGGCGTACCGGCGCGACGACGTGCCGGCCGGCGCGCTGGTCGGCCTCCCGGTTTCCGGCGGCATCGTCGAGGGGCGGGCTCGGGTCATTCTGGACCTGGCCGAGGCCGAGCTCGAACCGGACGACATCCTGGTCACCGCGTACACCGACCCGAGCTGGTCGCCCCTGTTCGTCGCGATCAAGGGGCTGGTGACGGAGATCGGAGGCCTCATGACCCACGGGGCGGTGATCGCCCGGGAGTACGGCCTGCCGTCCGTCGTCGGCGTGGAGCACGCGACCAGGCTGATCCGGAACGGGCAGCGGATTCGCGTACACGGGACCGACGGGTACGTCGAAATCCTGCCGTGACCGACCGCCCGACGGTATGCCTATGGGGTGGCGGAGCGCGCAGGCGATGAGCAGCCCGGGGCAGGCGCCCCGGAGGCCGCGGAGGATGGCGGGAGGGCGTCCCGGCCATCGCCGGCGGGCGTCGGCCTGCTGCTGGGCGCGCTGGGGGTGGTGTACGGCGACATCGGCACGAGCCCGCTGTACGCGCTGAAGACGGTCTTCACCCTCGACCGCAGCCTGACACCGGACGCCCCCGACGTGTTCGGTGTTATCTCGTGGGTCTTCTGGTCGATCATCCTCATCGTGTCGGTCAAGTACGTCATCTTCATCCTGCGGGCCGACAACGAGGGCGAGGGCGGCGTGATGGCTCTGGCCGCCCTCGCCCGGAGGGCGCTGCTCAAGGTCAGCGCACGGCGCGCCGAGACCGTGCTGGCGCTCGGGGCGCTCGGCGCGGCCCTGTTCTACGGCGACAGTGTGATCACCCCGGCGATCTCGGTGTTGTCGGCGGTGGAAGGACTGGAGGTGGTCTCCCCGGCGCTGGAGGTGGTGGTGCTGCCGGCGTCGGCGGTGATCCTCACCCTGCTGTTCGCCATCCAGCGCTGGGGCACCGGACGGGTCGGGGCCGTGTTCGGGCCGATCATGCTGCTCTGGTTCGCCTGCCTGGGCGTCGCCGGCGCGGCCGAGGTGATCCGCCACCCGAACGTCCTGGCCGGGCTGTCACCGACGTACGCGGCCCTGTTCGTCGTCGACCACCCGGTGATCGCGTTCATCGCGATGGGCGCCGTGGTGCTGTCGATCACCGGCGCCGAAGCGCTCTACGCCGACATGGGGCACTTCGGTCGCGCGCCGATCCGCCGCGCCTGGTTCGGGATCGTCTTCCCCGCGCTGACCCTGAACTACCTCGGCCAGGGCGCACTCATCCTCCGGACGCCGGGGAGCCGGGGCAATCCGTTCTTCCTGCTGCTGCCGGGCTGGGCGCAGCTGCCGATGGTCGTCCTGGCCACCGTCGCCACGGTGATCGCGTCCCAGTCGGTGATCTCCGGGGCGTTCTCGGTGTCCCGGGAGGCCATGCGGCTGGGCTTCCTGCCGCACCTGCGCATCCGGCAGACCTCCCGCCGCCAGTACGGACAGATCTACGCCCCGGGAGTGAACTGGGGCCTGTTCGCGGCGGTTCTGGTGGTGGTGTTCGCGTTCGGCTCGTCCACGAACCTTGCCGCCGCCTACGGCGTGGCGGTCACCGGCACCTTCATGATCACCACGACCCTGTTCCTGGTCGTCGCGCGAGCGCGGTGGCGCTGGCCCACCTGGCGGCTGGCGCTGTTCGGGGTCGTCTTCGGCAGCGTCGAGCTGACCTTCTTCACGGCGAACCTGGCCAAGGTCACCCACGGCGGTTGGCTGACGCTGCTCATCGCGAGCATCCTGTTCACGGTCCTGCTGACCTGGCGCCGCGGGGCCGAACTGGTGACCGCCCGGCGGATCGAACGGGAGGGACCTCTCCCCGAGTTCCTCGACAGCCTGCACGCCACGAACATCCCGTGGGTGCCGGGCACCGCGGTGTTCCCGCACCCGAACAAGGAGACCACGCCCCTGGCGCTACGGGCGAACGTCGCGCACTACCACGTCCGGCACGAAAGAATCGTGATCATCACGGGTCGCACCGCGAACGTCCCGCACATCCCCTGGGATCAGCGCCTCACCATCGATGACCTCGGCGACCCGAACGACGGCATCATCCACATCGACGCCCAATTCGGCTTCCAGGACCCCACCGACTTCCCCGAGGTGCTTCGCCGCGCGGCCGCCCACCCCAACACCAGGGACATCAACCTCGACCTGGAGGACGTCTCCTACTTCGTCTCACGGGTCACGCTGCGGTGCACGCGCCAGCCCGGCATGGCCGTCTGGCGCAAGCGCCTGTTCATCGCCCTCGCCCACAACGCCGCCAGCCACGTCGAATTCCTCCACCTGCCCGAGGAACGCACCATCGTCCTGAGCGCCGAGGTGGCGGTCTGAGCCTGCCCCGGTCGGCTCGCCTGAGCGCTTTGCCTCCTTCGAGCATCCGATCGGGTCACACTGCCCCCAAGCGTTTCCCTGTTGCCCGATGGCAGGAACCGGCGTGCGATATCCGATCGCCACCGTTTCGACAAAAATGAACGGCGGAAAACACCGTTCGTCGCGCGATCGGAGCCTCGCGAAACGGCACAAGCCGATCGAAGGAGTGCCGCCCGGGCCGAGGCCGGAATTCCCTGCCCTCCGGGGACCACTTTTTGCAACCGGGCCGGGCCCGCATGGTGAGCGATTACGGTGCATTGACGTGACCATCATTCGCATAGTCGCAGTGGGGCTCAGCGCGTTCCTGACCATGCCAGCCCCGGTGTCCGCGTCACCGGTACGGGCCGTCGCGCCGTACGTGCCCTGCCCGGCCGTCAAGCCGCCGGTCGCCCCGCCGGCAGCACCGTCACCGCCACCGGTCGGCCCCGCCGACCTGGCCGTCGGAGGCGGGTCGCTGGCGACGGCGGGACTGTCCATCCCGGCCGGTGCGCCGATGGCCCCGGCGGTGACCGCCACCTCCTGGCTGGTGGCCGACCTCGACAGCGGCACGGTGCTGGGTGGGTGCGGGCCGCACGAGCACCGCACGCCGGCCAGCGTGCAGAAGATGCTGCTCGCCGCGGCCCTGATGCCCCACCTCGACCCCACACAGGTCGTCGAGGTGACCCGGGCCGATCTGCAGGATCTCGACCCGGCCAGCTCGGTGATGGGCGTGGTGCCGGGCGGCCGGTACTCCATCGAGAGCCTGTGGCTGGGGCTCCTCCTCAAGTCGGGCAACGACGCCGCCAACGTGCTGGCCCGCCTCGGCGGTGGCACCGCCGGGCGGCAGGGCGGCGTGCGGGCGATGAACGACGAGGCACACCGGCTGGGCGCGAACCAGACCCACGCCGTGACACCGTCCGGCCTGGACGGCCCCGGCCAGTACACCAGCGCGTACGACCTGGCGCTGATCGCGCGCGCCACCTACGCCCGCGCGGACTTCCGGCGGTACATCGCCACGCGGGTGGCGGAGGTGCCGGCCGGGCCGGGACGGTCCGGCTTCTCCCTCACCCACGACAACACGCTGCTGGACCACTACCCGGGGACGCTCGGCGGGAAGACCGGCTTCACCGACCTGGCACGGCAGACGTACGTGGGAGTGGCCGAGCGCGACGGCCGGCGGCTCGCCGTCACCCTGCTCGGTGCGGAGACCGCGCCCCTGGGCAGCCTGGGCGAGGCCGCGGCGCTGCTGAACTGGGGCTTCGCGCTCTCCCCCGACGCGTCGGTCGGCCGCCTGGTCACCCCGGACGAGAAGAAGCACGACCAGCCCGTCGCCCAGGTCAAGGCCGAGCAGCACGGGCCGGCCCGGACCGGTCGGTCCATGTCGTGGGTGGCCGCCCTCGGAATCGGTGCCGTCGGCGCTCTGGCCGTCCTGCTGCTGGCGGCTCCCTGGCGGCGGAGGGCGGCGCGGGCGGCAGCCAAACCGTAGCCCCGGCGATCGGCCCGACGGTTGCGTACATTGCGGAGGTCACGCTGTCGCGAGGAGGAGAACCATGTCGAAGCCGCCGCTGCCCGAACCCGCGGTCACCATGCTCCGGAAGGCGAACCCCGCCGTGATGGCGACGCTCCGGCCCGACGGCCAGCCGGTGTCCGCGGCCACCTGGTACCTGTGGGAGGACGGCCGGATCCTGGTGAACATGGACGAGGGCCGCCGCCGGCTGAGCCATCTCCGCAACGACCCCCGGGTCACCCTCACGGTGCTGGACGAGCAGGCCTGGTACACCCACGTCACGATCATCGGGCGGGTCGTCGAACTCCGCGACGACGAGGACCTGGCCGACATCGACCGGCTCTCCCAGCACTACGGCGGGAGGGCGTACCCGCGGCGCGACCGCCGGCGGGTCAGCGCCCTCATCGAGATCGACCGCTGGCACGGATGGGGCGCGCTGAAGGACAGCGACCAGATCGGCTGACCGGGCGTGTCGGCGGGGGGGCGGTCAGGCGAGGGCGGGCGCCGCCAGAAGCGCGCGCAGCTCGCGGACCGCTGCCCGCCCGGCGCGGTTCGCGCCGACCGTGCTGGCCGACGGCCCATAGCCGACCAGGTGGATCCGGGAATCGCCGACCACCCGGGTGCCGTCCATGGCGATGCCGCCGCGGGGTCCGCGCAGGCGCAGGGGGGCCAGGTGGTCGAGCGCCGGCCGGAAGCCGGTGCACCAGAGGATGACGTCCGCGTCCTGCACGGCACCGTCGGGCCAGCGGACGCCGCGGGGCACGATCCTGTCGAACATCGGCAGGCGTCGGAGGAGACCGCGTTCCCGGGCTTCCCGCATCAGCGGTGTCCAGGCCAGCTCGGTTGCGCTCGCGATGCTTCCGGGGGGCAGACCGGCCCGTACCCGTGCCTCCACCTTGGCGACCACCTCGCGCCCGTAGTCCGAGGTGAACGGCCCCTCCCGGAACACCGGTGGGCGGCGGGTGACCCAGGTCGTCGCCGCCGCGACGTCGGCGATCTCGACCAGGAGCTGCACGGCCGAGGCTCCGCCCCCGACGACGACCACCCGCTTCCCGGCGAAATCCGCCGGTCCCCGGTAGTGGGCGGTGTGCAGCTGCTGACCGAGGAACGTTTCCTGTCCGGGGTAGTACGGCACGAACGGCCTGGTCCACGTGCCCGTCGCGTTGATCAGTGCCCGGGTAATCCAGGTGCCCTTGTCCGATTCGACGAGGAGTCGGCCGTCGCCGGCGTTCCGGACGGCCGCGACGGCGACCGGGCGCTGGACGTCGATGCCGAATTCGCGCTCGAAGGCGGCGAAGTAGGCCGGCACCGCGTCGGCGGCCGGTTCGTCCGGCGGTGGCGGCGTGAAGTGCATTCCGGGCAGGTCGAAGATGCCGTGCACGGTCGCCATGCGCAGCGTCGGCCATCGGTGCTGCCAGGCCCCGCCGGGTGCCGCGTCGGCGTCCAGAACCGCGAAGTCGAGACCCGAGGAGCGCAGGTGGTACGCGCTGGACAGGCCCGCCTGCCCGGCGCCGACAACCATCACATCCGTCTCCGGCATGTGCCGCACAACATCACCGGCCAACCCGGGACTTCCCCCGGGCGATGGATCTCACACCGGCCCGCAGCGCTGGACGGGCTAGCGGAGGTCGACGAGCTGCGGCGGGACCTCGCAGGTCAACCCCACCGAGTTCATCCGGTCGGTCAGCGGCCGGCCATCGGCGGTCGGTACCACGAAGTGCGGCCGGCGGCCGGCGGCCAGCTCGGTGGCGTACCGCTCGCGGGCCTCGACGAGGGCTTCCCAGTCGGCCAGCCACGCGTCGGTCGGACGGTCGTCCGCCCGCAGGTCACGGTCCAGGCCCCGCACCTGCGCCACCATGACGGTCACCGCGGCGTTCTGCTCCCGGATCGAGCGCGCCTGCGCGTCGACGGGGGCGTCGGGAGGTACGGCCTTCGCCACCACGGTGGCGCGCATCGTGGCGCACGCGCTCTCCGCCACCTCGCTGACCGGCGGGTTGTCGATCAGCTCGGGCCGGTCGTGGTTCGCGTACATCCAGAAACCGGCGCAGGACACGACGATGCCGCCGACCGCGATCACGGCGACCAGGACGGCGCCGAGGACCCACCACCCCGCGCTGCCCCGCCCCGACGGCGCGGGTCCGGCACCGGGGTAGGGCGGGTGTGTGGGCGGACGGCTCACGTCTGAATCGTGTCGCCCCTGTCAAGGGCCGCCGTCCGGCCGCCGGGAGGTGGACCTCGCCGGTGGGCGTTAGGGTCGGTTCGTAGCTGCCGGTCCCGATCATGGAGAGCTCTCGGATGAGCACGCTTCAGTCGTCAAGGTCCACCCTGGTGGCTGACGCACCTGCCGGCGGGGCAGTGGCCGGCCGTGGCGGCAGGCGGCCCGCGACGTACGCGCACCGGGGGTCGTCCGGTGCGGCGCCGGAGAACACGGCGGCCGCCTTCGAGCGCGCGATCGCCGAGGGCGCCGACTACATCGAGACCGACGTGCAGCTCAGCGCCGACGGCGAGCTGGTGATCATCCATGACGTCACGCTCGCCCGCACCACCGACGCCCGGCTGACCTTTGCGGACCGCGCGCCCTGGAACGTGCACGACCTCACCCTCACCGAGCTCAGGAAACTCGACGCCGGGGGATGGTACGACGAGGACTTCACCGGCCAGCGCATCCTGACCCTCGACGAGCTGCTCGACCTGCTCGGGGGCCGGGTCGGCCTCAACCTCGAACTGAAGTCGCCCGCGGCGAATCCCGGGCTGGCGCACGCGGTCGCCGCCCGCCTGCGCCCGCGTCGCGACTGGATCGAGCCGGGCGCGCAGCCGCTTGTCGTCGGGTCCTTCGACGAGCAGGCTGTCCGGGATTTCCACGCGCTGCTGCCCGACGTCCCGGTCGCGCTGATCGCCTACGACGTGCCCACGAGCGGCAAGCTGACCGAGCTCGCCGAATGGGCCTTCTCGGTCAACCCGGACATCCGCCGGCTGCGACCCGAGGACGCGGCCCGCGTCATCGAGGCGGGCATGGCCGTCGTGCCGTGGACGGTCGACTCGCCCGAGTTGTGGCGCTGGGCCCTCGACCTCGGCGCCGCCGGCATGATCACCAACTACCCGTACGCCCTGAGGAACATGCTGCGCGGCCGGGACCCGGTGCCCGGCGCGGGTGTGGTCGTGCAGGACATCCGGCACCACTCCCCCGGCGACGAGCCGCCGTGGGCCGGCGAGCATGTCGTCCTGCGCAACGTCTCCGCACAGCCGGTGGACGTCAGCGGCTGGTACCTGCGAAGCCAGTCGTCCGCCCGGGTCGTCGTGGGCGACGGCTACGTCCTCCCGCCGGGCGGGCTGCTGCGGGTGCACACCGGTCCCGGCAGGAACGACGCGACCACCTACCACAACGGCCGCACCACCGCTGTCTGGAACGGCACGCACGGCGACTCCGCCGGGTTGCACCGCGCCGACGGCACGCTCGTCGACCTGTACGCGTACATCGTCTGAGCCGACCTCGTGCGGCCCGGCCGGGCGTCGAGGGGCCGGCCCCCACGGAGCCGGCCCCTCTTCCCGAGGGTTCCCCCTCGGGCGGTGACGTCTGGTCAGCCGACCGACTTGTTGTAGCTGTCGATCGCGGGCCGCACGCTCGCCGCGGCGTCCTTCATGGCCTGGTCGGCCGGCTTGCTACCGACGATGGCCGCCTCCAGGCCGTCCTCGGACGCCTTGCGCGCCTGCGGCATGACCCCGAGCAGGCAGCCGGCCGACGCGACCGACGGCGGCAGCGCGTGCAACTGGTCCACGGCGGTCTTGAACTGCGGGTACTGCGCCACCCAGTCCTTGTCGATCTGCTCGTCGAGTGCCTTCGCGTTGACCGGCACGTACCCGGTGCCGGTGTGCCACTTCGCCTGCTGGACCGGGCTCAGGGCGAACTTCACGAACTCCCAGGCCGCACGCTTCTCCTTGTCGCTGTGCCCGACGCCGTTGATCCACAGCGAGGCGCCACCGATGATCGGCCCGCCCGTCGCGGAGCTGCTCGCCTTCGGGTACGGCGCGGTGAGCACGGTGAACTTGCCCTTGGCGGCGTCGACGTAGCCACGCATGGCGCCGGTGGACTCCAGGTGCATCGCCACGGTGCCCGCCTTGAAGGCGGCCTGGGCGTCGTCGGTCTTGCGGCCGGTGTTCGTCGCGTAGCCGCCCTTCACCAGGTCCACCCACCACTGCGCCACGCGGACGCCGGTCTCCTGGTCGAACTGCACCTTCGTCGCGAGGCCCTTACGCCCGTTGCCGTTGTCGCAGTACTCCTTGCCGTCGGTGGCGATCAACTGCTCCAGCAGCCAGCCGTAGATGGCGGCACCGAAGCCGTACTGGATGGTCTTGCCGCCGGCGTCCTTGACCGTCAGCTTCTTCGCCATCTCCCCGATCTCGTCCAGGTTCGCCGGCGGCTTGGTCGGGTCGAGGCCGGCCCGGACGAAGGCCTCCTTGTTCAGGTACAGCAGCGGGGTGGACGTGTTGAACGGCATCGACTGGAGCTTGCCGTCGATCGAGTAGTAGTTGGCGATGTTCGGCTCGATGTCGCCGGCGTTGAACTTGTCCTTGTCGATGAACTTGAACATCGGCACGGTCTGCTTCGAGTCGACCATGAACCGGGAGCCGATGTCGTAGATCTGCACCAGCGCCGGAGTGTTCTTCTGCTGCACCGAGGCCTTGTACTTGGCGATCGTCTCGTCGTAGTTGCCCTGGTAGATGGCCTTGACCTCGACCTTGCCCCCGCTCTGGGCGTTGAAGTCGGCGACCAGCTTGTCGATCGCCGCGGCGTTGGCGCCCTTCATCCCGTGCCAGAACTCGATGGTGGTCTTGTCGGTGGCCTTCTCGAGCACCTCCGCGCCGGGCGCCTCGAGCGCGTCCTTGGCCGAATCGGTGCCGTCCCCGGAACCGCCGCACGCCGTCAGTGCGGCAGCGGCGGCCAGGGCGACGAACGCCGCCATGGCCCGACGGAGCTTGGGTTGTCTCACGGGTTCTCCTCTTCTTGAGTTAACGCAGCGCGCCGGCGGTGAGGCCGCGGACGATGTAGCGCTGACCGAAGAGCACGACGGCCAAGGTCGGGAGCAGGGACAGCGCGACGCCCGCGAGGACGAGGCCCGGTTGCGCCACCTCGGCGTCGTTGAGCTGCGAGATGCCGATCTGCAGCGTCTGGAACTCGGAGTCGCGGATCAGGATCAGCGGCCAGAAGTACTGGTTCCACGCCGAGAGGAAGACGTAGACGCCGACCGCCGCGATCGAGGGCTTGGACAGGGGCACGATGACCCGCCACAGCAGGCGCCAGTGGCCGCACCCGTCGATCACCGCGGCGTCGCGCAACTCGGTCGGGAACTGCAGGAAGGCCTGGCGCAGCAGGAACGTCCCGAAGGCCGAGGCGAGGAAGGGCAGCACGAGACCGAGGTAGGTCAGCCCTCCCCGCGCCAGACCCCACCCGGAGATGGCCAGGTAGTTGGGGATGATGATCGCCTCCCACGGCACCATGAGGGTGGCGAGGAACAGCGCGAACGTCACGGCCTTCGCCGGCATGCGAAGGAACGCGAAGGCGTACGCGGCCAGGATGCTGGTGACGATCTGGGCCACCGTGATGGCCCCGGCCTGGACGGCGGAGTTGACGTAGAACCGGTCGAGCGGCACCGAGCGGAAGACGTCGCCGATGTTGCGCCAGTAGAGCTCGTGCGGCACCAGCGCGGGCGGGTAGGTCGCCAGGTCACCGGGGCCCATCACGGCCCCCACGAAGCCGTAGTAGATGGGGAACAGGACCGGGATCGCGGCCAGGCCGAGCACGACGTAGACGGCGACCTGCCCCAGGCTGAACTTTTTCATCGGTAGTGGACCCGCCGCTCGAGGATGCCGAACTGGATGGCCGTGCAGCCGAGCATGACGACCAGCAGCACGACGGCCTGCGCGCTGGCCGATCCGAAGTCGGAGGACCCGAAGGCGAACGCCTTCTCGTAGATCGAGTAGACAAGCGTCGTCGTGGCCTGGTCCGGGCCGCCCTTGGTCAGGATGTGGATCTGCCCGAAGCTCTGCAACGCGTGGATCGTGGACACCACGACGAGGAAGAACAACTGCGGGGAGAGCAGCGGCACCGTGATCCGGGACGCCAGCCGCCAGCCCGAAGCACCGTCCAGCCGCGCGGCCTCGACCACCTCGGGTGAGATCGCGGCGACGCCGGCGGAGAGCACGAGGACGTTGTAGCCGAAGTTCATCCACACCGTCGCGGCGGCCACGGCGGGCAGCGCGATCGTCGGGTCGGTGAGCCAGTTGACCCGGTCGATCCCGAGGGAGCCGAGCACGCCGTTCGCCACGCCGATCGCCGGGTTGTAGATGACGGCGAAGATGACCGACGCGGTCGCCACCGAGAACGCGAACGGCAGCGCGAAGGCGGTGCGCAGCACCCGTACCCCGCGGATCCGCGCCTCCAGCAGCAGCACCACGAAGAGCGCGCCCAGGACGGCCGGCACCACCGAGAACAGCGTGAACAGGCCCGTCGTGGCCAGCACCTTGCCGAACTCGGCCGACAGCATCTCCCGGTAGTGCTCCGCGCCGACGTACACCGACGGGGCGCCGAAGAGGTCGTTGCCGTGGACGGACAGGTACAGGGTCCGCCCCAGCGGCCAGAACACGAACAGCGCGAAGACCACGACGGACGGCAGCAGCAGCAGCCACCCGAGACCGGATTCGGTGAAGCGTGCCGGCTTCCCCCGCCGGACGGCGGCGGGGCTGGACTCCACGGTCGGGGCGCGGTCATCCGGTGGGGCGCTGACGGTGCGAGGGGCAGGCACGGCAGCACAGTACCAACGGCATGGACGGAAAGAAATCCTTCCATCCAGGTCCCGGAGCTGGAGGTTCTTTCCAGCGCTCGCCGGAGCGCGAATTCAGCTCGCGATCTCGCCGGCGGCGCGGTAGCCCTCCTCGACGGCCTGCTTCCGCGGCTTCCACCACCAGTCGTTGGCGCGGTACCAGTCGATGGTGGCCGCGAGCCCGTCGCGGAACGAACCGAACCGCGGCCGCCAGCCCAGCTCGGTGCGCAGCTTCGTGGAGTCGTTGGCGTAGCGCAGGTCGTGCCCCGGACGGTCGGGCACCAGGTCGTACGCGTCGGTCGGCCGGTCCATCAGGGCGAGGATCAGCTCGACGATCTCCCGGTTGCTGCGTTCGTCGCCGGAGCCGACGAGGTACGTCTCACCGATCCGGCCGCGCCGCAGGATCAGGTGGACCGCCTCGTTGTGGTCGTCGACGTGCGTCCACTCGCGGACGTTGACGCCGGTCCCGTACAGCTTCGGGCGCTCGCCGGTCAGCACGTTGGTGACCTGCCGGGGGATGAACTTCTCCACGTGCTGGAACGGCCCGTAGTTGTTGGCGCAGTTGGAGAGCGTCGCCGCCACCCGGTAGGACCGCACCCAGGCGCGCACCAGCAGGTCCGATCCCGCCTTGGTGGCCGAGTAGGGGCTCGACGGGTCGTACGCGGTCTGCTCGGTGAACTTCGCGGTCCCGTCAAGCGGGAGGTCCCCGAAGACCTCGTCGGTGGAGACGTGGTGGAACCGGACGTCGTGCCGGCGCACGGCCTCCAGCAGGGTGAAGGTGCCGAGCAGGTTGGTCCGGACGAACGGCTCCGGGTCGCGCAGCGAGTTGTCCACGTGTGACTCGGCGGCGAAGTGGACGACCACGTCGGAGCCGGCGACCAGGGTGTCCACCAGCGCCGCGTCGCAGATGTCGCCATGCACGAACTCCACCCGATCGTCGACCGGCCCGAGGCTGGCGCGGTTGCCCGCGTAGGTCAGCGCGTCGAGGACCCGGACCCGGTACTCGGGGTGGTGCCGCACGGTGTGGTGGACGAAGTTCGCCCCGATGAAGCCCGCGCCTCCGGTGACCAGCATCCTCGTCATGAATCCAGATCCTACCGGTCGCTACGCTTCCCACACACCCGGAATAATCGTTTCGACGACACTTCCCGGCGATTCTCTCAAGCAATTACAAGGCGTCCCTAAAGGAGCCCCAAACAATCGCACCGGATATCACCGCTCAGGGTTGCGCGTGCCGTTTCCGTCGGTAGGGTCCGGGTGAACATACCTGGCCCGACCGCTCCGGGGGATGCCATGCGTTCTGTTGTTCCCACCGAACACGAGACATCGTCGGGACAGCCGGTGCGACCCCGGTCCGCCGGCCCGAGGAGCGCCGACGCGTGAAGGGCATCATCCTGGCCGGCGGCTCCGGCACCCGGCTGCACCCGATCACCATCCCGGTCTCCAAGCAGCTGCTCCCGGTCGGCGACAAGCCGATGATCTACTACCCGCTCTCGGTGCTGATGTTCGCCGGCATCCGCGAGGTGCTGGTGATCGCCCGGCCGGCGGACCTGCCGATGTTCCAGACCCTGCTGCGCGACGGCGCCCAGTGGGGACTGCGCATCACGTACGCCGAGCAGCCCCAGCCCCGCGGCATCGCGGAGGCGCTGCTCATCGGCGCCGGGCACATCGACGGTGACGAGTGCGCCCTGATCCTGGGCGACAACATCTTCCACGGCAACGCGTTCTCCCAGCTGCTGCACCGCGAGTCGCGGCAGCTGCACGGCTGCACCCTGTTCGGCTACCGGGTCAACGACCCGCAGCGCTACGGCATCGGGGTGACCGACCCGGAGGGCCGGCTGGTGGCGATCGACGAGAAGCCCAGCCATCCCCGCTCCAATCGGGCCATCACCGGCCTGTACTTCTATGACAGCGACGCGGTGGACATCGCCAAGAACCTGCGCCCGTCGGCCCGGGGCGAGCTGGAGATCACCGACGTCAACAACGTCTACCTGACCCGGGGGCTGGCCCGACTGGTCGACCTCGGGCGCGGGTTCGCCTGGTTGGACACCGGCACGCCCGAGGCGCTGCTGCAGGCCGGCCAGTACGTGCGGACCCTGGAGGAACGGCAGGGCGTCCGGATCGCCTGCCTCGAGGAGATCGCCCTGCGGATGGGCTTCATCGACGCGGAGGCCTGCCACGCGCTCGGCGCGACGATGGCGAACTCGAACTACGGCCGGTACGTGATGAGCATCGCCCGGGAGCTGGCCGCCTGATCGACCCGACCCGAGCCCGCCGGCGACCAGCGCCGGCGGGCCGGTCCGTGGTGCCCGGACCGGCCCCGCGCCCGTGGTCGAAGCATGCCGATCGGCACCGTTGTCGCCCGGTCCGCCCGAGTAGCTTTAGTGGTGAATAAGGCGATCGTTAGCTGTGGCAGAAATTGTCGACGCCGAGGGTGGCGCGCTGTCGGCGCGACGGTTCCGATGTCTCGTCTCCTCCCGCACATCGACGTTCAATGACGCCAACGGTGAGGAGCGATCCCGCAATGAGCCAGGGCGCGCCGACGGACGGTACCGCGAATGAGGAAAAGCTGCGGGCGTATCTGCGGCGGGCGACGGCGGAGTTGCAGCAGACGCGGCAGCGTCTGGTCGATGTGGAGGCGGTGGCGCGCGAGCCGATCGCGGTGGTGGGGATGGCCTGCCGGTTGCCCGGTGGGGTGCGGTCGCCGGAGGAGTTGTGGCGGCTGCTGGCCGACGGCCGGGACGCGATCTCCGGGTTCCCCACCGACCGGGGCTGGGACGTCGAGGCGTTGTACGACCCGGACCCGGACGCGCCGGGACGGACGTACGTCCGCGAGGGCGGCTTCGTCGACGCGGCGGGCGAGTTCGATCCGGAGCTGTTCGGCATCAGCCCTCGCGAGGCGATGACCATGGACCCCCAGCAGCGGCTGCTGCTGGAGACGGCGTGGGAGGCGTTCGAACGGGCCGGCCTCGATCCGACGGCGGTACGCGGCAGCAGCACCGGTGTCTTCGCCGGCATCATGGTGGCGGACTACGGGTTCCGCCTGCTCCCGGACATCCCCGCCGGCTTCGAGGGCCTGGTCGGCAGCGGCAGCGCGCCGAGCATCGCCTCCGGGCGGGTGGCGTATGCGTTCGGCCTGGAAGGTCCGGCGATCACGGTCGATACGGCGTGCTCGTCGTCGCTGGTTTCCGTGCACCTGGCCGCGCAGTCACTGCGCAAGGGCGAGTGCGAGATGGCGCTCGCCGGTGGCGCGACGGTGATGGCCACGCCCGGCTCGTTCGTGGAGTTCAGCCGGCAGCGGGCGCTGTCGCCCACCGGCCGGTGCCGGGCATTCGCCGACGCCGCCGACGGCACCGTCTGGGGCGAAGGCGTCGGGCTGCTCCTGCTCACCCGACTGTCCTACGCCCACGAACACCACCTACCCATCCACGCCCTC